>CAYTBN010000010.1:0-153029 GCA_964436045.1 uncultured Rickettsiales bacterium | reverse complement strand
CGGATCCGCGGCTGAAACCGTCACACCAATCGCGGACGTGAAATGACCGGGCTAGTCCGGGCCACGGTGAGCTGTCCGGAAATCGGTCACGGGTGTCCGGAATCCGAACCAGGGTGATGACCCGGTTCCCCACGCGTGTCGGGTGCACCTCTGTGGATCCCCTTCTTCTTTCGAACGAGCCGAGCCCCGCAGATCACTTCGTGATCAGATCCGCCCGGATACCAAACGACGGGGAGTTCCAGTCGCTGGCGAAGCGGAGGTCGACGCCAGCGCGCCAGCAGGCGCAGGGGGAGGTGAAGGTGAGCCAGTATTCATGATTCAGCACGCGGGACTGGGCGGGGCCCATCTCGCCGCGTAGATTGACCCGCCAGCTGCCGCCGAGTTCGAAGCCGCGGAGGATCCGCTTGGGGTCGGCGACGGCCTCCTTGAGGAAGGTGTAGGGGACCCAGGTGACACCGAAGGCTACCTCGTGGATGCCGGTGTCGGGGAGGCCGCCGTGAAGCAGTGGGTACCAGGCGCCCGCGGACCACAGCAGGTTCTTGCCGCCGCGGACCCAGTCGTAGGCCAGGGACAGCCGGTTGCCGTTGGGGTGGTCCAGGGAGGCCTGGGCGCCGGCCAGCTGGAAGGGCTCCTTCTCCCAGGCGACGATGGTGCGGGCGCCCAGGCGGCCGTGGCGATGGCGGTAGGAGAGTTCCATCCGCAGGGGCTCGATGGGTAGTTCGCTGTCGAAACGAGCGTCCTCGACCAGCTCGATGGCGGTGGCGGCCCGTAGCTCCAGGGCCTGGATCCGGGGCATGGTCCTGAGGAAGGTGTCCCGGGTCCCCTGCTGCCAGCGGTTGACCAACTCCAGCTTCACCCGGTGGTAAGGCTGCTGCAGGTCGTCGTAGGTCAGGATCGGGTGCACGGTGTCCGTGACCACGGGCTGCATCTCGTAGGCTACGGTGGGCTCGATGACGTGACGGACGGAACGGAAGTCGCGGAACAGGGCGGTGCCCACCTCGGTGCCGGCACGCAGTGTGCCCAGCTGGCCCGGGTCTTCGTGGTGGCGATAGCCGCCGTAGAGGCTGCCCCGGACCTCGGCCCAGGGTTTGACCCACAGCCAGCCGCCCGGGGTCCAGGTCGCGCCGAACCGGGCGCGCGCGCCAGCGCGCAAGGTGCGATGGACGGGCTCGCCGGCCTCGTAGCGGGTCGAGCCCTCGCTGCCGTCGTCGTCGCGCCCCACATAGGCGGCGTGGCCGCGGAACAGGCCGTCGCGGCCCACGTCCGAGTAGGGCTCCTGGTATTCCATGTTGCCGGTCCAGGCGCCGGGGAAGGACACGGCCCACAACAGGTCGCTGTCCAGGTCCAGCCCCACCCGCCAGTCGGTGCCGGGCCTGGCCCGCAGCCGGGTGGCCGAGGCCCGCAACCGCGGCAGGCTGTGCAGGGCGGCGCTGTTGCGCACGTCGGACATGTCGTCGACGATCTCGGTCTCGAGGCGCAGGGCCACCCGCTTGTCGTGGACGCCGCCCCAGAGGTTGGACGCCAGGTAGGGGGTGCGGCGGACGGCGTAGTCCTGCTCGAAGTCCTTGAGGATCATGTCGTCGCGCACCACGTCCAGGTGGGCGCCGAACATGGCGTGGCGGTCCCGCTGCAAGTGGCGCCACTGGCCCCAGAAACGAAGCTCGGAGTACCCCTCGGCCTTGACGTCCGGGATCACCTCCATGGACCGCTCGCGGACGGTCTCCAGCAGACTCCGGTCGTGGATCGCCGAGATCGACAGGGTGCCGCCCTGGCCCGGGGCCATGGCGTAACGCAGCTCGCCGCTGCCCATGAATCCGCGGGTGTCGTAGTACGCGGGCGTCAGCGTCAGGTCCATGTTGCGGCCGAGGGTCAGGTACAGGGGCAGGCCCACAGAAAACGGCTGGGTGCCGCCCAGGCGGATCTCGGGCAGCATCAACCCCGACGCGCGACCGGTGACCGCGTCGAAGCGGCCCGCCGGGATCGGCAGCACCCGCTTGTTGCCCAGCCGGAACCACGAGCGGCGGTGCTGGACGATACCCTCGGGGGTGATACGAACAAAGCGCGACTCCACGCTCCAGGCGGGCTTGCGGTCGCCACAACCGCAGGGGGTGAACCAGGTCTCGCGGACGAAGACCTGGCCGTCTCGCATCCGGCGCAGGGCGCCCGCGTGGAACTGGTAGCGGTCCGCCGCGCCCTGGACCTCGGCGTCGACGATCATGCCCTCCAGGGTGTCCAGCTCGACCACCGCGCTGGCGAAGCGGATCCGGGTCTCGCCCTGGACCAGCTCGGCGTCGCCGGATGCCTCGGCGGTCTGGGCCTCGAGGTCCAGGGAGACGTGCTGGCAGCGCAGGGTCCAGGCGCCGAAGGAGAGCTTGACGTCACCCTCGGCCTCGATGCTCCCGGTCAGGGGATCGTAGCGGGCGCTGTCCGAGGACAGTGTCAGCGCCCCGTCGACGGGGACGAACAGGGAGTCCAGGGACTCGGCCACGTCGCCCACGGCCCGCAGCTCGGCGCCCCGATCGTTGGGATCCTCGCCCTGCCTTCGCTTCTTCGCGTCGGCAGCGCCGGGCGCAATCAGCGCCAGGACCGCCAGCAACGCCAGCCAGCGCCCGCCCCCCCGCGGCCGGCTTGTGGTCATGCCGCCGCCTCCCCAAGCAGCGAATGGAGTACCTCGCCGGCCAGGAACAGGGAGCCAGCCACCACCAGCCGATCGCCGGGGCTCGCGCCCGCGCGCACAATCGCCACGGCCCGATCGGCGTCCGCGTGCTCGAGGACCTCGCCGCCCAGCTCCGCGGCCAGCGCCGCCAGCTCCGCCGCGGGTAGCGGCACCCGGCCGGAGCGGTAGGCGGTGCAGTGAACCCGCCGCACCAGGGGGAGCAGGGGCTCCAGGATCCCGCGGGCGTCCTTGTCCTCCCCCACGGCGACCAGCAGATCGGTCTCCCCCGCGACGGGATTGGCCGCCAGCACCCGGGATAGCGCCCAGGCGGCCTGGGGATTGTGGGCGCCGTCGATCAGCAACTCGGGGGTCCCGTCGACTCGCTGACAGCGGGCAGGCACGCGGGTGCCGGCCAGGGCCTGACGAGCTCGGGCGCCGTCGTCGAGCCCGATCGTGCCGGCCAGGGCCAGCGAGAGGGCGGCGTTGATCCGCTGGTGGTCACCCCACATACCGTTGATAACGCCGTCGACGGGGGAAATCTTGCGCAGGGGCGCGCCTGCGATGGCCGCATGTTCGGCGACGACCCGGGCCGCGGGCCCCGCCAGTGGTCCCACCAGCAGGGGAATCCCCGGTCGCACGATGCCGGCCTTCTCCGCGGCGATGGACGCGATGTCGGCCCCCAGGAAACGCTGGTGGTCCAGGGCCACGGAGGTGATCGCACAGGCGTGCACAGGGACGGCGGTGGTGGCGTCGAGCCGGCCGCCGAGACCCACCTCGAGGATCGCCAGCTCGACCCCCCGGTGGACGAAGGTCTCGATGGCGAGCGCCAGCAGGAACTCGAAGTGGGTGACCTGGGCCAGCTCCGCATCGTCCGTCGCCCAGCCGTCGAGGCGCCGCGCCAGCGACGCCGCCCGCTCGTCGAACTCGGCGCCCGTCAGATCCCGCCCGTCGATCCGGATCCGCTCGGTGGGATCGATCAGGTGAGGCGAGGTGAAGGTGCCGACGCGCAGCCCCTGAGCCACGGCGATGGCCTCCAGCCCGAACACCACCGAGCCCTTGCCGTTGGTGCCGCCGACCTGGACTGCGCGCGGGGGGGCGCCATCGAGCCGTTCCAGCAGTCGGTGGACCTTGTCCAGGCCGAGCTTGATCCCGCGGACCTGCAGTGCCGCCAACAGCTCGCGGGTGTGGGAGGAGATCAATCCAACATCAGCCCCAGCAGCTGCGCGATCTCGGCGCGCAGGCGCCGCCGGTCGACGATCCGGTCGATCATCCCATGGTCCAGCAGGTACTCGGACCGCTGGAAACCCTCGGGCAGCTTCTGGTTGATGGTCTGCTCGATGACCCGCGGCCCGGCGAAACCGATCAGCGCGCCGGGCTCGGCCAGGATCACATCACCCAGCATCGAGAAGCTGGCCGCCACCCCCCCGGTGGTCGGGTGGGTCAGCACCGAGATGTAGGGCACCCCCGCCGCGCGGAGGTCGGACAGTGCGCTGCAGGTCTTGGCCATCTGCATCAACGACAGGAGCCCCTCCTGCATCCGCGCGCCCCCGGAGGAGCTGATCACGATCGCAGGCTGACGAAGCTCCCGGGCCCGCTCCAGCACCCGGGTGACCTTCTCGCCCACCACCGCGCCCATGGAGCCGCCGAGGAAGGCGAACTCGAAGGTGCCGATCTGCACCGGTCGCGAGTCGATGCGCGCGCCGCCCGCGCGGAAGGCGTCGAGGATCCCCGTCTTGGCCTGGGCCGCCTCGATGCGCTCCGGGTAGGGCTTCAGGTCCACGAACTTCAGCGGATCGGTGGGTGCCAGATCGGTGTCGACCTCCTCGAAGGAGTCCTTGTCGACGAGGGCCAGCAACCGCTCCAGTCCGCCGATGCGGCCGTGGTGGCCGCAGTGGTAGCAGACGTTGAGCTCCTCGCGGAACTGGGGCAGGTAGGTCAGCTCACTGCAGCCGTCGCAACGCAGCCACTCGCGGTTGTCGAACTCCTCCCCCTCGCCGGGGGGTTCGGGCAGCTCGTCGGGCAGTTCGGTCAGGTCGTCGGTGATCGCATTCATCTTCGTCGCTCGGCGGTCAGGTTCGAATCCCGCGACGAGTCCACCGCGGGTTCGAGGAATCGAATTTGTCCCCCATCCGCGTCCAGCTCGGCGCGGACTCCCACCGGGAACGTCCAGTTGCGCGCCCCGTGGCCGAAAGGCAAGCCCCATAGGACCGGAAGATCCAGGCCGGTCAGGGCCTCGCCGACCACGTCGCGCAGCGAATACCCTACTCCGTCGGCCGGTTCGCAGCCAGCCATCTCGCCGAAGCCGATGGCGGCACAGCGGTCCAGCGCGCCGGCCAGCCGGAGCTGGGTCAACACCCGGTCGACCCGGAACGGTGGTTCGGCGACCTCTTCGATCAGCAGGATCCGGCGGGCGGTGTCCACGGCGAAGGGCGTCCCGAGGGTCGCGCCGAGCATGGCCAGGTTGCCCCCTACCACCCGCCCGGCGGCTCGCCCCGGGTGCAGGCACCAGCTGTCGGCGTCCCCGTCGGCGGGCAGGTCGGCGAGGGGCTCGGGTCGCCGCAGCGCCCACAGCAGCCGGTCCACGGACATCTCGTCGGTGCGCCCGCCGAGGCCGACGACCATCGGGCCGTGGAGGGTGACCAACCCGGCCCGCTGCCAGGCGTTGTTGAGCAGGGGCGTGAGATCCGACAGCCCCACCAGCGGCTTGGGGTGGGCCGCCAGCAGCGACCAGTCCACCCGGTCCAGCAGCTGCATCACGCCGTAGCCGCCACGGATCGCGATCACCCCGTCCACCTCGTCGTCGGCGAACGCGCGGTGTAACTCGTCGAGCCGGGCCGCCACGGACCCGGCCACCAGCGCCCCCATCCTCCGGTGGCACGCCACCGCCGCGATCCGGTAGCCGGCCCGCTCCAGCCGCGCCCGGCCGGCGGCGAACTCGGCGGGATCATAGGGGGACGCGGGCGCGATCAAAGCCAGGCGCGCCCCGTCCGCGAGGGCCGGTGGACGGATCGGTTCGCGGTCCAGCTGGGAGGGGTCGGAGGTGGTCACGCTAGTCGTGGCAGTTGAAGGAGCCAGTCATGCGCACGGTGTCCCCCGTGCCGCCAGTCAGCGGGAACTCGTCCGTGCCGCAGGAGAAGTTGCCGCAGTAGGGCACGTCCGGGCTCTTGCAGTCCTCCTCGTCGGTCATCACGAACAGGAAACAATTACCCTCCGTCCAGGCGAAGGTCGCCTCGGGCTTCTCCGGGATGCGGACCCAGTAGTCGCCGCCCTGTTCGGAGGCATACAGCGTCTGGGAGGCGAAGGTGCCGGTGTCGGTGTTGAACCCCGCCGCGTGGATCTCCAGCTGGCCCTCGGTGGTCAGCAGCTCGCCGTCGGTCACCAGGTGGAAGGCCACGAACTCGCCCTCCTGGCTCGGCCCGCACTCGATGATCTGCTCGCCCTCGAAGGTGGACAGCAGGGCGTACTCGGGGTCCGCGTCGACGGTGCCGAGCACGTTCAGGTTGATGTTGGCGGTGCCTGGTCCGGTGTAGACGTCGGTGGTGTCGTCGTCGTCATCACCGTAGCCCGTGGGGCAGCCGGCCACGACCAGCGACAGGGCGGTCACCGTGGCGATCATCAGCGGCATCCATCGATCCAGCATCTCTCATCCTCCGCTCGGAAGGGTCTGTCCGGACGTTGGCACGGCCCGGGATCGCTGTCAATCCGCCTGCTGGCGCCGCCGGATCAGCAACCGAATCCAGCTGAACAGACGAAAGGCCGCCAGCGACAGCAGGACTCCGCCGACCACAGGCTTGACCGACACGAAGGTCAGCCCCAACCAGGTCAGCATGAAGACCGTGGTCAACGCCAGGAAGTGAGCTGCAGATCCGCGACGGCGCATCAGCGAGACCGCTCCTCAGACGTCGCCGTCGGGTTCGTCCGCGGGTGCCACGAGGCCCGGCGCGTCGGCCGGCTCGGTGGGGGGGGCAGACGGCCGCCGCATGGCCCCCTGGGTCAGCAACACGCCCAGGATGCAGGCCAGCAAGATGGCGATGCTCACCAGCGCCACCACCAGCATGGTGAGGCGGTCGGCCAGCTTGGCGGCGGCGTACGAGTCGGTGACCGAGCCGATGGCGGGCGGATCGTGCATGGCCGTATGGGGCGCCGAGTTGAGCCCGGCGGTGGATCGCTGGGCAGGGGCGTTGACCGTCAGCGGCACGACCTTGTCGCCGCCCGCCGCAGCCGCCCCGGCGGCGCTTTTCCCCGCCGCGTACCACTGCTCTTCGGCCCGCTCGGCTTGATCCTCCACCGTCGCCACCACCCGCAGGTGGTCCCCGGTCACGGCCCGCTTGCGCGCTCGCTTGGGCTTCTCGGCGCGCAACTGACGGGTCATCGTGGCCGTGTCCTTCTCGGCGATCTCCTCGGGGCGCAGCGTGGCGTGGGGGGCCGGTGGCTCCGGGGCGACCGAGGGCGGCGGCGGGCTGGGGGGCTCGGCCGGCGGCGCGGCAGGCGTCTCCGCCGACGGTTCCACCGAGGGCTCGCCGGTCACAGGCGGGACCATCGGCGTCGGCGCGGGCGGCGGAGGAGCCATCACTCCGGCGTCGAGGATCGTCATCGCGTCCTCGATCAGCTCGCCCCGGAGGGCAGGACCCTCGACCCGTTTTTCCAGCACCACCGGTGGATCACCCGCGGTATGTGGGTTCCGCACGGGCGGCGCCTCGGAGGTGGCAAGCGGCTGCCCCTCGAAGCGGTTGTAGCGGCGGCACTTCGTGCAGCGGCTGAGCACCGCGGGCCGCGGCAGGAACATGTCGAGGGTCTGGCCGCAGTGGACGCAGGCCACCCCTGCCAGCGCGTCCATCGATGGCAGCGGGATGATCTTCTCCTCTGGGGGTTCGACAAAATCGAGCTTGAAGAGGATCCGGTAGGGACCGAAGTTCAACGTCCCGCGGGCCCGGGTCTCGAGGTTCATGTAGTAGTTGCGTCCGCGGCGGAAGGCGAGCCCCTCGTCGATCAGGTAGTTGGGGGTGCGGACCAGGCCGTCGTAGAGGAAGGCCAGCCGCATGTTCCGCTTGAACTGGAGCATGCAGGACTCGGGCTCGAGGCTGAACAGGGCCGTGTGCTCCGGAACTTCCTGGTGATCCAGGCGGACAATGGCCTCGGGCGTGCGTCCGATGGTCACCATCGATGGGGTGGTGAAGTATGCCTGGTTGACGAAGGTATCCCCCCGCGTCACGCCGATCTTGAGCAGTCGGATCCTGTTTTCACCGGTCATCGTCTTGCCACGGCGCAGTCCATTGCGCACCCCCATGTTACACGGATCCCGCACACGAGCGCGCACGGTCGCGGCCCCGCGGGTGCTAAGATGCCCCTCTGACCACGGGTTTTCCCATGACACGAACGCGCCTGCTTGCCCCGATCGCCGCCGTCCTGATCAGCGGCTGTGGGGACATGCGGTTGGTGGACGACCTGCCCGTCGCGGTGGTCGCCGAGTCCTACCAGGGCACCGTCGAGGCCGAGCGGGCCAAGCCGCCGATCTCCTATGCCCTGTACGACGGCGAGTTCCCCCCGGGTCTGGCGCTGGCCGAGGATGGCACCGTGGCCGGTGTGCCGATGGGGTACGGGATCTACGAGTTCCAGGTGCTGGCCATCGACGACAACGACCGCTGGGTCCTGGCCACCCTCCACCTGGAGGTCGGGGCGGACGACGGCCAGGTCTACCTGGGCCCCGTGCTGGAGGACGACGAGTTGAACGGTATCTGCCTCGACGGGTACACCGACGGCAGCGGCGACGTGCACCAGCTGATGTGCCAGCCCTGGGTACGGATCGCGGGGGCCGGCATGGCGGGCCAGAGCGAACGCCCGCTGCACGCGGCGGCGTTCTGGGTCGGCGAAGACGGCGAGCCGGAGGGCGGCCTGGGCGACGATGTGCTGCTGCGCGACCTGGAACCCCTGGAGGTCGCCTGGTCCTTCGAGCCCGGCGAGTTCCTGCCCGAGGCGATCGAAGCCGATCCCAACAGCCCGGTGGACACCGGCGTGGACGCCAACGGGCTGTTGACCGCGGGTGAGTCCACCGGCCCGGGCACGGTCCACTTGGATCACGACCGCTATGGCGCGGGCGAGTTCGAGGTGCTCGTGGTGCCGCCGGACTTCTGCCCGGCGCCCGAGGGCTGCTGAGGCCGGGAGGAACGAAGATGCGCGTGGTGTTCTGCACGACCCCGACCGAACGGGCCGACGACATCGCATCGTCCCTGGTGACGGCCCGGCTGGCGGCCTGCGTCAACATCGTGCCCACCATCCGATCCGTCTACCGCTGGAAGGGCGCGATCGAGAAGGACGAGGAGTCGCTGCTGGTGATCAAGACCACGGCGGCCCGACTGGCCGAGGTGATCGAACACGTGGTCCGGGTGCACCCCTACGAGGTGCCCGAGGTGGTCGCGCTGCCCATCGACGACGGGCTGCCGGCCTATCTGAGCTGGTTGCGGGACCAGGTGGCCGGCGACGAGGAGGAGTGATGAGCGTCACGTTACGCTGGCTGGGCCACGCGTCCTTCCGCATCGGCGGCGGAGCGGTGACCTACGTGGACCCCTGGAAGCTCGACCACGACGACGTCGCCGACCTGGTGGTGGTCTCCCATCCGCACTACGACCACAAGTCAGTGCCCGATATCCAGCGACTGCAGGGGCCGGCGACGGTGGTGCTGACGACCCCGGACGGTGTCGCCGACATCCCCGGGAACGTCGAGACGATCCAGCCCGGCGGCCGTTTCGAGCACGCCGGGGTCAGCGTCGAGGCGGTCCCGGCCTACAACCCGGCCAAGAAGTTCCACCCGCGGAGCAACCACTGGATCGGCTGCGTGATCCGAGTCGGCGGGCTGCGGATCTACTACGCGGGCGACACTGACGTCACCGATGAGATGGTGGCGCAAAAGGACGTCGACGTGGCGCTGATGCCAGTGGGCGGGACGTACACGATGGATGCCGCCGAGGCCGCCGGGGCGGTGGACCGCTTCGGCCCGAAGATCGCAATCCCGTACCACTGGGGCGACATCGTCGGCGGTCGAGCCGACGCCGAACGTTTCGCCGCGCTCGCGACCTGCGACGTGCGGATCCTGGATCCCGGAGGCAAGACGGAGCTGGGATAGCGGCTGGCGGCTACTCGACGGTGAACGACAGGGTATCGAGGACGATCCCCCGGTCGTCGACGAGTTCGACCTGCCAGAGGCCCGGCTTCTCCGAGACGGTGCGGTTGGAGAAGGTCCGCCAGCGGTCGCCACCGATGCGCAGCTCGGTCACGCCCTGGTCCTCCCCCGCCAGAGTCCAGCGGTGCTCCAGGGTGGTCGGACCGCTGGTGCCGATCACGCTGACCTCGCTGAAGCAGTAGACCTTGACCACCGTTCGCGGGAAGCGGGTGGCCACACCGGCCGGCTCGCGGCCGACCACGTCGGTGCCCAGGACAGCCCGGTGCACGGCCAGCCGGGGGCCGCCGACGGCGGGCGCGGGCGGCTCCGTCACCGTCTCGGCCACGGACGGCGGGTCGCCTTCCAGCTCCTGCAGCTCTGCGCCCGGGCCACCGATGCCTGGCTCCAGCGGCGGGTTCGGGTTCTCCTCGACCGGTGCAACCTCATCCTCGCGCTGCGGCGGGGCGGGCAGAACGATCGGATGCGACTCGGGCGTAGTCGGTTCCGGCGGCGGAGGGGGCGTGACCTCGGCCGCGGGCGGCGGGGACGCCCAGATGTCCACCCCCGGGAGTTCTCGCTCCGGAGGCTCCTCGCCGACGTGTTCCTGGGGCAGGGACTCGAGGAGCTCCAGATCCGCCTGATCGAGACCGTCGAGGGAGTCGCTGGCCTCGCCGTCCTCCAGCCCCCTGAGCTTGGCGTTTTCCGCCTCCAACTCGTCGATCCGGCGCTGCAGCTCGCCCACGTCGTCGTCGCCGCCACAGCCCGCGGTCGCAATGCCCCCCAGCACCGCGCAC
Source organism: uncultured Rickettsiales bacterium (assembly GCA_964436045.1). Taxonomy (GTDB): domain Bacteria; phylum Myxococcota_A; class UBA796; order UBA9615; family CAYRNR01; genus CAYTBN01. Next base: position 142,423 of record CAYTBN010000010.1, on the reverse strand, counting down.
CCGATCAGCAGCAACGAATACCCCGCTCGCATGGTCCCCTTCGCTCGTTCGCGCCGGATCTCCTGCCCGGCGACCGGTCTTCCTTCCGACCACGACGGGGGCCATTCTATTCCAAAGTCGACGGTTTGACCCAGGGTGGTCGGATGCGTACTTTGTGGCCGCCCGCAAATCGAGATCCCGCGGGCTGGAGGTCCCCGATGATCTGCGGTCTCGGCAACGCCCTGGTCGACGCGATTGTTCGAATCCCCGACGATGCCACCCTGGCGCGGATGGACCTGCGGCGGGGCACCATGCATCTGGTGGACGACGCAGCCTGGCAGGCGGCGTTCGCCCAGGTCGAGCAGTTCGGAGCCGAGATCCTGCCCGGTGGCTCCTGCGCCAACGCCATCGTCACCGCCGCGATCCTGGGCGGCGAGGCCGACCTGTGCGCCAATGTGGGTGACGACCGATTCGGCCGCATCTACTCGGACCGCCTGACCGAGACCGTCGGCAAGCACCACGTCCATCTGGGCCCCGGCATGGCCACCGGCAAGTGTCTCTCGCTGATCAGCCCCGACGCCGAACGGACCATGCTCACCGATCTGGGCTGCGCCATGGAGCTGCCCCCTTCCGAGTTGTTCCGCGAGACGCTGCGCGGCGCCGACATCTTTCACCTGACCGGGTACCTGTACACCGGCGGTCCCATCGCCGCGGTGGCCGACGAGGCGCTGGCCATCGCCCGGGAGGCCGGCGTGCGGATCTCGTTCGACGTCGCCGATCCCTGGGTCATCGAGGCCAACCGGGAGCGGCTCGAGGCGGTCGCGGAGATCGCCGACATCCTGTTCCTCAACGACGCCGAGGCCGCCATCTGGACCGGCCGTGACGACCCCCGCGAGGCGACCGAGGTGCTGACGGAACGCGCCGGGCTGACCGTGTTGAAGATGGGCGCCGCGGGCAGCCTGGTGATCGGCGACGGCCAGCGCCGGGAGATCCCGGTGGATCCGGTGCAGGCGGTGGACACGACCGGCGCGGGCGACGCGTACGCCGGCGGGTTCCTTTTCGCCCTCGCCCGCGGCGACGACCCCGGCCACGCCGGTCGCATCGCCAGTCGCATCGGTGCGGCCACGGTGGCCCGGATCGGGGGTGTCCTCCAGGACGCCGCCGCCGCCCGGCGGGTGGTCGCCGACCTGCTCTAGCCCGGGGCTACGGGACGATTGCCTCGTCCCCGGACAGGGACTACACTGCCAGCCCGCGAGAGGCCCGAGCATGTACAACCTGTTGATCGCCCTGGCCGCCGGCGTCCTCAGCGGCGGTATCGTCTTCGCCACGATGGGCTGGATTGCCGCCCTGTTCCCCCTGATCTTCGTATCCGTGGTGGTCTACATCCTGCTCGCCCGGCGCATCGGCAAGCGCATCGAGGGTATCGTCGAGCGGGCGACCCACGACCTGCAGCAGGGGCGGGTGGACAACGCCATCCGGGTCCTGGAGACCGCCTACGCCTACAACCGCTGGCAGTTCCTGGTCGAGGCCCAGATCAACGCCCAGATCGGCGGCATCCACTTCATGCAGCGCAAGTTCAAGGAGGCCGAACCCTTTCTGCGCAAGGCGTTCTCGCGCCAGTGGAACGCCCAGGGCATGCTGGCCGCCATCCTCTTCCGTCGCCACCAGCTCGACGACGCGGTCGTGGTGATGGAGAAGGCGGTCAAGTACGGCAAGAAGGAGGCCCTCGCCTGGGGCCTGTACGCCTACATGCTCGACAAGGCGGGCCGGCGTGAAAGCGCCCTCGAAGTCCTCCAGCGGGGTACGAGCAAGATCCCGGACAACGAGCCCATCAAGACCAACATCCTGCGACTGCAGAATCGCGAACGGATGAAGATGAAGCCCTTCGGAGACGACTGGTACCAGTTCGGCTTCGAGACCCCCTCGGCCAAGCGCTTCGGCCAGCAGCCGCCGGGTCGACAGCGGCGCAGCCGCAAGGCCCTGCGCGGCTGAGCCCCCCCCTTTTCCGGCGGCTCAGTCCTCGTCCGCCAGGACAAACGCCCGGATCCGGTCCAGCCGAAAGGTGCGCAACTCGCCCCGCAGGCGGCACTGGGCATCCAGCCACAGGCCCCGCAGCGCGACCGGGACCACCTCACGTCGCGTGGTGGTCACCCGCGGTCCGGCCTCGCCGCCCCGCGACCGGGGAGCGCCGTAGGTGATCGCAAGCGGCCGCCGCTCGCTCAGGGCGGCGAGCACAGCATCCAGCAGCTCGGGCTGCAGCTGCGCCCCGCGGGAAGACGTCGCCGTGAGCCGGGCCACACGCCGTTGCACGTCCTGGAGCGTCCGGGCGCCCTCGTCCCGCAGCCGGGCCAGCAGGGCCACGTAGACCCGGGCGGTGAGCAGGGCATCGTCCGGAGCGCGGTGGCGTCGCAGACCGTCGAGGGAGACGCCGGTCAGCCCCAGCACGTCGTCCAATCCATAGCCCCGGCCGCGATTGCCCCCGTCCTCACCGCCGAACACGGCGCGGGCCATCGTCATGGTGTCCAGCACGGTCCGGGGAGCGGGGCGCTCGCCCAGCCGCCGCATCTCCATCCGCAGGAAGCCGATGTCGAAACCCACGTTGTGCCCCACCAGGGCGCGGCCGGCCAGGTGCTCGCGCAGGCTCGGCAATACGTGGCCGAACCGGGGCTGGCCGGCCAGTCGATCGTCGGGGATGCCGTGCACCTCCAGCGAGGCGGCGCTGACCGGGCAGCCCGGGTCGACGAGCTGGGACAGGATCCGCTCCTCCCGCACCTCGGTCCCGTCCACCGCCACCACGCCGAGCTCGATCACCGCGTCGCCGGCGAAGGCCCGCAGCCCGGTCGTCTCCAAGTCGAGGACCGCAACGGGCAGCTCCTCCAGCGGCGTCGCGCCGTCGTACCAGCCTCCGGAGTCAACCATCCGCGCCTCCGGTTGCCCCCGGAAAGGCCATCACCTCGTCGATCGACCCGGCCCCCAGCAGCAACATCACCACGCGGTCGACGCCCACCGCGACCCCCGCCGACGGGGGCATCCGCTCCAGGTCGGCCAGGAAGTCCTCGTCCACCGGCAAGGGTGCTCTCCCCTGGTCGCGCCGCACCCGGTTCTCGGCCTCGATGCGGGTCCGTTGTTCGCTGGCGTCCACCAGCTCGGTGAACCCGTTGGCCAGCTCGACGCCGCGGGCGTAGAGCTCGAACCTCTCCGCCACGGGGGGATCGCCGGGGCGCAGCCGGGCCAGGGCGCACTGGTCCGCGGGGTAGAGGTCGACGAAGGTGGGGGTCTCGACCCCGAGACGTGGCTCCACCCGGGACGCTTGCAGGTAGGACAGCCACCCATCACGGTCGTCGTCATCGAGGGCAGGTGGCGGATCGCCGCCCACCGTGGCAGCGTGGCGGAGCACCGCGGTGGGATCCCGATGGGGATCGACGCCGGCCCAGCGCTGGAAGGCCTCGCCGAAACCGATCCGTCCGTAGGGCTCTGCGCAACAGAGGTCGTCGCGCCCGTGGCGCTGCCCCAGCTCCCCGAGCAACTCCTCGACCTGGCCCATCAGCTGTGGGTACTCCCAACCGGGCTGGTACCACTCGAGGATCGTGAACTCCGGGTTGTGCAGCGGCCCCCGCTCGTCCCGGCGAAACGCCCGGGTGAGCTGCATGATCGGACCGCTGTTCGCCGCCAGCAACCGCTTCATGTGGTACTCGGGCGAGGTCGCCAGGTATCCCTCGGCCCGGCCGAGCCCGGTGACCGCGAAGGCGTCGATGTGGCGGTCGACCCCCGGGCTGGGGACCAGGATCGGGGTCTCGACTTCGAGGACACCCCGATCGGAGAAGAACTGGCGGATGTTTTGCAGGATCGCGGCGCGGGCGCGCAGGGTCTCGGGCGTGGCGCTCAGCTCTTCACTCGCTCCACGTACTGGCCGGTGCGGGTATCGATCTTGATCTTCTCGTTCTGGTTGATGAACAGGGGAACCTGCACTTCGGCGCCGGACTCCAGCTGGGCCAGCTTGGTGGCGCCCGTGGCGGTGTCGCCCTTCACGCCGGGCTCGCAGTAGGTGATCTCCAGGGCGACGAAGTTGGGCAGCTCGACGCTGATTGGCCGACCCTTGTACAGCAGGGCCTTGACCTCCAGGCTCTCCTTGAGCCACTTCCAGGTGTCGTCCAGGTTCTCCTTGGCGATGGCGATGGTGTCGTAGCTGCTGAGGTCCATGAAGTTGAAGTCGTCACCGTCGGAGTACAGGTACTGCATGTCGACCTCCTCCACCGGTGCCTTGGGGACCTTCTCGCCCGATTTGTAGGTGCGGTCGATCACGTTTCCGCTGATCAGGGACTTGAGCTTGCAGCGCGTGAACGCCTGCCCCTTTCCCGGCTTGACGAATTGGGCCTCGACCATCAGGAAAGGCTCGCCGGAAATCTCGATCTTCAGTCCCTTGCGGAACTCGTTGGTCTGGTACATCAGATCTCCCGGATCGTGTGGCGCGAGACTAACGGAAGCCCCGGAGCCGGTCAACGAATCGATGGCGGGATCAGCGTTCGCGATCTTCGCCCGGCCACACGACCTTGTGGAGCTGTAACTGAAGACGGACCGGGAGCCGATCCTCCAGGATCCAGGCCGCCAGCTCAGCCGGCTCCAGCAGGGGCGCGGCGGCGGACAACAGGACGGGGCACCGCTGTTCCAGCTGGTGGCGGTGGATCACGTCGCGTGCCCAGACGTAGTCGCGACGATCGGCGAGCACCAGCTTGACGTCGTCGGTGGGCTTCAGCTGTTCCAGGTTGGACCACACCATCCGGCCGCCCTCGCCGCTGCCCGGCGCCTTGATGTCCATGATCCGGCGGACGCCGGCCGGCAGCACCGAGATGTCGAAGGCCCCGCTCGTTTCGCACAACACGTCCAGGCCCGCGTCCAGCAACGCGGTCGCCAGCGCCGGAGTCGCCGCCTGGGCCAGGGGCTCGCCGCCAGTGATCTCGACCAGCGGCAGACCCAGCTCGCGCACCCGGCCGACGACCTCGCCCACGGCCGTGGTCTCGCCACCATCCCGGGCGTAGGCGGTGTCACACCAGCGGCAGCGCAGGGGACAACCGGCGAGGCGCACGAAGGTACACGGGCAGCCCTGCGCGCTGCCCTCTCCCTGGATGCTGGCGAAGATCTCGCAGATCTGGAGGGTCACGACGCCATCTTGCGCGCCTTGCGATCCGCGGGCAAGGGGCCGATCATCGGCGGTCATGCAACCCATCCTCTTGCGGATCCTCTGCCTACCCATCGGCCTGCTCCTCGCCTGCGGCGGGGCGGACGAGGTCGAGCCCACTCCGACCCCGGCCGACTCCGAACCGGCGGACGTGCCCGCGACGGACGCCAGCGTCCCCAGCGGCGAACGCGAACCGGATACCTTCCGCACCGCGGTCGCCGCGCCGGCCCCGCCCTGCGACCGTCTCTGGTCCGCCGCGCTCGTGGGCGACGAGGCCGACGAGTTGTTGTGCGCCAGCAGCAACGAGCTGACCGTGCTCGGCGCGGACGGCGACGGCTTCCGCCCGCGGCTGAAGATCACCGGCACCGGCCTGCCCAACGCCGTGTGGAACGGCGACCGGGATGGCGACGGGCTCGAGGAGTTTGTCATCGCCTTCGGCATGGGCAAGGGTTTCGCCACCGCGCCGGTCCGGGTCGTCGAGCTGGACGCCGAGGCGGGGGGCGGGGGCTGGTGGGTGCGGACCCTGTTCGAGTACAGCGGCCCACGGCCCCAGGTGACCGCCGTGGCCGGGCCCCGGCTGTTCCTGGCCCACTTCACCGACAAGTACACCGTGCAGTCGGGCTACCTCGCCGAGGACGGCACCCTGGCGGGGGCACGCGCGAAGAAGATGGCCATGTCCCAGCTGCCCATCGACGCGGACGGCGACGGCCGGGACGAGGTCGCGGTCGGCCGCCTGTACGGCGACGAACCCCGGTCGGACGGGGACCTGTCGATGGGATTCGGCGCGACGGCCGAGGCAATTCCCACCGAGCGGGGGGTCCGGACGCTGGCGGCTGCGGACCTGGACGGCGACGGTCGGGACGAGCTGCTGTTCGGCGATGGCTGGCACTTCCGCTACAAGGACGTTGGCCGGGCGCGGCTCAACGTGGCCCGCCGCGGCGACGACGGCCGCTGGCAGACCCGGCTGGTCCACGAGATCGAAGGGGACTTCGCAGTGATGCGGATCGAGCTGCGAGACGTCACCGGGGACGGCAGGCCCGAGGTGTTCGCGTCGGGCAACGCCGAGGTGTTTCGCCTGGATCTGACCGGCGATCCGCTGACGGGCGACTGGTCGATCCGCTCCCTGGGGAATTGTGGAACAGGCGGCGAGTTCGCCGTGGTCCGGCGCGCGGGCGAGGTCTTCGGAGTCCTCACCGCCACCGATCCGGCGGCCTGGCTCGATCTCTAGCGGGCCGCGGAAGCGCGGATCGCCGGAAGGAAGATAGGAGAACGGCGCCATGCGAGGACGATTTGCCCGCTGGAGGGCTCCCGATCCCGAGGTTCGGGCGTGGGTCGATCTGCCCGCCGGACACGTCGAGGTGGTGCTGGACCGGGATCCCCGCGTGCTCAGCATCAAGTCACCCCGCGGCAACATCTACCTGGTGCTGGGCGAACAGATCACGGTGATCGATCCCAACCTGCCGGGGGAGGAATCGCTGGTGGCCACCGCCCTCGCGCGGGAGGGCCGGCGGCTGACCGACGTGGATCACGTGGCGTGCACGCACCTGCACTTCGACCACGCCAGCGCGCTGGATTCGCTGGCCGAGGCCGCGAGCGCCACGGTCCTGCTGTCCCCCTCGATGGCCCCCTTCGTCAACGGTGAACAGCCCTACCCCTTCCCGGGTGTCCGCTTCACGTGGCCGTTCCTCGAGGTATGGGGGCGGGTCGGGTTCCCCGGTGTCCGTCGACGACATCTGAAGCTGGGTGGAAACGTGGGGTACCCGTGGAGCGACTTCCGCCTGCGGACCGGCGCTCCGGCGTTTCTCGAGTTGGACCGTCCCTCCCACCGGCTGGGAGGGCTGGTCCCGATCCACACCCCGGGTCACTGCCCGGACCACACCTGCTACCTCCATCCCGCCACCGGCACCCTGCTGGCGGGCGACATGTTCATCACCATCCGGGGTCTCCTCGAACGAAACCACATCTCGATGGATCCCGATGCCCACGCCGGGTCCGAACGCCAACTGCGGCGGCTGGGTATCACCGCGATCTGGCCCGGACACGGCCCTGTCATGCCGGCGAACTGAGCACGGGCTGTCCTTTCCGCGCGGGTCGCGGTAGGTTGCGCGCGAGGGAACCTCCCACGAACCCGTCGACGGAGATGAAACATGTGTGACCTGCGTTCCATGATCCCCTGGACCCTCCTGCTCGCGCTGACGCTGGCCCTGTCCGGTTGCCCGCAACCTCCGGCGAGGGACGACGACGATGACGACAACGACGCCAGCGACGACGACGACTCCGCTGACGACGACGACGCGACCGGAGACGACGATTCGACCGGTGACGACGACGCGACCGGAGACGACGATTCGACGGGGGACGACGACGCGACCGGAGACGACGACTCCACCGGGGACGACGACTCCACCGGGGACGACGACACCACCGATGGTGTGGACGCCGACGGCGACGGCTACACCGATGACGTGGACTGCGACGACTCCGACCCGGCCATCAACCCGGGGGCGAGCGAGCAGTGCAACGGCATCGACGACGACTGCGACGGCCAGCTGCCGGCCTACGACCTCGACGGTGACGGCGACGGTGTGATCGCGTGTGAGGACTGCCACGACGGCGACAGCGACATCTACCCCGGCGCCACCGAACTCTGCGACGGGCTGGACAACGACTGCGACGGCAGCCCGAGCCCCGACGAGGTCGACGACGACGACGGCGACGGCTTCACGGTCTGCGATGGGGACTGCGACGACGGCGAGTCGGCGGTCAATCCGGGCGCGGCGGAGGTGCCGGGCAACATGGTCGACGAGGACTGCGACGGTCTGCTGGCCGATCCGCCCTGGACGTCGGCCCTCGACGCGCCGGATCCCGCGGGTGACGCCAGCGGCTACCTGCTCGACATCGCCGACCTGCAGTACGACTTCGACGGCCAGATCCTCTCCATGCGGACCACCGCCCACGACGTGTTCGACGACGACGATCCGGACCTGGAGATCGACGTGTACGTCAGCAACGGGACCGACACCTTCTCGCTGACCTACGACAACGTCCAGCCCAACCCCGACCCGCTGCAGTGGTGGACCTCGGCCAACGGCTGGGCCAACCCGCTGCCGAACCACCCGACCCTGTTCTTCGACGCGGACGATGCCGACGCCATCGTGCTGGGCATCGACATCGCTGCCCTGGGCTTCGAGAACGAGATCGCCATCGACGCGTACGTGGCCGTCGACCTGTACAACGGCTACCTGGACGCGGCACCGGACGACTACGCCAGCGGCATCACCGGCACCGTGGTGTTGCAGGAGGTCCCGCTGCTGGGGCTGGTGGCCATCGCGCTGGACGACGGTCCCGGCGGCGACGGCGACGGCATCCCCGAGCCCGGCGAGACCCTCGCGATCACCGCCGAGGTCATCAACGACGGCTACGGACCCACGGGGGTGAACCTGACCGGGGTCCTGGCGGCATCGGCGGCCACCACCGCCAACGTCACCGTCCAGAGCGACACCTCGACCTTCGGCGGCGGGGCGGCACTGGATCCCGGTGACACGGCCACGGACGACAGCGGCTTCGAGCTCGTGGTTCTCCCCAACTCCCACACCGGCGACCTGCTGCAGCTGGAGCTGGCGGTCACCGACGACGATGGCAACGCCTGGACCGTGACCGGACCTCTGCTGGCCATCGGCATGGCCCAGGCGCTGGTCGACGGGGACGACCTGGCCGATCCCTTCGACGTTGCCGGGCTGCTGTGGGCCGAGGACGGCGGTGAGCTGACCCTGATGGTCACCAGCCACGACGCCCACGACGCCGACCAGATGACCACGGTCTACCTCGACGCCGATCTGGACGGCGCCTTCGAGTTCGCTCTGTCCACGCTGGATCAGGCCGCGGGCACCTACGACGGAGGCCTCTACGTCTGGGACGACCTGGCGGGTGAGTACGTCCAGGACACCCTGTCCAGCTTCGACTTCGCTGCGGGCAGCCAGTTCGCGCTCATGGGCGCGGCGATGGCCGATCTGGGCGATCCCGTGCTGCTCCGTGCGTTCGTGATGACCTACGACGTCTCCGGCCTGAACATCGACTACGCCCCCGACGATCCCTCCATCGACGGGGACCTGGGCGTGCTGGGACTCGACAACGTGCCGTTCATCCTGCTGGACGACTCGGCCCTGTTCGAGCAGACCGGCAACGGCGACGACTTCGTCGATCCCGGCGAGCTCTGGGAGCTGGAGCTGGCGGTGCTCAACGCCGGTCTGTTCGACGCCGCCGCGGTGACGGGGCTGCTGTCGTACTCGGGCCCCGAGGCCGCGGTCTTCGGCGGCTCGCTGGACTTCGGCTCGCTGGCGGCTGGCGACTCGGCCTGGGGGCTCGCCCCGGCGGTGATCGAGATCGACGCGGGCGCTCCGGCCACTGGCAGCCTGGTGTTCGACGTGGCCGTGGATGCCGACGGGAGCCTCTACGACCTGCAGGTCGAGGTCGCATTGGGTCTGCAACCGGCGGACCTGGCGGTCGACGCTCCGCTGGTCTCCCAGCCCGGGCTGTACGTCGGCGACACCACGGCGATGGCGGACGACTACGCCGATCCGTCGAACTGTACGGGTTGGTCTGCCGCGGGTAACGACGCGGTCTTCGCCATCGATCTGGCGGGCAACCAGCAGCTGATCGCCGACCTGACCTACCTGACCGCCGATCCGGACGCGGTGATGTACATCAGCGACGATCCGTCCGCCCCGGATACCGCGTGCCTCGACGGGGTCGACGACGTCTACGACGGTACCGAGAGCCTCACCTTCACCGCCCCCGGACCCGCCACCTACTACCTGGTGATCGACAACTACTACACCGGCGGCGGACCGTTCGAGGTCATGCTGGTGTTCTAGCCGTCGACCGCCCGCAGTAAGATCCCGCGAACACGAGGAGAGCTACCGTGACGCGCACCACCATCGACGAGGCCGCCCTGCGCACCTGGGCCGGCCACCTTCTCGACCACTCCCTGGCCGGGATCAATCCGGGGGAGCGGGTGATGCTCAAGGGCGAGCCGATCACCTATCCGCTGCTGCAGATCCTCAGCGAGGGCGTGGTCCGCGCGGGCGGTCTACCCGACCTCTTCCTGGTGTCCCCGGACAACAATCGCGGTGCCGCCTGGGGCGCGGACATGGCACGCCACGGCAGTGCGGAGCAGATCGAGCAGGTTCCGGGCTGGCTCGTCGAGCGCTACCAGGCCATGGACAAGTACATCGAGGTCCTCGGCACGGCCCAGCCCGATCTGCTCCGGGACCTGCCGGTGGACGGCGCCCAGGCCGTGGCCCGCGCCACCATGCCGCTGGTGGAGACCCGATTGGCCAAACCCTGGGTGATCACCCTGTTCCCGACCCCCGCGGACGCGGCCAACGAGGGGCTGGCGCTGGAGGAATACTCCGACCTCATCATCGGCGCCTCGACCACCGACCACGGCACAATGGGCCAGCTGCTCGAGGGTGTTCAGGCCGCCATGGCCCGCACGTCGACCGTGCGGATCGTCACCGAGCACCCCGACGGCCGCCGCCTGGAGCTGTCGCTGGGCATCGGTGGCCAGCGGATCGTGGTCTGTGACGGGCGCCGCAACTTCCCGGACGGCGAGGTGTTCACCAGCCCGGACGCCCGCACCGTCGCCGGCGAGATCTTCGTCGATCTGCCCATCGTCAGCGCGGGCAAGAAGATCCGCGGGATCTACTTGAAGATCGAGGACGGCCGGATCGTGGACCACGATGCCCTCGAGGGCGCCGGCCAGCTCCGGACCATCATCGAGACCGACGAGGGTTCCCACCGGCTGGGCGAGGTGGCCTTCGGCATGAACACGGGCCTGGACCGGGTCCTGACCCACCCGCTGTACGTGGAGAAGGTCGCCGGCACCCTGCACATCGCCATCGGCTCGTCGTACAAGGAGTGCTTCGGCGAGGCGGGGGGCGAGGAGCTGGCACGGGCCGAGGCCGACGGGGCCTGCAACAGCTCGGCGGTGCACGTGGACATCGTCGCCGACGCCCGCCCGGGTGGCTGCGTGCGCGAGGTCTGGCTGGACGACGCGCGACTGGCACCCGACGACGACCTGCTCTGGCGGTTGGCCTAGGAGCCTCTGTGACCGCCGATTCCTCGATGGTCACCGGCATCGCGCTGTTCGTCGGCGGGCTGTTCCTGCTGGGCTGGGGCTACCCGCTGATGCGGATGGCGATGGCGCTGGCCGGCCTTCTGCTCGGCGCGCTGCTGGGCTGGGAGCTGTCCCGGGCCCTGGGTATCGACGGCTGGTTGGTCTACCTGGGCATGGCCGTGGGCGCGGGATTGCTGGCGGCGTTGATGCCCGTCGTGCGCCGCGCGGGCATGTTCGTACTGGGCACGTCGGCAGGGTGGGGAATGGCCAGCCTGTTTGCCGGCAGCGCGCCCGGCTGGCCGCTGGTCCTCATCCACCTCGGGATGGCCCTGGGCGGCGGCATCATGATCCTGCTGCTGGAGCGGCACGTGCTGATCGTCGCCACCTCCTATCTCGGAGCGCTGGCGATGGTCCTGGGCTTCGGCACGGTGACCGGGATCGGCGTGCCCATGGCCTCTTTCCTGGACCCGACCGCCGCCGGGGCTGCCGCGATGGGTTGGAAGGAGATCGTCGTCGTCCTGGCATTGACTGGGGTCGGCGTCGCCGTCCAGCTGGCCCGCAGCGGCAAGAGCCGTCAGCGCCGCTGACGCGCCACCCCCAGCGCACCCGCCAGGATCAACCCCAGCAGACAGAGCATCGGCAGTAGATTGCCGAGCCGGCCGTGTAACGAACCGGCCGAGTAGAGCGGCAGGTCGGCGATCGCCACCCCCCTCCCCTCCCTGTTGTGGGCCCGGCTGGCCAGCACCCGGCCGCGGGCGTCGATCACCGCCGAGATTCCGTTGGTGGCCCCCCGGATCACGGCCAGGTTGGAGTCCACTGCCCGCAGGACCGTGTTCTGCAGGTGGAAGGCCTCGACGAGCTCCCAGTCGTTGGTCGGGACCGCCAGCGCCACGGCGCCGTCGCGAGAGTAGCCCCTGGCCAGGTCCGGGAAGTTGTCGTCCTGGCAGATCAGCAATCCCAGCCGACCGGCGGCGGTGTCCGCCACGATCCGCTCACCGACCCCGGCCGTGTAGTCCTCCATGAAGGGGATCAAGTGGGTCTTGCGGTACGGGCCGACCGGGCGTCCGTCCGCCTCCATCAGGACCGCCTCGTTCACGCCCCGCGAGTCGTCGAAGTAGCCCACCACCACGGCGGCCCCCGTCTCCTCGGCCAGCTCGGCGACGGCGCCCAGGAAGGGCTCGGTGTCCCCGGCGCCCAGGGCGAAGGCCGCCTCGGGCGCCACCACCAGGGCGGCGCCGTCGGCCGCCGCGTCCCGCACCAACGGCGCCAGCAGGGTCTCGAACTGGATCGGCCAGCGCCCCCGCCAGTCCCAGGGCGACCCCTCGTCCTCGTAGGTCCAGCCCACAGCGGCCACTCGGACCGTCGCCGACGGTGCCTCGGCCAGCCGGATCGCGCCCGCCATCACGGCGACACCCGCGGCCAGGATCAGCGTGGTGCCGCCCAGGGCGATCGCCTCGGTGCGTCGCCGGCCGATCCAGGCGTGGGCGATGCCCGACTGGGCCAGGGTCAGCAGCGCCACGGGTCCGGCGAAGCCCACCCAGGCCGCCGAGGCCAGCGCGAAGGGCCAGGGCGCCAGGGCGCGGCCAAAACTCTCCGCCGTGCCGAAGACCGGAACCAGCGACACCCCGAGATACTCCACGGCCACCACCGCCGCCGGCGTCACCACCAGCAGCGCGGCCCGCGGCAGGCGCCGGCCCAGGGCGGGCACCACCAGCCCCAGGGGCAGCCAGAGCACGGACAGCGAGACGCCCAGCAGGAGCGCGAAGCCCAGCGGGAACTGCAGCACCATCGCCCGCGCCAGGTTGTGGACGAAGGCCGTCGCCAGCGCCGCCAGCGCCCCCCGAACGAGCCCCGTGCCCGGGTGCATCAACACCACCAACAGCGGGACCAGGGCGACCAGCAGCAGCGCCGGTTGGAACAGCGGCGGCCCGGCCAGTGCGAGCAGACCCCCGCTGATCAGTGCGGCCGTTGCGACCCAGCCAGCGGCGGGTGGGCGGGGGGCGGGGGTGGAAGGCGTCACGGCCGGAGTATAAGCGCGCACGCGGTTGGGGGCTCCCATCTCGGTCCGGTTGCTGTACTCTTGCATCCAGCCACGTGGAGGTCTTGATGCGGCGCTACCGACTCCCGCTCCTCTGTCTGTTCGCAGCCACCCTGCTGCTGCTCATCTGCTGCCCGGCCGACGACGACGACGCGACCGGCGACGATGACACGACCGGTGACGACGACACCACGGTCGGTGACGACGACGATGACAGCAGCGCCGACGATGACGACGACATGTTCGTGCCCGATCAGATCGACGGGCAGGTGCAGGTCCAGTTCAACGAGGTGCCGGACAACGCCGGTGGAATCGCCAGCCAGGGCCTGATCTGGGCCAACTTCTACGAGGAGATCAGCCCGGAGGAACCGGGGTATACCGAGAACCAGCCAGGCGGCACGGACGAGTGCGCGTTCACCAGCTACGCCGCCACGGACATCCAGAATACCGTTCCCGCGGAGCGCACCTACCAATCGGTGGGCGAGATGACCGTATCCGGTGGCGGCGGCAGCTGGAGCCTCACGCCCGTCGACCCGGGAACCGGCTACATCTTCTACCAGTGGCCGCTGAACGTGACGACCGACCTGGCCTACGACGTGTCCTACGACGTCTCGGCCCCCGGCGACACCTTCCCCGCCATCGACGCTCCGGCTTCGATCCAGATGCCCGGCGAGATGCACCTGACCTCACCGGCCTCCAACGAGATGTTGACGTTGACGGGCGACGTGACGGTCCAGTGGTCGGGCGGCGGCTCGATGAACGCCACGCTGAAGATCCACGCCATCGACGGCATCAACTACGCCGACATCATCTGCGACGTGGCCAACGACGGCGAGTTCACCATCCCGGCGTCCTACGTCTCGCAGCTGCCGGGTGCCTCCATCGCCGAGTTGTCGGTGGTGCAGAAGAACCCGACCTACGTGGAGATCGACGGCCGCTGGATCGAGTTCGCGGCGGTGTTCGACCTCTCCGCCGACGCCCAGATCCCCTGAAATCCCCCGATCACAGCTCCTGAAGTTCGATGCGCGCCCGTCCCGGCTGGGGCAGCGGCCACCCTCCGTCGTCGCCCAGGGCTTCCTCGCGGCCGCTCAGCAGGTCGACGATGGCGTCGCGGATCCGCGCGTCGCTGATCTCCACGCGCTCCGCGGGAATCGCCCCCAGCACGAACTGGTCGTGTCCCGGCCGGCCGTACATGTAGTCCGACAGCAGCAACTGGTAGCGGGCCTCCGGATCGAGGGCGCGCCCGGCGTCGTCCACCGCGGCCAGCAACCGGTCGGTCTCCCAGCGATCGCTCTCCCCGTCGCCGTCCAGGTCCCGGGTCACCCCGGGGCCGTCCTCGACCTTCAGCCGAAACCCGGAGATGTGGGGAAAGGAGCCCGCTCCGCTGGTGGATATCTCCAGCAGCTGCTCCAGCTCGGCGCCGGTCAGGTCGAGGATGACGAACCGGTTGTCGAAGGGGAACATGGCGTAGACGTCACAGTAGGACACGTCGCCCTCGGCCAGCGTCGCGCGCAGTGCCCCCTTGTTGACCAGTGCCACGTTGCTGCCGACCGCGTGAGCCCGCATGGCGTCCGCCACCAGGTTTCCCGCTGCCGACTCGCCGCGACCCGGACCGATCTCCACGGCGGCCCGGGTCAACCGCTGGGCGCAGATCGCCTCCACCTGGTCCAGGTAGGGCGCCAGCAAGGTGTCCACCTGCGCGTCCGGGACCACCGGTCGGCCGCCGTAGGTCGCCGGCGTCCAGGGACCGGCGGCACCGGGATCCAGGCAACTGCTACCGGACGCCGGGACCGACTCGCAGGCCTCGATGGGCGCCGAGATCTGGGTCAGCGAGCGGTCCACCCGGCGGGTGGTGGCGTCCACGAACAGATCCACCCGCGACAGCGCCCGTCCGCGGGAGCCGGCCTCGACCACGGCCACCCCGCCCACCTGGTTGGCGTACCACTCGTGGCGGTGGCCGATGACCACCGCGTCGATGTCGCCGCCGCCGCCATCCAGGACCGAGATCAGCTCCCCATCCGGCTCGCAGAACTCCGGCGGCGGCCAGCTGCGATCCGTTCGGCAGCCCCCGTCGAGGTGCGCCAGCACCACGATCACCTCGGCGCCCGCGGCGCGCAACGCCGCCACCTCCCGTGACACCGCCGGGGCGATGGGGTCGAAGCGAACGCCCGCGACGTTGGCTGTCAGCGTCTGGGTCGGCGTGGTCTCGGTGGAGATGCCGATCAGCCCCACCCTGACCCCCTGGATGTCGACCATGTGCCGGGGGACGACTCCGGTGGGTATCGGCCACTCGGCGGCGCTGATGTTGGCCGCCAGCAGGGGAAAGTCCACCGCCTCGATGAAGGCGTCCAGGGCGCCGAAGGGCTCGTCATCGGGGCCCGTCGTGGCCTTGGGCCCCCGCGGACCGTAGTCGAACTCGTGGTTGCCGATCGCGGCCGCCGCCACGCCCAGGTGGTTGTAGACCTCGGCAACCGGCGCCCCCTCGAAGTGGTTACACAGCAGCGGCCCCTGCAACATGTCGCCGGCATCCACCAGCAGGACACCGCCGGGATTCTCGTCCCGGATCGCGCCGACATAGGCCGACAGCATGGCCGCCCCGCCGGCCCGTGGCGAGTCCATGGGCACACCCACTGGACGGTCGAGCAGTCCACCGTGGAAATCGTTGATCCCGACCAACGTCAGCTGGATCGGGGCTGCCGGCTCGGGCGGGGTCGCCGCCCGCTGGGCGCCGGAGCAGCCGGTCAGGGCGCCCTGGACGAGCAGCAGGGTCGCGGTCAGCAGGGCCAGAGGTCTGGGCACGGTGCGGGCCTTTCGCAGCGGGTGTTCGCCCTCAGTGGTAACGGCTCGACGGACCAAGGGCAAGCGGGCGACCGGCGCCGGATCAGGCAAGCAGCCCATGCAGCAACGTGTGGAAGAGGGTCTCGGCGCCCTCCGGGAGGGCCTCGGCCTCCTCGAACACGAACTGCTCGTCGAGCCCCCGCAGGGCGGCCAGGATCGCCGCAGCCAGCAGGTCGACGTCCACCGGCCGGAATCGTCCGGAGGCGATCCCCTCCCCCAGCAGTCCGGCCACCAGCGCACGCTCGGCCTCCTCCAGTCCGCCCAGGGCCTGCAGCGCCATCGGCAGGTGCTCGCGGCTGATGTTGTGGGTCACCGAGTACAGCGCCTTGATCCGGCGCAGGTGGGTGTAGCGGGTGCGCACCAGCGCCATCAGCCGTTCGTCGGGCGGTGCGTCGGGATCGACCGCATCGGTCAATATCTGCTGGAATGCGTTGATCTCCCGCTCGATGAGCGCCCTGAAGACCTCCTCCTTGTTGGGGAAGTAGTAGTACAGGGTCGCCCGGCTGACCCCCGCCGCGTCGGCGATGTCCTCCAGGGTCGTCTTGCGATAGCCGAACCGCATCACGACCTCGCGGGCGGCGTCCAGCAGCACCGACACCTTGGCATCTCTTCGATCGGTGTTCATCCAGCACCCCCTCGCCGCCAGCGTTCGCGCAGGCCTTCGACCCACGTGTAGACCACGGGCACGACCACCAGGGTCAGCAGGGTCGAGGCCACCAACCCGCCCATGACCGGTAGGGCCATGGGCTGACGGATCTCGCTGCCCGAGCCGGTGGAGAGCGCTGGCGGCAGCATGCCCAGGATCGTCGCCAGCGTGGTCATCAGGATCGGCCGCAGGCGCATGTGGCCCGCCGCCAGCATCGAGTCGACGATGCTCACCCCCTCGTCCCGCAGCTGGTTGGCCCGGTCCACCAGCAGGATCGCGTTCTTGGTCACCAGCCCCATCAGCAAGATGATGCCCAGCATGGTCGGCACCCCCACGGGCCAGCCCACCAGGAACAGGGTCACGAAGGCGCCCACCACCGCCAGGGGCAACGACAACATGATCGTGAACGGGTGTACGAAGCTCTCGAACTGGCTCGCCAGCACCGCGTAGATGCACACGACGGACAGGGCCAGAGCCAGCAGCAGGCTGCCCAGGGCGTCCTGGGCCCCCTCCACGTCGCCCTTGATCAGCACCTCGACGCCGTCGGCGCGGGGGACGGTGGCGATGATCTCGCGGATGTCCGCCTGCACCTCGCTCAGCGGACGATCCGTCACCTCGCAGCCCAGCTTCAGGAACCGCTGGCGATCGTGGCGCTCCACCGTCGACGGCGCGGACGAGAATCCCAGCCGGGCGACGTCTTGCAGCGCCACCGGCGTGCCCAGGCCGTGGGGATCTTCCAGCCGGGGCAGCGGGCTGAGCAGCAGCAGGTTGGGCAGCAGCGCCCGGGGGCTGCGGTCCTCGTCCCGGGCCCGCATCCGGATGTCGTAGCTCTCGTCCCCCTCCCGGTAGGCGCCCACCACCTGCCCTGCCACGGCCATCCGCAGGGCGATGCCCACCTGGCCCACCGACAGTCCGGCGATGGCCGACTTGTCCCGGTCGACGTCCAGCTGCAGCTCGGGGCGACCGGGCCGGTGGCTGGTCCGGATGTCCACCGCCCCCTGGACCCGGCGCAGCTCCAGCCGCAGGATCTCGGCCACCTCCTCGAGCGCAGCCATGTCGTCGCCCCGGATCTCGATCTCGATGGCGCTGCCCATCTGGGCGCCTTCGAGCATCGGGGCGTCCTCCACCGTGACGCTCATTCCGGGGAAGACCTTCAGCCGCCCACGGGCCTCGGCCTGGATATCGTAGATCGACCGATCCCGGTCGCTCTTCTTGCTGGTCAGCACACGCATCGCGAGTCGGTCGGTCTCGCCGTCCGGGCCGACGACGGTGTAGATGTGCTCCACCTCGGCGATCTCGCCCAGCACACCCTCGATGGCCTCCGCCTTCCGCTCGGCGGCCAGCAGGCCGGTCGACGGCGCCAGGTTGACCTCGACGATGAACTGGTTGCGGTCGTAACGCGGGATGAACTCCCAGCCGATGAGGCTGGTCAGCAACAGGCTGCCGATGAGCAGCACCACCGAGCCCACCACCACCGCCAGACCGTGGCGCAGCGAGAACGCCAGCATCCGCCCGTACTGGTCGTCCACCCGCCGCCAGAAGTGGATCAGCGCCAGCGCGGGCTTGCTGCGTTCGTGCTCGTGCACCACCCGGCTGATGCGCGCCGACAGCATCGGGTCGACCGTGAACGCGATGAACAGCGACACGGACACCGCGATGGCCACGGTGTAGCCGAACTCCTTGAAGAACTGGCCGACCAACCCGCCCACGAAGCCCACGGGCACGAACACCGCCAGGATGCTCAGGGTGGTGGCCAGCACCGCAAGCGCGACCTGCTTGGTGCCCCGCGAGGCGGCGATGGCCGGCTCTTCGCCGGCCTCCAGGCGGCGGTAGATCGCCTCGCGGACGACCACCGCGTCGTCGACGAGGATCCCCACCGCCAGCGCCATGGCCAGCAGGGTCAGCAGGTTCAGCGAGAAGCCGGCGATCCACATGAAGAAGAAGGTGGCGATCACCGAGGTGGGCAGCGCGGTCGCCGAGATCAGCGTCGACCGCCAGTCCACCATGAACAGGAACACCACCAGCACGGCCATCGCCGCGCCGATGATCAGCGCGGTCCGCATCTCGTGGAGCATGTCGGCGACCATCACCGAGGTGTCGAGCACCGGCTCGATGGCCACCCCGGTGGGCAGCTCCTCCTCGAGCCTTTCGGTGGCCCGGTGCACCCGCTTGCAGATCTCGACGGTGTTGGCGCCGCTCTCCTTGATCACCTCGAAGGTCACGGCCCGGCGCCCGTCCACCCTGGCCACCGTGGTCTGCTCGACCCGGCCGTCCACGATCTGCGCGATGTCACGCAGATAGATCGGCGCCGGAAACCCCTGGACCACGATCGATCCCAACTCGTCCAGGCTCTCGACCTGGCCCAGGGAGCGCAGCCCGATGCGGGCGTCGCCCACGTTCATGTGGCCGCCCGGGATGTCCACGGTGTCGTAGCCCACCTGCTGGATCACCCGCATCAGCGGGATGCGCTGCTCCGCCATCTTGGGCAGGTCCAGCTCGACCTGGATCTCCCGCTGCTCGCCGCCGAAGATGTCGACCGCGCCGACCCCGTCGATCTGTTCGATCCGCGGCTTGATCAGCCGTTCGGTCAGCTCGCGGGTCTGCAGCGAGGTCAGGTCGGACGACACGGCGAAGGTCATCACGGGCGATGCCGAGGGGTCCACGCGGCGGAAGATCGGATCGTCCACCCCCGCGGGGAAGAACGACCGCAGGGCGTAGACCCGGTCCCGGATCTCGTCGGACACCTCCGCCAGATCGGCGGACATGTCGAACACCGCCACCACGATCCCCACCGATTCGCGGGAGATGGAGTAGGTGTCGTCGAGCCCGCCGATGCCCGCCACGGCGTCCTCGAGGGGCTTGACCACCTCCTCCTCGACCTGGGTCGGCGAGGCGCCCGGGTAGGGCACGATGACGGTCAGGATCGGCAGGGAGACGTCGGGGAACAGGTCCACGGGCAGGCGGAACAGGGCCACCGTGCCGAGGACCATCATCATCACGGCCACCATCGTCGTCAGGACGGGGCGGCGGATCGCTACGTCACTGAGCCACATCGGCCCCGGTGCCCTCCCGGTCGGGATCGCTGACCACGACCTCGACCGGCTCACCCTCGGCCAGGTGCTCCGCGCCGGGGACGATCACCAGCGTGCCGGGCTCGAGCCCGGCGACCGCCACCTGCTCGCGGGACTCACCCACGATGCGGATCGCACGCTTGCGGACCACACCCGCTGCGGCCACCTGGACCCAGGCCGAATCCACGCTGCGCTGGACCACGTCCAGGGGCAGCACCAGCGCCTCCGGGTCCTCGGCCACCACGATCTCGCCGCGGGCGAACAGGTTGCCCGTGACCTTGCCGTCCGGGTTGGGGACCTCGATCTCCACCGGGGCCCGGCGGGTCCAGGCGTCCAGCGTCGGCGCCACCGCCCCGACCGTGCCGGCCAGCACCGCGTCCGGCATGGTGTCCGTCCAGAGCCGCACCGATTGCCCCGCCGCCAGCTGGGGCAGGTCCAGGTCGCCCACCTCGCAGCGGACGACCAGCTGGCTGGTGTCGTCGATGTGGAACGCCGGGTACTCGTTGCCCACCATCGACCCGAGCAGGGCGTTGACCTTGGAGATCACCCCTGTCACCGGGGCGCGCATGGTGGCGTTGTCCACCATCTTGTGGGCCAGCTGGCGCTGGAGCCGGGCCTGTTCCGCCTGGGTCCGGGTGCCCTCGACCTCGATCTGGGCCGTCTCGAAGGTCTGTTCGCTGATCCCGAAGGACTCGGAACGCTCACGGACGTTGTTGAGCCGGTCGAAGCCCCGTTCGGCCATCTCCACGGCCTGGTCGGCCATCGCCAGTCCGACGTCGGCCTGGCGGGCCTGGAGCTGGTACTCGGTCGACTCCACCGACGCCAGCGCGTCGCCCTGGGTCACCCGGTCGCCGAGCCCCGCGTACACGGCCACGACCTTGCCGCCGACCTTGGGGAAGACGTCCACCGAATGCACCGGTGCCAGGGTGCCCGCGATGGGGACGGTGAACTCGAAGGGGCGCGGCTGCAGGTCGATGGCCGCCACCCGGGTCGGCGGGATCTCCAGATCCGGCGGCGGCCGCAGCCGCTCGACAAGCCCCTGGCCGACACGGAACACGAAGCCGCCGAGCAGGACGAACCCGACCAACACGATCAACCAGAACACCACCGACCGGCGGCCCCTGGCCGGGGGCGGAGGGGACGCGGGGTCCCGGAGATCGCCGCTGTCGGACATCGTTCTCCCGTGGGGTTCGGGCAGGATGGATACTGGACGTTCTGACACAAACCGTACAGATACTCGGTATCCTGGTCAAGGCCGATTCTGGACGAATCTTACAATTCTGCCAAAAACGTCAGATCGTGGGAAAACGCGTCGACATGGCGCCGTGATCAGGGCGCCGAGGTACGCCTCAGCACGATGGGGTCGGTGAATGCGAGGGCGTGGCGCGCGGCGATCTGGCGGAACTCCTGGTACCGGTCTTCGGGGACACGCAGGACGTGGATCTGGTAGCTGGCCTCGACCACGACGCCTGGCCGCGGCTCCTCGGGCTCCTCGTCGTCGTCGGCCTTCTTGTCATCGTCGTCCGGCTGCACGGGTGGGATCTCTGCCTCGCGGAAGGAAAGGGAGAGAGACGCCAGGTCGCTCTCGATGGCAATGTCCTCGGGAACGCCAACCAGCTCGTAGCCGACGGGCACGACGAAGTCGTAGCGGTAACTGTAGTTCCACGCGCTGATCGCCAGCGGCGCGTCCCGCTCGGGGCGGCCCGCCGCGCAGCGGCTGGAGACCCCCTCGACGGTCAGCGGCAAGCGGACCATCAGGAGATCGGCCACTGGCTCGAGCATCAGCAGACCCACCGCGCAGCTCCCGCTCTTCCTGTGCTCGACGCAGGTCTCCGTGGGGGCGTATCGCAGGTGCATCGTCAGTTCGGCGTCCGGATCCCAGGCGTCGAACAGCTCCACCTCGCGGACCTTTCCGCCTGTGTAGTCCCGGGCCCTCGTCCAGTCGTGAATCTCGTCCCTCAGGGAGGAATCCTCCTCGGACCGGGGCTTACGCAGCCGGGCCGCCAACCAGCGGTTAGCCCGGCGATCAATGGCCTTTTCCAGTTCCAGATCGTCCTGCTTGCGACGCCAGAACGACCGCGCCCCAGCCGCCGCGGAGCCGCTGAACGTCAGCTCCTCATCGACCCGGACCTCGTCGCCCGACACCGTGATCCGCCCATCCCTGTGCCACCCCGGCCGATCCCCGGGCGGATCCAGGTCGTCGCCGGAGAGGACCCGCGGGCCGGCGGGGTCCAGCACCACCACGGTGCCCCCGCGCATGCTGCTCGGCACGGTGTCGATGAAGTCGGCGTGGGTGTCGCCGTCGATCACACCGCGGCCGGCCACGTGGACCAGCAGATCCTGGAACGCCGGCGGGCAGGCGATATCACCGGGCACGCCCACCCGGCGGCGGGTCGCAAACGCCAGGTTCACTCCCTCGATCCCCGCATCCCGCAGCAAGGCCCACAGGGCGATGGACTTCTCGACCTGGGTCGGAGCCTGGCGCACGACGGTCTGCAGCGGCCCGGGAAGCAGGGTGCCCACCGACACGTCGACGGATGCGACCGGCATCCGGTCGTCCATCAGGAAGCCGAGCTTGAGGGCGGGATCCAGGGGCGCCATCCGTGGCTCGGCCAGGGCCATCACCTCCCGGCCAGCGCCGGTCCGATAACGCTCCGCCGCGGCCTCGACGTAGGGCATGTACCAGTCGGTGAAGGCCTGCCAGTCTGCGATCTCGGACAGGTAGAGGGCCGGTCCGAGCTCCATCATCTTGGGTCGATCGCTGTCGGTGGGCGGTGAGGGCTGGGGGCCGAAAGACCAGCGGTGGGTCACTGCGTCGCCCTCGTCGACCCGCGAATACTCCGCCTCGCCGACCAGGCTGGCGTGGACAGGGCGCCCCGCCGGGTGGGTGACGCTGACCGCCACGTGTTCGCAAGGGCCGGTGCTGGAACGCCCTCGGATGGCCGAGAACAGCCGCTGTCCCTCGCGGGTGGGGTAGTCGCGGCGGTAGGTCAGCTCCGTGCGCGAGCCCAGCCGGACCTCCTCGAAGGGCACCACGATCTGCATGGGTTGGTTCTGACCGGCCACGATGTCCTCGCCAGCCTCGGGCTGTTCCACCATCCGATCGGTGGGAGTACAGCGCTCCACCCCCGCGTCGTCCACGCTACAGGCGCGCTCCACCTCGACCTGCTGCAGCGCCGCGTTGTACTCGATGGTCCGGCTCTGCAGCGACTCCCGCCCCTTCTCCGACGCCGCCTGGTAGACCACCGAAACACGCAGCGAGACGGCCCCCGCGTCGTCCAGGGTGTAGGCGAGCTCCCGGGAGATCAGCACCACGTCGTCGTCCGGGTAGCGCTCCCAGACGGGGAGCGGCGCGACCGGTGGCGACCCGGCCGGATCCCCGTCGTCCACGACCTCCTGGGCGCGGATCGAGAGGGGCATCAGGGCCAGCGACAGAAACGCCACGAGCAGGGTTCGGCCAGTCATCGCGCCACCTCCTCGAGCACCAGCGTGTGCTGCAGGGCGTCGTGGAGGGCTGTGCGGAACTGGGCGTAACTCTCCGCGGCGGCCGGGGCGATCCGCTGGTTGTTCCAGCTGCCCTCGCCCTCGATGGTCACCGAGCTGCCGTTCACCTCCACGTCGACGCGCAGCTTGCCGCCGGGCCAGGTCCGGTTCAGGTCCTCGGGGGGGTTGACCAGCCGATATCCATCGGGGAGCTGCAGGGTCAGCTGGGCCTCGTAGGTCAGAGGGGAGACGAACACCTGGAAGTCGTGGGCCTGGACCTGGGGCTTGATCGCCGCCGGCAGTTCCAGCCACGGCAGGTCCAGGATCATCACGGGGCCGGAACGGCGGACGTGGTCGTCGCTGCGCAGGGTAGCCCGCCGCACCGCGGGCGCCGGTCCTTCGCCCAGCTCGTAGCGCCACTCCAGCTCCTCGGGAAGCGTGTAGGCGCCGCAGAGCCACTCCACGTCCTCCCGATCCACCTCGGCGGCGGTCTCCTTGTGCACCCGGTCGCGCAACCACGCGGCGCGGAAGCCGTCGTAGCTCAGGGTCACATCCGCCCGCAGGCTCCCGTCCGAGTCCAATCGCAGCGCGATCTCCTCCCGTTCCCAGCGGCCAGCAGCCGAGCCCGAGGGCACCTCGATCAACCGGACCGCGTCGTCACCGAGGACGATGGCCGTGCGATGGCGGATGCCGTCGGAGGGATTGCCGAACTGGTAGGGGTTGGAGGTGCCGTCCAGGAACAGGCCCTCCCCGTCGATCTCGGCGTAGACCACCATGTGGTTGGCCAGCAGGATCGGCAGGTCGGGATCGACGAAGGCGGGGCGACCTGAGTGGATCAACGTCGGCCAGGCCGGGATCCCCGCCTCCCGGAGCATGGTGACCATCAACACGGAGTGGTCCTTGCAATCCCCGTAGCGATGGGCGAACACGTCGGCCGCGGCGTGGGGGATCCAGCCCGACTCGCCCAGGAAGATCCCCAGGTAGTGCAGGTCGGCTGCAACGAACCGGTAGATCGCCTCCGCCCGCGCCCGCGGATCGCTCAGTCCCTCGGTCAGCCGGGCCACTTCTACGCGGATGGCGTCGTCGGCCACGCTGCGTTCCTGGTAGACGCTAGCGGCCAGCCCGTGGAATCCCGCCCAGTCGGGCAGCGAGCTGGCCAGGACCGCGGGGTAGTTGGACCACGGGTGCGCGGACCAGCGCTCGTGCGCGTTGGGGCGCAGATGGCGCAGCTCGTAGCGGACCTCGACCATCTCGCCGTCTTCCACCGCCGGGGCTTCCATGGTGAAGCCGCGCTGCTTGAAGTACAGCGGCCGATCCGCCGGGTAGCGGTACGTCAGCGTGCGAGTGTCCGTGTAGCCGACCACCTGTAGCGGCCCGATATGCGAGACGTACCCCTCGAAGCCGGGGTGGCTGTGAGTGGTCACCACGATCTCGACCGACAGCGTCCCGGCGGCCTCGTCTTCGGGCAACTCCAGGTAGTAGCGGCGGAAGCTGCTGAAGTAGTCGAACCCCTGGTCCAGGGCCTCCTCCCGCAGATCCGCCTGCGAGTACGTCTCGTCGGGCTTGCCCTGGCGCCGCAAGACCGCCCGGCGCAGCTCCAGCTCGTCGCCCATCGCCGGATCGATGCCGCCGACGTACCAGCGGTCGAGCAGGGCGTCATCGGACAGCGTCACCTTGTACTGGGTCTCGGTCGTCAGGGTCGAGTCACCATCGTAGGTGATCGTCTCGTCGTACCGATCGATGGCCCCGCCGGTCCACTCGACGAGGTCGGCGAACTTGTACTTCGGCGCCCCGCTCTTCTTGATGTAGCAGAGCTTGTCCAGGGTGTAGAAGCCGCCCTCCATCACGATCTCGGGGCGCCGGGCCGCCGCGGTGGTCGCCAGGGTCAGCGCGCAGAGAACGGCCAGGGTTCGTGTGATGTGACGCATTGCCCCTCCGCAAGCGATCTGCGAAAGGTCCGGTCCGCCAGGCGGGCGCGACCGCAGGTCTATTCGGTGACGAACTTGAAACGGTTGGAGCCGACCTCGATCAGGTCGCCGTTCTTCAGCAGGCACGTGGATTCCTTGGTGCCTTTACCTTCATCGAGGGGAAGGAGAGCGTGGACTCGGCCAGGAAGTTCTTGCCGTTCCACGAGATCTTGATGCCCTCGCCGAACACGATCCCGAACAGCTTGAGCCCGGTGGTGGTGCCCTTGCTGATCACCAGCGTGTCCCGTTCGGTGAGCTCCTTGCGGGACGCCCCGCCCGACTTGCCGTCGGACCGCTCGATGTGGCTCATCTTGGCGGTCTTGAGCTGGTCCATCGCCGCCTTGACCTGGTTGATCCACGAACGCGGTGGCGCCGGCCTGGGCCTTGTCCGCCTCCTTGGTGTGGTCGTATGCGTCCCCGCGGGCCAGGTCCGTGTTACCGCAGCCCGGGCAGACGGGCTGGGCGCGCACGCCGCTCATCAGGCCCGCCCAGCCGCAGCGTTCGCAGGCGACCCGGGTGTAGTACTTCTTCTCGCCGCCCATGTAGTTCGCGGCGTTCTTCTCGTTCTCGACAAAGACCAGCAGGTAGTCACCGCCGACGAGCACCTCGCTGCCCTCGACGACCTCCACCTCGGTGCGGGTCATCGCCCCGTCGACCACCAGGGGATTCGTCTCGGACACGCAGCGGGCGACCCAGCCCTCCGGGGTCCGGAGGAACGTCGCGTGGTGGCGGGACACGGTCTTGCCCGGCAGCGCCAGGTCGTTGTCGGCCTCGCGACCGACGCTCACCTCTGTCTGCGAGTAGCTGGCCTTCTTGGGTTCCTGATTGAGCGCGTGAATGACGAAGGTCGGCATGCTTCCCCTCTCGAGCGGCGATGGTCCGCGCGGCCGTTCTGTCTGGCGAATCGCATCCTACCACTGCTGGCCGGTCACTTGGGTGGCCCCCCGGGCTACTCCAGGGGGCGGATCAACGCGTCGACGACCCCCTGGGACATCCGCCACACCAGCTCGCTGCCTTCGACGGCCACGTATCGCTCCTCCCGGGGGTGCTCGTCCTCCGGATCGGCCGGGACGGAGTCGCCGATGCGCAGGGCAGCGGTCTCGCCCCCGTGGAGCACCGTGAAGCGAGCGAACGGCGGCGCCAGGCCCACCTGCTCGGGGGGCCTCAGGCCGACCAGCCCGGTGGCCCGCGCCCGCGCCGCCGAGTGAGCCCGGCCGGTGGCCTGGCGCTCGTCCGGAGCCGCGTCCCCGCCCCCGGCGGTCCAGCGCCAGGGGCTACCGCCGCCGTCGCGGGTAACGGCCCAGGGTGCCCCGCCCTCGACGAGGATCGCGGTCACCTGCTCCGCCTCCACCCCCAGCAGGTGGAGGTCGAGGAAGAAGTCGGGATCGAAGGGACGGTCGCCATGGCCGTGGATTCCGAGGGCGCCGTGGATCGACGCGTGGCCGAGCCAAGCGCGGTCGTCCCCCTCGCGCCGCACGAAGCTGCGGTTCACCCGCGGACCGCGTTTGCCCACGCCGAGCCACAGCACACGCGCCCCCGACGCATCCTGGAATTCCAGCTCGAAGGCCCCATCTCCCGCCAGCTCGAAGTCCGGCAGCAGGCCGGCCTCGCTGGCCCGGGCCTCGCCGACCAGTCCGTCGACCGCGCTGACCAGCCGCTCGATGTGCTCGGCGCTGGCAGGGGCGTCGTCGCGCTCTGGCAGTACCCAGCGGTCCCCCGCGCGGGTCAGCACCACGGACTCGCCGTCCCGGCCCTCGCGCCGGATCTCGATCCGTCCCACCTCCGCCAGCGTCAACGTACCCTCGGGGACCAGGATCTCCGGTCCCCGGGCGCCAACGTCCGACGGACGCCGCTGCCAGGCGGCCACCGCAGCGAGCCCGGCGATGATCAGCAAGCAGCCGACGATCTGGCGGCGGCTCACGATGCTCCCCCGTCGCCGGCGATGCGGGACTGATGACGGGCCTTGCCCCGGCGGATCGCCAGCGCCCGCACCAGCGCCAGCAGCCCAATCAGCAGGGGAACTCCGCCCACCACCCCCACCCGGTGGGCGGTTCGGGTCGACCCGGAGACACGGTGGATGCGGCGATCCACGGGTTGTTTGCCGCGGATGCTCACCAGGGCGTCACCCAGGGCCAGGGCGTCGATGGCGTTGAGCGCAAACCGGCCGTTGTCGGCCGCGCGGATGAAGCGGTCGCGCAGGAGCTGGTCGCAGGCCACCACCAGCATCCGCGCCGGGACGGGCTCGTCGTCGTCCATCGACGGCAGCGGCTCGCCCACCTCGCCCGGGAGCCAGCCGGGGATCGGCCCGTCTGCGAACGCGTCGGGGAACAC
This sequence comes from uncultured Rickettsiales bacterium, assembly GCA_964436045.1. GTDB lineage: Bacteria > Myxococcota_A > UBA796 > UBA9615 > CAYRNR01 > CAYTBN01. The sequence continues at coordinate 114,776 of CAYTBN010000010.1, read as the reverse complement.
CCCTTCGACCATCACCGCCAGCGGATAGGGCCCAGCGAAGGTCTCGGGGGGCTGGACGTCCGGGCCCTTGAGGTTGCCCGGGTGGGCGGGGACCTGCCAGCTCTCCGCGCTCGACCACAGCAGGGGTGTGACCGTCAACCCGGCCGCTGCGGCGGCCCCCTCGTCGACGGCCAGCGCGCTGGTCCAGGGCATCAGCATCCGGCCCAGGCGCGCAGTGGTGGCCACGTCGGCGTTCATCCCGGTGTCGGGTACCAGCACGTGGGTGTCCATCTCCAGGGGCGCCGGCCGCTGGGCCCGCTGGGCCATCATCGCGGTGCCGACCACGGTGATCGCCTCGCTGCTGCGGTCCATCAGCCAATCGCTGGACAGGGTCAGGCCTGCCGCCTCCAGCAGCGGGTCGACGCCGGTCCCGGTGGGCACGGCGCTGACCTTGTACTGCCCCCGATAGGGCTTGTAGTCGAAGGTGTAGCGCTGGGTGGCCAGCAACACGGACTGGCCCCTGCGCAGGGCGGCGTTGAGCTCGTAGACCTGGCGCGGGGTCCAGCCGTCGGGGGCGGGCACGATGATCAGGTCCACGTCGTCGGGCAGGGGCCGGTCTTCGCCGAAGCGCTCCAGCCGGTGGACCTCGTACTCCAGCCGCTTGAGCGCCTTGCCCAGGATCGAGAAGTGGTCCGTGCGGCGATCGGGCACCGGCTTGCCCATGTCCCGGTAGACCTTGGCCAGGGAGGGCTCCACCGGCTGGCGCTCCACGGGCGCCACCAGCGCGACCCTGGGCTTGCTGATCCGCAGCAGCCGGTCGATCCGCATCATCAGCTCGTACTCGAGCACCGGGATCAGCGCCGGCTTGATCCTCGGCACCACCTGCTCCGGCCGGTCCTTGTAGGCCAGGGTCAGGGCGCTGTAGACCCGGGTCACGCCAAAGCCGTCGGCCTCCACGCTCCTGACCTCGAACGGCCGCACCCCGTCCTTGAGCAGCCGCTCGGCGAGCTCCTCCTCCTCGGTGAGGGGGTTCTCCTCCGCCTCGGCTTCTTCCGCGCCGACCGCCGGCCGCGCCTCCTGCTCCTCGGCCCGCAGCGCGGCCGGATCGATCACCACCACCTGGTGACTGAGCCGCCCCCCCGAGGCCCGCCGCAGCTCGTCGAGCAGGTCCTCCACGTCCCGGCGGACCGACTTCATCCCGGCGGGCATCCGGTCGTCGGGCGACACGTACAGGGTGGCTTTCAACGGCGCATCCAGGTCGCGCAGCAGACCGCGGGTGGCCTCCGACACCGTGTACAGCCGGTCCTCCGTCAGATCGAACCGGCCCAGCTCGAGGGGCTCGAGCACCATCATCGAGAGCAGCCAGATCGGCGTCAGCAGGGCCAGCCCCGTGGCCATCGATCGCCGCGCCCGCGGCTGCATCCGCACCCGGATCCACAGGGTATTGAGGGCCAGGGACAGCCCGGTGCCGACGGCGAAGTACAGCAGGTCCCGAAGATCGACCACCCCGCGCTCGATGGCGGCGAAGCGTCCGGCCAGCCCCACGTACCGGCGCAGGAAGGTGCCCGCATCCCCGGTCCAGGCGTCCAGCTGAAGGGCCACCAGGTCGGTGCCCAGCAGGTACAGGGCGAACGACAGCACGAAGGCGAAGATGAAGGCCACCACCTGGTCCCGCACCAGTCCGCTGGCGAACAGCCCCAGGCCGATGTACAGCCCGCCCATCACCAGGGCACCCAGGTAGCCGCCCACCACCGGGCCCGGATCCAGGTCCCCCAGCAGCGCCACCGACACCACCGCCGGCAGGGTCGTGGCCAGCGCCAGGGTCAGGAAGACCTGGGCGGCGACAAACTTGCCCGCCACCACCTGCCAGGCCGGGATCGGCAGGGTGAGCAGCAGCTCGCTGGTCCCCTGGCGGTGGTCCTCGGCCCACAGCCGCATGGTGATCGCCGGCACGAAGACCACCATGATCTGTGGCAACAGCCCGAACAGGGCCCGCAGGTCGGCCCGCTCGGCCAGGAAGAAGCTGCCGGAGAACAAGGCGCAGGTGATGGCCGCGAAGACGCTGAGGAAGACCGCCCCCACCGGAGCGTCCACGTAGGCCCGCAGCTCGCGGCCCGCGATGGTCCACAGCCCCCTCACCGGCCGCCCTCCGGGCCGCGGGTCAGGGCGATGAAGGTCTGTTCGAGGGTGAAGCGCTCGTCCCGCAGTTCGCGGACGGTCCAGCGGCGCTCGGCGGCCAGCGCCGCCACGGCGTCTCGCAACCCGGATCCCGCCGCGCCCTCGACGAGGCATGCGACCCGTCCCTCGCCCGCGGCCTCGGCCGAGACGTCCGTGACACCCTCGAGTCCGGACAGTTCGTCCCGGATCGAGTCCGCCTCGCCGTCCACCTCCAGCCGCACCCGGTCCGCATCCCGCGCCCGCGCCTCCAGCTCGGAGATCCGCCCGTCGGCCACGATCCCGCCCCGGTGGATCACGATCGCCCGGTCCGTGATCGCCTCGGCCTCCCCCAGCACGTGGGTCGACAGCAGGATCGTCTTCTCCCCCGCCAGCCGCCCGATCAGCTCCCGGATCACCCGGACCTGGAAGGGATCCAACCCCGCGGTGGGCTCGTCGAGCACCAGCACCTCGGGGTCGTGGATCAACGCCTGGGCCAGCCCCACCCGCTGCCGGTAGCCCCGCGACAGCTCCCGCACGTGCTTCCGATACACGCCGTCGAGCCCGCAGGCGTCCACCACCCAGTCGATGCGCGACCGGTCGGTGACCTCCCGCGCCCGCCACACGAACCGCAGGTAGTCCGCCACCTGCATGTCCGGATACAGCGGCGCCACCTCGGGCAGATAACCGACCTTCCGCCGCACCGCGATCGGATCGGCAAACACGTCGATCCCCGCCACCTCCGCCCGCCCCACCTGGGGCGTCAGATAGGTGGTCAGGATCCGCATCGACGTGGTCTTCCCCGCCCCGTTGGGCCCCAGCAGCCCCACGATCTCGCCACGCTCCAGGGAGAACGACGCCCGGTCGAGGGCCAGCGTGGCCCCGTAGCGCATCGTCACCTGGTCCAGTCGGATCATCGGCAGGAAGGATACTCAAAAACCGAGGCCGAGGCCGGATCCGAGGCCGAGATCGAGTCCGAGACCGAGTCCCCAGGGGCAGCGAGCTGCCCCTGCCACCCAAGCTGCGGGGCGATGAGAAGGCCGGGTGCGGAGCCGGGAACCATCTGCCTCAAAACGTCCGTATTTCGGACGACAGCGCGTAGATGGTCACCATCTGTCTCGAGAATGTCCATTTTTCGGACGTTTTTCGCGAGATGGTTCGGGGGCGGAGTGGGGGGCGAAGTGGATGCGGAGGGGGAGGGCGAGGGCGAGGGTGGGACTATCGCTAGAGCCGCGGGTAGGTCAGGTAGGGTCCGCCGTTGTCGGGCAGGATCTCGATGTCGGCCCGATCCGACTCATCGGGGGCCAGCTTCCAGTGCGGGCCGACCGCTCCGATGAAGGTCCAGTCGCCGACGCCGAACAGGCGGGTGGTGAACACCTCGTAGGTCGAGAGGTCGACGACCTGGCAGTGGTCCAGCTCACCGAGGTCGATGATCTCGACCATCACGTCGTTGTTCGCCCCGTCGCGGATGCGCAGGACCACGAAGTACTGCTGGCCGCTGGACCGCTCGTTGACCACCTGGCCGGAGACGGCGAAGGCCAGCTCGTCTCCCTCGTGGAAGGTGGCGCCGTCCATCGGTTCGAGGACCTCGATCGACGTCTCGCCTTCGCAGGCCAGCGCCCGGTCAACGGGCAGCAGACCGGCCACCAGGGCCAGCGCCATCGTTGCCGCGAAGGCCAGCGCTCCGCCGTTGTTCGTACGGGTCGTCCGGGTCGCGTCCCGGCACTCGTGTGAATTCCAGAAACCGTCAATATCGCTCATCGATGTTCTCCTCATGCCCCAGAGGTTGCGTGCCCCGAGTTGGCGGAGTCGCGGATGCTGGCCAGCGGTTGCGCTCCTACGGATAGGGACACGCGAGCAGACCGGAACGGAAAAAGAACCCGGCTGACGGCCGTCGCAGGGTAACCTTCCACCTGGAGAAGGAGGACCCACCATGGCTGCGAGCTTCCGCCCGGGATCCGCGAGCCGCCCGTTCATCTGCATCACGCTGCTGGCGGCGATGCTGCACGGCTGTCCAGGGGACGACGACGACACCGGGGACGACGACGCCACGGGCGACGACGACAGCGCCGATGACGACGACACGACGGACGACGACCTTCCGGCGGATATCTACGGGCTGGACGGGCTGGACGCGGAGCTGCCCTAGGGAGATCTGGCTCCGCTGGCCGACATCGTGGACGACGCCACCGTCGTCGCGCTGGGCGAGGCCGTGCACACGTCCGGCGGGTTCTACCAGGCCAAACACCGGCTGATCCGCCAGCTGGTGGAGGTGCAGGGATTCCGGGTGGTCGCCTTCGAATCCCCGCGGACGATGGCCGAGACGGTCGCGGGGTACGTCAGCGGCGGACAGGGCGACGCGACCACCGCGGTGACCGAGGGCCTGTTCCCCGTATGGGCCAGCCAGAGCGTGCTCGACCTGGTGACCTGGCTGCGGGCGTACAACGAGGACAACCCGGACGATCCGGTGGCGTTCTTCGGGTTCGACACCCAGCAGCCGTGGGACGACGGGCTCTACCTCATGGCGTTCAACCAGCTGGTCCTGCCGGCCCAGATGGACGAACTGAACGGCGGGATCGCCCAGTGCAACGGCGCGACCTACGCGTCGGAGGCCGAGTACGACGCCGATCCGAACGCCCGGGACATCGACGAGGAGAGCCACGCCGCCTGCAACGAGGGCCTGGATGCGGTGCTGGCGGCGTACACGGCCAACGAGGCCGACATCCTCTCCCTCTCCTCGCCGAGCGACCTGGCCTGGGCCCGGATGTCGGTCGATAGCCTGCGCTCCTACGACGAGGCGGTCTTCCAGAACGCGTTCGAGAACGACGTGGCCGCGGCCAACGCCGCGCGCGACGTGGGCATGGCGGCCGTGTTCCAGGCGATGATGGAGCAAAGGCATCCGGGCCAGAAAGCGGTGATCTGGGCTCACAACTGGCACATCAGCCAGGCGCACGACGAGGTGGCCCAGGGTTCGCTGCCGTTCACCACGAGCATGGGCACGCTGCTGCGTCAGGAGATGGGCGACGACTACCGGGCGATCGGGCTGGCCGCCTACCAGATCTCCACCAACTGGCCCGACCAGGTCGGCGTCGGACCGCTGGACCCGCCCACGGCCGAGGACAACGTCCAGGTCATGCTCCACGGCCTGGAGCGTGACCTGCTGCTGGTGGACCTGGAGGCCACGGAGTTCTTCGAACAGGACGTGATCTACGAGTTCGGCTCGATGTCGGCCTGGTACATCGAGTTCATCGTGCCGCTGCAGCAGTACACCGCGCTGGTCTACCTGGACGACTCGCCGATGATGGACGCCTTGATGTGGTGAGCCCGAGGCCGGACTCGGCGCTCGAAGAGAGCGGAGAGAGGTGTCTCGCGCTGCCGCGTGGTTCCCGTTACAGTCGCGGAGGTGCGCGCCCCGGCGGCCCAGCCCTTCGACGATCTCCCCCTCCCCGGTCACGAACACGTGTTCGTGACGCCCGGTCCCGGACCATCTCCACTCCAACGTCCGGAATACGGACATCCAGCCACAGATGGTCGACCATCTCCCGCTCAATGTCCGTATTCCGGACGTTGAGCGGGAGATGGTTATCGGGCCCCTTCTCGGGTCGTTCGATCCCCCAAGCCCGCCCAGAGGCTCCCCAGCCCCTTGGATGGCTGGTGCTGCGCCCCACCCACCCACACCTCCTACGAGAGAAAAAAAGGGGGGGAATGAGGGAGGGGGGCCACCGGGCAGCCCGAGCAGTACGAACACGTGTTCGTACACTCAACCGAAACTTCTGGCGGAGATATCTCGCCATCCATCGTGGATCCGGAGGAGCCGGAAAAAGAAACTGCGTCGGGATGCGGGGAGCGGGTTCAGTCGGCGCCGGCGTTCCCGGCCACACCGATCTCGACCGCCAGGACGTAGGGCTGGACGATCAGGAACTCGAAGGTGGTGTCCGGATCATCGGTCCACGCGGCCACCCGGTCCTCCCGGGGCCTGGACAGCAGTCCGCGCACCAGCCACTCCGAGACCCGCGCGGTGTCGTCGGTCGCCACGGCCTCGGCCGCATCGAGCAGGTCGAGGTCGTCCGACACCAGGTAGAGCGCCTGCCGGTCTTGGTGGGGGCACAGGGAACGCCAGTCGGTCACAGCGCGTTCGCCGGACAGCCTGGAGCGCAACGGGATCGGCGGCGTGGTCACGGGGACGACGGTACCAGACCGAGACCGGGACCGAGGCCGAGACCGAGCGCCGTGGAGCTACCAGGCTCCCACGGGCAACGAGTTGCCCATGGGCACGTCGACTGGATCAAGGTCCGAGGCCGAGCCGGTGTGCCGGACCAACGAGGCCGAGACCGTGACCACCTCCAGGGGTTGGGTGCCACGGCGTGCTTGCCACGCCGTGCTGCCCCGGTGCTCCGAGGAACACGGCCGGACCAGCTGACCGGGGCACCGCGGAGTTCGGGACCTACGGGCAGGGGCCGTTGTTGTCGTACAGGTCGGCGTTGCCGCCCACGTACAGGGCCGCGACGATGGCCTCGGCCTCGACCTGGCTCAGGCAGTCGTTGCCGATGATGCGGACGTCCTCGTCGACAGCCAGCAGGCCGACGAGGCCGGCGAGGGAGCCCAGGGTCGCGTTGTCGGTGAGGGTCAGGTCGGCGCCCACGGAGTGGAGGTTCTCCAGGCCGGCGAACGTGGCCAGGGCAGCATTGTCGGTGATGTCCAGGTGGCCGTTGACCGAGTCCAGGATGGCGAGGGCGGCGAGATCGACGAGGGAGGAGTTGTACCGGATCACCAGGTCGCCGGTCACGCTCGTGAGGCTGGCGACGTTCCCGAGGCTGGTCAGCGAGGGATTACTCTCGACGACCAGGCTGTGGGCCAGTGACTGGAGGTCGGGCAGGCCGTCGAGGGTGGCAAGAGTGGCGTTGTTCGTGACGGTCACACCATCTACGCTGGTCAGGCTCATCAGGCCGCCGAGATCGGTGAGGATGGGGTTGGAAGACACCGAAAGGGAGTCGCCGATCGATTCGAGGCCGCTCAGTCCCGCCAGACTGGTCAACGCAGCGTTTCCGTAGAGCGAGACGTCGCCATCCACGCTGGTCAGGCTCATCAGGACGTCGAGATCGGTGAGGATGGGATTTGAACACACCAACAGGGAGTCGCCGATCGATTCGAGGCCGCCCAGTCCCGCCAGACTGGTCAACGCCCCGTTTCCGTTGAGCGAGACGTCGCCATCCACGCTGACGAGGGCGGTCAGCTCGTCGAGGCTGGGGAGGGCACCGTTGGCCTCCACGGACAGGTCGACGCTGCCAAGGGCGATGTTGTTCTCGATGGTCACGTCACCGCCCACGGTCGTCAGCAGCGGCAGGTCGATGGTGGTGAGCCAGCCCAGGAAGTCAAACACGAGATCGCCCGTGATGTTCTCGCGGGGATAGATGGCCGCCAGATCACTCTCGTCCGAGATGGTGAAGTGCCCGGGACAGGTCACGGGCCCGCTGTCATCGTCTCCGGCCGAGGTGTCGTCGTCGCCTGCCGTCGTGTCGTCGTCGCCACCCGGACAACCGAGGCACAGGAGTAGCAGGGAGACGGCGGCCGCCGAATAGTCAGGACTCAGCATGGTCCCACCTCCCCACGTGGCATCTCGAGGATACCATCCGGGTGGTGGGTCCCGTGGTTCGGGCCTTCACCACCGGGTCGGAAGAGCCGCCGGGATGGACTCGATGCTCGGGAGTAGCACGGCCAGACCAGCTGGCCGTGGCACCCGGCCTGGGAGGCAGATCGACACTCGGACTCGGATTCGGTCTCGGACTCGGACTCGGACTCGGTGGTCCGGCACACCGGCTCGGACTCGGACTCGGGCTCGGACTCGGAACCGGACCTATTTCTTGAACAACCCGAACAGCCCCTCGACCACCGCCTCCAGGAACAGCCCCTGCCCCGGCGTGCTCTGCATCGGGTAGCCGGTGGCGGTGTGGGCGGTGGCGCGGGACTGGATGGACGCGGTCTGGGCGTCGATCCGGGCGGCGCGGGCGTCGTCCTTGGCGCGCTCGGCCTCCTTGACGCGGGCCTTGACCAGGCCGCCCCGGGCGACGAACTCCAGGATCCGGTTGAGCTCGCCAGCGTCGAACCAGATGCCGTGGTCCTTGCAGACGTCGACGATGATCCCCGAGTAGCGGGCGTAGTTCTGGGGCGTCATGATCTTGCTGCAGTGGGGGCAGGGCACGTAGGCGCGGCCCTTGAACTCGCCGGTGAGGATCGCCGCCTGGTCGCTGCTGCCAGTGGCCAGGTCCGGCGCGATCCCGGTCTCGACCGCCTTGGGCGAGTCGCGCATGATCGCCTCGACCGTCGGGGCGTCGATCCAGAGCCCGGCGCAGCCGCCACATTGGTCGACGGCGTAGCCCTCCATCTGCACGTGGAACAGCGAGCCCTCGCAGCGGGGACAGTCGCGATCGGTGGCCTCGGGGGGCTTGATCAGCTGGGGCCGGATCGCCTCGCCGCAGCTGTCACAGAACTTGGCGTCCTCCCGCAGCCCGCGGAAGCAGCTGGGGCAGACCGCCCGGCGCACCGCACCCTTGCAGTAGGGACACTGGGTTGAGTTGGTGGGCACCGACGCACCGCAGGTGGCGCAGCAGATCGACTTGACCTGCTGGCTGGGCACGGTGAGCACCTCGCCGCACTTGCAGCGGACGCGGGTGCCCTCGTTGTAGCTCGAAACGTCGTACTGCAGCTTGCACGCGGAACAGGCCAGATACATGCGCGCCTCCCGGACTCCCTACAGAGTACGCCGCAGGCGCATTCCGTGCGAGGTCAGCGCTGGCGCCACAGCAGGGTCTCGATGAAGTCGACGACCACCATCTGGCCCAGATCGCCGCCCCGGACCGATCGCTCGTCGAAGCGCTGGACTCCGTCGGCCGGGTGCGCCGGATCGCGGATCAGCACGGGTACGGGATCACCCACGTGGTTCCCCCGTTCCACTGGGGTCAGGTGGTCGGGCAGCACGGCGACGACCGGGTCGACGCCACGCTGCGCGAGCCCGTCGAGCAGGGGTGCCAGCAACCGGCGGTCGATGGACTCGATGCAGTGGATCTTCAGCCCCAGGTCGCGGGCGTGGCCCGCCTCGTCGGGTCCCTCGACGTGGACGTAGACCAGATCGTGGTTCTCCAGGGCGTACAGCGCGGCGCGGGCCTTGCCCTCGTAGTTGGTGTCGAACAGGCCGGTGGCCCCCTCGACCTCCATCGAGGTCATCCCGGCATGGCAGCCCAGTCCGTGGATCAGGTCCACCGCCGAGATCACCGCGCCGCGGATGCCGAAGCGTTCCTCAAGGGTGGACATGGTCGGCCTGCGCCCCGGAGCCCAGGGCCAGATGATGCCGGCTTCACGTTTGCCGGCCTCGCGACGGGCGACGTTGACCGGGTGGGCTGCGAGCAGCGGTCGCGAGGCCTCTACCAACCGGTCGAGCAGCGCCGCGGTCTCCTCGGCCGCCGGATCGGTGGCCGTGATCCGCGACTCGGCCAGCGAACGACCCACGTGGTCGTGGGGCGGCCAGCAGTGCAGCTCGGGCGAGAAACGACCGCCCCGCAGCACCAGCAAGTGGCGGTAGCTGACCCCCCGGTGGAACTCGACACCCTCCCCGCCCAGCTCGGCGTCGAGCATCTCGAACAGCTCCCGCGCCTCGGCAGTCGAGATGTGCCCCGCCGAGTGGTCGGCGATGGCCTCGTCCGCGATACCGATCAGGTTGCAGCGCATGGCCACGTCGCGGTCGCCCAGCTCGACCCCCAGGCTGGCCGCCTCCAGCACGCCCCGCCCCTGGTAGCTGGTCTGGGGGTCGTAGCCCAGCACGGCCAGGTTGGCCACGGCGCTGTCCGGCGTCATACCCGCAGGCACGGTCGCCAGCGTCCCGCAGCGCCCGGCTGCCGCCAGCGCGTCGATCCGCGGTTTTCTCGCGACGGCCAGCGGTGTCAGCCCACCCATCCGTTCGACGGGGAAGTCGGCGGAGCCGTCCACCAGCAGGATCACGTACTTGACGGGGTCGGTCATGGGGACTCCAGGCTATCCGAACAGGCGCAGCAGCTCGTTGCGAAAGGCAGGATAGTCCACGGCCAGGTTGCCGTAGGTCTCGGGCAGGACCCCCAGCCCGGCGAGGGACGGAGGTAGCACGGGATCGACGCCGATCTGGGTGAGCAGCTCGTCCGGGAACTTGGCGGGATGTGCCGTCTCCAGGCTGACGGCAAGGTCGTCCGCCGCCAGCTCGCCCGAGTCGCGGTAGCGGATCAGCCCGGCCCAGCCCACCGCTCCGTGGGGCTCCAGCATCGCCCTGTGGTCGTTCCAGGCGTCGGCGATGGTCCTGCGGGTCTCGGCGTCGTCCACCGAGACGGCCCACAGGTCCCGGCGGATCGCCTCCATGTCCGGCACCCGGTGCAGCACGCCCATCTCGTCCAGGTGGCCGCCGTAGAGGTGCACCAGCCGGGCGAGGTTGGAGGGGTGGCCGACGTTCATCGCGTTGGAGATGCAGATCCTGGAAGGCTCGATCTTGTCGTAGCGGCTGGTGTCGAAGAAGATCGGCACCACATCGTTGGCGTTGGTGGCCACCACGAAGCGTTCGACCGGCAGGCCCATCTCTCGCGCCAGCAGCCCGCCCATCAGGTTGCCGAAGTTGCCGCAGGGCACCGCGAAGGTGACCGGCTGGCGAGCGGCGACGTCGGCCAGTTGAAGGTAGGCGTAGGTGTAGTACACCGATTGCGGCAGCAGCCGGCCGATGTTGATCGAGTTGGCCGACGACAGGGGGATGTGGCCCATGTCCGGGTCGGAGAACGCCCTCTTGACCATCGCCTGGCAATCGTCGAACTTGCCGTCGACGGCGTAGGTGGTCACGTTGCCGCCGACGGTGGTCATCTGCTTGCGCTGACGGTCCGAGACCTCGTCGATGGGGAACAGCACCACCATCGAGATGCCCGGCACCCCGTGGAACGCCTGGGCCACCGCGCTGCCCGTGTCCCCCGAGGTGGCCGTCAGGATCACCAGCGATCCGCCCTGGCGGCGGACCAGACGGCCCAGCAGCCGCCCCATCATCCGCGCGGCGAAGTCCTTGAACGACGCGGTCGGTCCCAGGTCCAGTCGCAGCACGTGGTGGGCGTCGACGATGCGCTCGACCGGCACCGCGAAGTCGTAGGCGTCCTCGCAGACGGCGCGAAGCTCGTCGTCGCCGAACTCCCCGGCTGCGAAGCGGGAGAGTACGTGGAAGGCGACCTCCGGGTAGCGCTTGCCGACCAGGGCGGCCAACTCGCCGTCGCCGAAGGTGGGGATCCGCTCGGGCATGAACAGGCCGCGGTCCGGGGCCATGCCGGCGAGCAGGGCCCGGCCCAGGCCGTAGCCCTCGACCTGGCCGTTGGTGCTGAGGAATCGGACCGGGGTGGGCATGGGGCGTGCCCCTCTCGCGGCGGGCGGTGCCCCGGTGGCGGGGCGGCGCCCCTGGGGTCAGCAGTTGTGGAGCGCCTGCTCCAGGTCGGTGATGATGTCCTCCACGTCCTCGATGCCCACCGACAGCCGGACCAGCCCGTCGGACAGCCCGCGGGCGTATCGATCCTGCTCGGGCACCTCGGCATGGGTCATGGTCGCCGGGTGGGTGATCATCGTCTCGACCGCGCCCAGGCTCTCGGCCAGCCGCGCGAGCTCGACGCCGTTGAGCAACGCGACGGCCGCCGGGCTGCCGCCCTCGATCTCGAAGGAGACCATCCCGGAGAACGCCTTCATCTGGCGCGCGGCGATGGCGTGCCCCGGGTGGCTCGGCAGCCCGGGGTAGCTGACGCGTTCCACCTTGTCGTGGGCCTCGAGGAACTCGGCGACCCGCATGGCGTTGGCGCTGTGGCGCTCCATCCGCAGGGACAAGGTCTTGATCCCCATCAGGGTCAGCCAGCAGTCGAAGGGACTCGGCACCGCTCCGATGGACTTCTGCATGTAGTGGAAGTGCTCGCCCAGCTCCTCGTCGCGGGTGACCACCGCGCCGCCGATGATCTGGTTGTGGCCGCTGATGTACTTGGTGGTCGAGTGCATCACGATGTCGGCGCCGAAGTCGAAGGGCTGCAGCAGCGCGGGCGTGGCGAAGGTGGTGTCGACGCCGAACAGGCAGCCGTGGGCCCTGGCGATCTCGGACATGGCCGAGAGATCGGTGACCTTGAGCAGCGGGTTGGTGGGCGTCTCGACCCACAACAGCTTGGTGTTGGGCCGCATCGCCGCCCTGACCGCGTCCGGGTCCGACGAGTTGACGAAGGTGAACTCCATCCCGAAGCGGGTCAGGATCTTGTTGAACAGCCGCGACACACCGCCGTAGACGTCATCGCTGCTCACCACGTGGTCGCCCGCCGAGAAGTAGCGCAGCACCGCGTCCACCGCGGACATACCCGACGAGAACGCAGCCCCACGATTGCCGTTCTCCAGCGCGGCGAGGTTCTGCTCGAGCACATGGCGCGATGGGTTGGTCGACCGGGTGTAGTCGAAGCCCGTGTCCACCCCTACCTCGGGTAACACGAAGGTGGCGGACTGGAAGATGGGGGGCACGATGGCCCCGGTGCCCGGATCCGGCTCGATGCCGGCTCGCACGACCTTGGTATCGAACTTCATCGTCAATCCTCGTTCAAGTAGCCCCGTTCTTGCATCCAATCGTCGCGGAGGAACTTGGTCATGTAGTTGCGGATGCCGTCGGCCAGCACCACCACGCAGTTCTGCCCCTCGTCGAGTTCGGCGGCGGCCTGGGTCGCCGCCCAGACCGCGGCGCCCGACGAACCGCCCGCCAGCAACCCCTCCTCCTGGATCAGGCGGCGGGCCATGCGGAAGGACTCGGGATCGGCGGTCTTGATCCAGCGATCGACCACCGGCCGGTCGAGCACGTCGGGGATGAAGTCGTAACCGACCCCCTCGACCTCGTAGGAGTGGATGTCCGTGTCGCCGGGCCGCAGGATCGAGCCGTAGGGGTCGGCGCCGACGACCGTGATGTCCGGGATCGACTCCTTGAGGCGTCGCGACACGCCGGTCACCGTGCCGCCAGTGCCGGTACCGATCACGACCATCGAAAGATCGGTGCCGAAGTCCTCGAGGATCTCGCCGGCGGTGCCGTGGTAGTGGGCGTCCGGATTGTCGTCGTTGGAGTACTGGTCGAGGATGTGGGCGTTGGGCAGCTCGCGCTCGAGGCGCTTGGCCACGCCGATGTGGCTCTCGTCCGAATCCCAGGCCGCCATCGTCGGCGTGCGGACGATCTCGGCGCCCAGCGCCTCGAGGACCACCTGCTTCTCGAAGCTCATCTTCTCGGGCAGGGTGATGATCATCTTGTAGCCGCGCACCGCCGCCGCCAGGGCCAGTCCGATGCCGGTGTTGCCCGAGGTGGGCTCGATCAGGGTGTCGCCGGGCTTGATACGGCCACTCTTCTCGGCCTCGAACAGCATCCGCACGCCGATGCGGTCCTTGAGCGAGCCGCCCGGATTGAGGAACTCGCACTTCGCCCACAGGTTGCAGCGCAGGTCCGCACCGATGGAGGACAGCCGGACCACCGGTGTCCGTCCGACCACGTCACAGATCGACTCGTATCTCGCCATCGCCTCGCCCATCTGCGCGGCAACCTACCGCGCCAGGTAGCGGCGGACTATAGCACAGCGAGGGGCGGATCGCGGCTGTCTGCAAGGGTTGGCGGCGAGCAGATCCCGCCGGTGCAGACGCTGGTCGTGGATGTCGAGGCGAACGACACGGAGTCGTGGGGGCCGAGGCCGAGGCCGAGGCCGAGGCCGAGACCGAGCCCCTACCCCGCAGGGGGCCAGGTCGCCACGGTCTCCCACGTCTGCTCGATGGGGTTCTCCTGAACGTCGAGCTTGGCGCCGTACTCGTCGATCTCGCCGGTGGTTCCCCCGGCGTCGAAGGTCACGTACAGACCCGTGCCGATCTCGTCCCACTCCTCGGGATCCAGCACGAAGGTGCCGTCCCCGTCCGGAGAGTTGAGGCCGGCGGTGGGGAACGCCCGGAGCTGGGGCCTCGTCGAAGACGACGACGCCACCGAGTGCACCATGTCCACGTCGAGCCGGCCGTCGGCGGTGGTCACGGCCAGTTCGACCCCGATCACCAACGACGAGACACACCAGTCCAGCAGGTCGTCGGGGCCGTTCTCGATCCCCCACGGGGTCTTCTCGATGACCCAGGCGTCGCCCCGGTACTCGAACTCCAGCTCGATGGCCGAGAGGGTGTCGTCCCACCAGACGATCTCGTCGGCGAAGCTCCCCTCGACCAGCGCGACGACATCGGCCGGGGCGTACCCCAGCGAGGAAATCTCGTCGGTGCCGAGGTCGATCTGCTCGGTGTCGCAACCCCAGTCCTCGGGGTCGTCTCCTCCGGGATTCTCGGTGGTCGGGCAGCCACAGAGCGCCAGGGTCACGAAAAAGGTCCAGGCGTAGCGTCGCTGCATTCGAGATCCCTCCTCGGGGGCCCGTGTACCAGCGCGGGAGAGTGGAGAGTGTCCGCGCGACGTGCTACCCCGGATCCATGCGTTTCGCCACTCCGCTGGTCCAGGGTGTCCTGATCCGCCGCTACAAACGATTCCTGGCCGACGTCCGCCTGGACGACGGGCGGGAGGTGACGGCGCACTGCCCCAACTCGGGATCGATGAAGACCGTGGCGATCCCCGGCAACCGCGCGCTGGTCTCGCCGGCGAACAACCCGAAGCGCAAGCTGAAATGGACCTGGGAGGTGGCGTACGCGGGGGACGGGTCGGTGCCTGCGCTGGTCAACACCGTGCTGCCCAACCGGGTCGTGCGCGAGGGGATCGAGCTCGGCTGGATCCCGGAGCTGGCGGGGTACGACACCATCCGGCCCGAGGTGCCCTACGGCGAACGAAGCCGCATCGACCTGTTGCTGACCGGCGCGGATCGGCCCGACACCTACGTGGAGGTCAAGAACGTCACCCTGTTGCAGGACGACGAGCCCGGAGTGGCGCGTTTTCCCGACGCAGTCACGACCCGCGGCACCCGCCACCTCCGCGAGCTGATGGCGGTGGTGGCGACGGGCGGACGGGGGGTGCTGGTCTTCCACACCGCCCGGGGAGACGCCGAGCAGGTGCGACCCGCCGACACCATCGACCCGACCTACGGCGAGACCTTGCGCGAGGCCCACTCCGCAGGCGTCGAGATCCTGGCCTACCGGGTGCGGGTGAGCCCCGAGGAGGCGGTGATCGAGCGGCGGCTGCCCGTGGTGCTGCTCGACCCCTGAGTCTTTGCGTCGGCCGCGGGCTGGCCTATCCTGCGCCCATGCGAGCCCCAAGACCGCTTCGAGCCCTGCTTCTCGTCCTGCTCTCCCTCCAGTCCTACCCGGCCGCGGCCCAGGAGATCCCGGGCCTGCTGTACGACGAGGTCTCACCCTTCGAGCGCGTGGTGGTGGTGGACGAGGGGGGGCAGCGGTTCTTGCGGTTCGGCTCGCTGACCGGCGACGACCAGACCGTGCTCGATCTGGCGCGTCCGGACATCCCGGTGCTGGAGTACATCCCGCGGACGGGATTCGGGATGGCGCTGCTCGATGCGCCCGACCGGGCGCTCGTGATCGGGCTCGGCGGAGGTTCGACCACCCGGTTCTGGCACGGGATCTACCCGGCGATGCGCATCGACTCGGTGGAGATCGATCCGCTGGTGGTGGCGGTGGCCTTCCAGTACTTCGGCTTCCCCTTCGACCTGCTCCTTCCGGTCCACGTGATGGATGGCCGGGCCTGGGTCCGGGAGAGCCCAGGGGAGTACGATCTGGTACTCCTGGACGCGTATGGAGCCGGCGACGCGCCTTACCACCTGACCACCCTGGACTATTACGCCGAGCTGCGTGCCAAGCTGGCCCCCGGGGCGGTGGTGGTCGCCAACATGGTGGCCGAGGAGAACAACACGGTGGCTGCGATGGCGCGGACCTTCCGCGAGGCCTTCCCCACGGTGTACCGGATCGAAACGCCCAACGACGGCAACGTGCTGCTGATCGGCACCGACGGGCCCCAGCTCACCGAGGCCGAGTTGGCGGTGCGGCTGGAGGGTTTTGTCGCCGCCCACGCTCCGGGGATGGACCCCGCAGATCTGGGCCGGCCCAGTCCCTCGCCGGGCAACGTCCACGGGGCGCCGGTCCTGCGGGATCGGACGACAGGGACGCCTTGACACCCCCCGAGCCGATCGGACCTCCATCCCCCGACCCGCGCACCGTCGAGGTGGTCGCTGGCGACCTGGTCGCAGGGGGGCGGGCCTTCGCTCGCCTGGAGGATGGGACGCCCCTGTTCGTGGCCGGGGCCTTCCCTGGCGAGCGGGTCCGGGTCCGGTTGCAGCGACGGCGGGCCCGGGTCGCCGAGGGCACGGTCACGGAGATCGTCGATCCCGCACCGGAGCGGGTGCCCCCGCCCTGCCCCTGGGCCGACCGCTGCGGCGGCTGCGACTGGATGGGGCTGGAGTACGCCAGCCAGCTGGACTGGAAACACCGGATCGCGGCCGAGGCGGGCCGGCGCATCGGGAAGCTCGAGGCCTCTCCGCCCAAGGTGGTCGACGCCTCGCCGACCCAGCTCGGCTACCGGGGACGGATCCGCATCCACGTGGATCGGGCCGGACAGATCGGCTTCTTCGCCCGGGGCAGCCACAAGGTGGTGGCCATCGATCGTTGCGCCGTGGCCGAAGAGGGAGTGAACCGGGCGCTGGGGGCCCTGCGACGGGCGGCGGCCGACGACACGGCGGGATTCGGTCGCCAGGTCTCCGGGGCGGAGCTGCGGGCGGGCGACGATTCCACCCCGTGGGCGGTCCACCTCTTCTGGCGGAGGCGGCGTGCGCAGCCCGATCGGCGGCTGACCCTGGCGCTGGCCGGCCTGGCGGCGGGCGGCGGAGCGGTCTGGGCCGCCGGGGAGGTGCTCCACGGCCCGCCCCGCGTCTCGCTGGAGTTGACCGGGGATCTGAGGTTACACGCCGGTCCGCTGGCCTTCGTCCAGGCCAACCCCGGCGCCAATCGCGGGCTGGTGACGCGGGTGCGGGACCTGGCGCTGGAGCTTTCGCCTGCAGAGGGCCGGTTCGTGGATCTGTTCTGTGGAGCCGGCAACTTCACCCTGCCCCTGCTCGCCGCCGGTTTGCACGGCGCGGGCATCGAGCTGTCCCGGGGAGCCATCGAAGACGCCCGTTTTTCCGCGACCGCCCAGGAATTGACCGCCAGTGGATTCCACGCGGGCAGGGCCGGCGGGGAGCTGGGACCGCTGACGGGTGAGGCGCCGACGGACCTGCTGCTCCTCGATCCCCCGCGGAGCGGGGCGGCGGACTCGATCCCGGCGATCGTCGCGCTGGATCCCGCGGCCGTCGTCTACATCAGCTGCGATCCGGTCACCCAGGCCCGGGACTGCGCAGCGCTGCAGAACGCCGGTTACACCGTCCACTCGTGGACCCTGCACGACCTGTTTCCCCAGACCCATCACGTGGAGTCCGTGCTGGCGCTGACCCGCGGTTTGTAAGAGCTGTGTGCAGGTAGGGCTGGACCTCCTCGGCTACAATGTGTCGTGGAGTGTAGTAGATGGGGGAAGCCAAAGACGATACCGGTCCGTTGAGGGCGGAGATCGAACAGCTGGAGCGCGAACTCGCGGCCGCGAAGGAGGCCTCGCGGATGGCTGCGTGGGCACGCCGGTTCCACGACGACGTCCTGCAGCACAATCGGATCGGCTACTTCGTCATCGATCGACAGGGTAATCACATCTCGGCGAGCGACTCCCTTCGCACCCTGCTCGAGTTCGACGGCCCGCTGCCGCCCCACGTCAGTCAGCTGTTCGATGGCCTCTTCCCCGACGACACCCTGCGCAAGGCCGCCGGGGCGGTGCTGTTCGAGGACCTGACCGCCGAGACTCCCCCGAGGCGATTGCTGCCCGTCCGTTCCCCCCGCGGCACCGAGCTGTGGCTCGCGATCCGCCTCTCCCATCTGCCCGACGACCAGGCCCTGATCACCGTCCAGGACGTCACCCACGAACGGGGCACCCAGCTGGCCCTCGGCGCCAGCGAGAGGCGGCTGCGGACCATCTTCGACGCAGCCCAGGTCGGCATCGCCGTCCTCGACCGAGATGGCGGCTTCATCGACGCCAACCCAGCGTTCCTGGCCTTCGTCGGCCGCGAATCGTCCGAGATCCGCGCGACCACGATGATGGAACTGACTCACCCGGACGATCGGGCGATGTGCGTCGACGAATTCGCCCGCTTGCACGACGGGACGTTGCCTCGGCTGGACGTGGAGAAGCGCTTCGTGCGTGGCGACGGCGAGACGGTATGGGGCCACATGACCGCCACCTGGCACGGGAACGCCAACAGCAGCGAGTCCTACGGCATCGCCATCGCGATGGACATCACCGAGCACAGGCGTCTCGAGGGCGAGATGCAGATGCTGGACAAGCTCGAGTCGCTGGGTGTTCTCGCAGGGGGGATCGCCCACGACTTCAACAACGCACTGACCGCCGTGGTCGGCAACCTGAGCCTGGCGCGGATGGAGGCCCGTCCCGCCAGCCTGATCGAGGACCGGCTGGCGGCCGCCGAGGCCGCCTGCTCCCGCGCCCGCGAGTTGACCTCCCAGCTGTTGACCTTCTCCAGCGGCGGCGCCCCCGTGCGCAAGCGTCTGGACCTGGCCCGGCTGCTGAGGGATACCAGCCGGCTGGGGGCGGCCGGGTCCAGGGTACGCTGCCGGATCTCCCCTGCGCCGGATCTGCGGCCCGTGGCCGCGGACGAGGGCCAGATCACCCAGCTCGTTCGCAACCTCGTGCTCAACGCGGTGCAGGCCATGCCCGAGGGCGGCGAGGTCCGGGTCGAGGCCCACAACGAGCCACAGGCAGGCGAGGTGGTGATCACCGTGGCGGACGAGGGCGAGGGCATCTCCCAGGCGGTGCGCGAGCGGATCTTCGAGCCCTTCTTCTCGACCCGCGAGGGTAGCCAGGGCCTGGGGCTCTCGACCGTCTACTCCATCGCCAAGCGCCACGGCGGACAGGTCGAGATCGAATCCACAGGCGACCAGGGCACGGTCATGCGCGTGCGCCTACCTGCATCCGCCCTCGACGAGGAGGATTCGCCAGCCCGGCGCGATCCGGACTGCGCCGCGGGTGCACGGGTGCTCGTGATGGACGACGAACCCTCGGTCGCGGACATCGCCGCCACCATCCTGGGTTCCCATGGTTACGACGTTCACGTGGCCCACCACGGACAGGCAGCGCTGGAAGCTTACGAAGAGGCCATGCGCGCGGGACGGCGGTTCGACGCCGTGGTCCTCGACCTGACGATCCCCGGGGGCCTGGGTGGCAAGGAGACCATCCGTCTACTGCACGCCATCGACGGCGGCGTCCGAGCCGTCGTCTCCAGCGGCTATTCCAACGATCCGGTGATGGCCGACCACCGCGCCCACGGATTTGCGGGAGTGCTGCCCAAGCCCTACGCGGCCACCGACCTGCTGGACACCCTCACGGCGGTGTTGGCCGAGTCCTGATCCGCCGCCGCGGAATCCAGGTACACCCCCGCGGGTCCTGTCGGTTGGCGCCCCGAAGCGGCGTGATTAGGTTGCTTCCCAAGACGCGCACGGCTGAAGGACAATGGAACCTGGAGCGACACCGATGGCCCGGGACTACGCCGAACGTGCCCCCCGCGTGGCTGAACCACTGACCCACGGCGAGGCGGCACCCCTGATCCGCCGGCTGCGGACGGCGGTGGGCAGCGCGATCCTGGGCAAGGACGAGGTCATCGACCGGGTCCTGACCGGGGTCCTCGCCGGCGGCCACGTGTTGCTCGAGGACGTCCCCGGAGTGGGCAAAACGACCCTGGCACGGGCCATTGCGGCTGCGCTGGGGTGTTCGTTCCGGCGGATCCAGTTCACCTCCGACCTGCTGCCCGGCGATATCCTCGGGGTGACGGTCTTCGACCGGAACCGGGCCGAATTCCGGTTCAAGCAGGGGCCGATCTTCGCCAACCTGGTGCTGGCCGACGAGGTCAACCGGACCACGCCCAAGACCCAGTCGGCCCTGCTCGAGGCGATGAACACCGGGCAGGTGCACATCGACGGTGTGCGTCACGATCTTCCCGAACCGTTCCACGTGATCGCGACCCAGAATCCGCGCGAATATCACGGCACCTTTCCTCTGCCCGAGTCCCAGCTGGACCGTTTCCTGATCCGTACCTCGATGGGCTATCCGGACCGCGACGCCGAGCGACGGGTGATGCACGGCAGTGGCGAGGGCGGAGAGGATGTCGGGGCCGTGGTCGAGCCAGAGCAGCTGGCCGCGTTACAGGCGCAGGCCCGGCAGGTGCGGATGGACGCGGGCATCGAGGACTACATCCTGCAGCTGGTGGATGCCACTCGCTCGTCCACGGACCTGGTGCTGGGCGCCAGTCCCCGCGGGACCCAGGCGCTGACCCGGGCTTCGCGCGCCTACGCCCTGCTCGAGGGCCGGGACTTCACGATCCCCGACGACGTCAAGGCGGTGGCCGTCGCCGTACTGGCCCACCGGGTCTTGCCCGCGGGGGATCCACTGGCCGGCGCACGCCCGACCGCGGAGACCATCGCCGAGCTGGTGGACGCAGAGCCGCCGCCGGCCTGATCACCCATGGCGCGCTCGCTCCGGCTCCCGTGGCGGCGCCCATCCCTGCCCCCGGCCGGCCCCGTGCTGCCCGATCCCGGCGAGGCCGAGCCAGCGCCCCTGGTCCGCCGCCTGGGGGGGTTGTTGCTGCGGATGGTCACCCCGCCCCGCAGTCTGCGCCCCACCATCGAGGGCAGCGTCTACATGCTGATGATCCTGGCCGTGGCAGGTGCGGCGCTGAACACGGGCAACAACCTGCTGTACCTGCTGTGCGCGATGGCGCTGGGGTTGGTGGCCGTCTCGGGTGTGCTGTCCGAGAGTGCGATCCGCAGGATCAGGCTGGCCCGGCAGCTGCCGGGCGACCTGCACGCCGGGGAGCCGGCC
Organism: uncultured Rickettsiales bacterium; assembly: GCA_964436045.1. Lineage (GTDB taxonomy): Bacteria > Myxococcota_A > UBA796 > UBA9615 > CAYRNR01 > CAYTBN01. Next base: position 93,718 of record CAYTBN010000010.1, on the reverse strand, counting down.
CAGGGCCGGATCCTGCTGTCCAACGAGCGCCGCTGGCTGCCCAATGTCGCCATGACCATCGGCGAGGAGTCAGGAACCCGGGCCGACGGCGGCGGCGGCGAGATCACGGTGGTCCACCTGGCCGCCGGAGACCGGGCTTCACGACGGATGGAATACACCTTCCACCGCCGGGGCCTACACCGGTTGCGCGGATTCCGGGTCAGCACCCGCTTTCCCTTCGGCCTCTTCCTCAAGTCCTACCGGCTGAAGGACAACGCCGAGGTCCTGGTCTACCCCCGCCTGGCGGGTGAACCACCACCCCGGGGATCACACCCGGCCAGCCAGGGGGATCGCAGCGGCCAGCGGACCGGCCTGGACGGGGATTTCCGGGGGCTGCGGGACTTTGCCGAGGGCGAGGACGCCCGGCGAATCCACTGGAAGACCTCGGCTCGGCGGGACCAGCTCGTGGCGGTGGAGCGCAGCGACGGCAACCGGGAGCGGGCCACCGTCCACCTGCTGCCGGGCGCGGTCCCGGCGACGGCCCCGAACTTCGCAGACGACTTCGAGCGCCAGGTCAGCCAGGCGGCCCGGGCGGCCTGTGACCTGCTGGCCGCGGGCCACGAGGTCGGGTTGTTGACCCCCGCGGGTTGTCTGGCTCCCCGGGCAGGGCTCGCCCAGCGCCGGGAGGTGTTGCGCCACCTGGCCGTGATCCCCACGCCCCAGACCCCGCTCACCGCGCGGCTGAGCACCCTGCGAGGCCAGCTCGGCGGGCACGACGTGGTGGTGGCATGACCGGCGGAGCGCGACTCGACCGGGCCTTCCACGGCGCCATGATCGCGGTGGTGTTGCTGGGCACGCTCTCGCTGGTGGTCACGGGTCAGCTCTCCGCGGCGGCCACGGTGATCGCCCTGCCCTCGTGCCTGCTGGTGCTGGTGGACACCCGCCGCCTGCGGGTGCCCAACGCGGTGTGGAACCTGCTTGGCGCCGCGGCGCTGCTGGGTGCGGTGTACGCCTACCTGGGTTTGCGGCTGCATCTGCTGGCGGTGCTGGCCCACCTGACGGTCTTCCTGCAGGTCTACAGGTTGCTGGTCAGCGAGAGCACCCGCGCATACCTGATCAACATCTTGCTGGCGTTCAGCCAGCTGCTGCTGGCCGCGATCCTGACCATCCGGCTGGGATTCCTGCTGGTGTTCGTGGCCTTTGCCATCGTCTCGGTCTGGGCGCTGCTGTTGCTACAGATCCGGGACGCGGGCCTGCGGCAACGGGCGGGGGGACCGGTTCCCCGATCCAACGGACCCGACGCCCTGCTCCGGCCGCTGTACCTGGCCTATGTCACATCCATGACCCTGGGGCTGCTGCTGGGCACTGCGGCCATCTTCCTGGTGATGCCGCGCCTCCAGATCGGGTTGGCCGAGGGCTTCGCGACGCCGGTCCAGGTCTCGGGGTTCTCCGAGGAGGTCCGCCTGGGCGACGTGGGGCTGATCCAGCGTAACGACGAGCCGGTGATGCGGGTCTCGGTGACCGATCCGGAGGGGAGCCCCGTCACCCTGCCGCTGTACTACCACGGACTGGCGCTGGACACCTTCGACGGCCAGCGATGGCGGCTCAGCGATGCCACCACGGTCTCGCTGGTGAACCAGGAATACGGTCGCCTGGGGGACATCCCGGCGCCCGCGGGCACCACCCAGAGCCAGCACTACGTGCTCGAGCCGATGAACAGCCGGGTGGTGTTCTTCGTGCGCACCCCCCTGTCGCTGCTGGTGCCCCTGCATCGGCTCGATTCCGCCAGCACGGAGGGGTACTTCTTCCCCCGGCGCGCCGACCGGCCCGAGTACACCGTTCACTCCCAGATCGTCCGGCCGACCGCCGACGAGTTCCGCGCCGCGAGCGGGCCGCCGCCGGACCACGTGGCCGAGCGCTACCTGCAGCTGCCGCCGCTCAGCGATCGGGTGGCCGAACTCGCCGCCGACTGGGTGTCCCGGGGTGATACCCCCTACGACGCCGCCCTGGTGGCGCAGGAGCAGCTCTCCGGCGGATTCACCTACTCCCTCGACCAGCCCTCGGCGGGCAAGGCCGATCCCATCGACCACTTCCTGTTCGAGTCCCAGGAGGGGCACTGCGAGTTCTTCGCCACCGCGATGGCGGTTCTGTTGCGCTCCCAGGGGATCCCGACGCGGATGGTCAACGGCTTCCACGGCGGAGACTACAACCCGGCTGGGGAGTACTTCATCGTCCGCCAGCGCCACGCCCACTCCTGGGTCGAGGTCTACTTCCCGGATCTGGGCTGGCAGATCTTCGATCCGACCCCGGTGGCCCAGTTCGACGAGCGGGCCCGCCTGCGCCTGGGCGCCCAGCTGCGTGGCTGGCTGGACCTGGCCGGCCTCCGCTGGCGCACCCTGGTCCTGGACTACGACCAGCAGGCGCAGCTGGACGCCGTCCAGCGAGCCTACAGCGGGATGGGCAACCCGGATCCCGCCGGATTCCCCTCGATCTCGATCCCCGAACTGGCGGGCAAGCGCGGCCGTACGCTGGGCGGGATCGGGGGTCTGGCCGCGGCGCTGGCGCTGATCGCGCTGGGCCTGTTCGTCCGCTGGGCGCTGCTGCGGTGGCGGGATTCGACGGCGGCCTGGGGGGACGTGCCCCCCGGGATCTCACGGCGGTTCGTGCGCCTGTCACGGCGCGCGCTGTCCCGCCTCCAGCGGCGGCTTGGCGACGAGCAGGGACCCCACCCGACGGCGCGGGAGATCACCGCCGAGGCCAGTCGGCGCGCCCCCGTTCTGGCGGGCGACCTGGATATCCTGGCCGAGCGTTACTACGCCGTCCGCTTCGGCGGTCGACGGGCGTCGCAGGAGGACCTGCAGGCGGCCAGGATAATCCTCTCCTCGGTCCGGCGGATCAGACGGGGGCGGATGCCCGGGCGCGGCGCGGGATCAGCGGTGTCGATCCAGGCGCGCTGGGGCGAGGGAGGGGCCGATCGGGGGATGTGATCGCGATGGTGAGGGCGCCTGCCGGGAGACCTCGTCCTCCACCCCCAGGGCCAGGGGCTCGATGGCGGCCCAGAGCATACGGGCGGCCGCCTCCAGGTCCTCTGTCAGGATGCCGTCGATGGTGTCTTCGGGCGTGTGGTAGGTGTCGTGCGGTCCCAGCGTCAGGGCCAGCAGCCCGGTGGTCCCCGCGAACGAAAAACAGGCGTGGTCGGAGTTGAAGGTCGGCGGGGCGGGCACGATCTCGTAGGACAGCCCCTGCTCGTCGATAGCGGCGCTCATCAGGTCGCCGAACCACGCGTCCTCGGGGGTCAGCCCGCCGAACAGGTTCAGGCCACTGCCGTCGCCGGAGCCGACCATGTCGACGCTCAGTGCGAGGATCGTGTCCTCGATGGGGAACGCGGGTTCGCCCACGTAGTAGCACGAGCCCACGAGCCCCAGCTCCTCGGCGTTCCAGCCGGCGAACACGAAGGTACGCGCCGGTTCGTAGCCGCTGCCGGCCAGCATCCGCGCCAGCTCCATCATCACCGCGGTGCCCGACGCGTTGTCATCGGCTCCGTTGTAAATCTCGCCCGTGCCCGGGTCTGTGCCGACGTGGTCCAGGTGGGAGCCGACCAGCACGACCTCGTCCCCCAACTCCTCGTCGACCCCCGGGATCACGCCGATCACGTTGGGGACGGCCAGGGACTGGATCTCGGCGGCGACCTCGATGGAGATCGGGACGCCGGTCGGGCTGCCGGCCGGCTGCAGGTTCTCGTCGATCCCCGTCACCCACTCCGACAGCTCGGGGACGGCGCTCTCCACCAGGCCCCGGTGCAGGGTCACCGCCGGGAAGTCGGCCGTGTAGTAGTCCCCCCCGAGGTAACCCTCTGGGGGAGAGGCGCCAGCGTCGTAGTGGTTGACCAGCGCCAGCGCGGACGCGCCGTGCAGTCTTGCGTTGGCGGCCTTGTAGCCAAAGGTCCACAGGGCCGGCAGCTCGAGGGCGGCCTCGTTGGCGGGACAGTTGTCGTGGACCGCCTCGTCGTCGCCCGGGCCATGGCGCACGACCAGAGCCACCTTGCCCGTCAGATCGATGCCGGCGTAGTCGTCGTAGCCCGCCGGATCCAGCGGGCAGTCCGGGTACTGGCCGGCGTCGAAGGGCGGCACCGTCATGCCGTATCCGGCGAACACCAGCTCCGCGTCGACCTGTCCCGCACCCGAGTAGCTGAACACCAGGTAGTCCTGCCCCTCGCCCAGTTCTTGCCCGCCGAGGCTCACGTCGGCTGGGGCCAGCTGTAGCCAGCGGTCCATCGGGAAACTCTGTCGATAGCTGCCCTGATCGCCGGCCGGTTCGAGCCCCAGCGCCTCGAACACTCCCTCCACGTACTCGACCGCCGCCTCGTTGCCTTCGGTCCCGGGTTCGCGGCCGCCGAACTCGTCCGAGGACAGCAGCGTCACGTCGTCGTGGATCCGCTGGGGGTCGATCTCTTCGGGGTCCACCGTGCTGGTGTCGTCGTCGCCGGTCGCGTCGTCGTCACCGCTGGCATCGTCGTCGCCGTTCACGTCGTCATCCACCTCGCCCGGGCAGCCGGCGAAGAGCAGCAGTGCGAGGGCAAGGGGAAAGGGGGTTCGCTGGGCAGCGATCATTTTGTCCTCCGCGCGTCACTCTATCCACTCCGTGGGCGGGGGGGCAGGTCATTGTTGTCCCGGCGGATCGACCGGTAACGCGTGGGTAGCTGCACGCGTGGGGATCGCTGGCATAGACTCTCCCGCAGGAGGATTCCCATGCAAACCATCGCTCGTATCGCCCTCGGCGCATCCGTCTGCCTGCTGATCCCCGGCCTCCACGGCTGCCCAGGGGGGATCCTGCTGGACGACGACGATGACCTGATCGAGGACGACGACGCGAGCGGTGACGACGACACCACCGGAGACGACGACACCAGCGGGGATGACGACACCGCGGACGACGACGCCACTGGCGACGACGACCAGGTCGACGACAACACCTGCGACGAGGGGGCCTCCGCGTCGACTTCGATGACCTTCGTGCTGCGGGACACGAGCTGGACTCCACTGGCCAATGCGTCGTGGCAGATCCGCGACCTCGATGCCGCCAGCGGAACGCTGGAGCCCACCGCCGTCGCCGACGGCCTGACCGGCCTCGACGGCAGTATCGCGGTGTCCCTGGACTGTGCCGATGGCTGGATGGTGATCGAGACCGACAAGCTCGGCCACGTCTCCCACCACGCTTATTTCCGGGTCACGCCCGCCCCCGAATGGCCACTGGTCGTGATCAGCGAGACCATGGCCCAGTCGATCAACGTCCTGATCTCCTCTGGCGACGAGGGCGTCCTGGGGGTCTACAAGGCGGGCACTCTGGGCGCCCCCGACCTGCAAGCGGCCGACACCTTCTCGGTCGACGGCGGTCCGGACCTGGTGCCCACCGGCGCCGCGGACGACGTGGGGATGTGGATCTACGACGGCGCCTACGAGACAGAGTTGTTCGACATCTGGCACGTGGACGCCGACATGCCCCAGGGGGGCGAGGCCGGAGAGCTACGTTTCGAGGACGCGAGCGAGGGACACGTGAGCCTGCTGCACGCCCCGATCTGGAGCTGGAGCGACGGCGGCCCCTCCCACCAGCTGACCGTACTGTACGTGGTGGATTAAACTCCCGGGGGTGTGCGACCCCGCCTGGCAGAACATCGACGCCGGATCCCCGCTGCGCCGCTATCAACAGCGAGCGGTCGACGCACTGGTGACGACCCTGTCGGAGGATGGCGCGCGCGTCTGCCTGGTGGCACCCCCGGGCGCGGGCAAGACCCGCTGTGCGCTCCACGTCGCCGCAGCGCTCGAGCGCCCGGTGGAGGTCAGGGTCCCGACCACTGCGCTGGTGAGACAGTGGCAAGACCGCATCGCCACGTCCCTGGTCGCCACCGTCGAGGGTGAGCAGGCCCCGGTCCGCGTCGATACCTATGCGGGCGGCGGGGCACCGGTCGAGGGCGCCCTGGTGATCCTCGACGAGGCCCACCATCTCGGGGCCAGCTGGGGACGGCAGCTGGTCGCCGCGCTGGAGCCCGGCCACCGCGTCCTGGGCCTCACTGCCACCCCCCCCGAGGGCAGCTCCGGCTGGGATCAGTTCCTCTCCCTCGTGGGCCGGGAGGCTGTGGAAATCGCCGCACCACCCCTGGTGCGGGATGGACACCTCAGCCCCTTCGCCGACCTGGTCTGGCCGGTGATCGCCGACCTGGACGACATGCCGGAGTTGCAGGCGGCCCACGGGGCCATCGGCGCCGCCGAACACGCCCTGGGCGAATCCCTCGACCTGTGGGTGGCCCGCTGCCTCCGCGAGGACCTGGAGCAACTCACCGAGGATCGTTACGCACGACGCAGCGAGCTATTGGTCGCCCTGTGCCGGGTGCGTCACGCCGCGGGCCGCGTGCTGCCCACGGATCTGCCCCCCGATCCCGACCTGGTGGCTCCCCCCACCCTCCACGATCGGGTGCGAGTCCTCTGGGCCCATGCCCCCGAGGATCCGCGGGTACTGGATGCCCTGCAAACGGTCGGATTTCGCCGGGCAGGCAAGGGGATCGTGCTGCGGGACGACGTAGCTTTCCGGTCACTGGCGGCGAGCCGCTCACGGATCCGTGGGCTGCTCGACGTCCTGATCCTCGAGGCCCGGGTGCGCACCGACTGGTTGCGGGCGTTGGTGCTGACGGATCGAGACGTGGAGGGCACCCGCCTGTCGGCGCGCCAGGTACTGCGTGCGCTGGTGGACCACCCGGAGACCGATCGTCTCGATCCGATCCTGGTCACGGGCAAGGCGTTCTGGGTGGATGACGATCTGTGGTCCAGGATCGAGGGGCAGACGCCGGATCTGCCCTGGGTCCGGCGGGGGGACCACCACGAAGTGGACGTGTCCGCGTGGCCGACGGCGGACCGGGTGGCGCTTGTCACCCGCCTGCTGGGCGAGGGGATCACCCGCTGCCTGGTGGGCACTCGCCACCTGCTGGGCGAGGGGTGGGATTGTCCGGCGGTGAACTGCGTGGTCGACCTGACGGGGATCGTGGCGCCGGTCACTGTGAACCAGGTGCGGGGCCGGGCCCTGCGGCCCGATCCGGCGGATCCGGGCAAGGTGGCGTCCCTGTGGGAGGTGCTCCCGGTGTTGCCCGGTGTCGACGGCGGTGAACGGATGCTCGACGCGCTCGCGCGCCGTCACTCCCGCACCCTGGGCCTGGATGCCGAGGGACGGATCCGCGCAGGCCTCGACCGCATCGATCGGGCCCTGCTGGGATCGGCGGCCGAGGTTGCCCGGGACGCACCCGCGATCCACGAACGTATGGCTCGCCGGCTCCGGGAGAAGGACGGGATCCGCGCGCGCTGGTCCGTGGGCCAGGCCTACGTGGACCGGCGCAGCTGGCGGGCGCTCGACCGGAGCACGACCCCGCTGACGCGTCGACTGCGCGCCCGTCCGCGCCCCGACCGCACCATCCCGGCCCACGCGGGTGCGCTGGTACCCCGTCGTTTCAGGCTGGCGGCCTCGGCCGTTGCCCTGGCGTCCAGCGGGCTCGGCCTGGCCGCGACCACGCTGCTGGCCGGCTGGCCCCCTGCGGCCATGGCCGGCGCGGCGATGCTGGCTGCAGCGTCGGGCTGGTTTGCCTGGCGCAGGGCCGCCAGCGCGGATCCGCGCGATGCTGCGGTCCGGGCGCTGGATCATGCGCTCCGGGCGACCGGCCTGGTGACGGGCCCCCTGCGACGCGAGGACCGCACCTGGTGGATCGACGGGGAACCCGAGGAGTCCCGGCGTTTCGCCGAGGGAGTGGCGGAGTTGCTGGGCCCCGTGCGCTACCCGCGCTATCTGCTGCTGGAGGGTGACGGCCGGGTCTGGCCCGTGCCCACGTCCGTGGGCGCCGACCGCGGGACGGCGGACCGTTTCGGCCAGGCCTGGGCCGAATGGGTGGGGCCCTGCGAGGTCCTGTTCGCCCGCCAAAGCCAGGGCCGGGAGCTGCTGGCCCTGGCCTGGCGGACTGGCGGGGCACAGGATGTCGAGGTACTCGAACTGTGGGAATGACCGCCTGTTTGGCGGCGAGGGAGACTTTTCGTGCGACAGCTGTTGGGATCGATGGCGTTGATGTTGTTGCTGCTGGCCGGCTGTCCGGCCGAGGAACACGAAGACGACGATGGAGCCGTCGAGGGACGGGTCGCGTCGCTCGAGACTCTGCTGGCGGATCTGACGTCCCGCCATGACCAGGAGCAGGCCGACCTGGAGGCCGATCTGACCTTACTGGCGGACGGGCTGGCGACGCTGGACGGGCGGGTCGACTCCGCAGAGAGCGAGCTGGGAGACCTTGACGCCCGAGTCGGTGAGCTGGAGGCGGAGGTCGCCGACCTGGCGGCCGGGGTCGATCTGACTCCGCTGGAGAGCGCCCTGGAGAACCACGAAACGCGGATCGCCACGCTGGAGGGCGCCAACCTGGCGAGCCAGGACTGGGTCGATGCACAGGGTTTTGCGGCCGAGACCTGGGTCGCCAACCAGGGGTTTGCGACCCAGGCCTGGGTCACGGCCTAGGGGTTTGCGCAACCCGGCGAGCTGTCCGCTCTGCAGGCCTCGCTCGATGCCCTGGACACGAGGACCGCGGACCTCGAGGTCTCGGTGGCGGACCTGGAGGCGGATCTTGGCGGAGTCGACGAGCTGCTGACGTATATGGAGATCGACCCCGTCGCCCACACCGTCGCCGTGGTGGGGGCAAACCTCCACGTCCGGTCGGGCAGCGGCACGACCGACGACGGCGGATCGCCGACCGGGCTGGGCAACCTGCTGATCGGGTACAACGAGGACGACGGATTCGAGACCCGGACCGGCTCCCACAACCTGATCCTGGGTCGCTACCACAGCTACACCAGCTACGCCGGCTTGGTCGCCGGCCAGGACAACATCCTCTCGGGGCCGTACTCCTCGGTGACGGGCGGAACCGGCAACGAGGTCAGCGGTGTCGGCACCTGGATCGGCGGCGGTAGCTTCAACCAGGCCACCGAAGCCTACGCCACCGTGGCCGGCGGGCAGCTCAACGCGGCCAGCGGGCCCTACGCGTCGGTGGCCGGCGGCCACTCCAACATCGCGTCCGGCTCGTCGGCCGCCGTTGCAGGCGGCCAGTACAACGACGCCATCGGCAGCGGCTCCACGGTCGCTGGCGGCTGGCAGAACGAGGCCGACGGCGCCTGGACAGCCGTCGGCGGCGGGCGGCTCAACAGTGTCAGCGAGTATTACGCGACCGTGCCCGGTAACGGACTTTATTGCGACGAGAACGACAACGTGGGGATCGGCACCTTGTCGCCCGCCTACGAACTGGATGTGGATGGCGACATGCGGGCGGACGGGTACTACTAGCCGGGGCTGCTTCCAGCCTTCAGTCTTCAGTCTTCAGCGATTGTGGGCGGCTCGATGACGATCAGCAGCTGGCCGACATCGACCTGGGCGTTCTTTTCGGCGACGATCTCGGTGACCTTGCCCGAGCAGCCCGCGTAGACCGCGTTCTCGGTCTTCATCACCTCCAGGTTCGCCACCTCGTTCCCCTCGGCCACCAGGTCGCCGACGGCGAGCTCGGTTGTGCGGTTGCCGATGCGCCACAGGTTCCCCTTGACCGGCGCACCCACGTGGCCGGGGTTGGCCGCCTCGGCCATCCGCGTCGCCTGGCGTCCCGACGATGCCGCCTCGGGCATCTCCACGGAGAACACCTGCATCTGGTTGTTCACCGACAGTACGACCTGGCGCATGCCGTCCTCGCCGGTCGTCCCCATGGACACGAGCTCGAGCCGGTGGGGCTTGCCCCCGAGCTCGAAGTCGATTCCCTTGCAGTGTCTGCCCAGACCGTTGAACCAGATCTGGGTCGGCAAACAGGTGCTGTCCCCGAACTTCTCCCGGAACTTGACGTAGTCGATGGTCGCCTGGGGATGGGCCAGATAGAGGATCAACTCCTCTTCGCTGGGCATCCGGCCCAGCTCGGTCTCCAGCTTGCTGCGGCTGGTCTCGATGTCCTCGTCCTCCAGCTCGAGCGCCTTGGATGCCTCGCTGCGCTGCTCGGCGACCACGGCCTCCCAGTTCTCGCCGAACGCCGAGCGGTAGACCCACTCGGCGGGCCAGCCGAACGGCAGCGGCCCGTACGCGCCCAGTAGCAGGTTCTTGAGGTCGTCGGTGGCGCCGCCGTACACGGACAACAGCAATTCCTGCTCGTCCGCCGCCGTGTTGCTCCAGATCTGACCGCCGCCCACGAAGCGCCCCAGCACGTCGAGAAGCTTGCCAACCGCCTCGTCACCACCGTCCTTGTCCGTGCGCTGCATGATCGCGGCCCAGGTGGTCCAGCTGATCTGGGAGCCAGGCGTCACGTCGAAGTACTGGATGATCTTGTTGCCCAGCGCCATTCCCTTGAGGACAGCGGGCATCAGATCCAGGAATCCCCCCTTCTCGGCCTGCTCGAAGGACGAGGGGAAGGCGCCGCCCGGCATCCTGTGCTCGGTCACGTCGTAGGCGAACCCGCGGTAGGGGGACTCGTACTTGTCGTAGTGGCGGATGAACCCCCGGACCCTGTCGGTGGCCTCGGCCACGGGCGCCAGGTCGATGGCGGACGTGATTCCCTGCTCGCCGAGCAGCGCCACCACCGCCTGGATCGGCGGCTGACCGTAGAACCGGGAAAAACCATCGTCGGTCACGTCGATCAGCTTGGCGCCCGCCTTGGCCGCCTCCACCACGGCCGGCACACCGAGCCCGTCGGTGGAGTGGCGATGGTAGTCGATGATCAGCTCCGGCCAGCGCTGGAGCATCTTGTCCACCAGCCGGTGGATCCGGGCCGGCGAGCCGACCCCCGCCATGTCCTTGATCGCCAGGATGATGTTCTTGGACCCGCCGAAGGTCTCGACGATGTCCCGGGTGACCTTGAGGTAGTAGTCGTCGGTGGTCTGGTCCGACTCCGTGTACGAGATCGACGGCTCGAAGATGCAGCCCCCTTCCAGCACGGCCTCACCCACGGGCACCATGTTGGGCACGTGGTTGACGAAGTCGAAGCACCGCCAGACGTCGATGGTCGGCAGGAAGGCCTCGACGGTCCGCTTGAGCACGTTGCGCGGATAGGCCCGGTAGCCGAAGGCGTTGGTCGAGCGGATCAAGGTCTGGGTGAAGGTGTGGCGGAGGGCGCCCTTCCAGGCCCGGGTCTCCTCGAAGGGATCGGTCTTGTTGTGCATCAGGTCCTGATGGAACCGGGCCCCGCCGTGTAGCTCGACGGCGAAGTAGCCAGCCCGCTCGTACAGGGGGGCGAGCCCGATCAGGTCCTGGAAGGTGTGACGGTTCTTGTAGTCGCTCTGGCCGGTATCCCGCGGTCCCGTGCTGACGAAGAAGACCTTGTTCTTCGTGCGGCGGAGTGCGGCCAGGTTCTGGCGGCCGGAGCGATTGGGATCAAAAGGACTCGGCATCATCTTCCTCCGCTCACTCGCAGTGGGGGTTGTGCCCCAGGGCCGTTATCTCGGCGACGAGGGCGGCGACGCGGGTCACGTCGTAGATCCCCTCCCCCTCCTCGTATTCCAGCAACCCGTCGAGGTGCTTGTCGATGAAGCCGGTGTTGAAGCTGCAGTCGACAAATTCGGGATGGTCCATGATCGCCAGGTGGAGGGGCACGGTGGTGTTGACCCCCTCGATGTGGAACTCGTCCAGCGCGCGTTTCATGCGTTCGATGGCAAGGGTCCGGTTGCGGCCCACGGTGCAGATCTTGGCCAGCAGTGAGTCGTAGTGCGACGGCACCTCCCAGCCGTTGTAGACCCCCGAGTCGTTGCGGATGAACTGGCCGACGGCCTGCCGTAGCGCGGTGATCTTGCCGAAGCTCGGGGCGAACCCCTGCTTGGGATCCTCGGCGTTGATCCGGCACTGGATCGCGTGGCCGTCGATGGTCACGTCCTCCTGGGTCATGCCGAGCTCGGCCCCGGCGGCGGCCTTGATCATCTTGCGGATGATATCGACGCCGATGACCATCTCGGTGACGGTGTGCTCCACCTGGATCCGGGTGTTGACCTCCATCACGTACAGGTTCTTCGTCGGCGCCTCGTAGAGGAACTCCATGGTTCCGGCGGTGATGTAGCCGATGTCGCTCATGGCCTTGGCGACCTTGGCGCCCATCTCGGCCCGCTGCTCCGCCGTCAGCTTGGTGGACGGGGCCTCCTCCAGCAGCTTCTGGTGGTTGCGCTGGACCGAACACTCGCGCTCGCCCAGGTGCAAGGCGTTGCCGTGCTTGTCTGCCAGGAACTGGAACTCGATGTGGCAAGGATCGATGATCAGCTTCTCGACGTAGACCCGATCGCTGCCGAACGCCTTGGCGGCCACGGACCGGGATGTGGCCAGGGACTCGCCGATCTCGTCCGGCCCGTCGATGCGGAACATGCCCTTGCCGCCGCCGCCAGCAACCGGCTTGATCAGGACCGGGTAGCCGACCTTTTCGGCGAAGGCCCGAATATCCTCGGGTCCGTCGACGTCCTCGATCCCGGGTGTGACGGGCAGCCCGGCCGCGGCCAGCGTTCTGCGCGCCTCGGCCTTGTCGCCCATCTTGCGGATCACCGCCCCCGAGGGGCCGATGAAGGTGATTCCGGCCGCCTCGCAGGCGTCTGCGAAGTCGGCGTTCTCGGCCAGGAAGCCGTAGCCGGGGAACAGCCCGTCGCAGCCCGTGTCGCGGGCCATCTGGATGATCCGCCCGGCGTCCAGATAGCTCAGCGACGCTGGTGAAGGTCCGAGCCGATAGGCCTCGTCCGCCATGCGGACTGCCAGGGAGAGCCGGTCGCAGTCGGAGTAGCCGACCACAGCCGGGATCCCCAACTCGCGGAGGGCACGAATGGCCCTGCAAGCAATTTCTCCACGGTTCGCAACGAAGACCTTCTCGAAGTACGGCGCCATGGCAATCCTCTCCGTGATGACAAGCGACCAGTGTCGCCGGTCCTGGGCGCACGCACAACGGCTTGTGGTTCGGTTCTGCCGATCCGAGGGCGCCGAAGCCCAATCGGGCACGTTCCACCCTTGGGGGATCGGTCGGGCGATATGCTAGATCATCAGACAGAAGCTGGAGGAAGCATGCGGTCCCGACGGTGGTTCCCGGTCGCGGTGCTCACGCTGCTGGTCGTCGCGTTCCAGTGCAAGGAGCCGGATCCCGAACCCGAGGATCCGGGCAACACCGAGACCGGCGAGACCCTCGATCCCGAGGACGTCGTCGAGGTGGGCATCCGCCCGACGAGGATGCGGATCGACAACACGACCGCCCTCGACCTCAAGGGCCACGCCATCACCCGCGACGGCGGGTTCTACGACACCCTGGGCGGGAGCTGGAACAGCACCAACCCCGAGGTGGCCACGATCGACGAGAACGGGCACCTGCTTCCGGTGGCCAACGGCGAGGTGCTGATCGAGTACGAGTGGGAAGGGGTGACGGCTGAGCCGGCCACGATCGAGATCGTCGATCCGGGCCGGATCGAGGTGACCGTGGTCGATCTGGCCACCGGGGAACCCATCGCCGACGCCAGCGTGGCCGTTTCGCAGGACGGACCCCTGCTCGCCGTCGGGACCACCGACGCGGACGGGTTCGCCACCCTGGAGGGCCCGTTCGCCGGTCCCGTGACCCTGACCGCCTGGGGCTCGGACGACCACCGCTACGGCTCGCTGGCCCAGGTGGCGCCCCGCGAGGCCCGCCTACCGCTGTTCCCCAAGGCCGAGGGGTTCGGCCAGGGGCGGATCGCCGGCACGGTCGGCTTCGAGGGCGCAAACACCGGCGACATAGCGATCGCGATGGCGATCCCCTCGGTCTCCACCAATCCCCTGTCGATCGGCGCCAAGGACCTGCTGGGCAAGAACCGCAGCCTGGAGGGATTCGGGCTCAACTGGACGCTCCCCGAGAACGTGCAGATCAACGGCATCGTGGACAGCTGGGAGGGGGACGTGATGCCGGGCAAGCGGGTCGTGTTCGCCGCCGGCGGCGTCTATGACCTCGGGATCGCCCTCGAGCTGGCGCTGAACCTGGAGACCTACGGCACCGGCTCCCTGTTCCCGACCATGACCCAGCACATCGAGCGGCTGCGCTTCGGCGTCAGCGAGGTGATGGACGTGGAGCCCGGGGCCGAGCTGCAGGGCGTCGACTTCGAGATGACCACCGAGCTGCCCCTGGAGAGCTGGGTCGATCTGGCGCCGCCGCCGCCGGGATACTACTTCCCCGATCCCGTGCTCGTGCTGTCGTGGCGCGAGTACCTGGACGCGGGCCACGTGGCGGTGGGCTTCGGCACCGGCAAGCACCCCTATATCCCCGAGGGCGACCCGCCCGAGGACGACGACGACGACGACGACGCGACCTGGACCTTCGTAGGCGGCCAGCTGGACGAGCGGATGTGGATCCCGGTGCGCGAGGCGGCCCGCGACGGCGTGTTCGAGGACGTGCCCACCCGGCACTTCGCCTTCGCCTGGGAGAACGGGGTCGATTACGGCACCCGCGCCACCGGGGTGATCTCCGCGCCGACCACCAAGGACCGGATCCGGCTGCCCGACTTCCTCGAGCCCTGCGACACCTTCGAACCCGAGCCCGGCTCCTGGACCTTCGAGTGGGCACCCCCCGAGGGGACCGACATGACCTGGCTCGGCACCCGGCCGCGCTGCTCCAGCGGCGACACGGACTCGTGGCACGTCTTCGGTCCCGGTCTGGACAGCTTCCGCTACCCCCAGGGGCTGCCGTTGATCTACACCGACGACTGCGCGGCCGCGGGCGGCCCGGGCACCACCTTCTATCCTGAGATCCTGTCCCTGGAGAAGGTCAGCTACCAGTCGCTGGTCAACGCCCACGACGAGGCGATCGGGGACTTCTGGGACTGGGTCAACCGCCGCACCTACTCCAGCGAATGGGCCCCCGAGGCCGCTTTCCCCTAGATCCAGCCCCGCCGGAAGGACTTGCCGCTAGGCGTGTTTTCCTGACTTGAGTATCCTTCCGCTCCACCGCGCGCGGCGCGCGGCACGCGAGGTTCCCATGCGACGAGCACTGATCGTTACCCTGACCGCCCTGCTCGGGCTCGCCGGTTGTAAGGGCACAGCGGACACCTCGGGCGAGGGCGCCGAGCCCACCGACGGCGGAGAGGCAGTCACCCCGGCCGCCGAACGCCCGGTCGCCACCGGCCCGTCGGTGCTGCTGATCACCCTGGACACCACCCGCGCCGATCGGCTCGGCTGCTACGGCAACGCCCAGCAGGCCACGCCCAACCTGGACCGCATCGCCGCCGGCGGCGTGCTCTTTCGCCGGGCTTTTGCCCACACGCCGCTGACCATCCCGTCCCACGCCACGATCCACACCGGCCAGTATCCGGACCGGCATGGAATCCGCGACAACGGCGACCACTTCCTGGCCGACGATGCGTTGACCCTCGCCGAACGTTTCCACGCCGCCGGTTACGACACCGCGGCCTCGGTGTCCGCGTACGTGACCAACCGCAAGTGGGGATTCGGGCAGGGCTTCGATGCCTACTTCGACCACATCCCGGCCAACTACGAGGTCCAGGGCAACATCTGGCAGTCCGAACGGCGGGCCGACGTGGCCGTTGCCGACCTGGACGGCTGGCTGAAGCAGGACCACGAGCGCCCCGTCTTCGCCTGGCTGCACCTCTTCGATCCCCACCACCCCTACGAGCCGCCGCCCCCCTTCGACGAGGAGTTCGCCAAGCGGCCCTATCTGGGCGAGATCGCCTACATGGACGCCATGATCGGCGAGCTGATCGCCGGACTCGAGGAGCGCGGCCAGCTGGCGAACACCACCATCATGGTGGCGGGCGACCACGGCGAGGCCTTCGGCAACCACGACGAGCACCAGCACGGGATCTTCGTCTACAACGCGACCATGCACGTCCCGCTGATCCTCCGGCCGGCGGGCGGGGCGGCCGCGCCCGTGGTGATCGAGGAGCCGGTGGGACTGGTGGACGTGGCGCCGACCCTGCTGGCCGCGGCCGGCATCGCGGCGAACGACGCCGGGGAGGCGTTGGACGGCATCGACCTCTCCCCCGCCATCGGCGGCACCGAGCCCGCGCACCGCGTGCTGTACGGCGAGAGCCTGTACGTGCGCTACCACTTCGGCTGGTCCGAGCAGCGGATGTTGTTGGACTGGCCCCTGAAGTACGTGGGCTCGACCCATCCCCAGCTCTTCGACATCTCCGCCGATCCCACCGAGCAGCAGGACCTGGTCGCCGATCGCGCCGAAGACGCGGAGCGGCTGGCCTCGGTGCTCGCCGGGCGCCCCGCGATCGGAGCCACGGTGGCCGCCGAGATCGACCCCGACACCGCCCGCCGGCTGGAGGCCCTGGGGTACGTGGCCGAGCGGGTCACCGTGGACGAGAACGCGATCTTGCCGGATCCCAAGGACAAGACAGAACTGCTGGCGCGGTTCGCGATGGCCCGGGCCGCGATGCACGAGAACAAGTTCTCCAAGGCCCGCCAGCTGCTCGCCAAGGTGGTCGACGAGGAGCCGGAGCTGGTGGATCCGCGCCTGACCCTGGCCCAGGTACAGATGCGCACGGGCGACGTGGACAAGGCGATGGAGCAGATCGAGGCGGTCGACCGGCTGTCGCCGGGGTCGAGCCGGGTGCTGGAGCTCAAGGCGACGGCGCTGGCGATGACCGGCCGCACCGACGAGGCCGTGGCCGCCGTCGAACAGGCGCTGGCGGTGGACGACCAGCAGGCCCGGACCTGGGGGCTGCTGCTGCAAGTGCTGTTCGAGAGCCGTCGCTACGACGCCCTGGTACCGGCCGCCGACCGGGCCGACGCGGCGCTGCCGGGCATCCCGTCCGTGGCCGGGTACCGGGGTGCCGCTCTGATCGCCACCGGCCACGTCGAGGACGCCCGGCCCCACATCGATCGCGCCCTCGCCCAGGGCGGTACTCCCCCCTGGGCCCACTCCGCGGCCGGCGTGCTGTCGGCGATCGACGGCGACCAGGAGGGGGCCCTGTACCACTACCTCGCCGAGCACGAGGCCTATCCCGAGCACCTGGAGGCGCTGTACGCCGCCGTGCTGACCATGAGCCAGTTGGGCCGAAACGAGGACGTGCTCGAGTACGCCGCGTTGGCGCTGACGGCCAATCCACAAGCGCCGGACATGCACCGTGTGGTGGGCCAGGCCCAGTTCAACAATCGCGACTACGAGGCCTGCCACGCATCGGTTGGCACCTGCTTGCAGATCGATCCCGAACACCCGGACTGCACGATGCTGCTGGCCAACGTCCTCAAGAAGCTGGGTCGGGACGCCGAGGCCGAGGAGGCCTTCCAGCAGGCCCTCCAGCTGGCCAAGGAGCGCCTGCCGGACGCGGACGTCCAGGGGCTCCGCAAGTAGGAGCGTCAGGGGCCGCGATCGACGGCCAGCGCGGCCAGCTCTTCCTCGAGTTCGCGCTCCACGACCGTGTCCCAGGCGGGAACACCGACGGCGCGGGCCTGCTCGAGCAGGGAGGTCGCGGCGGCCACCCGGCCAAGCCGGGACTCGAGCCTGGCCTCCGAGAGCAACAGCGATGGGTGCAGTGGCCACCTCGGCCGCGCCTCGTCCAGGATGCTGCCTGCCCCTTCCAGATCCCCGGCGTCGGTCGCGATCCGCGCCAGGAACGCCCAGGCCAGCGAGTGGAGTGGGTCGCGCTTCCGCCGCCCGGCTTCGGTCTCGGCGGCGTCGAGCTGGCCCAGCCGCCGTAGCGCCTCGGCCCGGATCACCACCAGATCCTGGCTGGCGTCGAACGGCGATAACTGGCGCGGGAAGGGCTCGACGGACGGTCCGATCAGCAGATCGTCGGCCAGCGTGGCGAGGGTCTCGACGTGAAACGCCCGCCGCGGACCGCTACCGCCCCGCTGAAAATCGTCGATCCGCAGGCGGGCCTGCTCAAGCCGGCCCAGGCCCAGATCACACTCGGCCAGCATCGCGCGTGTGGGCCGCCCCTCCCACCCCGCGGCGACCATCTCGTCCACCGTCGCTGCCGCGTCCGAGAAGCGCCCCTGGTGGATCAGGAACCAGGCCATCTCCCGGTGGTGGAACGCAAACACCGCGCCGTCGGACGCACGCTGGTGGAGTTCGAGGGCGCCCACGGGGTCGCCGGAGGCCAGCGCCAGGCAGGCCCGGGCCGTGAGCAGCATCGGATCGTCGGGGTCGAGCCGGGCGGCCGCGGCCGTGTGCTCCTCGGCTTCGGCCCGTCGGCCGACCCGGCACTTGGAGAGGGCCAACCCTGCCAGCGGGCCGGACTCGTCGGGGTGACTTCCCGCCTCGGCGCGGTACCACCCCATCGCCGCCGGATAGGAACCGCGGCTGAGGTAGATCAGACCCCGCGAACCGTCCCAATCCCCGGCAAACGCCGGAAGAGCACAGATCAGGGCGAGGGTCGACAGCAGGACCTGGAGGGGCCAGCGGGGGCGGTGGGTGGGCACAGGTGCCTCGTGGGCGGCCCGGGTGCAGTGAGCACCCGGGCGCAACCCGTCGAGGGTGGGCGAACCGAGGCCGGTCTACGGCTCGGTGTTGTACGCCATACCGGACATGTTCGGCGGATGGACCTCCCAGTAGCCGTACTGGGAGTAGCCGGAACCGTTCCAGTAGAACTCCACGTGCGTGCCCTGGGCGCTGCCGTAGTACCACAGGTACCAACCGGCGTAGGGCGGGTAGTAGATGTACAGCACGACGATGCTGTAATCACTCATCCAGCCCATCGGGTACACGCCATCGGCGAACGCGATGCCAGTGCCGCTGGTGCCCTGCTCGCTGACCGTCGTGTAGGTGATGTCGAACGCGAACTCGCACTCGGGGCACTCGTAGGTCGGCGCGCTGCCGGCGAGAGACTGCTCGAGGTAGTAGCCGCCCGTGCCGGTGTCGTCGTCACCGGTGTCATCGTCACCGGTGTCGTCGTCGCCGGTGTCGTCGTCGCCGGTGTCGTCGTCGCCGGTGTCGTCGTTGTCGTCGTCGTCCGTATAGGTCGGCGGGCAGCCCCAGAGCGCCAGCCCCAGGATCAGGACGATGAGCATATTCAGCTTCGTCACCAGGCTCCAGTCCCTCATGTATCTACAGCTCCAGTCCGTAGCCCCGCACGTTGATCGCCATTCCCCCCCCCGCATGTGCCAAGGACGACCCGGGGCGCTGGTAGCCCGCTGGCACAGCGCAGCTTATACCAGGGCCGTGCAGGGTTGTCACAGGGTCGAAACGATCCCGGCTAAAATTGTTTGCCGCCCGCGTAGCGGTGCACCGGAGGCTCCCTTGCCCGCCGACGACACACTCTCCCCGACACCGTTCCTGGACGCCGAACATCCCCGCGTCCAGTCCTGGGCCCAGGAGCAATGCGCCGACGCGGACGATCCCAAGGCGCGGGCGGTGCGCCTGTTCCGCGCCGCCCGCGACCGCATCCGCTACACGGTGCGGGCCGACTTCACCGATCCGGAAGGCTACCGGGCCAGCGCGACCCTGGCTCGGGGCGACGGGTTCTGCGTCCCCAAATCGGTTCTGTTGGCGGCGGCCGCCCGGGCAGTCGGGATCCCCTCTCGGCTCCACTTCGCCGATCTGCGTAACCGGCTGATCCCCGACGACCTGAGGACCGCGATGCGCACCGACCTGTTCGCCTTCCACGGGTACGTCGAGCTGCAGCTGGACGGCCACTGGTGGGGGATGACGCCCTCGTTCGACCTGCCCACCTGTGAGCGCCACGGCATCGTGCCGGTGGTCTTCGACGGCCACTCGGACGCCCTGCTGCACCCCGACGACGTGAACGGACGGCCGCAATTCGAGTACGTCCGCGATCGGGGTGTACGCAACGACGTGCCCTTCGAGGAGATCCTCGCGGAGATCGTGCGCACCTACCCCCACTACGACCCCGACGCCTGGGGTCGGGCCTTCGGTGAGGACGAGGACGGCCGATGAGTCTCGGGCGATTGGTGGCGCAGGCGGCGCTCGCGCTGACGATACCCGTGGGGTGTCCGACCGCCGAGCCCCTGGACGACGATGACGACGATCCCGGGGCCCTGGAAACCCGCGAGCTGACCGCCGCGTTGAGTGTCCAGTGGGCGGCCGATGATCCGCCGGAGGACCACCCCTGGGACTGGATGGACGCGGTCTACATGCTCGGCTTCCTGGAGGCCTACCGGGTCTGCGGTGACGAGCAGCAGCTGGACTATCCCGCCCGCTGGATCGACACGTACTACGGCGAGGTGGTCAGCGGCGAGCGCGATCCCGACGCCAGCGACCGGGTCGCGCCCAACATCCTCCCAGTCCAACACATGAGCCTCGACGGCGCGGACAGCTACCCGGTGGTCCTCGAGGTGGTCGACGAGTACCTGGCCAACGTGCCCCGCTCCGATGACGGCGGCATCCTCCACTGGGGGACCCACTTCCCGGAGAGGCGCGAGCTGCTGATCGACTCGCTGTTCATGTTCGGCGGTTACCTGGTCTCGGCCTACGCGCTCACCGGCGACGAGGCCTACCTGGACCTCTTCGTCGAACAGCTGGCGATCTTCGAGTCCCTCTGCCGCCACGACGAGGCCGGTCTGTTCGTCCACGCCTGGGACGACGACGCCAAGCAGAACATCCCGGACGAGGCGATCTACTGGGCACGAGGCAATGGCTGGATCGTGGCCGTCACCTCCTGGTACCTGGCATGGGCGCCGGCGGACCACGAGGGCCGGGAGCTGGTACTGGACGTGTACCGGGCTCAGGTAGACGCCTGGATCGAGGTCCAGGACAGCAGCGGGCTGTTCCACACGGTGCTCAACCACCCCGAGGACCCGGACAACTACCTGGAGACCTCGGCGAGCGCCCTCTTCCTGCACGGCGCCGCCCGCGGACTACACAGCGGTGTGCTCGAGCCGGAGACCTACCGGGACGCCGTGATCGCGGCCCACGACGGGGTGGTCTCGCGGATCGTCGAGGACGGCGACGGACGGCTGACGGTGGAGGGCACGTCCTTTGGCACCATGCCCACCAGCTACGACAACTACATCGGTATCCCCCTGGTCGACGACCTGCCGATGGGCGTCGGTACCGTGCTGATGGGGCTGGCCGCCGCCGACGGGATCTGATCGCGGATCCCGCCCACCTCGCTCTTGCGGGCTAGCGCCGGGCTCCGGCCGCTAGCCGGGACGCAGCTAGGACTCGCGTGACAGGTAGTGCTTCAACAGCTCGCGGGGGCCGTCGGGGATTCGGGTGGGGCGGGCGTCGGGGCCGACGGCGGCGAGGCGGGTGGTGGCCTCGAGCAGGACCTGGTCGTCCCGGAGGATGCGGTAGGCGAAGGTGATCGTCACCGGTGAGTGGCGCTCGACCCAGGTCTCGACCACCAGCTCCTCGTGGAAGTGGGCGGGCGCCTTGAACCGTAGACTTGCGTCCACCAGGATCAGGCCGAAGCCGGTCTCCTCCAGGGTGCCGGGGACCACTCCCCCCTCGACGAACAGGGCGATCCGCGCCCGCTCCAGGTACACCAGCAGCTTGCTGTGGTGGACGATGCCGTACATGTCCACCTCGTCGAAGGCCACTGTGATCGGGGTCCGGTGTCGTTCGGCCATGAACCGGATTCTCGTCTCCCCGATCCCCCGCGGCAAGATCCGCCGCGCCGAATCGTTTCGCCAGCGAGATGTCTCCATGATAGGGAAAGGGGTGGAGGTTCGATGGCTGGACTGCTGCACAGGTACTGGAAGTCGCTGGTGGGAGCGACGGCGGGGGGCTCGCTCGGCGCCGCGTACGCCCTGTTCATCGGCTGCCACAGCACGTGACTGTGGACCTCCAACCCGGCGGTCGCCGGGCTCCTCGGGGCCTCGATCGGGTTCTCGCTGCTCCGGCCCCGACTCTAAGAGTAGGACAAAAAGATCCACCCGCCCGGACCCCCACGGCGGGGTACCATGCGGCCATGCAAACCTCGATGAGCCTGCTGGCTGCTGCGCTGCTCACCCCCGCGACGGCGGGCTCGTACGAGATGCTCCCCTGCGGCTTCGTTCCGCCGTTTTCGGGCTCGCCGCTGGAGTCCACCCGCGACCGTCCGGCCAGCGACGGCCACGTGGACTCGGAGCTGTTCCCGATCCGGGTCCACTTCCTGGCCGGCGACGAGGACCTGGCACCGCTGGTGCTCGAGGCGGCGGAGCTGTCGTGGGAATGGCAGGTGGAGGACTGGGGCTGGGATCCGCCGGGTCCCGACGAGGGGCTGGGGGGGGACGACTCCCTCGACTTCTACCTGGCCGACACCGAGTTCGGGGGCTACGCCTCGCCCGATGACTGGTTCAACACCGCGACCCACGTGCGCTGTTACGGCCACATGGTGATCAACCGGCTGATGGAGGCCGACGGCATCCGGATGACGGTGCCCCACGAGTTCAACCACATCCTGCAGATGTGGACCGACTGCCTGGAGGACGGGCAGCTGTTCGAGTCGTCGGCGGTGTACGCCGAGGACTGGCCGTACCCGGACCTGGACTACGCCTGGGCCTTCGCCGCGTCCTACCAGGACGGCTACTACCGCGCCCTGGACTACTACGACTACGCCCAGCCGCCCCAGTACGGCTCGTTCATCTTCCTGCAGTTCCTCGCCGAACGTTTCGGCGACGGGACGCCGGCGTCGACCCTGGCGCTGTGGAACGACGCCACCCAGGGGGATTGGGAGAACACGAACACCTGGATGGACGCCCTCGAGCGCTGGCTGGAGACCCACTGGCCCGCGGACCTATCGGATCCCGCGGACGACGAGCTGTACAGCGAGCTGGCCTGGCAGGAGTTCGGCGAGTGGCGCTGGTTCCTCGGCTCCCACGCCAACGACGAGCACCTGACCCACGGCCACCCGGACGCCCCCTACGGCCTGGAGCTGGTCCCCATCGGCACCGCCAGCCGCGCCACCCTCGAGCAGGGTCCCACCGAGATCGATCTGCCCCACCCGATGGCCGAGCTGTCCGCCGGCGTCATCGAGGTCCGTCATCCGGCGGAGGACTGGACCGTGAGCGCCGAGCTGACCGCCGACGAAGACGGGGATCGCTGGGCGCTCTCCCTCGTCGCCCTCGACGAAGACGAGTCCGTTCTGGATCGGGTCCGAGGCGTCATCGGTGAGACCACCGCGACGGTGGAGTCGGCGGTGCCCGAGGGCACGGACACCATGCTGCTGGTGGTGGCCCAGGTGGGCGACGGGACGCTGGATCCCAACGAGGAGGACTGGGGGAGCACGGACGCGCGGGTGGTGGTCAGCCCGGGCATGCCCGCCGCCGATGACGACGACGATGGCGATGACGATGACGACCTGGTGCTCGAGCCCGGCGAAGGGGGTTGCGAGTGCCGAACCGCGCCCTTCGGGACACCAGCGTCAGCGATCGCGCCGTTGCTCCTCACCCTGGCCGTCGCGCGCCGCAGGCGGCGCTGACACCACCGCCTTCCCACCCGCTGCGCCCGCGGAGGCGGGGGGTATCAGCCGCCGGATCAGCGCCTCGGGGGGATCCTCGAACAGGTCCACCTCGACCTCCTCACGGGCGGCGTGGTCCCACCGCCGCAGGTGGAAGCCGCTGGGGTCCAGTCGGGCGAAGGTGAACTGCAGGGAGCGGGGCTGTATTCGATCCCAGGGCCCGTGGATCGCGGTCCAGGTGCCGGTGTTGATGAACAGGCCGCCGCCGTGGAGCAGGCGGCGGTCCGCCAGGTGGGTGTGGCCCATGGACACGTGGGGCACCGCCGCCAGGCTCGAGACCTCGGCGGCGTAGCGGTCCAGGGCCGCGAAGGTGGCGTCGCCGCGGGTGCGCATCAGCCGCCCCACCGAGCGGATCACGAAGGCCACCGCCACGAAGGTCAGCACCGCCAGCAGGGAGAGCCAGCCCGCCTTGCCGAAGGGATCGTCCGCGAGCCAGCCCACGGTCTGGATCACGCTGAACAGCAGGGACCAGCTGTAGACCGTGGCCACCAGCACCACCGCCGCCAGGCCCAGCTGCCGGATGGCGGGGGTCACCATCTTGCGCACCAGCCGGCCCTTGGTCCGCCCGCTGGGCACCCGCCACAGGGCCTCGAGGCGCCGCACGTCCAGCCCCGACTCCAGGCCCAGCTGGGCCCGGCGCTCCCGATGGCGACGCCGCGCGGCCTTGATCCGTGCGGACGCCCACAGGGGCGCCTCGGCCACGGCCCGCAGCAGGAAGCGGCCGTTGCGGATCGCCTGGGGCAGGACCGCCAGCAGGTCCTGGCTGCCCAGGAAGCGAACGTAGTCGTCGAAGGAGATGAAGTTCCGGATGTAGGGATTCTTGCGCTTGAGCGTGTTGTGCAAGTAGCGCACGAACAGGCTGCTGACCGGCAGATCGATCTGGGGCGGGGCGCCCCGCGGACGGCCGGGTTCGAGGGGATACAGCAGGTTGGACAGCACGCTGGACTCGTCGTACTGGTGGCCGTGCTCGACGAACAGCCGCCCGGGCTCGTACCAGAACCACGGCTCGAAGCGGACATGGCGCGCCAGATCACCCGGGTCGGCCGTCGGCTCCTCCCCCCCCGCCCGGGCGAGCAGCTCGTCGGTGAGCGCCCGCTGGACGCCGGGGTAGAACAGTTCGGGATCGTGGTTGCCCGGCAACAGGACCAGTTCGCCGCCGGCGGCCAGCAGCCGGGCCAGCGCGTCGAAGATCTCGGCGTGGCCCTCGACGATCCGCTCCAGCTTCCAGATCGAGGCCTGCTCACTGGGCCGCAGCCCGAACTTGCGCTCCGCCCGGGAGGGGGACAGACCCACCTCCCCCGCCTCGCGGGGATCGGGGGTCTCGGTCACCAGCAGGAAGTCGAACACGTCGCCGTTGAGGACCAGCCGGACCGGGCGTTCCTCGCGGGTCGCTCGGGAGCGCACGTGGTCGAGGAAGGAGGCCAGCTCGCGATCGTAGAAGAAGTCCTCGAGGCGGGACCAGCGGCCGCCCTCGGGATCGCGGCCGGGACCGAGGTGGAGATCGCTGAGGATCACCACGTCGCGGTCCCCGGCCGCGGGATCGCTCATCGCAGGAAGAACCCGAGCGCCGCGACCCCCTCGTAACCACCCGACTGGTCGACGGGGTTGGCGCAGACGTCAGCTGCCAGGTGGCCGTCCAGGTCCGGGTCGGTGTCCAGGAAGTGCACCATCGGCGACGGCGGGCTGAAGAAGGTCCCGCCGTAGGTGGGGCAGGCCTCGCAGCAGCTGGCGAGGAACCAGGGCACGGCGTCGTTGTTGATGCAGTTGGACGCCGGTCCCATGTCCGTGGTCGACAGGGTGTCGCCGGACAGGATCTCGACGGACTGGGACACGCCGCTGACCGTGGCCGGCCCCCCCGGTGGCACGTCGAAGAGGGCACCGCTAGCGGCGTAGAAGAGCGCACCCGCGCAGGGGATACCGCCTTGGTCCCGGGGGATCGCGATCATCAGCACGTCCCCCTGGAGGGCCAGATCCGGCCACAGCTCGCCCGCCAGCCGGAAGGCGCCGCCGACGGCGCCGAGGGTCTGATCGCGGAAGGTGTCGTAGTCGGTGACCAGGGCGCCGGTGTCCCCCCAGTCGTCGGTGGTCTGCTGGACCAGGGTCCAGCCGCCGCCGTCGGTGGTCATGTCACACAGGACCTCGACCGGCGCGTGCCCGCCGACGCCATCCAGATCCAGGGTGTAGGCGCCGTCTCCAACCGACAGCCCCGCCTGCAGCACCGCGTCACAGCTGGCGCAGGCCTCCATAAAATCGCCGTCACAGTCGTTGTCCGCGCCGTCACAGGTCTCCGGCGCGCCGGGGTAGACGTTGGCGTCGCTGTCGTCGCAGTCGCCGTCACAGGCCATCAGCCCGTCTCCGTCCGCGTCCGCCTCGTCGGCGCCGACCCCACCGTCACAGTCGTTGTCGTGGCCGTCGCACAGCTCGGGCGCGCCCGGGTAGGTATCGGGGGAGGTGTCGCCGCAGTCGCCCTCGCAGATCATGAAACCGTCGCCGTCGACGTCCGCCTCGGTCTGGCCGGGCAGACCATCGCAGTCATCGTCGGCGCCGTTGCAGGCCTCGGTGGCGCCGGGGAAGACCGCCGGGTCGCCGTCGTCGCAGTCGCCGCCGCAGGCCATCACCCCGTCGCCGTCGGCGTCCACCTCGTCGGCGCCGGCGGCTCCGTCGCAGTCGTCGTCGTGACCGTTACACTGCTCCGGGGCGCCCGGATGCACGTCCGGATTGCTGTCGTCGCAGTCGTCGGCGCAGGCCAGCGCCCCGTCGCCGTCGGCGTCCGCCTCGCCGGCGTCCAGGCTCCCGTCGCAGTCGTCGTCCTTGCCGTTGCACAGCTCGGCGGCGCCGGGATAGACGTCCTCGTCGTCGTCCGCGCAGTCTCCGTCGCAGGCGGCGAATCCGTCGGCGTCCGCGTCTTCTTCGTCGTGGGGCACCAGCCCGTCGCAATCGTCGTCGGCGCCGTTGCAGACCTCCGCGGCCCCCGGGTAGACCTCGGCGTCGGTGTCGTCACAGTCCCCGTCACAGACGGTATGGCCGTCGGCGTCGTCGTCCATTTCGTCCTCGACCACCCCGTCGCAGTCGGTGTCGATGCCGTCACACCCCTCGTCGGCGCCCGGATAGACGCTGTCGTCCTCGTCGTCGCAGTCCCCGCCACAGGCCATCACGCCGTCGCCGTCGCCGTCCACCTCGTCCTCGGGGACCTCGCCGTCGCAGTTGTCGTCGTGGCCGTTGCAGGCCTCCTCGGCGTCCGGATTCACGTCGGGATCGCTGTCGTCGCAGTCGCCGTGGTCGACGGTCCAGCCGTCGCCGTCGGCGTCTGCCCCGACACCGATCGCCTCGGCCACGACTTTGACGGTCAGGCCGATCACGTCGTCGTCCTTGCTCGCCTGGCCGTAGCTCACCGACAGCTCTCCGCCGTACTCCGCGGGCAGGTCCGCCGTGAAGGCCACCCCCAGGCTCAGGGTGTCGCCCGCGAAGACCACCAGCGGCAGCTCCACAGTCCCCTGGAACCGGAACGCGCCGTCGGCGTCGTCCTCCCAGCCGGCGAGCCTCACCTCGATGTCGTGCTCACCCACGTTCTCGAACACCACCGCGCCCTCGAGCACCTCGCCGATCTTGGTGGTGCCCATCTCCACCGGATCGGCGGCCGCCTCCAGCGAATCGGTGATGTCGACACAGGCGACATGGGACAGGACGATTGCCGGTACGAGGCCGACGCGGACGAACCTCCGGATGATCGACATGGTCATGAGTAGTCCACTCCCTCCTGCCCGCGCATTTTATGGTAGATGCTGGATCCCTGCCCATGGCTCGTCGCCACGCCGCCCGGCGCCGTCCCCCCCGGCGCCCCCCCCCCCGCGCATCGAGCCGCCGCTGGCTGCGCCGGGTGCGACGGGTGTTGGCCCTGCTGCTCTTGATGACGCTGGGCGGCCCTCCCCTCCAGGTGGCCTGGCTGCGGTGGTTGCCACCGCCGCTGACGGGCACGAGGCTACAACGCGCCGTCGGCGAGCTGGCGGAAGGGGGCCTGCCGCACTCGCGCCGGGACCGCGTGCCGCTGTCTTCCATCGATCCCGACCTGGTCCAGGCCGTGCTGGTGGCCGAGGACCAGCGATTCTGGATCCACGGTGGTTTTGATCTGGACCAGGTCGAGGCCGCGGTCCGCGATCGCATGGACGGAGGTGATCTGCGGGGGGCGTCGACCCTGTCGATGCAGACCGCGCGGACCCTCTTCCTCTGGCAAGGCCGCAGCTGGGTTCGCAAGGCCTTCGAGGCGGTCTACACCCTGTGGCTGGAGCTCCTGCTGCCCAAGGAACGGATCCTCGAGCTCTACCTCAACGAGGTCGAGTGGGGCCCCTCGGTCTTCGGCGCGCAGGCGGCCGCCCGGCACCACTTCGGCGTCGCGGCCGACGATCTCTCGCCGGATCAGGCCTGCGCGCTGGCCACGATCCTCCCCGATCCTCGCCACCGGGATCCGAACGATCCCGGCGAGGTGGCGCGGCGCAAACAGGCCTGGATCGCCGGTCAGATGAACTTCACTCTCCCGACGCCCGACCGATAACGGGTAAAGTGGAAGAGATGCGAACCGTGGTCGCGAGTGGCAGCACGTGGCGGTGGGTGGCGGCTGGCTTGGCCCTGACCCTGGGACTGGGGCCCGCGGCCTGCGCGACCTGGGAGAGCGACCTGTGGGACGACGACGTCTCGGCCGATGACGACGTGTCCGGCGACGACGACGTGGCCGACGACGACACCGGCGACGACGACATCGGCGACGACGTGTCCGGCGACGACGACACCGGCGACGACGACACCGCGGGCAATCAACCGCCGACCGCGCCGCTGATCTCCATCTCGCCGCCGGATCCGACCGCAGACGACGACCTGCTGTGTACGGTGATCCAGGACTCCACGGACCCGGAAAACGACCCGATCTCCTACAGCTGGCAGTGGGCCGTGGACGGCGTGATGATCGGCTTCGCCGGACCGAACCTGACCGCCGGGGCCACCGAGGACGGCCAGTTCTGGTCCTGCGCCGTGATCCCCAACGACGGACAGCAGGACGGCGACGCCGGGCTGGCGAGCGTGGCCATCGGCGACGTCGAGCCCTTCGGCTATACGGTGGCCATGGAGTTCGATGCCAGCGGCGGACCCTCGGGCGGGTCGGCGACCGTCCAGTACGAGCACGTCATGCTCGACGAGAACTTCGATCCCCAGTGCAGCATCCGCTTCGAGTTCGGCGCCTCGTATACCTACGGCACCAGTCAGGGGACGGACTACTACCAGCACATCGACGAGGTGCTGGCCTGGACCTCGGGCGGCGAGATCGGCAGCAGCTGCCCGATCACCTGGACCGTGTACAACTCGGATCCCATCAGCGAGTGGATGTGGGAGCGGCATCCGATGGGCTTCGTCAGCTGCGAGCAGGTGGGGGCCGTACCCTCGCTGGCGTCCACCTACGTGGGCGAGGACGACGCCGGCAATCTACCCACGACCGACGGCACCTTCGCCGACTTCTGCGACAACGTCGGTCCAGCGGTCGAGAACACGATGAGCACCGGCCCGGTCGAGGGGATCTGGCTGATGCCCGGCAGCGAGGGGATGCTCGACTCCCTGGGCACCTGGAGTTACTTCGCGCCCCCGGACACCAGCAACGTCCAGGTCTACGTCCTGTCCGGGATGGCCATGCAGCTGCCGTCCAACACCGACGAACCCGTGCCCGGCCTCCAGGGCGAGTACGCCGTGATCCCCTTCTGGCTGTTCGTCTACAACTACAACTGATCTCGACTCAAAGCAGGTCGGCGACGACGGCGAGCATCGCGTCGTGGATGTGCCCGTTGGTGGCCAGGACGCGGGGCCGATCCAGGTTCAGCGGGCTGCCATCGAGGTCGGTGACCACGCCGCCGGCCTCACGGATGATCAGCGTGCCGGCCGCCACATCCCACGGCTTGAGTCCGAACTCCCAGAAACCGTCGAGGGCACCGCTGGCCAGGGTCACGAGATCCAGGCCGGCGGACCCGGGGCGCCGGAACCCCTGTGCTCGCTCGAGGAAGGCCTTGAGGAAACGTAGGTAGTAGTCCGCGTTGTCCCTCCGATCGTAGGGGAAACCACTGGCCAGCAGCGCCTCGCCCAGGTCGGTGGTCGCCGAGACTCGCAGGGACCGGCCGTCCAGCTCGGCTCCCCCTCCCCTCACGGCGCGGAAGCAGCGGTCCCCGTTGGGGTCGTAGACCACCCCCAGCTCCAGGTCGCCGCCGTCCTGCAGTGCAATGCAGACACAGTAGGCGGGCAGGCCGTGGACAAAATTGACGGTCCCATCGAGGGGATCGACGATCCAGCGGGTCGAGGCGGCCTCGGCGCCGCCCTCCTCCTCGCCCAGGACC
Organism: uncultured Rickettsiales bacterium; assembly: GCA_964436045.1. Taxonomy (GTDB): domain Bacteria; phylum Myxococcota_A; class UBA796; order UBA9615; family CAYRNR01; genus CAYTBN01. The sequence goes on along the minus strand of CAYTBN010000010.1, from coordinate 63,984 downwards.
GGGATGCCGGGGGCGCCGGCCGTCAGGATCTCGCGGATCCGTGCCTCGCTGGCGAAGTCGACCTCGGTCACGAGATCGACCACCCCCTTGCGCCGAACGTCCCGGGCCGAACCCGCCCGGATGATCTCCCCCGCCGCCCTGGCCGCCTCCTCCGCGAGTTCGAGCACGGTGCCTCCTAGCGAGTCTCCATCCCGAGCTGCGGGATGGGAACTAGCGAATGTCGACCCTGACGAGCTCCCGCTCCAGGATCTGCCCGGAACGGTCCAGGCGCAGGGTGAGCGCGCGGCCGACGGGACCGCGGCAACGCATCAGGAACTCGGTGAAGCTCATGAAGCGGGTGGGGTGCGCGTCGATCTCCACCACCACGTCGCCGGTCCTGATCCCCGCCCGCTCGGCCGGCAAGCCGGGGCTGACCGCATCGATCCGCGGTCCGGTGGGGCCGCGACCCACCTGGACGCCGATGCCGCCGAAGACATCGCTGTCGAGGGAGACCAGGCGGTCGGTCTCCTGGCGCAGGATCAGGTCCAGCGAGGGTTCGGCATCGTCCGCACCGATCCGGATGGATGGCGAGAAGCCGTGGTCCTCGTGGTAGGCCTGAACCCAGAGGGGACCGGGCGGGAGTCCCGGCAGCAGAAACGAGCCATCGCTCCGGACCTCGCGAACCAGGGGGCCCTCCCGCCAGCGGACGTTCTCCCCGTCGGCGCCCTCCACACCGACCAACGCCACCGACGAGCCTTCCGCCCTCCCCCCTCCCGGGCCGAGCACGGCGCCACTCAGGCAGCGACCGAGGACGGCCACCAGCTCGATGTCGTGCTGGGGGGTCATCGGCGAGACCGTGACCGGACCGGTCGGCCGCTCGAGGGGCATGTGGCTGCGCAGCGAGTAGCGACCGCTGGCCAGCCCGTCGAAGCGGAACCTGCCGTCGGCGTCGGTCAGCTGGGTCAGGGCCTGGGTCTGCCGCGCCCCGATCTCCGGAACCCAGGGATAGGGGTAGCCGCTGTCCTCCGTCGGTGGCACCCAGCTCAACCGCACCTGCTCCCCCGCGATGCCCTCCCCGGTGGCGCCCTCCAACAGGCGGCCCTCGACAGCCCCAGCGGCCCAGTCTGGACCCGTGCCCAGCTCGGCCCGGGCAGGGACCCACGGGCACACGGCGACACAGAGCGCGACGAGGACGAGGGTGAGGGTGAGGGGGCGGATCATCTGACCTCGGACATCGAGAGTTGCGCCGCCGCGTGCGCGGGCGGTGTCCAGACCCGGGATGATAACGAATCGGGTGGCCGGAGAGGTGAGCAATGCCCGCGTGGGGACAACTCGCGGTCCGCTGACGGAGAAGTGCGGGCCCCGCTGAGGGGTGGGGATCGAGCGGTGCGCTACCGGATGCGGATGGTCACCCGGGGGTGCGAACGGTGGTGCTTCTTGGTCTGCTTCTTGGTCTGCTTCTTGGTCTGCTTGTGGTGCGTGACGTGCTTGTGATGCACGCGCGGCGCGGCCACAAAACGCAAGGCGTTGTTGTCCCGGTAACGCCGGAACGTCGACACCGTGGCGTTGGCCTGGCTGCGGATCCGGTCTTCCTCGGACCGCGAGACCCGTCCATCCCGCTTCGCGGCGCGGGTCAAGCGGTCCGTGTCCGCTTGCATGGCTCGTAGATCAGCCTTCTCGCCCGCGGTCAGCTGACCGGCGGTCCAGGCTCGAGAGATGCTCGCATCCAGGTTGTCGTAGGAGCCGGAGACCAGCGACCGCGCGGTCGCCCCGGCGGGCAGCGCGAGGGTCAGGCCAAGGGCCAGGGCCAGCGTCATCATCGGCATCGTAGTGCGGGTCATCGTCTTGCTCCTCTCGGCGTTCGTTGGCGACTGATGGGGATTGGACGCACGAGGAGCGCGTTTTCGTCGATTCCGGCGGGATTTTTTTTCAGCGTCGGCGACGAACGGCGATCAGGGCGGTGATCAGGAGGGCGAGGACCGCCGGGGACAGGGGTGGGCCGACGGCGCTGGTGGCGCACTCGCACCCGTCGTCGTCGTCCGGGGTCGAGTCGTCGTCATCGTCGTCGTCGTCATCGTCGCCGTCGCAGCCGCCATCGGCGTCGTCCACCACGCCGTTGCAGTTGTCGTCGCCGCCGTCGCAGACCTCGGTGGCGCCGGGGTAGACCTCGGCATCGGTGTCGTCGCAGTCCCCGCCGAGATCGGTCCAGCCGTCGCCATCGCCGTCCACGCCGCCGTCCGGCTGCTCGTCGACCTCGCCGTCGCAGTCGTTGTCTGCTCCATCGGCCAGCTCCGGGGCGCCGGGGTAGCTGTTGGGCGCCCCGTCGTCGCAGTCGCCGTCACCCTCCGTCCAGCCGTCGCAGTCGTCGTCCCGCCCTTCGTCCGGGGTCGCGCCCGGGAAGGAGTCGGGGTCACCGTCGAGGCAGTCCCCGTCGAGCTCGCTGTGGCCGTCTCCGTCGTCGTCCACGCCGAGGCCCGTGTGCATCAGGTAGCTCTTGCCCGCCTCGCGCCCACCGTGTCCGGAGAACTGGGCACCGACCGCGAACGCCGGGTACCCCAGCCCCGTCCCGCCGAGGAACGCCAGATGGGTCCCCGCGCGGTCCGCGGCGAACTCGCCGTCGATCACCACGGGCAGGGCGGCGGCGATGCTCGGCCACTCGTCGCCGTCCGGGCGGCCCGGCAGCAGGTAGATCCGCCCCTCGGCGTCATCGCCGTGGCCGGGGGCCGACGCCAGCACGTCCCGATAGCCGTCGCCGTCGAGGTCGGCGGCCGCCGCGAGGGCGAATCCCAGGCAACCGTTGGCCTCGTCTCCGCGGACGTGGGCGAGCCCCGCCGACCAGGGCTTCAGCCCGCTGGGCAGACCGTTCCCGCCGCGGAACACCGCCAGCGATCCCCCCATCGGTGCCGCCGGGCTCGAGTAGGGCGCTCCGGCCACCACGTCCGCGGCGCCGTCGGCGTCCACGTCCACGAAGGCGAGCGCGGTGCCGGCGGCGTCGTAGGGCTGGTCGCCGCGCACGAAGAACTCCAGGGTGTCCCCCACCCGGTGTTCGCCGGGCGCCAGCGCTCCCAGGTCGATGAAGCAGTGTACGAGCCCCGTTCCATCGGCGCCGTTGACCACGGCGCCCGGCGACCCGGTGCATAGATCCGGCACGCCGTCTCCCGAGATGTCCGCGCCCCCGGCGATGGCGCTGCCGAGCATCCCGGCCTCGGCCTCACCGAGGATCGACAGGCGCGATCCGACACCAAGGTCGACCTCGGTGGGCCAGCCGTTGCGGCCGCGTAGCAGGTGCACCGCGCCGAGCTTGAGCTCGTCCAGCTCCACGGTCAGCGAGTCGTCCTCGACCTCCAGCGTATAGGGCGCACCGATCCATAGATCGTCGATGCCGTCCGCCGTGATGTCGCCGGCCACCGCCAGGGCGTAGCCCGCGCCGGAGTTGAGCTTCTCGCCGCGAACGACCACGTCGGCGTCGTCGATGGACAGCTCCGTCCCCCAGGTGTCCCAGGGGCCGAAGAACAGGAAGACCGTCCCGCTGGCGTCGGCCTCCCGCCGCAGCAGCGCGGACACGGCCAGATCGTCGAGGCCATCGCCGTTGAAGTCCCCGCCGCCGGCCACGGCCCAGCCCAGCAGGTCGTCGCCGTCCGCGCCGCCGATGACCACCTCGGCGTCCTCGAGGTCGAGGTTGCGGTGGGTCAGGGCGGCCCCGGAGAACAGGTAGACCCGTCCGGCGTCCAGCCCGTCGCTGTCGTCCATCGGCGCGCCGATGGCCAGATCCGGAAGACCGTCGTCGTCCAGATCCCCCGCGAACGCCACCCGGCCCGCGCCCGCGTCGGGCAACCGGCCGAGCAGGGAGGCGGAGCCGTCGGCCAGCGGCCAGGTCTCGGCCCCGGCGGGGAGCGCGGCGCCACAGACCAGCACCGTCAGTATCGTCGCGAGGCGACCGCTCATGGCGCCTCCACGGTCACGCTGCCGCTGTGGCAGCGGTAGGGCCCCGGCTCGATCCACGACCCCACCACCTGTTCCAGGTCGGTGGTGCCCTCCGAGGGCCACGAGTGCATGCCACACATGGCGTAGTAGGTGCCCGGCTCCACGAAGGTGAAGCTGAACTGATCCGACCCCTGGAAGGGCCGCAACAGACCCGCGCGGTCGACCACGAAGCCGTCGGCGTCCACCAGGATCAGGTCGTGGCGGAACCGGTTGTAGTTCCCCTCTTCGTACAGCGGCACATCCCAGGTCACCGTGTCCCCCGGCGCCACCCGGACGTGGGCCGGATCCCAGATGTTGAGATCGTGGTTGAGCAGGGTGATCTCGCTGGCGTCCACCGGCAGGGCCAGCTCCTGGGCCGGGGTGACCCGCTGTACCTCGTCGGTGGAGCCGACCACCCGCCAGAACAGCCGTCCGTCGGGGAATTGTGTGGCGAGGGTCGCCAGCAGGGCGGCGTCCAGCTCGTGGGACGTCGCGGTCAGCGGCCCGACCTCGACGCGATCGTGGTCGAAGGCCGTGTCGCCGTCGATCTCCAGCCGATAGCCATCGAGGTTGCCGTCCCAGCTCAGCTCGGTGGGCCCGGCCAGCACGGCCAGATCGGCGGGGGCCAGCAACTCCAGATATTCGGTGCCGTCTCCCCCCTCGAACGCCGCACAACCACGGCTGTCGCTGGGGGTCAGTCCCGGCGTCCAAGGGCAGCTGTCGGCCAGGTCCGGAACCCCGTCCCGGTCGCCGTCGTCCAGCCAAGCCTCCTGCTCCTCGGTCACCTCCAGGATCTGATCGGCCGCGACATCGGTCAGCACCACCTCGGCGCCGTGGGGGAAGGTGACCCGCACCTCTTCGGCCACATCCGCGCTGCCCAAGCCGAAGTGCAGCCGCAGACCTCCGTGGGACGAGAAGGTGGTCATCCGCGTGCCCAGCCAGCGGGTCTGGGTGAGGCCTCCGGCGGTGACCTCCACCCGGGCACCGATGGCCGATGCGTCCCCCGACTGCCCCTTCACCTTCACGAAAAGGTGGTGGTGGTCGTTGCCGTCGTTGACGAACAGGTGGTTGCGGGCCGGGTGGTTGGCGCGGCCGTTGCCCATGTACAGATCCAGGAAGCCATCCCCATCCACGTCCCCGGTGGAGATGGTCCAGTTGGGCAGCTCGTTGTCGTTGAGCAGCCCGCCGTTGTCCGCGACCACCTCGAAGCTCTCCCCCTCGACGCTGCGGTAGAGGATGCACTCGTCGTCCAGCAGGCAGAACAGCACATCCAGCCAGCCGTCGTTGTCGAAATCGGCCACCGCGGTACCGTCGCCGTTGAACGGGTCTTCGAGCCCCAGCTGGTCGGTCACGTCGGAAAAGGTGCCGTCCCCCTGGTTCTGGAACACGGTGTTCTGGGGCCGGCAGCGCGCCGAGTGGCTGCCGATCAGCAGGTCCTGCCAACCGTCGTTGTCGAAGTCCCAGGGGATCGCCCACGACAGGAAGGCGTGCTCCGGGCAGTCCTCGGGGTAGTAGTCGACCGCCAGCCCCGCCGCGTCCGCGGTGTCGACGAAGGTGCCGTCACCCTGGTTGGTGTACAGCAGGAAGTCGGGGTACCCCTCGCCCTGGATCACCAGCAAATCGAGCCAGCCGTCGCGCTCCGCGTCGATCAGCCCCACGCCCTTGCCGCTGATGGTCGCCTCGACGCCGGCCTCGTCGGTGAGGTCGAGGAACCGGCCGTCACCCTCGTTGTGGTACAGGGTGTTGGCCATCGACCCGGTCTTGGGACCGTTGCTGAAGTAGAGGTCGAGCAACCCGTCCTGATCGTAGTCGAGCCAGATCCCCTCGTGGCCGATGCCCGGGTGGTCGACCCCCGACTGGCGGCCCACCTCGGTGAACACCGCGTTGCCCGCGTTGCGGTACAGCTCGTTGTAGCCAGCCACGCTCACGTAGAGGTCGATGTCGCCGTCGTTGTCGTAGTCGGCGAGCATCACGCCCCGGTCCTCACAAGACGACCCGACCCCGGCCTCCTCGCCGACCTCCTCGAAGGTCAGATCGCCGTTGTTCAGGAACAGCCGGTTCGCGCCTGAAAGCGCCGCATTTCCCGTCATCAGCGATGGTGTCCGCGCCAGGAACAGGTCGATCCAGCCGTCGCCGTCCAGGTCCTCCATGCCCACCCCGAAGGTCGTGCCGAACGATCGCACCCCCGCGCTGTCGGTGACCTCGGAGAAGGTGACGAAGTCCTGGGCAGCCGCCGGGGCGAGGGGCAGCAGCGAGGCCAGCAAGGCCAGCAAGGCCGAGCACGCGCGCCTCATGGCGCCGCCGTGTGGAACGAGCGGGGGGGCGTCATGAAGCGGTGACCGCGGGCCGAACCCTCGACTGACCAGTACAGTGTGCTGTCCGGGGCCGAGGGCAGATCGTCCCGCGCCACGGTCAGCGTGCCCGCCGCGGCGGTGGTCCCCAGCAGGTGGGCGGCGTGGACCGGAAGCGCCGGATCGCTACCCGCGTAGAGCCGGTATCCGTCACAGTCGCCATCGAAAGTGAACGACACGTCTCCGCTGGGGAAGGCCTCGCCCTCCCCCGGCGCGGTCTGGGTGATCGCGCACCCCGAGCGCTGGGCCGCCGTGCAGCCCCGGGCATCGGTGAGGGCGGCTGGCTGGCTGTCGGCGCAGCGGTCGCGGACGTCGGGTACCCCGTCACCGTCGGCGTCGTCGTAGGGGGGCGGATCCTCGCTCGTGTCGTCGTCTGCCGCGGGCGTGGGGTCCTCCGGGTCCTCCCCCTCCCCGCCGCAGGCGACGCAGGACGACCCGATCAGCAGCGCGAGGCCAGCCCAGACCGCGATTGTCCGCATCGGCGGCCTCCTCTCCTTCTATTCGCCCTGTTCGCCCGCGCCCGGGCGCAATCCGGCCTACTGTACACGGTGACTGGGTCTACCGCGGCATCCGTAGTCGCGGCAACGGACCCGCGCCCCCGAGCCCGGCCTCGAGGACGGCGGCCTGGTCCGACAGCACGGACCAGGGCTGATTGTCCGGATCCCGCTCGCGATAGAGCGCGGAAAGCCGCCGATAGGCCCGGGGCTCGTAGGGGGACCGCTCGACCGCGGCGGTCAGGATCTCGGCGGCCAGCTGGGCCGCGTCGTCGTCGGGTTCGCCGTCCAGCAGCGCCTCGGCCAGGGCCACGTCCCCCAGGCAGCCCACCTGGGCCTCCAGCAGCTCCGCCGGATCGCCCTGGGTGGGCCAGGGGGAGGTCGCCGGGTCTCCGAACAGCTCCGCGGCCAGGGCCGCGCTGAACAGGACCTGGCTGCTGGCAGCGGGAGACGCCGGGTGCTCCCCCTCCCCCAGCACGCGGAAGATCCGGAAGAACGGACTCTCCCAGGCGATCTCGAAATCGTCGAGCCCCTCGGGCGCGAACTGCATCCGCGCCGCGGCCGAATTCGGATCCCAGTCGATGGCGTCGGCCACGTAGCGGTAGCTCATCTCGTCGTCGGTGCGCAGCACCTGGTGCGCCGCGTGCACGACCCAGGTCACCCGGTGCCGGGCGCAGAAGCGGTGGAAGGTCCGGGGATCGGCGAACAGGGCCTCCGAATACTCCCGGTAACGCTCGACCATCGGCGACTCGAAGAAGCAGTTGAGCGCGATCGGGCGGTCGGCGGCGTTGAGCAGGAAGGGGGAGAGCGCAAACTCCGCCAGCACCACGTCGTCCGGGCCGGTGTGTTCCCGCAGCCAGCCGGACAGCGATGCCAGGTCGGCGCCGGTGTAGACCCGCGACTCGGAGCCCCGGTCCACCACCGGTCGCGGCGCGAACAACCGGTGGGGGCTGGGCAGCACGCCGTAGGTCTGCAGCACCATCCCCGCCGCGCAGGCCACCACCGCGGCGCGCAACAGGTGGCGCTTCCAGCCGGACAATCCGACCCATCCCGCGCCGACGAAGATCGCCAGCAGCATCGCCGGGAAGGCCTGCAGCTTGCGGAAGACCAGATAACAACCACCGAGCGCCAGGGTCAGGTAGAGCACCAGGGCATGGGCGTCGGCCTGCCGGCGGCGGATCACCCGGACCGACTCGAACACCAGCCCGGGCAGCGCCGCCAGCAGCGGGATCCCGAAGTCCCGCACGAGGCGGGCCAGGGACGGCGAGCGGTAGTTGCCAGACCAGAAGTGGCGGGCGTGGAAGGTCAGCTCCGCGGGATCGGCCGGTTTCTGTCCCAGGTGGGTGATCCGGGCCAGGATCGTCTGCCAGGCGTGGTCGTAGGAGGGGGCAGAGGGAAGGGCCAGCACCAGCAGGCCGCTCCCGAAGCCCACCGCCATCGCCCGCGCCCCCCGGCCGAGGGGCCGCCACAGCTGGATCAGGCCGACAACCAGCGCCATCACCGACAGGATCGCGCCAGGGTTCAGGTAGAAGCGGTCGAAGTTCAGATGAACGGGCAGCGCCACGGCCACGGCGACCACAGGCAGGGCACAGCAGGCCAGGGTACGGACGGCACGGCGCGGGCGATCATCCAGCACCACGGCCGCCGCCAGGAAGACCGCCAGGATCAGGTAGTAGAACGTCATCACCTTCCAGGCCAGCATCGCCGCCAGCAGGAAGGCCCCGGCCCCCGCGGGGTTGCGCCACGCGTCCCGCTGCAAGGACGCCGCCAGGAAGTACAGGTGGAAGACGAACAGGGGGATGGCCAGATGCTCGCGGTAGAGGACCTGGCCTGACGACCGCTCCACCGCCGGGAGGATGGCCGCGTAGGCCAGGCAGGCCAGCAGCGCCGCCCATCGGCTGTGGTGGAGGACCCCCGACAGCGCCACCAGCGCGAAGATCCCGAAACAGTACAGCACGCGGGTGAACACGCGGACGAAGGCCTCGACCGGCATGTCGGGCCCCAGCCCCAGGGCCCGGTAGACCCGTCCGTAGAACTGCTCCTGGAGGATCGTGTCGGTCCGCGGATCGTATCCGTCGGGCGCCCACATGCGGTCGTCCCACTCCGGGATACCCTCGCCGCTGGCCACCCGCTCCACGTAGCGGAACCGCTGGGCCGACTCCATCCAGAAATTCTGGGTCAGGAACAGGCCCATGCGCTCGAAGGTCACGGTGCGCGCGTGGAAGCCGACGCCGTACACCGACAGCATGCCCAGCACCGTGAGCAGCGCGAAGATCAGGGTCCTGCGGTCGAGGGTCGGCACGGGTGACAAGGTAGCCCCGGAGCGGCGGGGGCCACAAGCCTCTCAGGGGATGCCGGCGGCGTACAGCCGTTCGCGGCCGGCGAGGGCTCCGGGGGAGCCCGGGCGCAGGCGGAGCGCCTCGTTCCACGCGTGCGAGGCCCCGGCCAGGTCCCGGGCGAAGAAGCGGGCGGTCGCCAGGTCCTCCCACAGGTCCGCGTCCGCCGGTCGCTCGGAGACGGCCAGCTCCAGCAACGGAGCAGCGGCCGCCGCGTCACCGCGGGCCAGCGCCTCCCAGCCGAAGGCCGCGGCGCTGCCAGCCGGCCACAGCGCGGGGGGAGCCAGGGAGCCCTCTTCCACCCCGGCCCGCTGCAGATGGACCATCGCCCAGGGATCCGGGTGGCGCGACGACGCGACCTGCAACCGGACCCGGGCCTCGTCGACCCGGCGCTGGCGCAACAGCACGTGGGCCTGGGCACCCGCGGTGGAGCCCAGCAGCCGCCGCAGCTGCCGATCCCGGGTCAGCCGGGGCGCTGACCACAGCGGGGTGAGCAGCTCCCGTTCGAGGCGCCGGTCCGTCTCGGCAGCCGCCGTGTCGCCCGCCCGTCCCGCCGCCATCGCCAGCCCCGCAGGCTCCAACCCGGGCAGCAGCTCGGGCGGCCAGAGGAGGGGGGTGCCGACCACGCCCCTCGCCAGGTTGGGCGTGGCAAGGGCACGCAGCCGCTCTTCGGGTACCAGGCCGTCGGCGGCAGCGAGCGGGGTCACGATCACATGCGGCCGGGCCGCGGCCAGTGCCCGCAGGCGCGGGCCGTGCAGCCCGTAGATCCCGCTCGCCAGCACGTCGGGGCGGCGGCGCTCGGCGGTCACCGCGTACAGCAGCGGCAGCGAGGTGGAGTCGGATCCGCAGAGCAGGATTCCACCCGCGGGCGCCGCTGCCAGCAGCGTGCGGGCCACGGCGCCGGGCTCGGTACCGCGGTGGCGGTCGACCTTGGCGGCCCCGGCGACGGCGGTGACGGCGACCGCCGCGATCAGGGCGAGCCAGGCGGGAACGGGCCAGCGGCCGGCGAGTCGACCGAGCCCCGCCGCCGCCAGCAACGCGCAGACCAGGCACGACGGGAGCAGATACCCGGCGACGTCGGGGGTGAAGGTCTCCAGTACGGGCCGGCTGGCCGTGGACGCCCAGGCCGCCAGGCCGAAGGCCGCCAGCGCCGTCAGCGCGACGGGCCGCCGGCCCACGCTGACCAGCCCCACCGCCGCGAGCGCCGCCGCCGGTATGCCGATCCAGTGCACCACCAGCCGGGCATGCTCGACCACGTTGGCCGCCAGCGCGGCAGCCGTCGGTCGTTCGAAGCTGCGGGCGTAACTGCGGCCGGTGACGAACTCCAGAACGCTGGACGGGGTGTCCAGCAGTCCGCCGTACCAGACCCCGGGTTCCGCCGCCGCCCGCAGGGGCACGTACAGCAGGGTCGACGCGCCCAGCGCGGCGAAGGGCACGGTCCAGGCCAGGGCCCGCAGCCGCGGCCTCGGCGTAGATCCGAGCGCGATCACGGCGACCGCGGGCATGGCCAGGATCGTCAGCAAGGGATTGACGGCGAGCCCGAGTCCCGCCAGCAGCCCGGCCAGCGCCAGCGGCCCTGCCCGGCCCTCGCTGCGCGCCAGCACGAGCAGCATCGCCACGGCGATCAACGCCTGCAGCCCGTACAGCTCGATGACCACGCCCTGGGTCCACAGGGGTCCGCAGGGCGCGGCGAACAGGCCCACCGCGGCCAGCCCCGGCAGCGAGGCACACCGCTCGGGGAAGAGCTCCCGGGCCAGCAGGACCAGCGCGCCGACCAGCAACGCGGCGGCCGCGCACGAGAGCCAGGCCGCCCGGGCGGCGAGGTCGCCGACGGGCAACAGCTGGGCCAGCCGAAGCAGCAACAGGTAGAACGGCTCGCCGGGCGCGTGGGCCACGCCGAGCTGCTGCCCCGCCGCCGCCAGCTCCGGCGCGTCGAACCAACCGATGGCCGCGGGTCCGGTGGTCAGGTAGAGCACCCCGGCCAGGACGGTGCTGGCCAGCGCGACGCGGTTGGCGACCGGCTGCGGCGCCCTCACGGCGACCTCCACCAGCTCTCGCTGGCCGGTGCCGGGATCTCCAGGGTCTCGCCGGGCGCGAGGTCGACGGTGGCGGCGAGTTCCAGGGCCAGCAGGTCGTCCCGCCCCCGCTCCCGGAAGTACGACGCCCGCAGCAAACGCTCGTAGAGCAACAGCGATCGGGCCTCCGGGTCATCCCAGAGCAACGGGCCATCGAGGGACGGACTCCAGCGCTCGACGAGGATCGCGTGCCGCCCCAGCGCGGGTTCCAGGGGCGTGGGCCCGCCGGACAGCCACATCACACGGCCCGCGGGGACCAACCTGTCGACGAGGGCCAGATCCGGCTCCCGGATCTCCAGGGCCAGGGTGGGCGGATCCCCGGCGAGGGCGGCCTCGCTGCGGTCTCGGAGCGCGCGGGTGTCGACTCCGGCGGGGGGATCGCCGAACCGCTGCCTCAGCGCGAGCTCGTAGAACGGGTGCCCCAGGAGCGTCCGGTGGAACACCCGCAGGTCGGGCCGGCGTCGCTCCACCCGCTCAAGGTATCCTCCGACAAAAGCGCTGCTGTTGCCCGCGGTCACCAGGGTCGCGCCGGGTGGCAGACCGTCTTGATGGGCCCGTGCGAGCCGTTCCGGTTCGTAGTTGCCCGCGAGGCTCGCCTGCCACACCGCCGGTATCTGAGCCGCGACCAGCGCCCCGACAACGGCCCACGCCAGCAGTGCGGGACGCCCGAACCGGCCTCCACGCGCCAGGTGGTCGAGGGCCCGCAGCAGGGCAACCGAGGCCAGCAGCGAGAGCAGCGTGGTGGTCAGGCAGAGGTAGCCGTGCAGATCCGGGTTGGACGCGAATACCTTGTTCTGGAACAGGACCGTCGCCAGATTACCCCCGACCGCAACCGCGAGCAGGATCAACCCGATCCGACGCCGGGCGACCAGCAGCCCCACCAGGCCGACCGCCGCCAGCAGCAACAGGGCCAGCCCGCTGTCCGTCGACAGGACCCGGGCGACCACGCCCAGGTTGTGACCGAGCATCCCCTCGTCCGCAGGCGAGAAGTTCTGCGCGAAGGCGCGGCCCCCGATCACCGACCAGAACGCGGCCGGGGTGTGGGGCATGCCCCAGGCCAGCTCGGGTCGTGCCGCCGAGCGCAAGGGCAGGTAGAGCTGCAGACCGAGCGCGGCCGCTGCGCCACCCGCGGCCACGAACCAGGCGCGGCGATCCATCACGCGCAGGGCGCCGATCCAGCCCACCACCCCCGCGGGCAACAGCCCCACCGCGAGCAGCGGGTGGGTCGCACCCGACAGTCCCAGCGCTGCGGTCACCACCAGCGCCGCCCGGGCGCGGCCGGGTGCGTCGCCACGCCACGCCGCGCTGGCCGCCGCCAGCACCACCAGCGCCAGCAACAGCTGGATCGCGTAGACCTCGGTCCGGACTGCCTGGGTCAGGGTGGCCACGCCCAGCGCGGCCGGCAGGGCGACCAGCCAGGGCATCACCCGGGCGAGGGGAGTCTCGATCTCACCGGCCAGGTCGCGGGCGAGCACGAGCAGCGGGAAACAGGCCATCGCCGCGCAGCAGCCGCTGACCAGCGTTGCGCGGAAGGGGATGTTCCCCAGCGGGATCGCCATCGCCAGTCGCCACAGCAGCGTGGGCAGGGGCTGTCCCGGGGGGTGGGAGACGCCCAGGTCCCAGGCGGCGGCGACCAGCTCGCCGCCATCCAGCCAGCCCACCGACGGCGCGGCCAGCAAGACCGTGAGCCCGAAGACCACGGCGGCGACCGGAAGCCCGGCGAGGACATCAGCGGATGGATTGGAGCGAGCCAATGCCGTAGCGGGTCTGGATCGTCGTCAAGGCCTTGCGCATACAGGTGCTCATGACCTCGTTGTCCAGCGGGTTGATGGTCAGCGTGCAGCGGGCCCCGTCCTCGACGAAGGTCGCCCAGGGATCGTCAGGCAGGGTCGCGAGATAGGTCGGTACGAGTTCGGTCAGATCCGTGGGCGGATGGCCCACCTCCTCCTCGAAGCGGGTTCGGGCCGCGTCGACGTCCCGCCGCGCGATCATGAACCGCGTCTCGTGGATCTTGACGTAGATCGCGTTCTTCTCCATCTCGCCGGGGGCCGTCTTGTACTCCTCGAGCAAAAAATGGAGCGCCACCTCCTCCTGATCGGTCTCGTTGAGCAGGGACGCCGCGAGGTTCGGCAGGTAGAAGGGAGCGTCCGGGAGCGCGGCGGCGATCAGCAGGAACTCCGCCGCTCGTTCCATGTCCTCGAGCAGGTGGTAGTTCATCGCGATCGAGAACGGGAAGTACCAGTCGTCGGGGTTGTGGGCCATGCCCTTGGCCATGATCAGGTTGGACGCATCGATCCAGTCGGGCGAGATCCGGAGCATCACGCCACCGTACTTGTACGGCGCCGTCGCGTGCGGGTTGAGATCCGTGACCAGGTCCAGCATGTAGTACAGCCAGACGTTCCAGGCGTCGCCGGCGGACGCGGCGTGGTGGCCCCCGAAGAACAGGATCGCGCGGATCCAGAGGAGGTCGGAGACGACGGCGTCGAACCCCAGACAGGCGGGCCGGAGGCCGTCGCCCGACGGCAGGTAGAGGATCCGGTCGGCCAGCTCGTGGCGAGGGCGCAACGCCTCGCCGGATCGGCGCAGGTTGTGGCTCAGCGGCAGGATCGCCAGCAACACCAGGACGGTCAGCAGAGCGGGGACGTGGCTGCGACGCACGGCGCCATGGTACCAGACTCGGAGGCACCCAAACGGAAACGGCCCGGCTCGATTGAGCCGGGCCGTCCGATAGCCTTCAGGCTACCCAGGTAACGTCTTAGTAGACGTTATTCTGGGAGAGCATCTTCGGCTTCTGCGCCTGGGTGCAGTAGTAGTGGGAGAGGCCGCCAGCTCCGTCGATGTTGCTGTAGGCATGTCCCTGGAAGGAGTCGTCTGCCGGACCCGAACCGGTCGCGGACAGGGTCACTGCGTACTGGCCACGCACGTTACCGTCAGCAGTCCAGCCGAGGTTCTGGAACGCGGTGAGGCCGGAGCCCGTGAAGACCTGCGGGTCACGACTGACGGTCGCAGGGGTCAGGATGCAGTCAGTGAACGCGTCCCACTCAGCGTGGTACGCCTTCTCCGCGGTGCGGATGGCGTCCAGGTTGGTCGGCAGCTCCGACCGCTTCGCACGCAGCTGCATGGCGAGGAAGCTGGGGATGGCGATGGCAGCCAGGATGCCAATGATGGCGACGACGATCATGAGCTCGATGAGCGTAAACCCTTTGCGATTCATTCCGGTTCCTCCAGTTGGTTGTTGGCCGTTTGGCCTCGACTCCGTGTTTGTCAGTTGGCGCCCCGAAAATGCACGGCTCATGCCAAGATGGTGTCAATTCCCCAAAAGAAACCGTCCTGTTTCCTGGTTCTCCTTTGATATCAGTCGGTTACGACCCAATCTTTTGTAATCATCGCGCCCCGGGCGCCCCGGGATCGATTTGTGATTCTGGGGTTTCTTCTCACCGCGGTGACAAAAAACGGCACCCCCTTCCGGGCGCGTCCCGGAACGACTGACAAAATCCGTCACCCCCCTTGACGGGGGTGCAGAAGAGGTGCTCGCGAGGGCCAAAGAAAACGCCGGTCCGACGACCGGCGTGGAGGATCTTCTGGAGCGGGAAACGGGATTTGAACCCGCGACCCCTGCCTTGGCAAGGCAGTGCTCTACCGCTGAGCTATTCCCGCAAGGTCGTCGGGCATTATAGGAGCGAGTTCCGGGCTGTCAAGGCGCGGTTTTTGATCCTGCGTCGGGGTTCTCGATCCACGGCCGGATGACTCCTTCGGCGGCTGCGTTCTCCTCCAGGGCGAGTTCCGCCTCGAGCCAGACACGATACGCCACCGGATCCGGGTGCCGAACGAGCACTTCACGCTGGAGCCAGCCCAGATCGGCATCCCCGGGGGCGCGCTGGATGGCCCACACGAGCCGCTCGGCGGCCTCGTCCACCCGACCGAGGTGCAGGAGCGCCAGCGCGACCACGTAGGAGGAGCGTGGCCCGGGCGCCTTCTCGGCCTCCCGCGCCTGCATCAACTCCAGGCCCTCCTCCGGCCGCCCGGTGTGGATCAGCGCCAGTCCCAGATTGGTCGTCGCCTCCAGCAGCCCCGGGGTGTACTCGAGGGCGGACCGGTAGCTCTCGATTGCGCCGCCCAGATCGCCCCGATCCATCAGGACGTGCCCGTACAGCTCGTAGCCGACACCCACCTCCGGCGCGTTGCCGATCGCGCTCAGCGCCAGCTGTTCGGGATCCGAGTACGCCCGCAGCGCCGTCCGCAGCGAGACCTGCTGGACCCCGAGATAGGCCAATCCGGCCGCGGCACCGGCCGCCAGCAGCCGACGGGTGGATTGCCTCTTGCCCAGCGAGGCGGCGATCGCCGCCGCCGCCTGCACGAGCCCCAGGGTGACGAAGGCCGCCGGGATGTACAGGTAGCGCCCGAAGCCGCCCCAGCCGGGAACCGTCGCCACCAGCGCCACGGGTGCCACGACCAGCCCATGGACGGCCAGGGCCAACGAGAGCAGCGGAGCAGCCCGGCGCCAACGCCAGGCGGCGACCACGGCGGCGGCGAGCACCGCCAGGGCGGCCAGGCTGACCCACCACCCCAGCGCCTCGTACTCGTAGGCCAGTCCGCGGTACCCCACCGGTCGCATCAGCACCAGCGCGCGCAGCCCGTCGAGGACCAGGATCGGCAAGTGATGCAGGGCGGTGACCATCTGTTGCACGTCCCGCCCCGTGGCTTCCAGCCCGCCGAGCGCAGCCATCCGCGCCCCCATGAAGAGGGCGCCCGCCACCCACATCGGCCCCAGCAGCCGCAACGGGACGCGCCTCCCCAGCACCATCCAGGCCGTGATCGCGGGCAGGGCCAGCAGGGCGACCTCCTTGGCCAGCAGCCCCAGCAGGAAGAGGCCTCCGGCGCCGACGGCGAGTCCCCAGCGACCGCGGGTCGACGGGGGCGCCCGGTCATCGGCCACCCCGCACCGCTCCAGCAGCAGCAGCGCCGCGAGCATGCCCAGGGCGGCCAGCAGATCGGTGAGCGCGGAGATCCAGGCATAGGACTCGGCGGTGACCGGGTGCATCCCGAACATCAGCGCCACCGCCACCGCAGGCCAGCCGCCACCTCCCAGCCACCGCCGCGCCAGCTGCCACAACAGGAGCGCCACCGCCAGATGGATCAGCAGGGACCCCAGGTGGAAGCCGGCCGCGGACGCACCGCCCCAGAGCCAGTACTGAACCGCCAAGGCCGTCTGGAACGCGGGCCGATAGAGCCGCACCCCTTCGGCCGCGTCGAAATCCTCCTCGAGCTCCCAGACATGGTGGGTGAAGTAGCCGGGGATGCTGTCCAGCTGTCGGACCTGCTCCGAGCGCACCACCTGCCGGAAATCGTCCCAGATGAAGTCCGCGTGCAGCGCAGGCGCGAGGGCCAGGGCGGTGGGCAGCAGCCACAGCACCAGCTGCAGGGCCGCGATCCTGCGCTGCTTGCGGCGGCTGTCGCCGTGGCTGACCACTCTCGAAGACCTCCCGGCGCTGCGGGGACCGGGGGGGCCTCCGCAGGGGACATGGTAGCGGAAGGCCCGGTCACGTCGCACGCTCGCCCTTGACCGAGCTTCCCGGGCGTTCCTACGATCGTGGACGTCGTCGTAGACGTCCCCCAGGCACACGGTCGCGGGGCGCGCACGGCGGCAGGTCTCCATGCGGCGCCTTCTACCCCTGCTGCCCTTGCTCATGCTGGCCACAGCGCTGCTGGTACGGGCGATCGCGGGCGGCTACCTGCACGGCGACGACGCCTACATCCACACGGTCTGGACCCAGCAGTTCCTGACCGGGATGGAGGCGGGAGCCTGGTATCCCCGCTGGGTCGCGGAGACCAACGCCGGATGCGGCAGCCCCTCTTTCGTCTACTACCCGCCGCTGTCGCTCTACGCCCACGCGTTCTGGGATCTGTTCACCGACGACGTGGCGGCGATGATCCGCCTCTCCGGGGTCACCGCGGTGCTCCTGGCGGGCCTGACGTCCTTCGGCTGGTTCCGCTCGTCGGGGCGGGCGTGGACTGCGTCGCTGGCGGCGTGCCTCTACATGGCCCTCCCCTACCACCTGCTGGACCTGTGTTACCGGGCGGCGATGGCGGAACTCTGGGCCTTTGTCTGGGCGCCGCTGGTCCCATGGGGCGCCGAGATGATCGCCCGGCGGAGGTCCCCCGGGTTGCCCGTGCTCGCGGCCGGGATCGGTGGATTGCTGCTCACCCACCTGCCCGCCGCGCTGATGATGGCGGGCGTGTACGCGGCCTATGTGATCCACGGCACGGTCCGCAGTCGGACCGTGGACGTTGCCCTGCGGCAGCTGCTCGCGGGCGTTGGCGGCGTGGCGCTGGCGGCGGTCTTCCTGCTCCCGCTGGCGGCGGGCTGGGACGACGTCAGCCTGGGCGCCATGGACCGCTACGATCCGGCCGAGAACCTGCTCTTCCAGCCCGACGCCTGGGATCCGATCCTCAACCGGCTGGTGAGCGTGGCCGCTCTTGCGGCCCTGGGGCTGTGCGTGGCGGGCCTGTTCGCCGCGGCGCTGCTCCCGCGCCGGCGGCGTGGGGGCGGTGGGGCGCCCCCCACCTGGCTGCCAGCCCTGTTGGGGATCCTCTGCTTCGCGCTGATGGTCCCCTCCAGCGCCCCGGTCTGGGAGGCGGTGCCGCTGCTGCCCAAGCTCGGGTTCCCGTGGCGGCTGCTGCTCCCGATGTCGCTGTTCGCCGCCGCCGCCGTCGCCGGGGCGGCCGAGGGGTTGGCCGATGCCGCAAGTCGAGGTCGGCAGATCGCCGTCGGTGTGGTCCTGGGGATCGCCATGATCGCCAACGGGATCCTGGCCGTCCATGCCGTCGTCGGCTATCGGGGTTTCGAGGACTCAAACCAGATCGATCTGCGCCCGTCGATGCCCGCCCACGAGCTCGAGGCTGACCTGAACCGGTTCAATCCAGGCGCACTCTCCCTGAGGGACGTGGGCGAATATCGCCCCCGCTGGTCGGTCCTCCACGATCCCGACGATCCCCTGGGCGTTGTCATGCCCTCGAGCTTCTTCCGCGGCGGCCAGGTGATCTTCTCGGGCGGCGGTGGCGCGGACGTGGCCGGCTGGGATCCGGAGCGGCGGCTCATCGATCTGCGCTCGGATCGGGGCGGACAGCTGCTGGTCCGCCTGTACTACTACCCGGCCTGGCGCGCCCGCGGAGAGGCGGGTGAACTGCCCCTCAGTCCCCACCCGGAATCGGGGCTGACCATGCTCGACGTGCCCGCGGGAACACGCCGCGTCGAGCTGACCTATCGGCGCGATGTCTCCCATCTGGCGGGCGGCGCCATCAGCCTCGTGAGCGCGCTCTTGTTGGGGGCGTTGGGGTTCCTCGCGGCCCAGCGCCGTGGCTCCGGGAGCAGGTCGGGCTGAGACCCGCTGCCCCCTACCATTTTTGTCCACAGCCTGTGGAAAACACCCCCCGTTTCGCCCCGATACACGCCTTGGGTTGGCGCTATTCATGGTAAATCGTTGTTTTAACAGCATAATTACGTTTATCCGCCACCCCCGCCGAATCTGGAACTGCGCGATGTTCCTAACGTTCCGCATCCTCCGCCCCTGGCCAGAACCCCACTTATCCACAGACGGACTACCGTGAATTCCCCACCGGACCCTGGGGAATCCCCCTGGGGCGTCTCTGCTGCCGTCCCGAACGCTTGACAGCGGCACCGGCGGACCGTAGCGTCGCTGCTCACCTGAGGAGGAACACGATGACCACACAGCGATTGTTCGTCGCCCTGTTGACCGCCGCCCTGCTGCTCCCGGCCACTTCCGGTTGCAAGAAGGAGGCAGAGTCAGAGACGTCCGGCGCCCAGCGCACGCCCCGCGACGTGTTCGCCGACGATCTGGCCGCCGCCGAGTTCGTCCGGTATTCGGTGGACATCGGCGACAGTGGCTCGTTGACCTACGAGACGCTGCGCTACTCGGCCAACAAGACCTGGACCGGCTCGGCTGTGCTGAGGCTGGCCAAGGAGCCCTACTCGTGCACCGAGTCGGGCACGTGGCAGCTGGAGGACGGCAGCCCGCTCAACCCCACCACCGGTCGCGTGATGATGGTGATGGACTCGACCGACTGTCCCGGTAGGGACGCCCCGCACAAGTGGAAGGTGGAGATCCGCCTCGAAGGCGGCAAAGGCGGTCGCCCGGAGATCGTCGAACTGTAGCCGACGTCTCCCCGGCTATTTCTTCAGCAGGCGCTTGACCCGCATCCGACGGCGGTTGTTCTTGGCCTTCAGCTTGGCGCGATAGCGCGCGCAGCGATTGTGCTTTTTCGTAGCCCGCACGCGGCTACGGCCGATCTGCCGTTTCATGGCGTACCTCCGGGCGCGGATCTCTAGCACAGCGGAGATCCAGCCACAAGCACTCCCCTGGACCCGTGCGCGATTGGGGCTATGATCGCTGCGATGTACGTGGAGATCCGCGAGCGACGAGCCGACGGTGGCGAGCGAACCGTGGCGACCTTCCGCTGGGACGGCCAGATGGTGTCCTGCGACAACGCCGTGGTCTGGAACCACCTGATCCAGGCCACAGGGGGAGTGGTCGTGGGCGAGCGCGGGCGGAAGTACACGCCGCGGGACGGCGAGGGTTTTCTACGAAATCTGCGGTTCCAGTACCGGGGCCCCTATCTGTTCGCCCACGAACTCGACGACCGCACCCCGGCCCCGGAGCCGGCACCCCCAGAGGAATCCGAGACTCCGCCGCCGCCCGTGGAGGTCCCCGACGATCCGGCCGATCGGAGGCGCGCGCTGGACCGGGCCGTGTTCCTGGTCTCGTCGCTGTGGGGCGCCATGGAGCCCACGGCCGCACTCCGCGCCCACGCGACCCTGCTGCCACTGCTCGAGGCGATCGCCGGCACCACCGTCGCCCGGGTCTTCGCGGATCCGGAGCACCGGATCAAGCTGCAGAACGCCCGCTACGGCGTGACACCACCCCCGGTGGTCCCCAGGCTGATCGCCCGGACCGACCGGGAGTGGCAGCGGCTGCAGATGGCGCTGCTGGGGGGCGACTGGATCGCCGCGATCATGCGGGCGCAGTTGATGGGCGAGATCCTGCGGCTGCTGGCGGTCCACGACCACGCCTGGGATACCGGGTTCGGGCTGGCGCGACCGGCGGAGGGCTTCTGCGTGGGAGTCCGCCCCGGGGAACCGGAGGCGGCCTGGGACGAGCTGGAGTGGGTGACCGCAGACGGCGAGCCGACGCTGGGCTTCCTGGAGCGGGCGAGCCGCCGTGCGGGCCGCGCCATCGAGCGGGCGTCGGAGCTGGCGCCCGGGGGCGAGCTCCACAAGGCGATGATCGCCCTGCGCCAGGCGGTGACCTACGATCCCTGGGCCAACGAGGGGCGGACGCTGCTGGGCGAGGTGCTCCTGAGGATGGACCATCCGCTCGCGGAACAGGAGCTCGGCCGGGCGCTGCTGGTCGAGCGGGTCCGCTACGGCGTCGGTGCACCGCCGGCCACCCGGCTGGGATCGATCCTGCGCCGATTGCGCCAGCAGCAGGCGCTGGCCCGCTGCGCCCTGGTGCAGGGCCGGACGGGCGGGGGCAGGGAGCACCTGGAGAGCGCCCTCGCGCTGGTCGAGGACGCCCGGGAGCTGGCGGGCAGTGGCAAGGGGGGCGTCCTCGACGAGGAGCAGATGCGGGAGATCACCGACCGCACCCTGGCGGTGCTCGCCAACCTGGCGCGGGAGGCGGAACCACAGCCGGCCTCAGTGGCGGTCGACGACGAGCCCTTCGATCACGGCGCCGGCCGCCCGCAGGCCGTCGGCGGCAGCGCTGAGGATCCCGCCAGCATGGCCAGCCCCTTCGCCGGCGGGGAAGAGACCCCGGACACCCGTTGACTCGCCGCCCTCGCCACGCTCGAGCCTGACCGGCGACGAGGTCCGCGTCTCCAGCCCCACGAGCACGGCGCGCGCTCCGGCGAATCCGCGCCAGCGACGATCCTGGGCCCGCAACGCCCACCGGAGGCTGGCGGCCACCGGGGCGGGCAGCAGCGCGGCCAGATCCCCCGGAACCACCCCCGGACGGTAGGTGCTGCGCAACGGGGTGTCGCTCGCCCGATCCGCGACGAAGTCGACCGCCCGCTGGGCCGGGGCGACGAAGTCCCCGCCCCCCGCCTGGAAGGCTCGCGCCTCGAGGTCCTCGAGGAACCGCACGCCGCGCAGGGGATCCACGCCGTGGCCGGCGTAGTCCTCGTCGCCGACCGGCACCACGATGCCGGCGTTGGCCCAACGACCGGAACGACGGCTACCGCTCATCCCGTTGGTCACCACCCGGCCGTCCCGCTCGGGCGCGGCGACGATCACACCGCCGGGACACATGCAGAAGCTGTACACCGGGCGCGGCTGGTCGCCCCCCGGCCGGCAGGTCAACCGGTAGAACCCTGGAGGGAGGCCCCGGGAGTGGCGCTGGCCGTACAGCCAGCCGTCCACGTCCCGTTGGCGATGTTCGATCCGCAAGCCGATGGCCGTGGGCCGCGCTTCCATGGGTACGCCGCGCCGGAGGAGCCTGGCGAGGGTATCCCGGGCGTGGTGTCCCACCGCCAGCACCACCGTACGGGCCTCGATCCGCTCACCTCCGGTCAGGCCCAGCCCCTGGATCCGGCCACCGTGGATCTCCAGGTCCAGGAGCTTCGTGCGAAAGCGCAGCTCGACACCCAGCGCCGTCAGCCGACCGCGAAGTTCGGCGAGGATGACACGCAGCCGGTCCGTGCCGATGTGGGGATAGGCGTCGAACATCAACTCGGGGGACGCGCCCAGCTCCACGAGCTCCCGCAAGACCTCCCGGGTCAGCGGGCCGCGCGAGCGGGTGTAGACCTTGCCGTCGGAGAACGTGCCGGCACCTCCTTCGCCGAACACGACGTTACTCTCCGGATCCAGGCCATCACCACGACGGAAGGCGGCGACGGCGGCTGTGCGACGCCCCACCGAGTCGCCCCGCTCCAGCACCAGCGGCGGCGCCCCGGCGCGGGCGAGGGCGAGGGCCGCGAACAGCCCCGCGGGGCCAGCGCCCACCACCACCGGTCGATGCCTGGCCGGCCGGGCCAGCTTGCGGACTGGCTCGGGGGCCGGAGGCGGATCGCAGGGCTCGGCACGCACGCCCGCGGGCAGGGCCGGTGAGGGCGCCGGACCGTCGGTCAGCTCGATCCGGCAGCGATAGCGGAAGACCGGCGTCCGGGGTCGGGCGTCCAGGCTCCGCCGGTCCAGGACCACGCGCAGCACCCGCTCATCGGGCACGCCGAGGAGCTGCCCGGCGAGGCTCTGCGGTGGCGGCGAGGCACCGTCGGACAGGTGAGCGGGCCGGACCAGCCCATCGAGCATCCACCACACGCGCGTAGTATCCCACGCCGCGTGCGCGTGACGCGCCGTAAGGCTTGACCGGGCGCAAGCGCGGGTTTACCTTTGCTGCCCTCTTCGACCCGAACCGCTGGAGATCCCCTTGGCCATACGCAAGCTCGATGACATCGACGTCGCCGGGAAGCGTACGCTCGTGCGCGTGGACTTCAACGTGCCACTGCGCGACGGCGCCATCTCCGACCCCACCCGGATCCTGGCGGCCCTGCCGACCATCCGGTACCTGATCGAAGCCGACGCCCGGGTCATCCTGATGAGTCACCTGGGCCGGCCCAAGGGTGAGGTCAAGCCCGAGTTCACCCTCGAGCCGGTGGCGGCGCGGCTGGCGGAGTTGCTGGACAGGGACGTGATCTTCACCGACGACTGCGTCGGCTACGGCGTGCGCAAGCTCGCCTCCGAGATACGCGACGGCGAGTTGATGCTGCTCGAGAATCTGCGCTTCCACAAAGGCGAGACGTCCAACGACGCCAGCTTCGCCGAGCGCCTGGCAGCGCCGGCCGAGGTCTACGTCAACGACGCGTTCGGCACCCTCCACCGGGCCCACGCCTCGACGGCCGGGGTGCCCGCGCTGGTCGAGGACAGGGGCGCGGGCCTGCTGGTCCAGCGCGAGGTCAGGGCGCTCGGTGGACTTCTCGAGCGACCGGATCGCCCATTCGTCGCCATCCTCGGCGGGGCCAAGGTGAGCGACAAGATCGCCGTCTTCGACCACCTGATGTCCCGCGTCGACGGGTTCGTCGTGGGCGGGGCGATGGCCTACACCTTCATGGTCGCCCTGGAACAACCGGTGGGGGAGAGCCGGGTCGAGCGGGACAAGGTCTGGCAAGCAAAACGAATCCTGGAGCGGGCGGCCAAGCGGGGCGTCCAGATCCACCTGCCTTCGGACCACGTCGTGAGCACCGCCATCGATGGCTCCGCCCCCGCCGAGGTGGTGGAGGTCATCCCCGATGGCAAGCTGGGCGTGGACGTCGGACCTGCGACGGTGGCCCAGTTCGGCAAGATCCTGTCCGGCGCCCGGACCATCCTCTGGAATGGCCCGATGGGCATCTTCGAGGTCGAGGGTTTTGACGCCGGCACCCGGGGCGTGGCCGAGGCGGTCGCGGGCGCCGACGCGTTCAGCGCGGTGGGCGGCGGGGACAGCGCCGCGGCCCTCGAGCAGATGGGCCTGGCGGACAGGGTCACCCACGTCTCCACCGGCGGTGGGGCGTCCCTGCAGTTCCTCAGCGGTGGCGAACTACCGGGCCTCGTGGCCCTGGAGGACTGAGAATCGTGCGTAGACCGATCATCGCGGGCAACTGGAAGATGCAAGGCACGACCGGCGAGGCCGTGTTGCTGGCGCGGGAGCTGATGGAGCGGCTGGTGTCCGGCGTCGAGCCGGAGGTGGTCATCGCTCCGCCCGCGACGGCGCTGGTGGCGGTCAAGGCGGCCATCGCGGGTTCCGCCATCGCCATGGCCGCCCAGAACCTGCACTGGGAACCGCGGGGCGCGTTCACCGGCGAGATCAGCGCCGAGATGGTGGTGGACACCGGTTGCAGCCACGTGATCGTCGGCCACTCGGAGCGCCGCCAGCTGTTCGGTGAGACCGATGCCTCGGTCAACCGCAAGGTGATCGCGGCGCTGGCCTCCGGACTGACGCCCATCGTCTGTGTGGGCGAGACCCTGGAGCAGCGCGAGGCGGGGGCAACCCGCAAGGTCGTGCTCGACCAGGTCGACGGCGCGCTGGCCGGCCTCGACGCCGAGGCCAGCGCCCAGCTGGTGCTGGCCTACGAGCCGGTGTGGGCCATCGGCACGGGCCTGACCGCCACGCCGGAGCAGGCCCAGGAGGTCCACGGCTGGATCCGCGGGCAGCTGGCCGAGACGGCGGGCGCGGCGGTGGCCGAGGGCATGCGAATCCTCTACGGCGGCAGCGTGAAGCCGAGCAACGTGAGCGAACTGATGCACAAGCCGGACCTGGACGGAGCGCTGGTCGGCGGCGCGAGTCTCAAGGCGGACTCCTTCGAGCAGATCGTCCGCTTCGAACGGATGGGATAACGATGTTCACCTTCATCACGATCCTGCACCTGATCCTCTGTTTCTTCCTGATCGTCGTGGTGCTGCTGCAGACGGGCAAGGGCGCCGACATGGGCGCTGCCTTCGGCGGGGCCAGCCAGACGGTCTTCGGCGCGACCGGCGCCATGACCCTGCTGCACAAGGTCACCACGGTGACCGCGGTCCTGTTCATGCTGACGTCGATGAGCCTGGCCTGGAACTCCGCGCGCGCCCAGGCGGGCGGCGGGGGGCTGGACGAGGACATCTTCGACAAGGAGCGGGAGCGGGCCGAGCAGGAGGCGGAGGCCGAGGAGGCGGGGACCGAGACCGAGGCCGGGATCGAGGCGGAGGCCGGGACCGAGGCCGGGACCGAGACCGAGGCCGGGACCGAGACCGAGGCCGGGACCGAGACCGAGACCGAGGCCGGGACCGAGGCCGGGACCGAGGCCGAGGCCGGGACCGAGGCCGGGACCGATCCGGCGGCTGCGCCCACGCGATAAGAGTCTTGTCAGCGGTTACGGCCTGCGCTACTTTCCCCGTGCTCCGCGCGGCGGGGCGTCGATCTTCACCGGTGCGAGGGTGGTGGAATTGGTAGACACGCAAGTTTGAGGGGCTTGTGGGCATTACTGCCCGTGGGGGTTCGAGTCCCCCTCCTCGCACCAACCTGGATCTCATCGAAGGCACCCTGATTCGGGTGCCTTCGTGGTTCTGGGGTGATCTCGGACTCGGTCTCGGGCCCGCGCTCTCCCACCCCCGGAACCGCCATCCTCCCGCGCGTGTCCTACAATAGAGCTTGTCCCGCGCGACCCCCTGCGCGCAGAATACGCGGTCCGCGGGCTTGGATGGTCAGAACGGTCCCATGGTCGAAGACGTACTCAACAAGTACGACAACATCGCCAAGGTCGGGGAAGGTGGGATGGCCACCGTCTACCGGGGCCAGCACCGGACCCTCGGGCGGACGGTGGCGATCAAGATCCTCCACCCCCACCTGAGCAAGAACCCCAAGAACCGCACCCGCTTCGAGCGCGAAGCCCGGGCCATCGAGACCCTCAGCAGCGACAACATCCCGCAGATCTACGACTTCTCCGGGGCCGAGGCAGAGCACTGCTTCCTGGTGACCGAGTTCATCGACGGGCCGACCCTCAGCGAGCTGCTCCAGACCGTGGACACCATCCCCAGCGAGCTGGCGGCGATGGTCGGCATCCAGCTGTGCGGCGCCCTGATCTGCGCCCACGGCGAGGGTATCGTCCACCGGGACATCAAGCCCGAGAACATCATGGTCGACCAGTCGGGGCAGGTGAAGCTGATGGACTTCGGCATCGCCCGCATCCTCGACGAGATCGGCGTGACCATGACCGGCGCGCTGGTGGGTTCGCCGGCGTTCATGTCACCCGAGCAGGCGCTGAACCACGACATCGATGGCCGCAGCGATCTGTTCAGCATGGGCACGCTGCTGTACCTGCTGGTCACCGGCGAGTTCCCGTTCCGCGGCGGCAACCCTTCGGTGGTGCTCAAGGGGATCATCGACGGCGAGTACGCGGACCCGGTCGACCACGCCCCGGATCTGCATCCCCTGCTGCCCCGGATCATCGACCGCTGCCTGAGCACCGAGCCGGACGAGCGGTTCGCCGACGCCGCCGAGCTGCGGGAGGCCCTGCGGGAGGTGTTGCGGTTCTCGGGGCTGGATCCGGACGAACTCCACGACGCGTTCTCGTTCGCCACCTACTTCCAACAGCTGCAGTCCGACCTGTTCGAGCAGTTCGCGGAGGCGGGCCGGAGGCTCGACTCGGCCCAGGAGGTCTGGCCGCGGCTGCACGAGGTCCCGGCCGTCGACACCTCGACCCTCACCCGCACCGCCGAGTTCACCCGCGCGTTCAACGAGCAGCTCGTGATCCCGACCCACCTGGAGCGGGGCCGCCAGCTGATCGAGGAGCGGGACGCCACCGAGGCGCTGCGGGCCCTCAACCGGGTGTTGACCCTGGACGAGGGCAACGAGGAGGTCCTGCGGCTCATCGGCAGCCTGGGCGCCGAGGAGGAGGAGGCCGGGGGGCGCGCCTCGTGGCTGGTCTACGCCCTCCCCGTCGCGCTGCTGTTCCTGGTTGGGGGCGGGCTCTGGTGGCAGCTCGGGCGGCCCGGAGCGGCGCCGCGGGCCGAGGAGGTGGAAACGGGAGAGGAGGCGGAGGCCGTGCCGCTCGGCGGTCAGACGATCGATCCGATGGGCTTTCGACTGGGGACCGCCGACGCGGTAGACCCCGGCGAAGAAGCCATCACGGAGTCAACCGACGCCGACGCGGTCGAAGAGCCCACCCCCGAACCCGAGGATCCCACGCCTCCCCCGGAACGCGAGGAGCCCACGCCCGCCCAGGAGCTCGAGGAGCCCACGCCGGACGAGGGTGTCGAAACGGACGGCGGTGACACAGGCGACGGCAGCGTCGACGCCGCCGTGGCCCCCGATCCGCCGGCGCCCAGCTTCGAACTCTACGGAGGCACGGCGCGGCTACGGGTCTTCACCCAGGGCATCGCCAATGTGAACGCCCGATACTACCCACCGGGGGCGGACACGTCGGTCGAGATCGCCAAGGGCACCGACTGCGGGATGTGGCCGGCGACACTGTTCGTCGACGTCCCGGCGGGCCGCTACGAGGTCGAGGTCTACGGCACGAACATCAAGAACCTGCGCCGGGTTGTCGATCTGGCCCCGGGGAGCCAGCGCGACCTCCGACTCGATCCACAGCTGAAACCCGCTATCGCAGCGTTCGAAGGCCTTCCCGACGGCACCCGCCTGCTGGTGGACCGGCTGGAGCGGGGCAGGTGGCCGGCTACGGAGTCGATCACTATTCCGGCCTGGGAGAAGACAGAGATCCACATGGTCGCACCCGACGACACGATCCACACGTGCTTCGTTCAGGACGACATCGCACCCAACACGACCTACACGTGCAAGTGGCAATGATCGGGTAATCGTAAGCCCGGAGGCTGACCCGCGCCCCCGCGCGCGGTAGCATTGCGCTGTGCGCAGGCTCCCCCCCGTCCTGGGCTTCGTGGCGATGTGCGCCTGTGCCGGCTGCCTTTACTGGGGCCCAGTGGACCCCTGCGGCGGCGAGGATCCCATCACCGATGACCTGGAGTTCAGCGGCTGTGCCCCGATCGCGCAGTCCACGGTCACGCTCACCTCGCCCCACGAGGGCGTCACCTTCCACTGCGATGTCAGCGGCGCCGGCTCCATCGAGTGGCTGCTGCAGGCCGGCGGTGACGAGGAGCTGCGGATCGTGGCCCGCGGGGTCACCCGCTTCGTACTCGACGGCGACCTGCTGGCCTGGGAACCCGGCGGCGACAAGGCCTTCTTGCAGGTGGAGGTCAAGAGCGACCCGGACGACCCGGTCGCCATCGAGCAGCGGTACTGGAGCATCCGGATGCTGGAGGCCAGCCCGTGAGCCGCGTCCTCCGCTGGATCGCTCCGATGATCCCCCTGCTACTGCTCGGCGCCGACTGCCCCGGCGCGGGTCACGTGGACCGCGAAGTCCAGATCCACGTGCTGCCGGCCGGTGTGCCCTCGTCCACCCGCCCGCCAGCGATCACCGAGACCCAGACGGTTCGCTTCCGCCAGGACACCGCAACCCACGACCTGGTCCTCGAGGAGGGGATCACGCTGACCGGAGTGGTACTGGCGCCGCCGGTCGACGCATCGGTCGATCCGGATTCCCTGGCCACGGTGGGCACGGCGGCGGTGGTGGTGGGCAGGGAGCGCGGTGGCAGGGCCCGGTTCACCGAGCTGGCAGACGATCAGGGCGAGTTCACCCTGGACCGGGCCGCGCCCGGGACCTACGACCTGCAGGTGTTCGCGGACGAATTTATCGGGCAGTACGCTGCCGCCTACCGGACCGTCGAGCTACCCGGGGACGAGCAGCTGGAGATCCCGCTGGCCTACGGCTACCCGATGGTCGCCCGGGTGGCCGAGTACGACCTGATCACCAAGGAGTGGACCGGCATCGGTTCGATGGCCGTCGAGGCGTTCGTCGAGGATGGCCCCGGGGAGCTGCGCCACGCCGGCCCCCGCACCGAGACCGACGAGGACGGGAGCTTCGTCCTCCACCTGCCCGAGGGCGTCTACACCCTGCGGATCGCCTCGCCGAGCTACTGGCAAGACAACGGCGCCACGGCCGTGCCCCAGCCCTACCCCACCGGCCTGATCACGGGCTTCCGTGTGCCCGAGGACCTCGGCGCCCTCGAGGACGAGGTCGACGAGGAGGACGACGAGCTGCCGGTCCTGTACGCCTATCCCCGGTTCGCCCGCCACTCTCTCAGCGGCACCCTGCAGGCCGTCGGCCCCCAGGACGCGGACCCCGAGAACAACGCCGCGGTGAGCGTCTGGGGTGTGGTGCACGCGCCCCTGGGGTACGAGGGCCTCGACGAGGTGGACTTCGTGGTCGGCCCGCTGACGCGCAAGGTCTTCTCCAACGACAACGGCGACTTCGCCTTCGGAGCTGCGGACCTGGGCCTGCCCGCGGCGGTCTACTCCATGGACGTGATCCCCGGATTCGACTCGGACGCCAGCGCCCAGCGCTGGACCGGGGATCAGGCCTTCGACCTGACCGACGACCGCCAGCTCGGAACCGTCGACCTGACCGCCCGGGTCGACCTCTGGGTCGGCGTGATCGACGATCAGGACCGGCCCGTGGAGGGCGCCCTGGTCGAGCTCCACGATCTGGGTCTATCCCGCTACTCCGAGGCGCTGATCAGCGACGAGAACGGCATCTGCCAGTTCCAGGCCGAGCAGGGCCCCCACCGGGTGATCGCGTTTCCGCCCGAGGGCAGCAACCAGGGCCGCGCGCTCGCCGACATCGAGATCGGCACCTCGACGCAGGTCCACTACGCCGTGCTGCAACCGGGGATCCAGGTGACCGGTCAGGTGGCCCTGGGTTTCGACCTGCTGGAGGGTGTGACGGTACGATTCTACGATCCCGACGACGAGACCCTGCTGGCGGAGGGTCGGACTGGACGCAGTGGAACCTACGAACTCAGCGTGCCGCGCCCCTGGGCCTGGCCCGAGTTGGACGACGCGGCCGGGGACGACGATGACTCGGCGCAGTAGCCCGGTGACGTGGCTGCCGCTCGGGGCACTGCTGCTCGCCCTGTCCGCGGCCCCTGCCCGCGCGCAGGACGGCTCCGATGCGACCGCGACCACCGATGCCGTCAACGTCGCGAGCGCCTCCGAGCGACTCGAGCGTGGGCGGCAGGCCTTCGAGAACGCCGACTACGAGAAGGCACTGGAGCTGCTCCAGCCCATCGATCCGCTGGAACTGGGACGCGACCAGCGGATCCAGCTGCACGAGATGCTGGGCATGTGCCGCTACATCATGGAAGACAAGGAGGGCGCAACGGCGGAACTCCTCGAGGTCCTCAAGCTGGATCCGGACCACCACATGGACCCGGTCCGAACACCCCGCGACGTGGAGGTTCTGTTCGAGGCAACCCGGATGACCCACGCCAGGGACCTGGGCCTGTTCCCGGTCGAGCCGGAGCGCACGATCCCCGGCTGGCGGGTGCCCAAGGTGGCCTCCCACAACATGTTCGTCGCCTTCGCACCCGCCGGGGTGTTCCGGCTGGCGTTCCTGCGAACGCCGAGGCGGGGCGTGGCGATGCTGTCCGCCCAGCTGGTGCCCATCGCCGCATCGGCGATCAGCTACGGCTACCTGTTCTGGGCCCAGCAGGACAACTGCAACGCGGTGGTGGTCAAGGCCGCCCCCGTGCTCCAGGTGGTCAACATCGCCTCGTTCATCGCCTCGGTGGTGGTCTACGCGGTGGGAATCGTCGACGCCTTCCTCAGCCAGCGGTATCATGGGCGCCTCCCGGAGGGGCGGAGCCGGAAGAAGGTGGCGGCCGGCTGGCGCTGGGGCCCACCGCCGGCCGCGATCCCGCCCCTGTCGGACTGACCCCGAAGAAGCGAGAGCCAGATGGCATTCCTCACCTTCACGGATCCGTCCGGATCGCCACAGCGGTTCGAGATCAAGAAGAAGCTGACCACCATCGGTCGCACCAGGAGCAACGACCTGGCCGTCGAGGACGGCGAGATGATGCCGCAGCACGCGCACATCCTCGCCGATGCCGACAGCCACATGGTGTCGAGCCTGGATCCCAAAGCGACCATCGTGGTCAACGGGCGCGCGCGGCGGAACTACGAGCTGCGCGACGGCGACATCCTGAACCTCGGCGCTACCGAGTTCACCTACGACGCCCGCAAGGGCGCGGTGAAGGTGATGGAGTCCACCGACGACATGGTCCGGCGCAAGGCGCGGCTGCCCGATGACGAGCGCCTCGGCCGGCTGTTCCGCTTCTCGGAGAAGCTGCTGGCGGGGCAGCCGCTGGACGGGCTGTTCAAGACCCTGCTCGACTCGGTGATCGAGTCCACGGGCGCCGACAAGGGATTCTTGCTGGTGATCCGCAACGAGCGGGTCGAGATCCCGGCGGCCCGCAACGTCGACAAGGTCGACCTGGGCGACGATCCCAACCAGATCAGCGACACGGTGGTCGCCCGGGTGATCAAGGAGCGCAAGGCGCTGATCATCTCCGACGCGCTCAAGGACACCATCCTCGGCCAGAGCAAGTCCGTGGTCGACCTGCAGCTGAACTCGGTGATGTGTGTGCCGCTCATCGCCCGCGGGCTGCTGATCGGCATCCTGTACGTCGGCAACAACCGGATCGTCGACCTGTTCACCGAGGAAGACCTGGAGCAGCTGAAGATCTACGCGGGCTGGGCCTCGATCATCCTTCAGAACGCCCTGTTGATGGACAACCTGCGCAACGACAACGAGCGACTGCGGCAGGCGCTGGCCGACGGCACGGGCAAGATGATCGGGTCCTGCCCGGCGATGAAGGGCGTGTTCCGGACCATCCAGCGGGTGGCGCCCACCGACATCTCGGTGCTGATCCTGGGCGAGACGGGCACGGGCAAGGAACTGGTGGCGCGCGAGATCCACACCCTCAGCGATCGAAAGGGCAAACCCTTCATCTCGATCAACTGCGGCGCGATCCCCGAGAACCTGCTGGAGAGCGAGCTGTTCGGCCACGTCAAGGGAGCGTTCACCGGCGCGGTGGCCTCCAAGATCGGCAAGTTCGAGGCCGCGGACGGCGGGACCCTGCTGCTGGACGAGATCGGCGAGATGCCGCTGACCCTGCAGGTCAAGCTGCTGCGGGTGATCCAGGAGCGGGCCATCGAGAAGGTGGGCGAGATCAAGCAGCGGGCCGTGGACATTCGCATCGTGTCGGCCACCAACAAGGACCTGGACGCCGAGGTCAAGGCGGGCCGTTTCCGCGAGGACCTCTACTACCGGCTCAACGAGATCTCGGTGGAGCTGCCGCCGCTGCGGGAGCGCGGGGACGACATCCTGGAGATCGGCAAGCACCTGCTGCGGCGCTTCGCTGTGGACTACGGCGGCAAGGCGAATGGGTTCTCGTCGGACGCCGCCCGCGCCGTGCGCAACTACTTCTGGCCGGGCAACGTCCGCGAGATGGAGAACCGGATCAAGAAGGCGGTGGTGATGGGCGACCGCCCGCTGGTCGGACCCGACGACCTGGGGTTCGCCGCCGAGGAGACCCGCCCCCGTTTCGAGACCCTGGCCGCCGCCCGCGAGGAGTTCCAGGTGGACTACATCCGCGAGGCGCTGATGGCCCACAACTGGAACAAGGCCCAGACGGCCAAGACGCTGGACGTCGATCCGCGGACCATCTTCCGCTACGTCGAGAAGTTCAAGCAGGAAGCCTGAGGCCCGCTGCGGGGTTGACCCGACGATGAAGGTCTACGGTCTCACCGGCGGCATCGCCACCGGCAAGAGCACGGTCGAGCAGGCGCTGCGCGGTCTGGGGATCCCCACCCTGGACGCCGACGTCTTCGCTCGCCGGGTGGTCGAGCCGGGCCAGCCGGCCCACCGGGAGCTGGCCGAGGAGTTCGGCGCCGCGGTGCTCGACTCCGCCGGCCGCATCGACAGGCCGGCGCTCGCCCGGCTGGTCTACCGCGATCCGATCAAGCGCCACCGGCTGGAACAGATCACCCACCCGCGGATCATGGCCGCGATCTGGGACGAGGTCGCGGGCCTCGAACGGGAGGGCCATCCCATCGTCGTGGTGTCCGCCGCCCTGCTGGTGGAGGCCGACTACCACCGGCGGTTCGACGGCCTGGTGGTGGTGTGGTGCGACGCGGGGGAACAGATGACGCGGGTCGTGGCCCGGGACGAGCTGGACGAGAACCAGGCCCAGCGACGGATCGAGGCCCAGATGCCGATGGGCGACAAGATCGCCGTCGCCGACTGGACCATCGACACCAACGGCACCCGCGGCCAGACCGCCGAGCAGGTGCTGGCCCTCGTCAAGGAGTGGCGACGAGCCGTCCCCTCCTCGCCCGGCGCCTGACGCCCCTTCTAGTAGTGGATCAGACTATCGACCAGTCCAGCGGGCAGCTTGGACCGCCCCTCGAGGAAATCGAGCTCGATCACAAACGCGATCGCCGTGGTCTCGGCGCCGAGGCGGTCGATGAGCTCCAGGGTCGCGATGGCGGTGCCGCCCGTGGCCAGCAGGTCGTCGACCACCAGCACCTTCTGCCCAGGCCGCAGCGCATCCCGGTGGATCTCGATGGTCGCCTCGCCGTACTCCAGGGCGTAACTGACCTTCTCGGTGTCCCCCGGCAGCTTGCCCACCTTGCGCACCGGCACGAAGGGCAGGCCCATCCTCAGGGCCAGCGGCGCTCCGAAGATGAAGCCCCGGCTCTCCATGCCCACCACGGCCTCGACCCCTTTGCCCCCGTGGCGCTCGACCAGCAGGTCGATCACCCGCTCGAAAGCGGCGGGATCTCCGAGGACCGGCGTGATGTCCTTGAACACGATGCCCGGCTTGGGGAAATCGGGGACGTCACGGATACGCGATTTGATCAGGTCCATCTCATCCTCCTTCGTGGCCCGGAGTCTTGGCGACCAGGTTGAACAGCCAGGGCAGCGCCTCCTCGCCGACCACCATCACCACGGTGACGGCCGAGCCGGCGATCAGCACGCCCAGCGCCGACGCCACCATGTAGTCCTTGAACTTGTAGCCCAGCAAGTAGGCTCCCAGGCAGCCGGAGTAGACTCCGGAGCCGGGCAGCGGCACGCCGATGAACAGGGCCAGCCCCAGGGTGCCGTACTTGGCGACGTAGGGCTCGACCTTGCGCTGGGTGCGCACCACGATCCAGTCGTAGATCCGCTTGATGAAGGCGATCCGCAGGAACACGCCCATCACCTTGTGTACGAACACCCACACCAGCGGCGCGAGGGCGTAGTTGGCGGCGATACACAGGGCCGCGACCACCCCCCAGTGCAGATCCACGTCCGGGTGCAGGATGCCGTAGGGGATCGAAGCCCTCAGCTCGAGGGTCGGCAGGAAGGTCAGCACGATCATCCACAGCAGGTGCTCTGCCACGACATCACCTCGAGTCTTCCCAGCCGTGACGTCCGATCAGCGGGACGAACCGGCAGCCTCCGTCGTTGGTCTCTTCGAATCCGTCGCCGCGGCGGGAGTAGACCATCAGGTCCTGGGTCTCCCGCCCCCCCACGGGCACCACCAGCCGGCCGTCATCGGTGAGCTGTTCCATCAGCATCGACGGCACGTCGGGGGCCGCGGCGGCCACCAGGATCCCCCGGTAGGGCGCCTCCTGGCTCCAGCCCATGCTGCCGTCGGCGCAGATCACCACCGCGTTGGGAATCTCCAGCGTCTCCAGGCGGCGGCGGGCGATCAGCGCCAGAGATCCGATCCGCTCGATGGCCACCACCCGCTTCGCGAGCAGGGCCAGCAGCGCGGTCTGATAGCCGGATCCGGCGCCGATCTCTAGCACCGTCTCGTCGCCCCGCAGCGCCAGCAACTCCAGCATCCGGGCGACGATGTAGGGCTGGCTGATGGTCTGACCGTCGCCGATGGGGAGCGGGCAGTCGTCGTACGCCCGGTGACGCATCGCGTCGCCCACGAAGCGATGCCGCGGCACCCTCAGCATGGCCTGCAGCACGCGCTCGTCGCGCACGTTGCGCGCACGGATCTGCTCGTCAACCATTCGCTCGAGATCGCGGCGAATCCTCATCCGCCGCCCAGCTTCCAGGACCGGAGCCCCTCCAGCGCCGCGCCGTCGGTCCAGTCCACCTGGATCGGGGTGACGGTCGCGTACCCCCGCTTGACCTCGATGCAGTCAGTGCCCGGGATCGGCTGGTCGGTGACGTCGGTGCCCGAGATCCACAGGTAGGGGTTGCCCCGGGGGTCGCGGCGCTCCAGGAGATCCTGGGAATAGCGACGGTGGCCCAGGGGGGCGGGGATCACCCCGCGGATCTCGTCCCGGGGCAGGGGCGGCACGTTGACGTTGAGCAGCACGCCTTCGGGCAGACCCCGGAGCAACAGCTCCCGGGCCACCTCGACGCCGATCTCGGCGGCGGGCTCGAACACGCAGTCGCGGAAGGCGTCCAGGCTGACCGCCACCGACGGGATCCCCCGGAGGGCGCCCTCGAACGCAGCGCCGACGGTGCCGGAGTAGGTGACGTCGACGGCCAGGTTGCCCCCTCGATTGACCCCGCTGAGCACCAGGTCCGGGGGCTCGGGCATCAGCTCGCCGACGGCGACGAACACGCAGTCCGTGGGGGTCCCCGAGACCTTGAACCGGCGCTCGCCCACGCGTCGGACGCGCATCGGCCGGGTGAGGGTGACGGCGTGGCCGATGGCCGACATCTCGGTCGCCGGGGCGACCACCCAGAGCTCGCCCAGGCCGCGGGCGGCCTTCACGAGGGCGCGCAGCCCGCCGCTGTCGTAGCCGTCGTCGTTGGTGATCAGGATCCGTGATTCCATAGCGTCGTGGCACCCGCCGTCGGCCGCCGCCCCCGCCGTCGCCCGGCGACCCGAGCGGATCATCGTCGACCGGCCCCGGCCGGTCAAGCGCGCGCACCCGCGCTTGCGGGCTCCCCGCGCGGGGGTTATCTTCCCGCCGATGAACGTATCCCGCATCGCGACCTCGCTGTTGTTCCTGCCCCTGCTCGGCTGCGCGGCCAGCTGGAGCGCCATCGACGTGTACGCGCCCTACGACGAGGCGCGGGTGGTCGACGGTCAGGTCTCGGTCGTGCGCCCGCTGGTGACCACCCGGCCGGACGGCGACGACGACCCCTGGGGGCGGCTGGCCTCCCGCTTCCATCGGGCGATCCTGTCCGAGGTGGACGGCCCCTTCGTGGCGGTCGACGAGGCGGACCCCCGCACCCTGAACTGGAGCGCGGACTCGTGGACCCGCATCGATGACGTGACCGACGCACTGCTCGCGCACGCGGCCAACCCCTTCCCCCAGGGCGAGCATCGGCTCCAGGAGGGAACGCCCGCCACCGGGTCCGACGACGCCGTCGGCCAGGACGGCTACGTGTTGCTGGTCGCGGTGCAGCCATCGATGAAGGAGACCGTGGCGCGGCTGATGGGCGTGGCCGGCGAGGTGACCCGTTTCTCCGGTTTCAGCGAACACCTCGACCGCTGGATCGGTGACCCGCAGCCGGAGCCCGACACCCGTCACGACGTCACCGAACTCGAACCTCCGACCGGGGAACCGATCGCCGCTGCCGAGCCCCCCAAGGAGTCCCGCGAGGACCGGCGCAGCCGCATCGTCGGCAAGCAGAACCAGGTCGACGTGGCCTTCCTGCTCGTGGACCGCAGCAGCGGCCGGTTCGTGGCCGCGGGTAGCACGCGGATGGAGCCGATCTCCTCGCCACAGGGCAACTATCGCGGATCGATCCAGCGCGCCCTGCGCTCCTGGCGGCTGGTGGAGCCGCCGTGGACAACCGAGCTGATCCTGCCATGACCCGAGATGGCGGCAGCGCCCTCCCCTCCCAGGCCAACCCGTCCGCATTGACCCTGGCGACCGTCGTGCGGGCCCTCGCGGCTCGCGCGCCGCGCACCATCGACGGCAACGGCTACCACCGCGCCGCGGTCGCCCTGTGCTTGCGGGAGGCGAGCGGGGGGCTGGAGGTCCTGCTGATCCACAGGGCCGAGCACCCCGACGACCGCTGGTCGGGCCACATGGCCTTGCCTGGCGGACGGGTCGAGGACGACGACCGCGACCCGCGCGCCGCCGCCGAGCGGGAGACCCTGGAGGAGGTCGGCGTGGACCTGGGCCGCTCCGGGCGCCTCGTGGGCACCCTGGACGAGGTTCAGGCGATGGCCAAGGGACGGTTGCTGGCGATGGTGATCACCCCCCACGTCTACCAGCTCACCGAGCCCGTGACGGTGCGCCTCGACGAGACCGAGGTCCAGGGCTACGCCTGGATCCCCGCCGACCCGATGCTGCGGGGCGAATACGACAGTGAGGTCGAGTGGCGGTACGGTCCAGCGGGTGTGATGCTCCCCTGTTTCCAGGTCGGCCCCCACACGATCTGGGGCCTGACCCATCGTATGCTCACCGATTTCTTCGGCCGGCTGCGAGCCTGACGGCCTACAATCCGAGCCATGCGCCCCTGTCCAGCGATCGTCGTCGCCGTCCTGGCCTCGTGCCCGGGGCCGGCCGCTGCGGTCGAGGTCCTCGACGGCCGGGCTTTCTACTTCGGCGAACTGCACGCCCACACGGGCCTCAGCGCCGACGGGGGCAGCTCCGACCTGGGCAACTGTGATCCGGGGGGCTGCGGCGATCTCGTCGACTACTTCTCCAACGCCCGCGACCTGGCCGGGCTCGACTTCGCCGCCATCACCGACCACATCAACGGCAACTTCGCCATCGACGGCGCGGACTGGCCGCAGATCGTCGATCTGGTGGACGCCGGTCACGCGCCCCAGGACGGCTTTGTCGCCTTGCTGGGGGCCGAGGTGCAGCTCGGCCTGGACGATGGCACCGACCTGGGACACCGGAACTACCTGTTCTTCGGTGACCCGCAGCAGGTGGGTTCCCTGGCCATGGACCAGCTGGCGGGCATCGCCGGCCAGCCGAGCTGCGAGGACATGTGGAGCGCCGTGGCGGCCATCGAGGACGCGGCCGGTCCGCTGCTGCTCCTCCCCCACCACCCCGCGTCGTCGATCCCGATGCCGACCCGCTGGTGGTGCCAGGACGAGCGGCTGGCGCCCCTGGTGGAGGTCTACTCCGGCCACGGAAACTCCCGCGACTTCCCGGACCGGGACGACTACGACCCCCTGTTCTTCCCCTACACCGGCGGTAGCACCATCAACGAGGCCCTGGCCGTCGGGCTCTGGGGCTTGCACCTGGGCCTGATCGGCGGCACCGACTTCCACGACACCTGGCCGGGCATGGTCTGCCACACCGATCTGATGCTCGAGGACCAGGCCTACGGCGGCTCGCTGACCGGTGTCGTGCTGGACGAGGGGCGAGCCTTCGACAGGGAAAGCCTCTACGACGCCCTCCTCCATCGCCACGCCTTCGCCACCACCGGACCGCAGGTGCCCGTTCTGCTGACCGCGCTCGACGAGGCCGGCGACGAGATCGGCGTGGCGGGCGACATCCTCTCCCCGCCGCCGGAGGGGCCCGTCTCCCTGCGGATCACCTTCCCTGCCTCGCTGGCGCCCCACGTGCTGGACGTGCAGCTCTACGACAGTTCGCAGCAACCGACGCCGGTACCCCAGGTCTCGCCGGGGGTCCACGAGCTGGCGCTCGAGGGCTGGGAGGTGCCCTGGTTCGGCTACGCCATCGTGCAGATCGACGGGGGCAGCTGGTACGCGAGCCAGGGCGTGATCTGCGAAGACGGCGGCGTGGACGACCAGGAGCGGGTCTGGACCTCGCCGATCTGGTTCGAGGAGCTGGACGATCATGACGGCGACGGCGACGGCTTCTCGGAGCTGGACGGCGACTGCGACGACATGCTGGCTTCGATCCACCCGGGCGCCGCCGAGCAGGCCAACGGCGTGGACGACGACTGCGATGGTGACGTGGACGAGGGGCTCGAGCTCCCCGAGGGCATCGACTGGCTGGACGACGATGTCACCACCGACGACGACGACTCGGCGGACGACGACGGCGGCGGGTCGAGTCCCGGAGACGACGATTGCGACTGCCGGCTGGCGGGCGAAGCTGCCCCTCCGCTGGTGTCCAGGATCGGCCTGCTCGTGCTGATCGCCGCGGTCGCCCGGCGGCTCCGCCGGAGGACACCATGACCAGCGCAGTCCCCCGCGGCCCGACGGTGGATTGACCCGCCCTCCGTCCGGTTCCTATCATCTCGCCGTCGACGCATCGTCGGCACCTCGCCACCCGAACAGGGAGCGCGCCGTGGACCTGGATCCCATCCTGAGACCCCGCTCCCTCGCGGTCGTGGGGTACTCGCACTCCAACCCCTTCCACCCGGCCAACGTCATCTACCACAAGAACCACCTGCGGTACGACGCGCGCTGCTTCGCGGTCAATCCAAGGGGTGGCGAGGTGTACGGGGAGACCGTCTATCCCCGGATCGGCGACATCCCCGGGGGTGTGGATCAGGCGGTGCTGGTGGTGCGCTCCGACCTGGTCCCGGGGCTCGTGCGGGAGTGTGCCGAGGCCGGCGTCCGCGGGCTG
This sequence comes from uncultured Rickettsiales bacterium, assembly GCA_964436045.1. GTDB lineage: Bacteria > Myxococcota_A > UBA796 > UBA9615 > CAYRNR01 > CAYTBN01. The sequence continues at coordinate 24,881 of CAYTBN010000010.1, read as the reverse complement.
GTGGTGATCTCCGGCGGGTTCGCCGAGACCGGCCGCACCGAGCTACAAGCGGCGCTGACCACCGCCGCGCACGACACCGGCCTCCCGGTGATCGGGCCCAACTGCCTGGGGGTCTACGCGCCGCCCATGTGCGACTCGTTCTTCCTGCCCTACGAGCGGCTGGTGGAGCCGCGGGCCGGCAATGTCGCCCTGGTGAGCCAGAGCGGCGGCATCCTGGTCGACCTGATCATCAAGCTGACCCAGGAGCGGGTGGGGCTCTCCAGCGCGGTCAGCATCGGCAACAAGGCGGTCGTCGACGAGGTCGACCTGCTCGAGTACTTCCTGGCGGACGAGCAGACCCAGGTGATCGGCATCTACCTCGAGGGTTTCTCCCGCGGCCGCGGACGCCGGTTCGTCGAGCTCGCCCGGTCGGCGGCCAAACCGATCGTCGCGCTCAAGGCGGGCAAGACGCCGGGGGGATCCCGGGCGGTGAGTTCCCACACGGCCTCGCTGGCCGGGGACTACCGGGTCTTCCGGGATCTGGTCGGAACGAGCGGAGTGCTCGAAGCCCGGGACGACGCCGAGTTCGTGGCCTACTGCGAGGCGCTCTCGGTCCACGGGGCCCGGGAGGGTGGCCGGGTCGCCATCGTCACCGCGAGCGGGGGCCACGGCGCGGTGGCCTCCGACGGCTGCTTCGTGTCGGGTCTGGAGCTGCCGGTCTTCCCGGCGGCGGACCAGGAGGCCCTGCGCGCGGACCTATCGCCGAGCATCCGCTCCATCGCGTCCCTGGCCAACCCCATCGACCTGACGGGGAGCGCCATCGACAGCGACGTGTACGCGGTCACCCGCTTCGCCCTGGAGCGGGACGACGTCGACGCGGCGATCCTGCTGCTGATGCCCTACCTGCCCGCACTGACGGCCGACGTGGGCGCCCGGGTGGCGCAGATCGCGAGGTACTCGGGCAAGCCCGTGGTGGCCTACGTCCCCCACGTGGACAAGTACGGCATCTTCATCGAGGGGTTCGAGTTCAACGGCATCCCGGTCTCCCAGTCCGTCGAGGGGGCGGTCCAGATGGCCCGGGCTTCGATCCAGAGCGGAGGCCCCCGATGAAGGTGGACACCGTCGAGCTGCTCGCTCAGGCCCGGACCGCGGGGTGGGCGATGGAACCGGTGGCCCGCCGCTTCCTGGCCGATCACGGCGTTCCGGGCGCGCGCTTCGCCTGGGCCCGCACCGCGGACGAGGCCGCGGCCGCCGCCGCCGATATCGGCTACCCGGTGGTGGCCAAGGTGGTCTCGCCCCAGGTGGTCCACAAGACCGACGTGGGCGGCGTCGAGGTCGGGATCGGCGACGAGCGCCAGCTCCGCGAGGTCTTCGAACGCCTCTCGGCGATCGCCGGCTTCGAGGGGGTGGTCGTCGACGAGCTGGTCCGCGGGGTCGAGCTGATCGTGGGCGCCAAGGAGGACCCCCAGTTCGGGATGGTGGTCCTCGCGGGCATCGGCGGGACCTCGGTGGAGATCTACAAGGACGTCGCCATCCGGATGGCGCCGGTCTCGACGGAGCAGGCGCGCGCCGCCCTCGTGGGCCTGGCCGGCCACGAGCTACTGGAGGGCCACCGCGGCAGCCCCCCGGTCGACATGAACGCCCTCGCCGGCCTGATCGCCCGCTTCTCCCAGGTCGCCCACGCCCTCACCGGGGTCGCCGAGTCCATCGACCTCAACCCCGTCATCGCCGGCCCCGACCGCGCGGTGGTCGCCGACGCCCGGATCATGCTCCGGCCCGCTCCCGACGGCAGCTCGTAGCTGGAAGGGCCCGACCCGCTGCGCGTAGCCGAGGATCCGTGATTGCGATCCGATGCGCAGTCATGGCACGAGTACCGCGAGGTTGAGGCTGAACGAGGGGACCAGCCACGGAACGATCACGGCGGGTTCGATCCCGATCCTGAACGTCGGACCCCGGGCACCGCTGGGCACCTCCCAGGCCATGTTCAAGCCGACCGAACCGTAGAGGTGCGACGAGTCGGGGGGTGGGAGCAGCTCGACCGTTCGGTGCAGCGACATCCATCCGAAGGCGACGCCCATGCGAGGTCCGATGCGGAAGGCACCCCGCCGCAGCTGGACCCTGCCCGCGGGCAGAAAGGCGATCTCGGTCAGGAACGTGACGCTGTCGAGTTCCCCTCCTTCGAACCAGATTCAGCGGACCGTTGTCCACCACGAGCGAGAGCGACGCGCGCGGTTTGCGTACCCCGACCCCGACCCGGACTCGCGGCAGCAAGAAGAGGTAATCGCCCTGGTAGCCCTCCGCGGCCGCGATCTCCTGGCGGGTACCTATCCAGAACTCTGGCTCGCCGTTCTGGGTTGCGGCCGGGGAGCCCTCGGCCGCCGCGCTCGGCGTGGAAACCGACAAGCACAGCATGCAGGCTACGATATTCGACCAGTGCAGTTGTCCCATGGGTCGCCCTCCTCTCCCATCTCCTCCTGGTGGCCAGTCCGTCGGGGATCGGTGCCCCCGTGATGGCCGCCGTAGGTTGTCGACCGGGAACGACGATGGCTCGCGGAAAAGGTTACGGGAAAAGGGGCTGGCAGGCTAGACGACGGTGATGGTCAGGGTGTAGGTGTTGGTGGCGCCGCTGTAGCCGTAGACGTTGATCAGGACCGCGTCGGCGGCGCCGCTGACGCTCTCGCTGTCGGAGGTCGAGTTGGAGGTGCCCAGGGACGAGCCGTCGCCGTCCTCGGCCTTCATGTCCAGGTCGCCGTCTGCGTTGCTGAACGCCACGGTGGCGGTGACGGTGGCGCCGCCCGCCTCGACCCGGAACCAGTCCGAATCGCTGGCGGTGATGGTCAGGCCCTCGTAGCTGCCCTCGACCAGCACCGCGGCGGCCGCGGCGCTCTCGTTGGGCTCGTAGGCGTCCGCCGTGGGCTCGTCGCCGCCCTCGGTCTCACCGCCGTTGTCGTCCCCCGTCTCGCCGCCGTCGCCCACCTCGTCGGCCACGTCGCACCAGTCGGCCCACAGGTGGGCGGCCTCGCTGTCGTCCACCGTGTCGCGCTGGGGGCAGGTCTCGTCCTCGCTCCAGGCGACCCACTGGTCGCCGCGGCCGGTGGAGGTCGAGTAGTCGGCGAAGGTCTCGTAGCCGCCGCCGTCAGCCTTGAAGACCACCGGGTCGACGCAGGTGTCGGGATCCGCGTCCGCCAGCGACTGGTTGTAGTCCATCACGATGGCGTGCATCTCCGCCGTGGTGCTGTTCCAGCAGCAGGTCTTGGACTCGTCGTAGACCAGCTCGGCGAACACGTAGTCCTCGAGGATCCGGTACTCCTCGTCCACCCGCTCCCGGCTCCAGTCCCACTCGCGGCTCGCCAGGTCGTACAGCTGCTCGAAGTAGTCCTCGCGGGTGATGCGCGCGGAGCAGGAGGCCGGGTAGTTGCGCAGGTGGTTGCGGCGGTCCTCGATCAGGTTGATCAGCTCGGCCGCCAGTTCGTCGGCGCTGACCGTGGCCAGCAGGGTCTCGAACCGCTCGGGGCGGGCGGCGCGGGTCGCGGAGTCGGACCAGGGGATCCAGTCGCCCATCCGCTCGGCGGGCACCCGGTTGTGCCAGTTCCCGCTCCTCACCTCGGCCTGGTTGAAGGCCTTGAGGCCGCCGCCGAGCTCCACGTAGTCCGGGCCGCCGCAGTAGTCGTTGGTGAAGTAGTTCTTGGAGCCGACCGAGCTCTCCCACTTGGCCTGGCGCCGGGGCATCGAGCCGCTGACCAGCTCGGCCACGACCTCGCCGCCCTCGATCCACTGGACCTCCTTGACGATCATCGCGTGGCCGATGCCCTGGGACTGCCAGCGCTCCAGCAACAGGTCACCGGGCCGCAGCTGATCGGCATGGACGTGGAAGGCGTTGTTGTCATCCGCCAGGTTCACGCTGCCGAAGTAGGGCAGCAGCATCAGCATGAAGTAGCCGACCCGCTTGTTCACCAGCAGCTCGTCCAGGTACCAGCCGAAGTGGGCGTCGTCGTCCAGGAACGGTTGATCGTCCGAGGCGTTGCCGGGGATGTCCTTGCCCCGCAGGGTGTCGTCACTCGGCCAGCCCTGGGAGGCCAGCTCCTCGTCGCTGAGGTCGGAGTAGTCGGGGTAGCTGGCGAACTTGGGCATCCCGCTCCAGCGACTTCCGTCCTCGTTCACGAAACCGAAGTGCCCGGCGAAGACACGACCGCCGCCGTTGTTGCCCTCCACGAAGAAGGGCAGCTCGTACCAGCTCGAGAAGACCACCCTCAGGAAGTAGGCCATCTCGGCGCACTCCAGGGAGGGAGACGGCAGGGTCTTGCCCTCGGGCGTGGTGATCTGGAACGTGTCGTACCAGCCGGAGTGGGCCTCGATGCCGGTCATCGCGTCGACCCACAGGGAGTACTTCTGCTCCCAGCTCAGCCCCGAGTTGGCCTGCCAGGCCAGGCCGGCTTCGGCTGCCGCCGCGGTGTCCGTGTCTGCCCAGTGATTGGTGACCGGCCAGACCGCGGTCTCGCTGTAGGTGTCGTCCGGGGGGCCCGCTGGGCCGACGCCGTCGCTGCCGAGCACCGAGCCGCTGGTGTCCAGCGGGACGATATCGTCGGCGGGGGGCGCCCCACAGCCGGTCAGGAGCTGGTGCAGACCGAGGAGACCTACCAGGGTGAGTCCGATGATGACGACCTCGGACCTGGACATGCGCTTCATCTGTGCCTCCGGCATCGATTGCGCCGGTAAATAGCAAGCAACGTGCCAAACAGTTTTTCCATGTATTTACTGACGGTTACGCCCCGACACAGATCGTCGGCGACACACGTCCCACGAGCGCCCGTGTGTCAGCGTGGCACAGTGCGTGCGCGGGTCGCGTGCTATCTGCATACGCGATTGCACCGAACGATCGTTCGGACGATAATGGCCCGCCTGACTCCGGCACTCGTGCAACCCAATCGAGGAGTGGCCCATGGCTTTCACCAAAGCGTTCATCCCCTACGGCGCGTACTGGAGCACGCCGTTCTCCAAGTGGCAGGGGAGCTTTGCCGCCCTGCACCCGCTCAAGTTCGTCGGCGAGGTCGGCGCCAAGGTGCTGGCCGACAAGGACATCGACCCGAGGGGATTCGACTCCGTCTTCCTGGGCTGGACGATCCCGTCGGTCTCCTGCTTCTACGGCGGTCCCTGGGTCGCGGCCCTGCTGGGCGCCGACCACGTCACCGGGCCCATCTTCAGCCAGGCCTGCGCCACCTCGGCCCGCTGCGTCACCTCGGCGGCCGCCGAGATCGACGAGGGCGGCCTGGAGTGCATCCTGAGCGTGACCGCCGACAAGTGCTCCAACGGCCCCCACCTGGTGTACCCCGACCCGATGGGCCCCGGGGGCAAGCCCATCATCGATGACTGGGTCTGGGACAACTTCGGCAGGGATCCCTGGGCCGGCGAGGCCATGGTCAAGACCGCCGAGAACGTGGCCGCCGAGGCGGGTGTCACCCGCGAAGAGCAGGACGACGTCGCCTTCCGCCGTTTCGAGCAGTACCAGCAGGCGCTGGCCGACGGCGGCGCGTTCCACAAGCGCTACATGGTGCCTGTGGAGGTGAACCCCAGCGGTCGCAGGGTGCTCAAGGTGGTCGAGGGCGACGAGGGCGTGTTCCCCACCACCCGCGAGGGGCTGGGCAAGCTGCGGCCGGTGATGCGCGACGGGACGGTGACCTTCGGCTCCCAGACCCACCCGGCCGACGGCAACAGCGGGCTGGTGATCACCACGCGGGAACGGGCTGCCGAGCTGTCGTCCGACAAGGCGGTCACGGTTCAGGTGCTGTCCTCGGGTCAGTACCGCACCAAGAAGGGCTTCATGGCCGCCGCCGTCGTGCCGGCGTCGCTGCAGGCCTGCGACCGGGCCGGGGTGGACATCAAGGAGTGCACGGTCAAGACCCACAACCCCTTCGCCGTCAACGACGTGTTCATGGCCCGGGAGACCGGCATCGACGTCAACGCGATGAACAACTACGGGTCGTCGATGGTCTTCGGCCATCCCCAGGGGCCGACCGGGATGCGGCTGATGATCGAGTTGATAGAAGAGCTGGTCATCAACGGCGGCGGCTACGGCCTGTTCGCCGGCTGCGCCGCGGGGGACAGCGCGATGGCCAACGTCTTCCGGGTGGATGTAGACTGAACAAAACTTCAGTAGATTATCTACCTATTATCTACTCACGAGATCTTCTATACTCGTCCAGTAGCCACTGGATGAGCACATGCCCGAATCAACGATCCTGACCGAGGCTGACATCGCTCGCCTGCTGCGCCTGGACGTCACCGCGGTCCAGGGGCTGTTCCAGCGAGGCGAGCTGCCCGGGTTCGAGATCGCGCCCGGATCCCTGCGCTGCACCGAGCCGGCCTTCTTCGAGTGGGCAGAGCGGCGCTCGCGGGAGGGCAACGGAGCGGATCCCGTGGCCCCCGACGCCCGCGCAGAGGGTCAGTACGGCCACGCAGCGCACGATCACTTCGCCCGGTTGGTGGGTCGCGGAGGGCCGCTGCCGTACCTGGTGGGTGCGGAGCTTGCGACCCCCGACGCCCGCCGCAACCGCCCCTTCAGCCTGGACCAGGTCGATGGCGAGCGCGGTGGCGTACAGATCACGCCGCTGGCCAACGGATCGGCGAGTCCGATCTGGATCAAGGCCGACGCCATCAATCGCTGCCTGTTTTTCCTGGAGAGCCAGGTGCCCGCGGGCGAGTCGGTTCCGATCCAGGCATCCCAGAACAACCCGGGGTCCCTGGCGCGGTTCACCCGCCGCGGCAACGGCGGCGTGCGCTGCCTGCACTACATCCTCCCCCTGCTGGCCCGATGTGGCCGGGTGGAGCTCGACGGCGAGGCGCGCCCCAACACCGTCAGGCTGGCCCCGATCATCCTGCAGCCCGCTCCCCCCATCGATGGAGGCGCCCATGGCTGAGCGCGACGATTCACAGCTTTCCCTGCTCCAGTCCTACGGAGCGGGTGGCCCGCCACCGTCGGACGACGGCCCTCCCACGCCACCGGCCGACGATCCCGTCGGGCCCCCGGGCGGCCCCACCGAGGTGGCGCTTCACGAGACCACCCAGCAGCGATACCTGCACTACGCGCTGTCGGTGATCACGTCCCGCGCGCTCCCGGACATTCGCGACGGTCTCAAGCCGGTGCAACGGCGCATCCTGTACGCCATGTTCCACAACCTGCACCTGCACGCCGACGGGCGCTTCCGCAAGAGCGCGGCCGTGGTCGGCGAGGTGATGGCCAAGTACCACCCCCACGGCGACCAGGCGATCTACGACGCGATGGTCCGCATGGCGCAGAGCTTCTCGCTGCGCTACCCGCTGGTGGACGGCCACGGCAACTTCGGCTCGCTGGACGGGGATCCGCCGGCGGCGATGCGCTACACCGAGGCCAAGCTGCAGCGGCTGGCCGGCGAGCTGCTGGGTGAACTCAAGCACGAGACGGTCGACAGCCGCCCGACCTACGACGGCACGACCGAGGAGCCGGTGGTCCTGCCGACCCGGGTGCCCCAGCTGCTGGTCAACGGTTCGACCGGCATCGCGGTGGGCATGGCCACCAACATCCCGCCCCACAACCTGGGCGAGGTGATCAACGCGCTGATCGCGCTCATCGACGATCCGGAGCTGGGCCTGGACGACCTGCTGGCCTTCGTCCCTGGCCCCGACTTCCCCACCGGGGGACGCATCGAGACCTCGGCGGCGGACCTCCGCGCCATCTACGAGACCGGCCACGGACCGGTGACCATGGCCGGCGAGTACGGGGTGGAACCGGGCGGGGGGCGCAAGAACGCCGTCATCACCTCGATCCCATACGGCATCAAGAAGGGGGATCTGATCTCCAAGATCGCCGAGCAGATCGTGAACAAGAAGGTGCCGCAGATCCTCGACGTGCGGGACGAGTCCACCGACGACGTGCGCATCGTGCTGGAGCTCAAGCGGGGAGCCAACCCCGAGGTGGCGATGGCGTACCTGTACAAGCACACGCCCCTGCGCACCAACTTCCACGTGAACCTCACCTGCCTGGTGCCCACCGACAATCCCCTGGTGGCGGGTCCGGCGCGGGTCGACCTGCGGACGTTCCTCACCCAGTTCCTGGCCTTCCGGATGGAGGTGGTCACCCGCCGCTTCGAGTATGAGCTGCGGGAACTCGAGAAGCGGATCCACATCCTCGAGGGCTTCGAGAAGGTCTTCGACGCCCTCGACGAGGCGATCCGCATCATCCGCGCCGCCGACGACAAGGCGGACGCGCGGATCAAGCTGCGCAAGCGCTTCGACCTGACCGAGATCCAGGCCGAGGCGGTGCTGGAGACCAAGCTCTACAAGCTGTCGAAGATGGAGATCGAGGCGATCCGCGAGGAGCTGGCGGTCAAGCGCGCGGCAGCGGCGCGCATCCGGGAGATCCTGGCCAACGAGTTCATGCGCTGGGAGGTGATCCGCGGCGAGCTGGACGCGATCCGCAGCGAGTACGCGGACGAGCGGCGCACCCGGCTGGAGGAGAAGGCCGTCGAGACCGCGTTCGATCCCGAGGAGTACATCGTCAAGGAGGACTCCTGGGTGATCGTCACGCGTGACGGCTGGATCAAGCGGCAGCGCGGCTTCTCCGAGGTGTCGGCGATCCGGGTCCGCGAGGACGACGAGGTGCAGTGGCTGGCCCGGGGATCGAGCCGCGAGTGTGCCTGCGTCTTCACCGACCGGGGGGCCTGTTACGTGATACGCATCGCGGACGTGCCGGCCACCACGGGCTACGGCGAGCCCGTCCAAAGATTCTTCGCCTTCGCCGACGGCGAGAAGGTCGTGGGCGTGGTCCTGACCGACCCGCGGGTGCTCCCCGAGGGCCCGGAGGGCTCCGAGGAGTTCGGCTGGCCGCTGATCCTCGCGATGACACGGGGCGGGAAGTGTCTGCGCTTCGCCCTCGGCACCCACCGCACGCCCTCGACCCGCACTGGCCGCAAGTACGTGAGGCTGGACAACAAGGTCCCGGGCGACGGGGTGATCGGTGTGGCGGTCACCGTCGGCGACGAGAACGTCTGCCTGGCCACCGGTGCCGCGCGGGTGTCGATCTTCCCGGTGGACGAGGTCAACGTGCTATCCGGAGTGGGCAAGGGCGTGCAGGCGATCAAGCTGACGGCTGGCGACCAGGTGCTGGGGTTCTGCCTGTCGACGGCGGCACGCCAGGGGCTCGAGGTGGAGACGACCCGCGGCACCCGGATGGTGGTGCGGCCCACCAAGTACGAGGTCACCAAGCGCGGAGGGCGCGGGCGGCAGATGTTGAAGCGGGACCGGCTGGTCAGCGTGATCCAGCCGCCGGTCACACCCCTGACCTGGGGTGAGATCACAGACAGCGGTTCCCAGCGGGCGGTGGGTGTGGATGTGGAAGACGAGGCCTAGGAGCAGCGGACGATGCCAAAAGAGCAGTACACGGCCAAGGACATCACCGTCCTCGAGGGGCTGGACCCGGTCCGGAAGCGCCCGAGCATGTACATCGGCGGTGTGGGCAAGGCGGGCCTGCACCACCTGCTGTGGGAGATGGTCGACAACGCGGTGGACGAGGCCATCAACGGCTACGCCACCACGGTGTCGGTGACCCTGCACCCGGGGCGGGACAGCGTGACGGTCACCGACAACGGCCGCGGGATCCCGGTGGACGAGCATCCGGTCCACAAGCGCTCCGCGCTGGAACTGGTGATGACCACCCTCCACGCGGGCGGCAAGTTCGACCAGTCCAACTACATAAAGTCTGGAGGCCTGCACGGCGTCGGCTCGTCGGTGGTCAACGCCCTGTCGACCTCGCTCATCGTCCAGGTCCGGCGCGGGGGTGCCGAATACCGTCAGGCCTACCGTTACGGAAAACCCACGGGCGATGTGAAGCGGATGCGGGACGTGCGCGGCAGTGGCACCACCGTCACGTTCAGGCCCGATCCGTCGATCTTCGAGGTCGTCACGTTCTCGCCCGAGCTGGTCCGCGAACACCTCGAGACCAAGGCCTTCCTGACCAAGGGGCTGAAGGTGGTGTTCCGCAACGAAGATGGCGGGACCAACGAGGAGTTCAAGCACGACGGCGGCGTGGTGGACTTCCTGGCCCACATCGAGAAACAACGCAACACCCGTCCCGTGGTCGAGGCTCCGCTGGTCATCGAGCGGGACAACGGCACCCGCGTCGAGCTGGCCCTGCGCTGGACCGAGTCCCCCGATGAGTACGTGCGCTCCTTCGTCAACGGCATCCCTACCCGTGACGGCGGTACCCACGAGGCAGGAATGCGAGACGGGGTGGTGCGCTCGGTGCGGGGCTTCATCGAGACCCACAACCTGCTGCCCAAGGGTACGACCCTGACTGCCGACGATATCCGCGAGGGTATGGTCTCGGTGATCTCGGTCTTCATGCTCGAACCCCAGTTCCAGGGTCAGACCAAGAGCCGGCTGAACAACCCGGAGACCAAGGGCACCCTTTCCAACGTGGTACGCACGGCGCTCGAACAGCACCTGCACGCCAACACCACCTGGGGCGAGGCCATCGTCGCCCGCGCGATCCAGAGCGCCAAGGCCCGCGCCGCCAGCCGCAAGGCTGCGCAGCAAGTGCGGCGAAAGAGCGCCATCAGCCGACGACTGAACCTGCCGGGCAAGCTGACGGATTGCGCGTCGACCGATCCCCTCGAATGTGAGCTTTTCATCGTCGAGGGCGACAGCGCTGGTGGATCGGCCAAGCAGGGCCGCGATCGGCGGACCCAGGCGATCCTTCCCCTGCGCGGCAAGGTGCTCAACTCCGAGCAGACCTCGCTGGCCAAGACCCTGAAGCACCGGGAGCTGGCAGACATCGTCTCGGCCCTCGGCTGTGGGGCGGGCCCCAACCTCGACCTGGCCCGGCTGCGCTACCACAAGATCGTGTTGTTGATGGACGCCGACTCCGATGGCCACCACATCTCGACCCTGTTGTTGACCTTCTTCTACCGCCACATGCGCCCGCTCATCGACGCGGGCTACGTCTACCTGGCCCAGCCGCCCCTGTACCGTGTCGACGCGGGCAAGCGAACTCACTGGGTCCTGGACGACGACCACAAGGATCGGATCCTGGCCTCGCTCGACGCTCGTACAAAACCGTCGATCCAGCGCTTCAAGGGGCTGGGCGAGATGATGCCCGCGACCCTCTGGTCGACCACCCTCGATCCCGCCCGACGGCGGCTACTGCGCGTGACCATTCCCATGCAGCACCGACTCGAGACCGAGAAGATCGTCACCGAACTGATGGGGAAAGACGCCTCGGCCCGATTCCGCTTCATCATGGAACGCGCCACCGAGGCCGAGGAACTCGACCTCTGAGCATGGGCGCCTGATGGAAATCCGAAACACCGACCACCTGGACGCCCCCCCGGAGCGGGTGGCGGCGCTGTTCTGTTCCGAGCAGTTCCTGGTCCGGGCCCACGCGGCCCGCGAAGAGGTCGCGTCGGCTCGCTACGAGGTCCTGGAGGAGTCCGAGCGGGGTCTGACCATCGCGGTACGATGCGAGCAGTATCGTCGCAAGATAACGGGTGGACTGGACCGGCTACACACGGACTCCACGGCGATCATCTATCGCTGGGACCGTTCGTCGAATCGAGCGGAATGGCAGTTCGAGGGCCCGGACGCGGACAAGATCCGTATCGGCGGCGTGACCACCTTCGAACCCGAGGGCGCCAACACCCGGGTCGTGGAGACGGTGGCGGTGAGCGTTCGACTCCCGCTGATCGGCAGGTTGATCGAGCGCGTCGTGGGCAAGAGCATCGACCGGACCTTCGACGCAAACCGCGGCCTGGTGCGGGAGTTGCTGGCGACGGGCTGAGTCGTCAGTCGAGTCGGTCCTCGAGGGCCTCGGCCAGCGCCTCGCCGAGCAGCCGGTGCCCCTCCGCCGAGGGGTGCACCTGATCGAAGAACATCGTTGGCCCCGCTCCGTGTCGCGCAAAATAGCGCGGACCATCGACCAACGGCGCATCGATTTCCTCGGCCACCGTGGCCATCGCGGCCCGGTAGTCCCCCACGTAGGCCGGGGCACCAGCCGGGTCGAGATCCACGGGCGCGGGCAGGATCAAGAATACCGGGCGGGCGTCGACCTTCGCCCCCTCCAGGACCAGGGCGTGCAGGTTGTCCATGTACTGGCCGAGGGCCACCCTCGGGGACTTGCCGGGACCCGGGGTCCCCACACCCTGCTCGGGATCCCACCATCCGATGGTGCGCGGCGGTAACCATGGTTGTAGCAATGTTTTCATCATCCGCACGGCGGCGAGGGGGGATTCTCCCCCGGCGTCGAGGGGCTCGTCGGTGTGGAACAGGTCGCTCCAGATGCACGCGATGACGAGCCAGTCAGGCCTCACCACGGGCCCCACATCCTGCAGCACCGTCAGCGCCTGGCGGCTCGAGTAGCCTGGCAAGGCACCGTTGACGGAGAGCACGTCCATTCCGGTTTCGTCGGACAGGATCGCGGCGGTCACGTCCAGGAAGACTTGTCCGTCCTCCACGCCGTAGCCGTAGACCGACGAGTCGCCCAGGCTAAACAGCCGGACCTCCCCCGGTTCCGGATCGGGCCCGATCTGTGGGCCACGCAACCCCAGCGAGTTGATCGTCACCGTCACGTTGCCGTGGGTGATCTGACTGCCGGGCACGAACCCCCAGCCCGCGCGGCGCTGCTCGGCCATCCGGATCCCATGGCCGTCGACGGGGGGGAGCGTGGCGGCACCTTCGAAGCAGGGCTGACCGTCCGGGCAGGAGCGGGGTACGGGCTCGGGCATCGTCGGCGCTGGCCGGGCCCGTTCCCAGATCCGTGCGCCCCCCTCGAAGAGGGCGAGAAAGGCGAGCAGCACGACACCGCTGAACAGCAGCTTGCGGCCGCGGGAGACCCGAGAAGACATGCGGGCTAGTGTAGACTGAACGTTGCGCGGCTGCGCGGCTGCGCGGCTGCGCGCCAGCGACCGTGCGAGCGACGGGAGAAAATGCGCGCCCGGCTTCCCCAGCGAATCGTCCTGCCCGAGGTCGCCTCCCAGGTCCAGGCGCTGGACATTCCGTTCAACCGCTACGGCCTCGATCGTTACGGCATCTCCCGGGAACACGTGGCGCTCTTCTTCTCGTTGCTGGGCTGGTTCTATCGCCACTATTTCAAGGTCAGCGTGTACGGCATCGAGCACGTCCCGGACCGGGGTCGCACCATGCTGGTGGGCAACCACTCGGGGGGATTCGCCGTCGACGGGGCGATGGTGATCACGTCGCTGATCCTGGACAAACATCCCCCGCGGCTGGCCCTGGGGATGGCCGAGAAGTTCCTCGGTCGCTGGCCGATCTTTGCTCCGTGGCTGAGCCGGGTCGGGCAACTGACGGGACTGCCCGAACACGCCAAGCAGTTCCTCCTCGACGATCGGGTCCTGTTGGTCTTTCCCGAGGGCGCCCGGGGGACGGCCAAGCTCTACTGGCAGCGTTACGATCTGGTGCGGTTCGGCACGGGCTTCATGCGGCTGGCGTTGGAGACCGGTACCCCCATCGTCCCGCTGGCGTTCATCGGCGGGGGGGAAGTGCTGCCCACGATCTACAACGCCCGCACCCTGGGCCGGCTCTTGGGTGCACCCTACGTGCCCGTGACACCATACCTGCTGGCGATCCCGCGGCCCCGTCCCTGTCACATCCATTACGGTGAGCCCATGGTGTTCGATGGGGACGGCACCGAGTCCGACGACGTGATCGAGGGCTACGTCGCCCAGGTCCGTTCGCGGATTGAAGAGCTCACCGCCGAGGGACGGGCCTTCCGCCGTGAACGGCGGTTCGGACGCGGCGGTTCGGCAGGCGGGGAGACCTCGTGAAGGTCCTGGTCACCGGGATCTCCGGCGGATTGGGCCGGATGGTCGCCGAGCGGCTCGTGCTCGAGGATCACCAGGTGCTGGGCATCGATCTGCGCCCCTGGCCGGCGGCGCCACGGGGGGTCGAGGTCTTCCGCGCGGACATCCGCAAACGGCCGGCGGAGGACGTTTTCCGCACACGACGACCGGACGCGGTGATCCACATGGGCACGGTGACCCATTTCTCCGCGGGCCTGGAGCGCCGCTACCGCATCAACCTCGGTGGCACCCGGGCCGTGTTCGATCGATGTGCGCGCTATGGCGTGGGCCAGGCGATCTTCATCGGCCGTCACACCTATTACGGCGCCGCACCGGACACGCCGCTGTATCACACCGAGGAGGATCCCCCCCTGGCGGTGTCGACCTTCCCCGAGCTGGCGGACATGGTCGCGGCCGACCTGTACGCCGGCACGGCCCTGTGGCGACACCCGAAGATATCCACGGCGGTGCTTCGCATGTGCTACACGCTGGGCCCGGCCGAATACGGGACGCTGGCCCAGTACCTCCGGGGCAGCTACGTTCCGACCATCATGGGGTTCGATCCCCTGTATCAGTTCATGCACGAAAAGGACGCGGTCACCGCGATCTGTGCGGCGCTCGATGGCGGATTGAGGGGGGTCTACAACGTCGCCGGGCCCGACCCGGTTCCCCTGTCGTTGCTGATCCGGGTCACCGACAGGGTCAACGTGCCCCTGCTCGAGCCCCTGTTCCCGCTGATGACCGGCCACTTCGGCCTGCCCGATCTACCCCCGGGGGCGGTCAATCACCTCAAGCACCCCGTGGTGGTCGACGACTCCGCCTTCCGGGCGGCCACAGGCTTCACCCATGACTGGGACGAATCCCAGGCCATGGATGATTTCCGCTGGAGATAGACAGGGCGCCCGGTGCCGGACCGCTATTGCATCAGCGAGGCGAAGTCCAGGAAGCCCTCGGGGTGGTCGTCGCCCGGCTCGGCAAATCCCTGGTCCGCGGAATCGAGGAGGGCATCGATCACGTCGTCCGCGCTGGCGCCGGGGTCGATGGACAGGTAGGCCGCCGCGGCGCCCGCGACGTGGGGAGTCGCCATCGATGTGCCCGACAGGGCGCCATAGCCGTCGTACCCGCTCATGTCCTCGGGCAGGGTCGAGGTGATGTTGACCCCGGGCGCCGAGATGTCCACCTCGCCGCCGTAGTTGGAGAAGTCGGCGAAGCCGTTGTAGCCGCCGTCCGCGTCGTAGGCGCTGACGATCACGCCGATGTCGAAGCCGGCGGGGATGTAGCCGGCCGTGTCCGCGGTCTCGTTGCCCGCGGCGATGCACACGACCACGCCCATGTCCTCCAGGGCCTGGATCGCCTCGCCGAGGGCGGGGGCGTCGTCCGGATCGGCCGCGCCTCCCAGGGACATGTTGACCACGCGGATGTCGTCTTCGAGGGCCACGTACTCCAGCCCGGCGATGATGTCGCCCAGGGTGCCGCCGCCATCCGCGTCCAGCACCCGGACCGCGTGCAGTCCGACCCCGGGGGCCACGCCGACAACACCCGTGCCGTCGGCCACCGCGCCGATGGTGCCGGCCACGTGGGTGCCGTGGCCGTTGAGGTCGTCGCCGCCCGAATCCTCGCCGCCGCCCTCACCCACGGCGTCGTAGGTGCCGACCACGTTCAGGTCCGGGTGCCCCAGATCGATGCCGGTGTCCACCACCGCCACCTCGACACTGGAGACGTCGCCGATGAGACCGATGTCCCAGCCGATGCGCTCGAGACCCTCCGGGGTCTCCCCGTCGCCCAGGTTGGGCTCTTCGGTGCCCGGGGGCGGGGTGTATTCCTTCGGGTTGTCGATGATCACGTACTCGACCTGATCCAGCCCCTCGATGGACTCCACCAGCCCGATCGGCAGGACCACCTGGAACCCCTGTGTCACCTCCTGGAAGATGTGAAGAGGTTCGAACTCGAAGATCGAGGCGAAGTCCTCCTGGATCGACACCACCTCGCCGGCCACGTCGCCGGGCTCGGCGCCCAGCTTGACGATGTACGTGTCGGTGAACAGGTCCTGCGCCTCCTCGGTACAACCCATCGCCAGCACGCCCAGCACAACGGGCAGAGCCAGCGTCCCCAGTCGGTGCCCCAGGTCGCCCATCCTCATACATCACCTCCATCCCGCCGACTCGCGGCAGGCTCAGTTCGGTTCTAACGAATCGCGCGGCAGCAACCGGTCGCCTCGTCGATGCATTGCCCGTCCGGGCAACGGCAGCCCTGGGTCATCGCCTGGCCGCACATCATCATCTGTTCCTTGGCCCTGCACCCGCCCAC
Organism: uncultured Rickettsiales bacterium; assembly: GCA_964436045.1. GTDB lineage: Bacteria > Myxococcota_A > UBA796 > UBA9615 > CAYRNR01 > CAYTBN01. The sequence continues at coordinate 8,772 of CAYTBN010000010.1, read as the reverse complement.
GCAGGCGTTGGTGAAGGTGTGGACCGCCGCGCCAGCCATCTTGCAGCGTTCGTCCAGCGGCAGATCGGCGGGAACCTGCGTGCACTCGCTCGTCGCGGTCGAGAGGGGTGTCTCGGACCCGGCCCCGGACTCGGTCTCGGTCTCGGTCTCGGTCTCGGCCTCGGCCTCGGCCCCGGTCTCGGTCTCGGTCTCGGTCTCGGGAACCGGGATCGCCGCGGCGACCTCTTCCCCCCCGGTCAGCGGGGCGTTTCCGCAAGCGTCGAAACCGGTCAACAGCAGGGTTCCGATGGCGATCAGCACGACGACGCGCAGGCGCATTCCAGGCTCCTCCCGGGACCGATCATCGCACGAACCGGCCCCGCAAGTGAGTTCGACGGGAATGAGCGCGAACTATTCGATGGACGCTAGTCAGCCTTGGTCTTGAAGTCGCGGCCGATCCAGCCCTTGGCCACGATCAGCAGGAAGGTCGAGAGCATGGCGATCGTGGCGAAGACGAACCACATGGTCCGGGTGTCGGCCTCGCCCTCCACGGGGCAGTAGCGGTCCATCGCCCAGCCGGTGAGCAGCAGGGGGGCAAGCATCTTGGTCAGGAACCAGGGCAGCTGGGCCACGCCCATGTACTCGCCGGTGCGGCCCTCCGGCGCGATCTCGGCGGCGTACTGCAAGAACCGCGGCTGCCACATGGCCTCGCCGATGGTCATGATGAAGATGTAGGGGAACAGGGTCCACCAGTAGGCCCCGATGGCGAGCAGGAAGGCCGGCGCAGCCATCACCAGGGTTCCCCAGATCATCATGTTGAACACGTTGGCCTTGCGGGTGACCGCCGCGATGATCGGTACCGCGATGAAGATCAGGATCGGATTGAGGTTGGCGGCGATCTCGAACTTCTCGCCGATCCAGCCGTCGAAGGCCCGGTTGATGTACTGGGGCAGCACCAGCCAGTTGTAGGTGAACAGGGTCTGCACCGGGATCAGGGCGAAGATGAAGTAGAAGAACTTGGCGTCCGCGAGCGGGTGACGACCGATCCACCCCAGAGCTCCGTCCCGGGCGCCCTCCGGGAGCAATCGCAGCACCAGCGGCATGCCGATCACCGCGCCGCCGATGTAGTAGGCGTAGGGCGCAGGGATGCGCCAGAAGATGGCGATCACGATGCCTGCCAGTAGCAACCAGACGTGGAGGGGGAACATCTGCGGCTCCCCCGCCCGGCCCAGGCTCTCACCCGTACGCTCGATCTTGGCTGCACCCCGCATCGCCAGCACGCTGAACGCGGTCCGCTCGGCGATCACCAGACCGGCGATGTAGAACCCGCCCATCTCTCCCATGGTCGACGCCGCGCCGATGATCGCCAGGTAGAGGACCCAGACGTACCAGGGCAGGATCTCAATGTTCTCCAGCCGCGCCGCGGCGGCCTCGGCCTTCTCGGCGGCCTCCTCGGCCTTGGTCTCCTCGCTCTTGGCCGAATCCTCCTCGGCCTTGATGCGAGCGGTCTCCTCCTTGGCGGTCTTGATCGCGTTGGCCACCGTCTTGCGGCTGAGCAGGATGATGGTCGAGATCAACGCCACCACGGTGAGCGATGTATAGACCCAGTAGGTGCCGGTGATCCCGAGCCCCAGGCAGGGGATGCTGAAGTCGATGAACTTCCACTGGATGTCGAAGGGCTTGTCGTCGCGCAGCAGGAAGCCGAAGGTCACCAGCCATCCACCCAGGTTCATCAGGGCGTAGAGCATGGCGAAGCCCATCGCCGCGGTCTTCGGTGTGGTGAACTGGCGCACCGCCGCGTACGCCGACGGCTGGTACATGCCGTAGCCGATGACCACCAGCAGGATGCCCCCCATGGTGGTCAGGTGCAGGGCCGACCCCAGACCGGCGGGTTCCATGCCCAGCAGCGTGGGTGCCGCCGATATCACGATCCGGCCGGCCAGCAGGAACACGAACGCCGTCAGCAGCGCCTTGCGGACCCCCCATTTGTCGCAGACCCAGCCCAGGCCGATCATCGACAGGGTGATGCCCGCGGTGAGCACCATCACCATGTTGTGGGACCACTCGTCAGCGTGCTCGACTCCCTGGAAGATGAAGTCCGAGAAGTGCATCGCCAGGTAGCCGAGCATCCCGAAGTAGACGAGACCCTCGAGCACGTAGGCGATGTTGATGCCCCACAGCGCGCGCGGTGCGTGGACCAGGTCCACGAACGGCTGGGTGATCTCCTTCAGCGGACTCTTGGCTTCGTCACCACCAGCAGGTGCGCCCATGCTCGACTCCCCTCGACATACAGTACGCGCCCGGCCGCGAGACGCCCGGGGCGCGCGCAGTCTACTGAAAAGGCGATGGCCGGTCGAGTCTTGCGCGGCTAGCGCCGGGCTCTGGCTGGCGCCGGGGTTCGGCTGGCGCCGGGCTCCGGCCGCGTCAGGGCGTTGTCTAGGGAAGCAGGTCCTGGACCTGGACCTCGAGCTCGTAGCTGCCGGCGGCGCCGTCCAGGGTCAGTCGGCGGGTGTCGCCGGGGGTGCCGCGGAGGGCGGCGTGAATCTCGGCCAGGCCACCGAGAGTGGCCACATCGATGTCGTCGATCGCCTGCAGCAGGTCGCCTACCGCGATGCCCTGATCGGCCGCATCGGACGGCGAGAGCACGTACTCGACCGGATAGGCGCCGTCGCGCCAGGTCACCTCGATGCCGACCCGCACCCAGCGATCGACCTCGGCCCACGGCGAGGTGACGGGCCACAGGTGGTAGATCGAGGAGGCGCCGTCGACCCCGAGGGCGTAGCGGCCCAGCACGTTGTTGCCCAGGAACCCCTGGATGTCCACGCCCGACGCGGACAGCAACGACGCCAGGTGGTAGTCGTCCGGGAGCACGACGACCTCCACGTCGTTCAGCACATCTCCCCCGACGGCCAGCTGGGGCACTCGACTGACGAATCCCTGGTCCGAACCATAGTTGGTGGAGAACACCCAGCCATCCAGCCGGGGGGCACCATCGTCCACCTGGTCGAAGACGCTCTGGGTCAGATAGGTCAGCGCCTGGCCTGTGTCGACCATCACCGGGACCGGATCGGCCAACCCCAGGTCGATGCCCGTGACCGGGAACTGGTTCTGCAGCTCGTAGGCCTGGCTCAGGGGTGGTTCGCCGAGCCAGGGAGGTGGCTCGACGAGGGGGCCGGGACAGACATGGGCCAGGGGCAGCGACGGGTCCAGCACCGTGTAGGACTGCATCATCAGGTCCTGGCCGTACAGGGCGCCCACATCGACGCCGATGAATGCCTGGTTGGGCGACAGGTCCCGGCCCTTACATTGCCACTCCGGCAGGTCGAAGGGGCCCACCTGGACGGCGGCGGTGAAGTAGCCGGTGAAATCGTCGCTGATCTCCAGATCGGCGAACACCACCTGGGCCGCGGTGTCGATCACGTACCAGATCTCGTGTTCGTCGATGGAACCCCGGATCAGGCCCGACCCGTCGGCGGCCACCGCGGTCTGAAGCGGCGATGCCCAGCAGTCGTAGCTGGCGTCGTCGTCGGCGCTGTCGTCGTCGTCCGCGCTGTCGTCGTCGCCGCTGGTGTCGTCATCGCCGCTGGTGTCGTCGTCCCCGGTGGCGTCGTCGTCGCTGGCTGTGGTGTCGTCGTCGTCGCCGGGGCAGCCGGAGACGGCGAGGGCAAGGGCAAGGGCAAGGGATTGGGGGCGCATCAGGGCCTCGGCAGGAGGTCGTCGATGGAGACGGTGAACTGGATATCCAGGTCGCCGCGTTGCAGGTCGAGGACGCGTGTATCGCCCACGTCCCCGCGGAGCAGGTGCTTGAGGTCGTCGAGGGTCGAACCGGTGAGGTCGGTGCCGTCGATCGCCGTGATCCGATCGCCCACCTCGATGCCCTGGTCCTCCGCGTCACTCGGCCGGTAGAGCATCTCGACGGTGAATCCCCCGTCCCGCCAGGTCGGCTCGACACCGATCCGCGTCCACTCCTGGGGATCCACGTGGTCGTCGCCCTCGTAGGGCCACCACAGGTAGCGGTCCTCGTGGCCGTCGACGCCGACCACGAAACGTCGGTAGAACGGGTAGCCGAGGAACCCGTCGGCGAAGATCCCGTTGCCCTCCAGCAGGGCCCAGAGGTGGTTGTCGTCGGGGATCACGACCGCCCAGGAGTACGCCACGTCGACCGCGGCGCCGTCCCCGGCGGACAAAGTCGGGATCCGGGTCAGAAAGCCGTCGTCGAATCCGTAGTTGGTCCCCCAGATGTAGCCCTCCAGCCGGAGAAGGCTGCCGTCGTCGATGGCGTCGAAGACCGACTCCAGCAACAGGGTGACTCCGGATCCGGTGTCCGCGATCAGGTCGATGTCGGCCTGCCCGCCGGGTCCGGACACCGAGGCCTCCATCACCGGGATCGAGGAGGGCAACGAATAGACCGACGTGGACGGCTCGGTGGCGGTCGTCGCGGGCGGCGGCTCGGTCGGGGGCTCGTCCAGGAAGTGGGCCGCGAGGCCGGCGTAGTCCAGGGCCACGAAGCGGTCGGCGAAGATATCCTGACCCGCCAGCCCCCCCAGGTCCCAGCCGATGAACGCCTCGGCATCCTCCAGCCCGACGCTGCCGACCTGCTTGTCGTCGAACTCCAGCGGTCCGATGACCACGTCGCCGATCACGTTGTTGCTGGTGCCCGTCAGGTTCTCGTCCACGTACGTGCGCGCAGCCCCGGTGTCCAGCGCCCACCAGATGGGCCCCTCACCGTCGAAGGAACCCTCGATCATCGCCTGCCCGTCGACGGTGACCACGATCGGCGAGCCGCCGTCCCAGACTCCCGGGTCCGTGGTGTCGTCGTCACCGCTCGCGTCGTCGTCGCCGGTCGCGTCGTCGTCACCCGCAGTGTCGTCGTCGTCGCCGGGGCAGCCGGAGAGGGCAAGGGCAAGGGCAAAGGCAAGGGCAAGGGCAAGGGATCGGGAGCGCATCAGGGCCTCACTCGCAGGTGGTGCCGAGCAGCGACACCATGTTGTTGTCCACGTCCATGACCACAATCTCGGGTCCCGGAGAGGAAGCCACCAGCTCGCCCGCGGCCGGGCCGAATCCACTGGGCAGCTCGTGGCCGCTGGTGTCGAACCACAGCTCGCTGCCGTCTGCGCCGCTGGCCGCCCGCAGCAACCCGTTGGCGGACCAGGTCTGGTCGGCCATTCCGATGAACACCACGTCCGGAACGTCGCCGCTGCCGATGGTGCCGTCACCGTCGTCGTCTGTCAGGTCGATCACCAGCGGAAAGCTGAGCACCTGGAAGTGCTCCGGTTCGTCGACGGGAGCCGACCACTGCCACATGATCTCCATCGCCGGTTCGAACTACTCGTAGGGCTCGGTCGATGTGCAGGCATCGTCGGCGGGACCCGGCTCGGCCTCCGCCGGCTCCCCGCAGGGATCGGCGGTGTCGTCGTCGCCCGTGCTGTCAGCGTCGCCCGCGGGTCCACCGGTCGGGAACTCCGTGCAGCCCATCGCCAGGCCGAGGCTGATCCCGGCCACCACGACTCCGCACTTCCACCCGACCCACGCGGACACGGGCACCTCCCTCGTCACCCCGTTATACCGGGCGCGGCGCGCTGCTGGCGAGGGCAGGAACCGGCGCGGAGCGCGCCCTCACGGCGGCGGGGCGCCGGGAATCCGCGACGGCTCGTCGGGTTCCCGCCCCCTTTGGAGATGGTTGGTGGCGGTCCGGATGCGGTCCACCCCGGCCGCGCCCTGGATCTGCTCCGGACTCATGTATCCCGGCGTTCCGAAGGCCTGTTCCTGGCGTGTCATCCCCTTGGCCCGCCACCCCCGGGGAGGTCGGCTCGGATCATGGCGATGCCGAAGTCCACCAGCTTGGGCTGCAGACTCCCGTCGGCCAGCCGGGCAAGCAGGATGTTCGGTGGCTTGATGTCCCGGTGCACGATGCCACGACCATGAGCGAAACCGAGGGCGCCCAGCAGCGCCTCCACTTCGCTACCGCCGAGCACCACCGGCAGTTTCTCGGGCACCTTCGGCATGCACCACGGGCGCATCACCTCTGGCCGGTCCAGCGTCTTCTGGTAGAGGAACTTCAGCGAGGCTACGTACACCTTCTGTGTCGATGGGCTGATGCCATCGACGTCTCGTTTGTGGACCAGGAAGGCCCGCACCTCCTCCCAGTCCATCTCCGCCGGCGAACGCATGTGGAACTTCGTGCGGTAGGAAATTGCTTTTGAGCCGTTCGGTTGGATCGCGTTCTCCACCGAGGCTGAACCTCCTCGCGCCCCCATGAAGCACGGGCAGATCGCGGATTTCGGCCCGCTCGTTGCGAACTCCAGCCGCGTCGGCATCATCCAGGTTCCTCGCCTCCTCCACGACGACGATAGCACGGCGTCTTTCGCCTTCCGGCCAGCCGTAGATCCGCTCGCGTCGGACCCGAAACGAGGTCGTCGAGGCGCGCGTGATCCGTAGCCGTCCGGCTCAAAGGCTCAGAATCGCATGGGAATCAAGGTGACGTGAGAGTCGCAGCGGCAGCGTCGGCGGGCAAGCGCACTCCTGCGACCGCCGCTGACGCAACCGGCCATCGGGTTCGAGCGCGGGGATCTCGGTGTCGAGGTCGTAGTGGTTGGTGATGCGGTTCAGGGAATCCGCGTCGTGGATGAAGGCGACGATCTCCATCCGGGATCCGCAGCGCGGGCAGTCCAGGGGATCGAACCCCCAGACACGGGAGAGCAGCGCGGCCCACGCCGAGGTGCACTGGCTGCGACCCGGGGAATCCGCGGGGCGGGGTTCGCCTCGGGCGCGTGAGCGTCGCTCTCGGGATCGGATTCCTCGGCCTCAGCGAGGGCGCGCCAGCGCGCGCGGCGGGCCGCGTACGGATGACGGTCGAGTAGGCACCGTACTCGCGTCCCGGCCGGGAGCGGACAACTTGTGGCCGACGGGCGGGACGTGCTGGAGGAACCTGCCCAGGAACTCCACGGGCTTGAAGATCAGCTGGCGCTGGCCCGTGCGCCAGTTGCTGGCGATCCTCGAGGTGAACAAGTTCGGTTTCTCGTGAACGTCCCCTTTTTCACGGGAAAGCACGGAGGGATCACGACTCACCGCGGGCCAGCATCCTCTTGATCGGAATCGCCAGCACCGCCATCACCAGCGCGGTGCCGATGGAGAACAGGGCCACCGTGCCGAACAGCATGGGCACATCGAACGACTCGTAGAAGCGGGCCAGGAAACCACCCATGTAGTTGCCCACGGCAGCGGCCAGGAACCACACCCCCATCATCAGGCTCCCCACCCGAGCGGGCGCCAACTTGGTCATCGCGCTAAGCCCGACGGGGCTGAGACACAGCTCGCCGAGGGTGTGCAGGAGATAGGTCGCCACCAGCCACAGCGGGCTGACCTGGATCCCTGCTCCCGACGCCATCGCACCCACCGCCAGGACGACGAAGCCGAGGCCGAGCAGGAACAGACCCGCGGCGAACTTGGCCGGTTTCGAGGGATCGCGGGATCCCAGGCGGACCCAGAACCATGCAAAGACCGGCGCGAGGAAGATGATGTACAGGGGATTCAGCGACTGGAACCAGCTGGCGGGGAACACACCACCGTCGAGGCTCAGGAGGTTGACCACGAACTCCGCTGTGCCCCGATCGGTCCGCTCCTCGGCAAACAGACTCAGGGTCGAGCCGGCCTGCTCGAACGCGCTCCAGAACATCGCGGCGCCTAGAAAGAGCACGCCGATGGTGTAGAGCCTGCGGCGTTCGCCGCGGGTCCAGTTCCCCCCGAAGAAGAGCCAACCGAAGAAGACGATGACCGTCACCGCGAGGACCACGCCAAAGCCGTTGGAGATGACCTCCGGGGTGATGACGATGAGACCGAGCAGCGCCGGAATGGCGACGGCGGCGATCAACGTCAGGACGCCGCCAATGCCCAGGGACAGGTTGCGCACGTCCTTGCGGCGCGCCTCTTCCGACTCCGCCTGCACCGGGTATTTGCCGGCCTGCCCCAAGTGCTTGTCGCCGAGCACGTACTGGATCAACCCGGCGACCATGCCCACCCCGGCGATCCCGAAGCCGTAGTGCCAGTTGATGTTCTCGCCCACGTAGCCACACAGCAGCGGGGCCAGGAACGCTCCGAGGTTGATGCCCATATAGAAGACGGAAAAGCCGGCATCCCGACGTTTGTCGTCCTTCGAGTAGATCTGGCCGACCATGGTCGAGACGTTGGGCTTGAGCAGGCCGGTGCCGATGATGATCAGCACCAGACCCAGAAAGAACGTGGCATCCGTGGGCACGGCCATCGAGAAATGCCCGCTGGCGATGATGATCCCGCCCACGAGGACCGCCTTGCGTTGACCCAGGAAACGATCGGCGATCCACCCGCCGGGGAGGCCCAACATGTACACCAGCGCCGTATACAGGCCGTAGACCGCACCGGCCTTGCCCACGTCGTAGCCCAGCCCCCCTTCGACGGTCTCCGCGGTCATGAACAGGATCAGCAGGGCACGCATGCCGTAGTAGCTGAAGCGTTCCCAGAACTCGGTGAAGAAGAGGGTTGCAAGCCCTCGTGGATGGCCAAAAAACTGCGTATCGGCCTTCGAGCCCGGTGTCCTCATTTCGTCTCCCGCCTAGTGGAGGTCACCGTCTTTACCACAAGACCGACCGGACTGCACTTCGTCAGGGGTCCGGGGGGGGTGTTCGAACCAACGGGCTCGCCCACACGTCGCAGAGCTACGCCCGGATCACGGCCCTCTCGGCCCTCCTCGTCGAGCAGGGCAAGCTAGAACACCGATCAGTAACGGTACTGAGCCCTATCTTCCCCGGGGGGATCGAC
>CAYTBN010000009.1:0-156566 GCA_964436045.1 uncultured Rickettsiales bacterium | reverse complement strand
GTCCGAGTCCGGGTCCGGGTCCGAGTCCGAGACCGAATCCGAGACCGAGTCCGAGACCGAGTCCGAGACCGAGTCCGAGACCAAGATCGGATTACCGCTTTCTTCGGCGAAACGACGGACGACGGCGTGGGGTACGGCCGCCCCCAATCTGCTGGTGATCTGAACGACGATGGCTTCAACGACCTGGTCATCGCTGACCTGTGGAACGACGACGCAGCCGGCACCGCGGGCGCAGCTGCCGGGGGTAACCCTCAGTCCACCACCAGCCGCTCGCGGACGATCCGGGTCGTGTCGTCGGACGTGTGGTAGACGAACACGGTGCCGTCCGAGGCTCGGCGGAAGATGGAGGGCATGTCGTTGCCGCAGCCGTAGGGGGACTGGGCGGAGAGGCCGAAGGGGTTGTCGGGGTGGCGGTCCCAGACGACCTTGTTCTGGGAGCGGGCCATTCCCCAGCCGTAGCGGTTGGATGCCTCGCAGGTGAAGTCGGTGTCGGCGCCTTCGTAGACCATGTAGACCCAGCTGTCCTCCTCGATGAGGCGGGGCATGGAGACGTGGGCGCCATCCCAGCCGCTGCCCGACGGGGTGAACACGGGGTTGCCGCCGTACTTGGACAGGGAGTTCATCGAGGTGCCCAAGGCGTAGCCCACCGACATGACGTTCCCGCCCAGGGGGAAGCCGGCGTAGAAGACGTAGATCATGCCGAAGGCGTCCTGGAGCACCCCGGGGGTGGACAGGGTGCCCTGGTCCCAGTCGCCACCGCCGCCGTGGTCCAGCAGCTGGCCGTGGTTGGACCAGCTGATCCCGTCGCTGGACGTGGCCCAGTAGAGGGCGGCCACGTTGGACTCCTCCCAGGCCATGGTCCAGTCGCCCACGTCGCCGAACACGGCCGGCGCGACGGCGAAGATGTGGTCCCCCTCCGGCCCGACGACCTGGCCGTGAAAATCGGCGAAGGTGTTGCCGCCGTCGTGGGAGACGGACAGGCAGATCGAGGCCTCGGGAGCGCCCTGGCCGAAGCAGCGGTGGTAGAGGTAGACCGTGTCCGCGCCGATGTCCTGGCGGTTGACGGCGAACGCCTCGCGGTGACCCGAGGTCGGGTCGACCACCGGGACCGGATCCTGATCCATCTCCCAGTGGGCATGGCCGGCGAACAAGGCGGCCAGCGGGCCCTCGCTGGTGTCGTCGTCGTCGCTGGTGTCGTCGTCGTCGTCGCTGGTGTCGTCATCGCCGGTGTCGTCGTCACCCGTGTCGTCGTCTCCGGTGTCGTCGTCATCCACGGTGTCGTCATCGCCGGTATCGTCGTCCCCGCTGGTGTCGTCGTCCCCGCTGTCGTCGTCGTGCGCGGGGCCGCCGGACGGGCAGCCTACCCAGAGCAGCGCGGTCGCCAGCACGACCAGCCAGGCGGGCGATTTCGAGCGAGGTGTCCAGCTCCGTACCCTCATATCCAGCCTCCCCTTGTCACGATCAGTCGCCCACCGCGTCCGGGCATCCGGCGCGAAGGGCGTTGGCCAGCGAGACCGCCAGGTCGATCCGGCGGTCGATCAGGGACATGTCGTACCCCGGGACGGTCAGCACCACCGCCCCGCGGCGCACCGCCGAGCCGGGGTGACCGTGCACCACCCGCGCCAGGTCGGGATCCCGCGCGTGGATCTCGCAGCGATCGTCGATGAGCATCCGGATCTCGACCGGACACCCGTCGACCGTCCCGGACACAAGGCCCCCGGCCCCGGACAGTCCACGGCCGGTCGCCCAGGCCTGCAGCCGCCGCTGTGCCGCGCGTCGGTCGCCCATCGATTCGCGGATCGCCAGGAACGCCGAGCCACCCATGAGTGCGACGAACATGCCGATCGCGCCGGCCAATACGAGGCTCTCCACGGCGTGCCCCCGGGGTCCAGTGTCAGGTGCGCCGGGTGCGACCTCCCGGTGCGTGGCGTTCCAGCATAGCGCGTGGAAGGTCCCGGCTCAGCTGCTCGCGGCTCGCCCCTCCGCGGATCACGTCCAGCTTGGCCACGTGGGCCAGCTCATCGGCGACCAGCTCGGCGAACAGGATCGACGCCTCGCCATCCAGCAGCTCGGACATGGTCCGGTAGAACCACACGGCGGCTGCTCCGCCTGCATCCGTGCCCATGCCCCCTGGCTCGAACCAGGAGTGGGCTCGCGGGAAGTCCCGGGCGGGCCCGTGGCACGTGCCGGCGGCTGGGTTCAGCGAAAGACGAAGCGGGTGGAGATCGCCCAGTTCCCCTCGACCACACACTCGAGCTCGCAGACGTCGTAGTCCCACATCCCGCAGTCACTCCAGACGTCGCAGGCTCGTCCGCAGAGAGATCGGGTGCTGCACGAGACCCCCGCCAGGCCGCCGAGACACAGGACCACCGCTGCCGCCACCGCCGCCCAACGAGTCATGTCGCACTCCCATCCGAACCGGTGGTCTTCCTCGAGTAGGGTATCAGGCCCCCCCGTGGGTGGGGGAGCGCGGGCGGTCAGATCTGGAGGCGGTAGAGGTCCCCGTCGAGTCGCTCGACAGCGCCCTCGTCGGCCAGCTGGAGCAAGTGGGCGTGGAGGGAGCGGGCGGCGAAGGGGTGGAGGGTCGCGGGGACGTCCTCGTACACCGCCGGGATCAGCCCGTCGGCGCCCAGCCCGTCGGGGGCGTCCGCGAGGGCCTGCAGGACCCGCTGGCGGCGCCGGAGCCGGTGCTTGCGCAGCAGACCGACCCTGAACTGGCTCGAGACCGCGGGGGGACCGTGGCCGGGGAAGAGCCCCAGGTCGCCCAGCTCGAACACCCGCTGCAGGCTGACCAGGTACTGGCCCATGTCGCCCTCGGGCGGATCGATGATCACCGGGCTGAGTCCGGACACCAGATCGCCGACGAACAGGCTGCCGCTGCGGTGTTCGTGCAGACAGATGTGACCGCGCGCGTGACCCGGGGTGTGCAGCACCTCGAGGACGAAGCCGCCGTCGAGCTCCAGCCGTTCGCAGTCGGTCAGCTCACCGTCCACTTCGAACCCTGCCAGCTCGGGCCGATACGGGTGTTGCCGGGCCTCGCGCAGGGCCCGCGCGGTCTCGCCGTGGGCCACGATGGGCACCTCGTAGCGGTCCCGCAGGGCCACCGCGCTGTCCACGTGGTCGAGGTGGTGGTGGGTCAGGATCGCGGCCCGCAGCCGCCGCCCTTCGGCCAGCAGACCGTCGAGGGCGGCCCACAGCAGCTCGCGGGGCTCCCCCGGCGAGGCGCCCGGATCGACCACCACCAGCTCGCGTTCGCCCACGACGAAGACGTTGGTGTAGATCGCGGGGGGCAGCGCCCGGGACGCCAGCGGCAGCATCCGTACCCCGTGACGCATGCGGACGGGGTGGAAGGGGTGGCCGAGGGTGTCGGCGACGGTTCGCAACCGGGGCAGCGCCTCCTCGAGCGGATCGATGCCGCCCGCCAGCACGCACAGGGTCTCGGTGACCGGCGGTGCGAGCCAGCTGCCCGTCTCCTCCCAGGACGCCAGCACCTCGGCCGGCGAACGCCAGCCGCCCTCCACCAGCTCGCCCGGCCAGACCGACGGTTCGCGCACGCCCCGGTACACGTGGACGAAGTAGTAGGTGTCGAACCGCAGGGGCGAGTAGTAGGGGGTGATCCAGCGACCCGCCATGTGCAGCACGTCGGGGGCGGGCACGGGATCGACGCCAAGCCGCTCGCAGACCGCTGCGAAGCTGGCGCGCCCGTCAAGCAGGTCCTCCCGCGCCCGGTCGAGATCCCCGTCGTCCACCCGATCCGCCCCCGGGCAGATCAGCACCCCGGCCTCCTCGAACAGCTCGCGGGCCGCCCCGACGCGGCCGGCGGCCTCGCTCTGGCGATCCTCGACTCCGGCCAGCGCCGCGTCCTCGCGGTCGACCCGGCCGCCCGGGTAGCCACCGAAGCCGCCCAGGAAACGCAGCTTGGGGGAGCGGCGGACGGTGTAGACCCGATCCGGGGCGCCCGGCCGCAGCAAGATCACCGCAGCGGCGGGGTGGGGTGGTTTGCCGGGGGTGGGGAAGAGAGTGGGGTAGGGCGCTCTGCTCATGGCTCCTGCAGCTCGGGTCGTACCAGGCCGGCCAGTTCGGCCAGCCGGTCGCCGCTGCGGGAGCCGTACCACGCGACCATCCGCCCGTCTAGCCGCAGGGCCCGGGGCAGTGAGTCGCAGCGCCTACCGAGCGAGCAGAGCAGCTCGCGGCCGGCATCGCCGTGGAAGTCGTAGGGTTCGCTGGGGAGGATCACCAGCGTCGGGTGGGCGTTCGCGGCCCGCTCCAGGGACAGCCGGGGGTACTGGCTGAAGGTCTTGAGGCCCACCAACCGGACGCCCACGTCCTCGAGCAAGCTGGCCGGATAGGTCCCCGGGCCGACGGTCATCCAGGGGTCCTTCCAGATCGGCATGACCGCGGGGATTGGCTCGAGACCCTCGAGCCGGTCGGTCACCCGCCCGCGGCCTGCGTCGATGGCCTCGGCCAGCTCGGTCGCCCGTTCATCCAGTCCGAGCAACCGGCCCAGGTTGCGCACCGTGCCGGCCGCGTCGGTCACATCGCGGGGGTTGACGGCGAACACCGGGACTCCCTCCCGCTCCAGTCGCCGCGCGTCATCCAGGTTGTTCTCCTCCCGGGCGACGAGTACCAGCTCCGGTTCCAGGTCGAGCACGGTCTCGATGCGCGGGTTGCACACCCCCCCCGACGCGCACCGGCTCGACTCCGTCCGGGAGCGCGGGACCACACCAGTCGGTGACCCCGACCACCCGGTCGCCCGCGCCCAGGTCGTACAGCGTCTCGGTCAGGCTGGGTACCAGCGAGACCACGCGGGAGGGCGGGGCCGCGATGCGGACCGCCCTGCCGACCTCGTCCACGAACTCTCCCCAGTTCATCGACCCATCCGAGCTATGACTGTGTGCTACCGTGACTCTACTCCTGATCACCGAGGTACAGTCCGACCATGGGCACGCGCGCCACAGTCATCCTTCGCGACTGTGATACCTACGAACCCGAACGCATTCGCGCCATCGTTCGCGAAGGCCTCGAGGAACTCGACCTCCGTCCCACCGGCCGGACGCTGGTCAAACCCAACCTGGTGATCGCGCTCAAGGGCGTGTTCGAGCAGGCCTGTACCCGCTCCGAGTTCGCCGACGGTGTGCTCGCAGCGTTGCGGGACCGCCAGGACAGCTCGCTGGAGGAGCTGGCCATCTCCGAGCGGGGCGGCATCACCATGCCGACGCGGATGATCTTCAGCCAGGCCGGCTACCCCGCAGTGGTCCGGCGCCACGGGGCCAACCGTTACTTCTTCGACGAGGTGACGCAGGTACCCTTCGAGCTGCGGCACCCCGACCGGCTGCGCGACCTGATCTTCGTGCCGGAGCCGCTGCGGAACGTCGACTTCTTCGTCAACATGCCCAAGTTCAAGGCCCACCCCTGGACCACGGTGACCTTCGGCTGCAAGAACTACATCGGGATCCAGGACGATCGGCATCGGCTCATCGACCACGACCACAGGCTGGACGAGAAGATCGCGGACCTGCAGGAGGTGATCCAGCCCCAGTTCCTGGCCGTGGACGCCATCACGGCCGGCCAGGACCGCATGCTCACGCCGCGGCCCTATCCGCTGAACCTGGTGATCATGGGCAACAACCAGATCGCGGTGGACGCGGTCTGCTGCCGGATCATCGGCGTCGATCCGGCCTCGGTGGACCACATCCGGCTGTGCCACGAGCGGGGCTACGGCCCCATCGACCCGGATGAGATCGAGGTGTCCGGCGACGTGTCCCTGGAGCAGGCCCAGGAGCGGGGTGCCGAGTTCAACGTGGGATTGATCCGGGTCGAGGAGTACTTCAAGGACAGCCCGATCACGGCCCTGGCTGGCCCGCCGCCGGAGCCGGAGCGGACCGACTACTGCTGGGGTGGCTGCCCGGGAGCGCTGGAGGAAGCCATCGAGATCGTCCGCGCGTTCGAGCCGGATGCCTACTCCAAGATGAAGCCGATCACCATCGTGTTCGGCTCCTACGATGGCCCCCTGGATCCCAAACCCGGCGAGAAGGTCGTCTTCATGGGCGACTGTTCCAACTGGAAGGGCAAGCTGGGCGACGAGGTGGTCGACCTACCCAGCATCTACGTGGACCGGGAGCACAAGAACCCCCACCACGCCCACGTGACCGACATCTTCGTCAAGATGATCAAGGTCTACTGGACCATGTTCAAGATGCGGAAGCACCGCTACTTCCGCATCCCCGGCTGTCCGAACTCCGTGGCCGAGCAGGTGCTGGTGCTAGCGGCGCTCGGTGGGACCAAGAACCCCTACTTCGCGCCCAAGACCGTCATCCCCTTCGCCCTGGGCTGGACGGCCTGGCGGCTGGTGCTGTTGGGGCGCATCTTGACGGGCAAGCGGTATCAGACCCGCGAGCTCCCCGCCCCCGCCCCGGCCGGCGAACTCCCGCCCCCCGACGGGGACGCCTGATCCCGAGCGCACCGTCCGGAATCCGGTCTGTGGGTCCGGATTCCGGATTGTTTCTCTGCCTGACCGAACGTTCGTTCGGTCCAAGCGGCTGTTTTCTTACATTTTTTTCACAGGATCCTGCTGGCATGGTGCTTGAGAGGGGGCTTCCACGACCGATACGATGTTTCTACCGAGGAGAGGTCTCTGTCCTCGGGAGGGCATGACGCCCGTAGGTTGCCCGGAGGTCGGATGCCGGTTCGTTCCTTCTCCCTCTCCCTCGCCGCCCTGTTCATCCTTCCGCTGCTTGCCCTGACCCAGGGATGCGGCGTCGACGAAACCACCGAGACGGTCCAGCCCGCATTTGTCCGCGGCGAGGTGGTGGTGCGCTACCACAAGGACCTGAACAGCGAGGACGAGCAGGAGGTGCTCAGCCGCCACCAGTTGAGCCGCATCGCCCAGTTTGCCGCCATCCGCGTCGACCACGTGGCCATCGACGACGACCTGGACGTGCTGGACAAGATCCGGCAGCTCGAGCAGGACCCGGACGTCCTGTACGCCGAGCCCAACTACATCTACTACCCCAGCGACCTGCCCAACGACTGGATCTCCAAGCTCTGGGGCCTGCACAACGACGGCACCTACGGCACCACCGACGCCGACATCGACGCCCGCGAGGCGTGGAACATCTCCTCGGGTCACTCCAGCGTGGTCGTGGCGGTGACCGACACGGGCGTGGACTGGGACCACCCGGACCTGGAAGACAACATCTGGGTCAACTCCGGCGAGATCAACGGCAACGGCGTCGACGACGACGGCAACGGCTACGTCGACGACATCATCGGCTGGGACTTCGCCTCCAACGACAACAACCCCGACGACGAAGATGGCCACGGCTCCCACGTGGCCGGGGTCATCGGCGCCACCGGCAACAACGGCAAGGGCGTGGTCGGCGTGAACTGGGACGTGTCGATCATGCCCCTGAAGGTCATGGGGCCCTATGGCGCGTCCACCACCGCGGCGATGCGGGGTATCCAGTACGCAGTCGACAACGGCGCCCAGGTGATCAACGCCTCGTGGGGCGGGCCGGGCTCGTCCAACGCGATCTACGACGCCATCGCCTACGCCAACGACCGGGGCGTCCTGTTCGTGACAGCGTCGGGCAACGAGGGGCGCAACTCGGACTCCATGTCCAACTACCCCAACAACTACAACCTGCCCAACATCGTGTCGGTCGGAGCCACGAGCGTGAACGACCGGATGTCGAACTTCTCCAACTACGGCGCCTCGACCGTGGACCTGGCCGCGCCGGGTGAGGGCATCTACTCCACCTATCGCAACGGCGGCTATGCCTGGGAGGACGGCACGTCGATGTCCTGCCCGTTCGTGGTGGGCGCGGCGGCGTTGGCCCTGTCGGTGGACCCGAACCTGGATGCCCTCGAGCTCAAGTCGCTGCTGATGGACACCGGCGATCCGCTCAACGACCTGCAGGGCTACACGGTCTCGGGCCGGCGGCTCAACGTCTACACCCTGCTGTCGGTGGTCAGCGGCAGCGGCAGCCAGCCCCCGGAGGAGGAGCCGCCCCCGGAGGAAGAGGAGCCTCCTCCGTCCAGCGGAAACTGGACCTGGGTCGACTACGCCGTCAGCAGCGCCCACCCCTACGTCAACGACTTCTCCGGCTACGCCGAGATCAGCCAGCCCGGCGCCACCGAGATCCGGCTGGTCTTCGATCGCTTCGAAATGGAGCAGGGCTACGACTTCGTCAAGCTGGTCGACGGTCACGGCGCCGAGGTCGCCTCCTACACCGGACAGCTTGGCCAGCTGGTCACCGACCCGGTGCCTGGCGATACCGTCACGCTCCGGCTCGAGACGGACTACAGCGTGACCGAATACGGCATCGACCTGCTCGGCTACGAGTACCGCTGATCGTCTTTCCTGACGCCTACCGCTCCGGATCCAGATTGCACACGTTGTCCAGCAGGGTGAAGAACCCCACGCCGTCGACCGTTGTGTGCTGGCGGAAGCGGACCTGGATCGTGTCGCCGTCTTCCCAGTAGGGCGTCAGGTCGATCAGGGCGCGCACGAACTCGCCCTTCTCACCGCCCCCGGCCGCGATCTCCGGGAATCCCTCGAGGGGCGCCTGACCGGGGGCAAGCTCCGGGATGTAGCCGCCGGTCTCGACGGCCATCTGCTCCAGGTCGATCACCTCGCCCACCTCGTCCAGGATCGCCCACTCCAGATAGATGCCCCGTTCGTCGACTTCGGACAGCTGGTCGACGATCAGGGTCGGCTCGACCGGCACGAAGGGATCGGTCACCAGGTGGGCGATGCTGTCCGGATCCGCGGCCTCGTTCGAGCGCAGAACCGCCGCGTAGCTGCCGTGGAACTCCAGATCCTCGTCGCCCAGTAGTCCCGAGAAGTTGTCGCCCTCCTGCTTGACGGCGACGATCCCGCCCTCGTCGGAGACCCACCAGTCCTCGCCCGGGTGGTCGAAGCCGGTCAGGTCGCCGTCCTCGAAGCCGCAGCCGCTGTAGTCGAGGGGATCGGTGGTGTCGCCGTCGCCGGTCGTGTCGTCATCACCCGGGGTGTCATCGTCGTCGTCGTCATCGTCTGCTGTGTCGTCGTCTTACGTCAGCAAGCCCTGCTGGCAGCCCGGAAGCGCCAACCAGAGGACCAGTAGCCCCATCAGCATCGTCGCCCGTCGCACCCTTCCACCTCCTCGGCGGCCCCATTGTAGCGCGCGATCCGACCCGACCTGGTTTGGGGTGTTCCCAAACCGGCGCCGAGGTGGTGGAATAGATGACTTTTCGGGCGGATCTCCGCCCCCGGAGGCGACGCCCTTGATCGACAGCGATCCCGGTTCCCTGACTCCCCAGGAGCAGTCGGTCATCGACGAAGAGGAGCAGCTCATCGCGGCCCTGCGTGAAGCCGTGCAGGCCAGTCGCCGTCGAGGGGGCCACGGCCGGCCCTACGAGGAGCGGATGCGGGCGCTGCTCGAGGAGATGAGGGAGGCCCACGAAGGTGATCTGCCGGCCTTGCTGGTGGAGTACCACCGGGCAAAGAGCGCCGCTGCCCGCGTGCGGCCGGACAACCCACCGGACATGCGGGTGCCGTACTTCGCGCACATGCGGCTGCGATCCGGCGAGCGCGTTCGGGACGTGTTGCTGGGCTACCAGACCTTCATCGACTCCCGGCACGGCGTCACCATCGTCGACTGGCGGGACGCGCCCATCGCCCAGATCTTCTTCAACTACCGCGAGGGTGACGCGTACGAGGAGGAATACCCCGGACGCCTTTCCGAAGGTGTGCTCGAGGTCCGCCGGGTGCTGACCTTCGACCGAGGGCGGCTGGCCAGGATCTCCGCCCCGTCGGCGCTCTTGGAGCAAGACAGCGAGGGGATCTGGTCCCGCGAGCGGGTCGAGGATCTGCCGCGCCTGTCCGGGGGCGAGGGCGGCGATCCGGTCAAGAGGGTCATCGGCACCGGCCTGGCCGGCCGTCGACTTCCCGTCGTCTCGTCCCTGCTGGACCCGCAGCAGTACGACGCGCTGACCCGGGATCCGGACCAGCCGCTGCTGATCCTGGGTGGGGCCGGCTGCGGCAAGACCACCGTCGCCCTCCACCGGCTGGCCTACCTGGCCTATCAGGACCGGGAGGTCTACCGGCCCCAGGAGATGATCGTGCTGGTGCCCGAGGAGGGGCTGGTACGGCTGACCCGATCGCTGCTCCAGGAGCTGGGACTGGGCGAGGTGCAGGTCGCCACCGTCGATGGCTGGCTGGCGACCCAGGTGCGCCGGCTGTTCAGGGGGCTGCCCAAGCGGCTCAGCGACGACACCCCCGCCGGGGTGATCCGGTTCAAGCGGCACCCGGCGATGCGAGGCGCGTTGAAGGAACTGGCGGAGCTGCGGGCGGTCCAGTTCGCCGCTCGGATGGACGACGTGCTGGGCACCCGGAGGGCCTTCTCGGCCCTGCACCAGGACGCGCCCCGGCAGGTGCCCTTCGAGCGACTCAAGTGGAGCCTGAATCAGCTGCGCAAGGGTATGGCGGAGGACGAGAAGAAGGCCGTCTGGAAGCTGTTCCGCAAGGAGCGGAAGCACTTCGAGCGGGCGTCCCACGACCGCCGCCGGTTGCTGTGCGAGAAGGACTTCCTGGGCCGGGTGATCGAGCTCTCCCGGGGCGAGCTCCACCCGCGCCTGGTGGACGATGTGTTCGACTACTCCCAGATCCAGTTCGCCGAGCGAGCCGAGGAGGAGTACGCCCACGTGGACGACGACAGGCTCGTGGCGGTGGACGGCCGGCCCCTGGACGACGGCACGCCGACCGAGGCCGCGGCCAGCATCGACGCCGAGGACCACGCCCTGCTGTTGGAGCTCCACTGGCTCAAGACCGAGGCGATGACCACCGCCCACGGCAGGATGTCGACCTACAATCACATCGTGGTCGACGAGGCCCAGGACCTGGCCCCCATCGAGCTGTCGGTGATCGGCCACGCGCTCCGGCGACCGGGCAGCCTGACGGTGGCTGGAGATCCCTCGCAGCAGATCGACCTGAGCGTCCAGTTCGGCGGCTGGGACTCGGTGCTGGGGGCCCTCGGCGTGGGGGACTACGACCCGGTGATGCTCGAGACGAGTTACCGCTGTACCGAACCCATCGCGGACTATGGCCACAAGCTGCTGGGGGACGCTGGCGGAGCCGAGGGGCCGCGGGCCATCAAGGGGGGCGCGCCGGTCTCCCAGTCCCTGTTCCCCAACGAGATGCACGCCGCGGTGTTCATGGCCGAGGCGCTCGCCGATCTGCTGGTGCGGGAGCCCCGGGCCCAGGTGGCGGTCATCGCCCGCCAGCCGGAGACGGCGAAGCGGCTGTTCCACACCCTGCAGCAGAGTTTCCCCGCGCGGCTGGTGCTCGATGGCCGCTTCTCCTTCAAGCCGGGGGTCGACGTGACGGTGGTGCCCCAGGTCAAGGGGCTGGAGTTCGACTACGTCGTGATCCCGGACGCCTCGACCAACCACTATCCCGACGATCCGGCCTCGCGGCGACTGCTGTACGTGGCGGCCACCCGGGCGATCCACCAGCTGTGGGTGATCGCCGTGGGCAAGCGATCGCCCATGCTCCCGGACGACGAGTAGACGCGCTCGTTGGGATACGGCCGGGCGAGCCGGCCATGGCACAGCGTCTCAGGGTCCTGACGGGCCCTCAGGGTCGGCGGCGGCGGAATATCGCGGCGGCGGTGAGCAGGAGCAGGGAGACGGCGAGCGCGGGCCCGCGGCGGGAATCGACGGAACACTCCCAGCCCCCGAGACCCTCGTATTCGTCCTCGTCGATGGTGGGAGCCGGGAGGTTGTCGAAGTCGATGACGTCGTCGTCCGACTCCTCCTCCTCTTCCTCTTCCTCCCCCGGCCCCCATTCGGGGGTCTCGAAGGGGTCCACCTCGTCGGGGTCGAAGTAGTCGTCGATGAAGTTCATCTCCGCATCGACCCGCATCTCGAGGCTGGCCCCCTCGCAGGCGTCCTGACCAGCCTGGATCGGGTACACGCTCGAGATCACCCCGGCGTCGTAGAGGAAGCCATCCATGTCGACGAAGGCGGGGCCGCCGGAGTCACCCGTGCAGGCGTTGGTGCCCGGCGTGTACACCATGATCTCCAGGGTCGAGTAGTCGTAGATCTCCAGGTCCGTCTCGCGCTTCAGCCCCGCCCCGGATCCGTTGTAGGCCGTGTTCGAGCCGAATCCGACGAGGTGCAGCCAGCGGCCGATCCAGTCGGCGTTGAGGCTGGTCTGGTTGACCGGGATCGGGTCGATCCCCGAGAGCGGGCCATGGAGCTGCAGCACGGCGACGTCGTGGGGATGGTAATCGCTGGTGCCGTACGCGGGGTGGACGAAGGCCTCCTTGATCCCCTTGAGGTCGCCGAATCCGATGTCCTCGGAGTCGTAGCCGACGAAGAAGTAGTCCTCCGATGAGGCGTCCTCGGCGCAGTGGGCGGCGGTGAGCAGGTACTCGGGGTGGACCAGGGTCGCGGTACAGACGCCGCCATACCCGCCGTCGATGATGTACATCCCGACCTGGGGCCATCCCTGCGTCTCGTTACCGCCGACGATGTCCTTGGCCTGCTCCAGCACCTCGTCGGGCAGGGTGAAGGGTTCGTCGGCCGAACAACCGGCGGCTGCGATGGCGGCGAGAAGTAGCAGCGCCATGCCGGTCCTGGACGTCATCGATGATCCCCTCTTTCCCGGGTGTTGGATTGTAGCAGGAACACCAGCCCGGCTGGACAGGTCCAGGGGGTGTTCCTAGGTAGTCTCCATCCCGGATCAGTGAACGTCGATGCGTCGGTAGCGAAGCTGACTGCGGACATAGGCCATGTGCAGCGCCCCGTCCGGGCCGGCTGTGATCGTGCAGCTCGCACCCTCGGCCACCGAGAGCGGCTCGTCCCGGGAACCGTCCGGGGTCAGACGCGAGAGGCGCACCCACCCATCGCCGCCCGTCCAGCAGACGAAGGCCCCGCGCCCGGGGGCCGGCGCGAACTGGGGTCCAAAGCGCTCGCCGCTGTTGCTGTGGGAGGCGGGTGAGGGATCGAGCACGGGAAGGTCGCTCGGGTCGAACACCAGCCCCTCTCCATCCCAGATGTTGAACACCACGCCGGGGTGGTAGCGGATCGCCATGTAGCCCACCCAGGGATCCGCGCCGTCGACACCGAGACCCGGGTGGAGCATGTCCTCCCCCATCCCGTCGTAGGCGTCGTAGTCGGCCCAGGTCACCCGCGATTCCATGCCCGAGTTGCGGTAGCGGGAGGGCTCCAGGCTGTAGCCGCTCATCACCGCGTGCCAGATCCCCGGCTCCCCGTCCCGCGCCCGGACCAGGAATCGCAGCTTCTCGCCGCTGTCACCGATGGCAAATTGACCGGTCTCGCCGGTCGAACCGCCGCCGTCGAACAGCTCGTACAACCCGGTCTTGGCCATCACGATGGCGCGGCCGGGATCGGCGGGATCGAGGGCGAGGTTGCCGTTCTTGGTCCCGGCGTTGGCCACCCCCAGATAGGTCGATTCCGGCTGGGAGGCGACGTCGGTCACCAGCCAGACTCCCTGGCCGGGGGTGTTGCCGCCATCCTTGACCCCGAGCCAGGCGCTGACCCAGGCGCGGTCGCTGCCATCGATCTCGATGTGGGGTAGGTAGACGCGCGAGGCGTCCACCTGGGCGGTCCACTCGGCGAACAGCTCCTCCTGCCAGTCCCCCCCGAGGCGATGCAGGATGTAGACCTGCGGGTTGCCCATGTCCGCCACGATGTGCGGCTGCCCCAGGGAGTCCAGCGCCACGCTCGGCCGGCTCAGTCCACTCACCGCGCTGGCCGTCTCCTCGGGGCCCACGGATAACTCGAAGCCGGTGGTGTCGTCGTCGTCGCCGGCCGTCGTGTCGTCGTCCGCGCCGGAGTCGTCGTCACCCGCGGCGGAATCGTCATCGCCCGTGTCGTCGTCGTGCAGCCCGGTGGGACACCCCGACAGTCCAAGGAGCATCGTCGCCGCCAGGGTCAGGAGGACGGTCGTTCGCATCCCGGAATTCTCCCTCGGACCCAGGGTATCCCGGAGGATCTCGCGAGGTGCCAGCCACTTCACAAGAATGCGTCGGAAATGCGTCGAAAGCTCACTTTTGCAGGACCCGCTCCTCGTACAGGTCGATCCCCGCGGCCGTCAGGCGGGCGCCCTCCACGGCGCCGCCGTCGGCGAACGCGAGCTTCACGCCGCCCCGTTCTTGCAGGTAGTGCAGGTCGGGCAGCAGATCCACGTCGTCTCCCGCCACCGCCTGCAGGGCACCCAGCGGCATGTTCCGGAAGGCCGACCGTCGCCAGTGGCCGTAGAGGGCGTCGAAGATCGTGTGGCGGAGGTCGAGATCGAAGCCCGGGGGCGGGGCTGCGGGGGTGAACAGGGGTCCCGTCACCGGGAACACGGCCCGCCCGGCCGTTGGGTTGATCAGGATCGCGAACGCGATCCACAGCGCGATCGCCGCCAGCCCCACCGTCAGCCAGGCGACCGCCGGGTCCAGGGCATGGGTTCCCAGCACACCATTGGCCACCTTGCAGATGAACATCAGGTCGATATCCGCCAAGAAGGCAAACAGCAGCTTGCTGTGGAATCCGAATCCGTAGCTGAGGACGGCGAACACCACCAGCGCCAGCACGTCGCTCGCCAGGATCGTGGCCGGGTCCGGGAGGGCGACCGCCTCGCCGAGCAGTGCGGCGGCCGAACTGTCCAGCGCCCACCAGTTGAGGGTCCAGTAGAACGCGAAGGCCGTGAACAGCGTTCCCCCGTACAGGTTGCGGTTGGCGAAGCTCATCAAACCCGCCAGCAGCTGGCAGCCCGCGCCGAAGAGCAGGCAGAACATCCCGGCGGTGGCGAATCCGTTCGCGGTGGGCTCGGCCCCGAAGGCGATGGGCACCAGCGCGGCACAACCCAGCGCCAGCCCGATCAGGCCCAGCGGCGTGGGTTCGGCGAACCGGTGGTGGGCGTCGGCGGCGGGGACCGGCTGGCGTAACATGGCGGGCTCCTCGATTTGATGTTGCAGCGCAACAGGACGGGGAATCAATCGCATCTTGTATGTGACATGTCAATGGATATTGCGCCGCAACAATGCCGGGGCGCCCGTGGGGTCTGTGGTGGGCAGGCAGCCTGCTTCGATGGGGATTCGGACATCCGTGGGAGGGAGGTCCGATGTTCCGGCGTCCATGGCGCGAACGACTCGCCCGGCGGGGAATCTGCGCCGCCCCTGTAGCGATCTGCGTGACGGCGCTCGTATGCGGCGGCGACGCCCGGGCCGACACCGTGACCTGGTCGACCCAGGCGGAGTTCCTGGCCGGCACGCTGGCGGACGTCGAGGTCGATGGCGCGGGTCTGTTGACCCTGACCCAGGCCGCGCCCTGGTCGATGGTCGGTTGGTCCGATCGGTTCTCGATCGCGGTGAGCGAGAGCGCCGGGGTGGACCTGACGGATTACTCGGTGCAGGTGACCCTGGACACCCAGGTGTTGATCGCCGCAGGGACCCTGCAAGGCGACGGCGCGGACCTGCGCTTCACCGACGATCAGGGCTCCGTCCTCGGTCACTGGGTCGAGTCGGGCATCAACACGTCCACGACCCTGGTGTGGGTCGAGGTCCCCTGGATTCCCGCCTGGGGGAGCGCGACCCTGTTGTGCTACCACGGCAATCCGGGCGCGTCGGACACGTCGAGCAAGGCGGCGGCCATGCTGTGGTGGGACGATTTTTCCACCGACACGCTGGCCAGCTACGAATCCCAGGGGCTGGAGGGCCACGGCCCCGAGTCGTGGACCATCAGCGGAGGCTGGCTCAGTAACACCAACGCCATCTACGGGTACGAGACCCTGCTGGCGGCAGGGCTGACGCTGGACGGGAACTTCCTGATGGAGACGGTGGCCTACACCGACGACGACGACGGCCTCGGTCTGGCGACCCACGTCGACGGCAACGGGTCCAGCTACTACAGCGTCCAGACCTGGGCCGCTCAGGGCGACCGCTGTGGGATCGGCCGCAGCGTCACCGAGGGGGACGTGACCGCGCCGGCCAACGTGACCATCTCGCCGGGTTCGACCCACACCTACCGGGTGACCGCGACCGGGGGGACGCTGACGATGTTCCTCGATGGCGCGGCCGTCGTGAGCTACACCGACCCCAGCCCCCTGTCCGGTACACGGCTCGGCGTACTGGAGACCCACCTCGATCCGCCCGGCTACTTCGATTCCCTGCTGATCCGGGCCTATGTCGAGCCGGAGCTCTCGGCGGCCCCCGGGGGCGGAGGGAGCTACCTGTCCCCGGGCGCCTGGGTATCCGACGTGGTCGATTCGGGCTGTCCGACCGCGAGCTGGGACGCGGTGGGCTGGGTCGAGAGCCTGCCCGCGGGGACCGACGTGACCTTCTCGGTCCGCGGCGGGGATACCCCGGCGCCGGACGGGAGCTGGAGCGGCTGGGGTGGGGAGACCTCCGACCCCGCGGGTTCGACGCCCGGGATCGGGGAGACGCGCTTCGGCCAGGTTCGCACGACCCTGACCTCCACGGGGGGCGACACGCCCACGGTCAGCGACGTGACCCTCACCTTCACGCCGGATTGCGGCGGGGACGACGACGTGAGCGGAGACGACGACGATACCGCACCCCTCGGTGACCCGGACTCCGATGTCCTGGTCGGTGGCGGAGGCTGCAGCTGCGGGATCGTCGACCGCTCGGATCGCGCCAAGGCGAGCCTGCTGCCACTGCTGTGGCTGTTGTGGCGGCGCACGAGAAACCGACGAATCGTCGGGGGGTGGTAGAGTCCGTCCCGGAGGGAATCCCGATGCGACGGATCGCCATCGCCCTGACCCTGGGCCTGTGCACCCACCTGTTGACCGGCTGTCCCACGGACGACGACGACGCGGCCGACGACGACGCGACCGGCGACGACGACGCGACGGGGGACGACGACGCCACCGGGGACGACGACACGACACCGGAGACCTTCGAGGTCGACGCGGATGGGCTCTATCCCCCTGCGGAGGCGACCGATGTCTACCCGCGGACACCGTTGTTGGTCCGGTTCACGATGGCGGCGGACTCGGCCACCCTCACGGTCACGGACGGGGACACCGGGGACCCGGTGGAGGGCACCCCCGAGTTGACGCCGGATGGCCGGCAGCTCGTGTTCCAGCCCACGTCGCCCCTGGCGCTGGAGCGCGGCTACCAGGTGTCCCTCCAGGCCACGGGTGGCGACGCGCCCGACGACGTGGCGGACAGCTGGGAGATCACCACTTCGGCCACGGGCGGGCCCCTGGACCACCCCCAGTCGGTCATCGAGCGTGCCTACCGCCTGGAAATGTCCGGCCTGCGTCCGGTCCAGCCGTTGTTGCCCGCCGCAATCGCCGAGGCACTGGACGGCAACGTGGCGCTGGGTGTTGTGTCCTACGATCCGGGCACCGACACGATCCAGGTGATCGCCGGCCCCCTCGGAGCGGGCTCTGCCCCCGACTACTGCCGCCCCTCCATCGAGTTCGCGGCCGCCGAGTTCTTCCCCACCGAGGATCCCATCCTGCGGTTGGGCCCGGCGGACCTGGTCCTGCCGGCGGGGGGGGGCGAGTTGACCCTGTTCGACGCCGAGCTGTCCGGCACCTTCGTCGCCGACGCGTCTTCCCTGGATGGATGCGACCTGTCGGGTACGCTGGATACCCGGGGGCTCGCGGATCTGCTGGAGGGCGCCGATCCCTGCGACCTGCTGGCCGGGGTCGCCGCGGCCTGCGAGCCCTGTCCCGGGGACGCCAACCCCAGCTGCGTGACCGTGCGCTGGGTCGGGCTCGGCGGGGGTGAGATCGCCGGCCCACTGCACCCCGTGACCTCCGATCAGACCGAGAACCACCTCTGCGGCAACTGCGAGGACGCCGTGGACAACGACGGTGACGGACTGATCGATGGCGACGAGCTGGAGTGTTATCCCGCCGCCTGGCCCTGACCCCCTGGGACGTCGCCGCTCAGCCGGCGATCTCGCGGATACCGAAGGTCTCCAGCAGGGTGCCCCGCTGCAGCTCCAGGTCGACCCGGGCGGCGAGGGCGTTGATCTGGGCGCGGATCGCGGCCAGCTGGGCGTCGCGCAGGGACTTCTGGACCTCGAGCACCTCGCGGATCGTGGACTTGCCAGCCGCGTAGCGCGCCTGCTCGGCCTCGACGTTCTGTTCGGCCAGCATGATCCGCGTCCTGGCCACCCGGATCTGCTCCTCGTAACTCAGGATCTGGGTGTGGGTGGTCTCCACCTCGGCCAGGGTCGACTCCTGCAGGCTCTTGAGCGTCAGCAGGGAGGCCTCGACCTCGACCTTGCGCGTGCGGAAGTCGGTCTCGGCGGCCCGGTTGGTCAACGGCACGGTGAGCTGGATGCCGAAGGTCCAGTAAGGATGGTTGCCCGAGAACGCGTCCTCGAGCCCCTCGGGGGAGGTCTCGCCCACGCCGTTGAGCGCCAGCGAGCCGGTCATGTCCAGGGTCGGCAGCAGGTCCTGGCGGGCCATCCGGAAGCCGATCTCCCGGCCCTGCAGGTCCAGCTCCTGACGCCGCAGCTCCGGGTTGCGCAGCAGGGCGGTCTCCAGGCTGGCGTCCAGCTCGCGGAGCGGGATCGGCGCCGAGTCCGGGCTGTCCGCTGCCCACAGCCGCATCGCCGACAGTTCCCCCCGCGGCTCGCTGGACAGTAGGCTGCGCAGGGTGATCTCCGCCCGGCGAAGCGACATGTTGGCCTCCAGCAACTCCTGCTGGCGGGTGGCCACGGTCTCGTCCAGCTTCATCAGCTCGATGGGCGCCAGGTCCCCGGCCTGGATCCGCGCCTGGGTCACCTCCCGCTGCCCGGCGGCGAGCTCGACGCTGAGCTCGGCGATCTCCACCGCCCGCTGGGCATAGGCCAGCTCGAAGTACGCCTTGACCACCGAGCCGAGCACGTCGCTGACCTGGGCGTCGTAGGCGATCTCCTCGCTGTTCTCGGAGAGCCGCGACTGGCGGACCGGGCCCAGGTTGTACCAGTGCCCCATCCCCTTGAGCAGGTTCTGGCGGACCTGGATCGCTCCACTCGCGTTGAAGCTGGTCGTGATCGGGTCGGAGATCCCGGAGATGGTCTCCAGCAGCTCCTGGAACTCGTCCTTGATCCGCTCGGAGCGGGAGCTGAGGTGGTACCAGGTGACGCTGAGCTCGGTGCCGGTGACGAAGCGGTTGGTCAGGCTGCTGTTGGCCGTCAGGTTGTAGTTGCGGTACAGGCTCTCGAGCTGGGAACCGGCGACCTTCTGCAGGGAGTGGTCCATGGCCGGCGAGTAGTTGACCTCCATGGCGAAGGTCGGGTGGTACTGGGCCCAGACCGCCCGGCGTGCCTGACGGGCCACGTCCAGGGAGGTGGCCTGCAGCCTGATCCCCAGGTTGCGCTCCGCTGCCATCTCGACCGCGTCGGCGAGGGACAGCTCGAGGGTGGGTGTTGTCGGCACCTGGTTGGCCCCCGCCGGGAGTGTCACCAGCGCCGCCAACGCGGCGGTCATCGCGATCCACGAGATCCTCATGCCACCGTCTCCTCCTTCCGCCCCAGGGCGTAGTTCAGCAGGCGCCGTCCCCAGGCCCGCATATCGTCGACCAGCGTGTAGAGCAGCGGTACCCACAGCAGGGTCATCACCGACGAGGTGATCAGACCGCCGATCACCACTCGCCCCAGCGCCTTGTACGGGATGCCCACCAGGCTGGCGTCGCCGAAGGCCATCGGGATCAGGCCGACGACGGTCGTGGCCGCAGTCATCAGGATCGGCCGGTAGCGCTGATGCCCGGCGTGGGTCAGCGCCTCGCGGCGGCCCATCCCCTGGGCCCTGTCGAGCTGGACCAGATCCACGAGCACGATGGCGTTGTTGACCACGATCCCGACCATGATCACCATCCCGATGCCGGCCATCATGTCGAAGCTCGTGCCCGTCAGCAGCAGCATCCAGTAGGCGCCGCAGATGGCGAAGGGCACCGAAGCGATGACACACAGGGGCAGGGCCACGCTCTCGAAGAGCACGCCCATCAGCAGGAAGACCAGGATGATGGCGAAGTAGAACGCCGATTGCTGCTGCTTCTGGTCTTCCATCATCTCGAGGAAACGTTCGCCCCGCTCCCACGAGTAACCCCGGGGCATGTCCAGGGTCGCCAGGGCTGCGTCGATGCGGCCGTAGGCCTCCTGCAGATCCTCGCCCTCCAGGTTGACCGTGATCCCCAGCCACGTCCGGCGGTCGAGCCGGCTGATCTCGCCGAAGCCGCGGGTGGGCACCAGCTCGGCGACCGCGCCCAGGGGAATGGTCTCGCCCGTGGCGGTCCAGATACGGAAGTCCTCCAGCGCCTCGCGGTCCGCCCGGTCCTCGAGCCGGAACTCGGCGATCACGTCGATGTCCTTGTCGCCGGCCCGGTAGTCGGGCATCCGTGTGCCGCGCATGGCGAACTGGATCGTGCGGGCGAGGGTCGCCGGATCGACCCCGTAGCGGGACGTCGCCTCGCGGTTGATCTTCACCTGCAGCTCGTCCGACGCATCCTCCTCGACCTCGTACTCCACCGAGACCACGCCCTCGACGTCCTGGAGGCGGCGTTTGATCTCGCCCCCCAGCTCGGCGAGCACCTGGGTCTCGGGGCCGTACAGGTCGAGCTCCACCTGGTTGGCCTCTCCGCCGCCGTTGCCCTGCTGCCAGCCGACCCAGGCCTCGACCCCGGGTAGCTCCGGGAGCATCTCCTCGGCCTGCTCGACGATCTCGTCGCGGCTGACATCGCCCCGCTCGCGTGGTTCGAGGAACACCCGGACGCCCCCGCGGCTGTTGCCCGAGTTGTAGCGGGTACGGACCGCGTCGATGCGCCACTCCTCGCGTTTGGCGAGGATCTGGGTCTCCAGGTCGACGAGGATCTCCTCCTTCTCGTCAAAGGCCAGGTTCTCGGGGAACTCGACCCGCATGACGAAGTCGTTGAGATTTCCCTCGGAGACGTCCGTCTCCGACAGGGACCCGCTGGCCACCACCGTCAGCACCATGAACGCGACCGCGATGGCCATCGCATCCACCCGATGGTCGAGCATCCAGTCCAGCGCGCGGCTGTAGATCTTCCCCGTCCACCGGAGCACCCGGCCGGTCTTCACCGGCTTGCCCGAGGACAGGCGGGTCGTGGCCAGGGGGATGAACAGCAGCGCCACGAACAGGCTGGCCACCAGGGCGTAGATCACCGGCAAGCCGACCCGGCTGATGTAGAAGCTGAAACCCCCGCCCCCGGAGAGGAACATGATCGGCAGAAAGACCA
This sequence comes from uncultured Rickettsiales bacterium, assembly GCA_964436045.1. Taxonomy (GTDB): domain Bacteria; phylum Myxococcota_A; class UBA796; order UBA9615; family CAYRNR01; genus CAYTBN01. Next base: position 135,354 of record CAYTBN010000009.1, on the reverse strand, counting down.
CCACCGATGTCAGGGTGGCCATGGTGACCGCCAGGGAGACCTCGCCGGAGCCGAACAGGGCGGCTCGGTACGGCTTGGCTCCCTCCTGGCGGTGGCGATAGATGTTCTCGACCACCACGATCGAGTTGTCCACCACCATGCCGACGGCGAGCATCAGCCCCATCATCGTCAGCAGGTTGATGGTCTCACCCTGGAAGTACAGCACCGTGACCGCGATCAGGATGCAGACCGGGATCGCCGCGGCCACGACGAGGGTCATTCGCAGCCGCCGCAGGAAGACGACCAGCACGATGAAGGCCAGCGAGCCGCCGATGAGCGCCGCCTGGGTCAGGTTGTCGATGCTCTGATCGATCAGTTCGCCCTGGCTGAACAGGACGAAGAACTCGTAGCCCGCCAGCGCCGGATCGCCCTTCAACTCCTCGGTCAACAGCTCGGCCACCGCCGAGCAGACCTCCAGGGTGTTGGCCGTGGACTCCTTGTAGACCCCCAGGGACACGCCGGGCTGTCCGTTGATGTGGTTGACGTAGGTGGCCGCGGGTGCCGCGTGGACCACCTCGGCCACGTCCCCCACCTCGAGCCCCGGCCGGATCGGCCAGTGGGCGATCTCCTCGATGGACTGGTAGCGGGCCAGGCTGCGCAGGTAGATCACCCGCCCCGGCTCGCGGACCTTGCCCCCGGGCAAGGTGAAGTTGTCCGACGCCATGGCCGGGATCACCTGATACAGGTTGACCCCCATGGCGTCGACGGCGTCGTGGTGGAAGTCCACGTAGATGTTGCGGCGATCCGCGCCCCAGAGGTCCACGTTGCCCACGCCCGGGATTCGCTGGAGCTTCTTCTGGACCCGCGTCTCGAGGAGGTGGGCGACGTCCTCCGCGCCGTCGGGGACGGAGATCCCGGCCCAGATGATCGGCTCGTCGCTGGGGTCGTAGCGGTAGATGTAGAACTGCTCCAGATCGTCCGGCAGCTCGGGGTAGGAGCGCTCGATGCGGTCCAGGGCCTGGTTGTAGGCCTCGGCCATGTCCGTGCCCTCCTCGAACTCCAGCTCGAAGAAGGCCGAATCGGAGGAGGACTCCGACTCCATGTGCCGCAGGTTGCTCAGGGTGCCGAAGTACTCCTCCACCGGCCGGACGATCTGCTCCTCCACCTCCAGGGGTGTGGCGTTGCGGTACGGCGCCCAGATCCACAGATAGGGATGGTCGTAGCCGGTGGGCATCATCTGCAGCGGGATCAGGTGCCAGGCGATGGCGCCCACCAGCAGCACGGCGGCGAACACGGTCAGCGACGCCACCGGCCGGCGCAGGCTCAGCCGCGGCAGGACCCGTCCCAGCGGGTGTCCGCCGGGGTTCGGTCCCTCAGAGGTCGAGCTGCTCATCGTCTCCGGCCACGGGCGCGGTCCCCGCCAGCAAGTGGTAGACCACCGGCACCACCACCAGGGTCAGCAGGGTCGACGCCAGCAGGCCGGCGATCACCGTGACGGCCAGCGACTGACGGATCTCGTAGCCGTGGCCGAGCCCCACGGCCATCGGCAGCAGGCCCAGGGCCGTGGTCAGGGTGGTGATCAGGATCGGTCGGAGCCGCGCCTGGCCCGCCGTCCGCAACGCGGCGGTCAACTCCAGGCCCCGCCGCCGCAGCTGGTTGACGTAGTCGACCAGCACGATGGCGTTGTTCACCACGATCCCCGCCAGGACGATCGCCCCGATCAGCACCAGCACCGACATGGAGATGTCCAGCAGCGCGAGCACGGGGACCACGCCGACGATCGCCAGCGGGATCGAGAACAGGATCACGAAGGGATGGCGGAAGCTCTCGAAGGTGGTGGCCATGATCACGTAGACCAGGAACACCGCGAGTGCCAGCGCGAAGCGCAGCGAGGTCAGGCTGACCTCCATCTCACGGCTCTGGCCGCGCACGTCGTACTCGAATTCCGGCGGCCACTCCAGAGCCCTCAGCTCCCGGTCGATGGCCACGCTGGCGCCCCCCAGATCGAAGCCCTCGAGACCCGCGGTGACCACGCCCGCGCGTCGCTGGTCGATGTGCCGGATCTCGCTGGGCCCCTCATCCAGCTCCAGCTTGGCAACCGTCTGCAGCTGGATCGGCGGGTAGCCCGCCGGGTTGACGTTGAGCCGCCGCACGTCGTCGACTCGCATCACCCGCTCGGGTTGCAGCCGCACCCGCACGTCGATGCGGTCGTCCCGGCCCCGCAGATCGGTGGCGACCGAACCCTCGACCTTGTCCCGCACCGCCCGGGCCACCTGGAAGATATCCAGGCCGCGGGCGGACAGCTGCTCCCGGTCGTAGCGCAGCCGCAGCTCCGGGAACCCCGGCTGCAAGTCGGTGCGCACGTCCTGCAGTGCGTCGAGGGAGGCCAGGGCGTCCACGGCTGCCCAGGTCTGGCGCCGCAGGGTCCCCAGGTCGTGGCCGAAGATCGCCACCTCCACCGGGGCGCGGAAGCTGAACAGGGTGGGCTGGCGCACCCGCACGCTCAGCCCGGGGATGGAGCCGAGCCGACGGCGCAGATCCTCGGTGACCTTGGCCTCTGCCCGGTCGATCCGGGCGCCGTCGGGAGCCACCCGAACGTGCAGGTCGATGGTGTGCTCGCCCTTTCCCGACTCCGAGTCCGCGGTGCGCTCGGTGCCCGCGGTGGCCAGCAGCCGCTCGACGCCCTCGACCTCGGCGACCCGGGTTTCGATGACGTCGAGCACCCCGAGGGTCTCCTCCAGCGGCGTGCCCACCGGCAACGCCAGCTCCACGTCGAACTCCCCCTGGGAAACCGTGGGGATCAGCTCCTGTCCGAGGCGGGAGGCCAGCTCGAGGGCGCCCACCAGCAGCAGCGAGGCCAGGAGCAAGACACCAACGCGGTGTGTCAGCGCCGCCCCGAGCAGCCCCAGGTAGGCGCGCTGCAGGGCGTTCTGCCCCGCATCCATGCCCCGGGAGGCCACGCCGAACACGCCGCCTCCGCCCCAGGCAGCCAGCCGGTAGATCGCGACGGAGATCCTGAGAAATAGCCCCGCCGCGAAGCCGAACAGCAGCGCCAACAGCGACAGGGGAAGCATCGCCAGGAAGCGGAAGATCAGATAGCCGAAGCCGGGGACTGCTGCCAGCCGCCTGGTGGCGAACCGGATGGGACCGCGGGATCGGCGCGCCCAGGCCACCAGGCCCCCCATCGAGGCGCGCATCTGCCGCCACGCGGCCCGGGGTCCGTAGGCCTGCAGCGCCAGCAACCGGGTCGCGGGCCGTGGCGCGGCGTCCAGCCGCCACGCGGCCAGCATCGGGATCAGGAACAGTGCCACCGCCAGCGAGGCCAGCAGGCTGAACACCACCGTGAGCGCCAGGTTGCCGAACAGCTGGCCGGCGACGCCCTTGACGAACACGATCGGGAAGAACACCGCCACCGTGGTGAAGGTGGATGCCGCCACCGCCGCAGCCACTTCCCGGGCCCCGCGAATCGCGGCGGCCCGCGGGCCGTCACCCTCCTCGCGGCAGCGGAAGATCGATTCGAGCACCACGATCGAGCTGTCGACCAGCATGCCGATGCCCAGGGCGAGCCCCCCGAGGCTCATCAGGTTCAGGCTGACCCCGGCCAGGAACATCGGCGTGAAGGTGATGACCACCGACAGCGGGATCGCCAGCGAGATGATCAGCGTCGACCACACGTCCCGCAGGAACAGGAAGATGATCAACACCGCCATCAGCCCGCCGATGGCGCCGCCGCCGCGGACGTCGTTCAGCGAATCCTCGATGAAGGCCGACTGATCTCCCACCAGGTGCAGCTCGACCCCGTCGGGGAGCTGGTTGGCGAGGAAGGCGGACATCTGGCGGTACATGGGATCGGTTGTCGGGTCGAAATCCGAGTCCGGGTCCGGGTCCGGGTCCGGGTCCGGGTCCGGGTCCGGGTCCGTTTCCGAGTCCGAGTCCGAGCCCGCCTCTCCCCCCCCCGTCCGCATCTCCAACATCGCCAGGTACCGCCGCTGGGCCGCGGAGCCGAACAGGGCGTCCTTCACCCGTCGGGACACGGTGACGATGTTGGCGTCGGCCTCGCGGTAGATGCGGATCTCCACCGACTCCTCGCCGTCGATGTGGCCCACCACCTCGCGTTCGCGGTGGGTGGCGGACACCGACGCGATGTCCCCCAGCCGGGTGGGGGTGCCGTCGGGACAGGGGATCAGCACCTCGGCGATCTCGTCGACGCCGTGGAACTCGGCCAGGGTGCGAATCAGGTACTCGGTGTCCCCCTCTTTGATCGAGCCCCCGCTGAGGTTGACGTTCTCGGCGGCCAGTCGGCGGGAGATGTCGTCGATCACCAGCCCGCGGACGGCCATCCGCCCGGGGTCCAGCTCGATGCTGATCTCCCGGACCAGTCCGCCGCGGACCTTGACCGCGGCCACCCCCGGGATGGTCTCCAGCTCCCGGCTGACCTGCTCGTCGGCCACGTGGCGCAGCAGATACAGGTCGTCGCCGCCCGACAGGCCGATGCGCAGGATCGGGTCCAGGGAGGGGTCGTAACGCAGCAGGATCGGACGCCGCGCCTCGTCGGGCAGGGTCATCCGCGCCAGCCGCTCGCGAACCATCTGGGACACCCCGTCCATGTTGGTGTCCCAGTCGAACTCCAGCACGACGTCGCCGAGCTCGGCGCGGCTGATGGAGGTGATCTCCACCAGCGAGGGGATGGTCGACAGCTCCTCTTCCAGCAGGCGGCAGACCTGGTTCTCCACCTCCTCGGGGGCGGCGCCCGGGTACTCGGTGCGGACGGTCAGGGTGGGGTAGGTCAGGTCGGGGAACAGGTTGAGCGGCAACCGCAGGTAGGAGACCAGGCCGAAGACGACGGCAGCCAGGAAGATCATGCAGATGGCGACGGGCCGGTCGACCACCGCACCGTAGATGCCCTCACGCTCGGCCACTGGGCACCTACTCCGTCTGCGACTGCACGGTGACCAGCGCGCCATCCTTCAGCGCGGTCTGGCCCATGACGATCACGGGTTCGCCCTCGGCGATCCCTTCGGCCACCTCCCGTTCGTCCCCCTGCTCCTGGCCGGGGCCGATACGCACCCGCACCGCCAACTCCTCGCGAACCAGGTAGACCACCGGCTCGCCGTCCTCGTAGACCAGCGCCCGCTTGGGCACCAGGATCGCGTCGTCCTGGGTGGCGGTCACCACGTCGACGTTGACGAACATCCCGGGCCGCAGCACGGGCGTCTGCTGGCGGAGAACGACGGTGACCTTGACCGTACCGGTGGCGGGATCGACTGTGGGGTGGATCCGAACCACCTCGCCGTCCGCCGACAGGTCCGAGAAGTCGCTGTGGATCCGGGCCTTCTGGGCGACGCGGAGCTCCGAGAGGTGTCGCTCCGGAAGGTGGATCTCCACCTCCAGGTGCTCCATGTCGACCACCTGGAAGACCCGCTTGCCCACGGTCACGTTCTCGCCCACCTCGATCTCGCGGAAGGTCACCGTGCCGGCGAAGGGCGCCCGCAATACCGTGTCGTCCAGCGAGGCCTGGGCCTGTTCGTAGGAGGTCTTCGCCAATCCGTGGGCGTGGACCGCCTCGTTCCACTCGTTCTGGCTGATGAACCCCTGGGCGTGCAGGGGGCGGAGCCGCTCCAGGTCTTCTTCGGCCTTGCGGAAGGAGGCCAGCGTCCGATCGCGTTCCCCCCGCGCCAGGGGGTTGTCGAGGGTGGCGAGTACGGTGCCCTTGGCGACGGCGTCTCCCTCCTCGACCTTGACGCTGACCACGGTCCCGGAGACCTCGGCGATCAGATCGACCTGGTGCAGGGAGGCCACGGTCGAGGACGAGCCCACGGTGGCTTCGACGCTGCCCCGGCGCGCTGGCTGCACGGTCACCGGTACCGTCGCCTCCTCCTCGGCGGAGTCGTCGTCGTCCGATTCTCCGTTGTTGAGCTTCTCCATCAGACCCTTGCAGCCGACGGCGCCGACCCCGAGCAGGGTCAGGACGGACAGGGTCGGAAACAGCAGCAAGAACCGCTTACGCACGATGGCCTGGCCTCCGGAGGTTGCCTATTCTACCCACTACCCCATCCGGATATTTCAGGGCCGGACATGTTTTTCCTCGCCCACGGTTGGAAGTACACTCCGCGAGCAGGCGCGTCCGGTCCGCACGCGGGGCTTCGGGCGCGAGGGGAGTGCCGCAGGTGTCCATGGTCTGGGCCATCTTTCGCCGCGAGTTGGCGGCGACCTTTCGCACGCTGGTCGGGCCCGTGGCCGTGGTCGGATGCCTGCTGCTGTTCGGGGTCACCACCTTCTACCTGAGCGATCTGTTCGCCCGCGGTGTGGCCGACCTCGTGCCCCTCTTCCAGTGGGGTCCGCTGGTTCTGGCCCTGACGGCCCCGGTGCTCACCATGCGGCTGATGGCCGAGGAGCGGCGGAGCGGGACCCTCGAGCTGGTCCGGTCGTTGCCCGTCCACAGCCACGAATTGGTTCTTGGCAAGTTCCTGGCGGGGCTGACGGTGCTCGCGCTGGCCGTGGCCGGCACCCTGCCGTATCCGCTGACCGTCTCGTTGCTGGGGCCGCTGGAGCTGGGCCCGGTGGTGGCCGGTTACCTCGGCCTGCTGCTGCTGGCCGCGGCCCTGGTTGCGGTCGGCCTGCTGGTCTCGTGTCTGACGGAGAGCCAGGCCGCGGCGTTCTTCATCACGGAGTCGGTCACGGTGCTGTGGTGGGCGGCCGGCCGCTACGCCGAGCACGCCCCGCTGCCGGTGGCGCGGGCTCTGGAGTTCCTGTCGATCCACTCGCGCTTCACGAGCGTCGCGCGCGGGGTCGTCGATAGCCGGGATCTGCTGGCGTTCGCGGCGGTGACGACCATCGCGCTGGCCGCCGCGGCCGCGGTGGTCCGCCACGAGAGGTTGCGCCAGTGACCCCTCGCGAGCTGCGACTCAACACCGTGGCGACGCCCGTATTGCTGCTGGTGGTCGCGGCGCTGGTCCTGGCCGTCGGCCAGAACCACTTCGTCCGCCTCGACCTGACCCGTGCCGGGGACTTCTCGCTGGAGCCGGCGACCACCGGGATCCTCGAGCGACTGCCCGGTCCGCTGACGATCCGGGTCTACTTCACCGCCGACCTCGAGCCTCCCTACCACCGGATCGAGGGGGTGGTCCGCGACCTGCTCGAGGAGTACCGGGCGCGCAATCCCGGCCGTATCCGGGTCGAGTGGGTCGAACCCGAGACGGGCGAGGATCGGCGGGACGAGGCACGGAGGCTGGGGGTGGTCCCGGCCACCCTGCAGATCACGGACGAGGGCCGTCGTGAGTCCCGCGAGATCTGGATGGGGATCGTCTTCCTGTACGAGGACAGGGTGACGGCGTTGCCGACCATCCGCGGGCTGGGGGACCTGGAGTTCCAGCTGACGCGGCGCATCCGCCAGGTGGTCGAGGATCGCCCGCGCCCGGTGGTGGGGTTCGTCACCGGCCACGGCGAGCCCGACGTGGCGGGGGGGGAGGGGCCGCTGGCCACGATCCGGGCCAAGATCGGCGAAACCTACCAGCCGCTGGCGGTCGATCTGGCGGGCGGGGATCAGGCGGTCCCCGACGAGGTGGATGTGCTGGTGGTGCTCGGCGCCCGCCAGCCGCTGTCGGAGACCGAGCGACTGGCGCTGGACCAGTACCTGATGAGCGGGCGCCCGCTGGCGCTCTACCGCTCCAACCTGACCCCCGACACCGTACGTCGCAAGCTCCACCGCAGCTCGGACAACCTGGGGGATCTGCAGGCCCACTACGGCCTGGCGATGGACACCGTGGTCCTGGCCGACCGCACGCACAACGGGCTGATGCCCGTGCCCGTGCGGCGCGAGGGCCGGACCGAGACCGGTTACGTCAATCACCCGCTGATCCCGCTGGTCACCGACCTCGACCGGGAGGATCTCGTCACCCGGGGGGTGGACACCCTGGCCCTGCCCCTGGCCTCGCCGCTGCGACCGGTGGTCGGCGCGGAGGGGTGCGACGGCTGCCGTGTGATCGAGCTGGCGTCCACCGGGCCCGACAGCGTCGCGTTGACCGAGGTCGTCGGCCTGGACGCCGCCGACTACGCAGCGGCCGGGCCCGACGAGCAGCCCGGTCCGTTCCTGGTCGTGGCGGCCGTCGAGGGCAAGCTGCGCTCGTTCTACGCGGCGGCCTCGCCGGACGGGCACGCGGTGATCGAGTCGAGCCCGGACGGGACGCGGCTGCTGGTGGTGGGATCGGCCGACTACGCTCTGAAGAACCTGGGCTTCTTCCTCAACGCCCTGGACTGGCTGGTGCTGGACGCCGAGCTGTTGGCGCTCCGCCCGGATCTGTCGCTGCCGCCCGCGCTGCAGCCGATGGAACCTGGCCAGGCCCACGTGGTGCGGTTGCTGAACGTGGCGGCCATTCCCGGCGCGCTGGTCGCCCTCTTCGTGGCCCGTGGTCGGCGTCGCCGGAGAAGCCGATGAGCGTGAGCCGCACCAACGCCGGGTTGATCGTCGCCCTGGTGCCCCTGATCACGCTGTTGCTGTGGGACGTGGCGCGGGGTCGGGAACCCGCCACCCTCACCGTGGAGTGGCCTGCGGTGGTGGCCGGGGAGGTGGATGGACTGCGGATCGTCAACGAGTCCGGGGAGGTGGTCGCCCGCCGGGTCGGCACCCAGTGGACCGTGGTCGCGGCCTCCGGGGATGGAGGCGAGGCGGTCAGCATGGCGGCGGATCCGGACCTGATCCGGGGCGTCCTCCGCAGTTTCCGATCGCCCATCCGCCCGGACGCCCGCGTGGCCGCCCGGGCCGAGAACCCGGCGACCTTCGGTCTGGCCGATGGCGAACGGGTCGAGGTGGAGTTCCGGGTGACCGGCGAGGTGGTGCTGGCCCTGGAGATCGGGCGCCCGCTGGCGGGGGGTGTCTCGTTCGCGCGGCCCGTGGGTGAGGACGCGGTCTACCGGGCTCGGATCCCGGGGCGTTACCGCCTGGAAAAGCCACTGGCCGAATGGCGCGACCACCGGGTGACAGCGCTGGGCAAGGGCAAGGTGGTCTCCTTGACCATCGAGGGCGACGGGGACGTCTGGCACTACAAGCGACGCACCGAGGACTGGGCTTGCCTGGAGGAGCCGGAGATGTTGCTGGACGTGCAGCTCGTCGAGGGGATGGCCCGGACGGCGGCGGAGCTCCGGGCCAACGTGATCCTCGACGAGCCCCACGGGGACTCCTTCGAGCCCCTGCGGCTGCGGCTGGTCGCTGCGAACCACGAGGGGGCCGAGCAGACCGTGGAGTTTGGCGCCACCACCGCCGACGGCCGGGAGGTCTTCGCCCGGCGAGGGGGGCAGGTGTTCCGCGTCCCGCTGGCCAATCTGGAGACCCTGGAACGGGCCCCGGGAGAGCTGCGGGACCGGGACGTGGTCAAGCTCGATTGGAAGGAGGTCGAGCGTGTCACCGTGGTCCAGGGCGAACGGCGCTTCGTCGCCGAGCCCACGGGCGAGCACGCCTGGCGGCTGGTCGAGCCGGAGGGGTACTCCATCGATGCCCGCCAGCTGGGGTTCTCGCTCGACGCGATGATCGAGCTGCGGGCGTTTGCCCTGGCCGACGAGCTGACCCGCCGGAAATCCGCTGTGGACGCGCCGGAGGCGTTACGTATCCACATCGAACGGGTGGAGGCCCCGCCGGTCGATGTTCGGGTAGGTCCGCTGGCCGGCTCGGTACATCATGTGTGGCGGGAAGGGCGCGATCAGGTGTATTCCCTACGGGTGTCCACCGCGCGATCCCTGACCCAGGGGTTGGGCCTGGACTGGGAGAAATGAATCCAGCCCGGGGTCCAGTGGCTCCTGAGATGGAGGAGGCCGACGATGCCAATCCACAATTACGAGTGTGAGTTCTGCGGGCATCTGTTCGAGGAGCTGATCATGCGCGAATCGGACGAGGCCGAGCTGGTCTGCCCCAAGTGCGGGGCGACCAAGCCGGGTCGACGGTTGTCGGTGCCAGCGAAGTTCAGCGGCGGCGCGTCGTCCTTCGCGGGGATGGGTGGCCCCGGTTGCGTGCCGGGGGGCCCGGGCTGCAACCCGGGCGGTGGGTGAGGCGTGCCCTCGGGGTAGTTCACCCCGGAACCACAACCTCTCAGCTCTTGAGCTTGATCTCCGCCCTCGCCTGCCGGATGGACAGGGCGGCGGTGATGTACATGCCGTGGGCGGGCGCGAACGGAGCGCAGGGCCCGGGCTTCCCGTCCACGTAGTGCTCGGGGATGCTGCCGTCGGGCTGCACCGTTCGATCCAGGCGCTCGACGTAGGCGACGGCCCGGTCCACCAGCTCGTCGAGCTTGGCGCGGGGAAGACCCCGCTCCTGATCCCGGTACACCAGCTTGGACAGCGTCACCGCCAGCCAGGCCAACCCCAGCGGCCACTCCTGGTCGTCACCGTCGAAGCGACGCACGCCGTGGTCGCCCACGAGTCCCTCGACCTGGGCCAGGATCGCGTCCTGGAGGTCCGGATCGGCGTGCAGCACGTTGAAGGGCCAGATCAGCGAGAGCTGGGCCAGATCCCGGTCCCGGTCCGCGGTCTCGCGCGGCAGCAGCGCCATCAGCGCCTCGCGCCCCTCGACCACCAGCCGGTCGGGCACCGGGATCAACCGGGAGATGTCCCGATTCACCGGGTAGCGGAAGTCGTAGTAGCCGCCCGCCTGCCACATGGTGAAGCCACCGATGACCGCGGCCAGGCTGGAGGCGTGCTGGGTCAGGTCCTCGTGCCAGAAACCCTGGTCCGGCTCCTGCGCCCAGCGGCTGTTGTGCACGTACTGGGTGAGGTCCTTGAGCAGGTGGATCTCGGCCGGGCGCACGATCAGGTTGAAGCCGTGCTTCATCAGGTCGCCCAGCTTGTACATCAGCAGACCGACCGAATAGATGTGGTGGCCGCTTCCCCCGTCGACGATCTCCGCCAGGGAGCGGGGATGGTAGCGGTCGGGGAGCAGGTGCGACGTGTAGTCCGCGGGCGGCGGCCAGGCCGCGATGGCGTCGATGATCCGGTGATGGAACTTCTCGAGGAGCTGTAGCGCCAGGGCGTAGGTGCCCAGCAGCCGTTCGGCCTCTCCGAGGTACTCGTTGGCCGTCGACGCCAGCAGGACGTCTCGCAGCGACAAGACGTCGTAGCCCACGTCGCCGCCGGCTTGCTCGGCGGTCATCGGCGCGCTGACGTACGCACCGTTGGCCTGCCGCAGACGGTCGAGCTGACCGTAGACCACGCGCAGGCGCTGATCGCCGTTGAGATCATGGAACGTCTTGCCTGGGGGCAAGGGCAGCGGTCGAAACTCTGTGGAAAGCGCACTCATGGATGACACGAGAGTGTATCAGCCCGGCGGGGAAAGGTGGGTGACCCCGAAAAAAGCCGCCGACACCCGCCTTCGCTCGTCGCCGCCAGCCGTTGAAACACCGCCGGGGTACGCGTAGGCTCCCACGCATGGCCGACGCCCCCCGCCCCCGCGATCGTGGCCTGTTCGTTGCGGGCACACTGGTCGCCCTCGGTACCGTCGCCCTGTTCGCGATGCTGGCGGCGTGGGCCCTGTCGCTCCATCTGCCGGCCCACGCCGAGCACGTGAGCTTTCCGGCCTGGTACACCGATCCCTTCGATACCTCGTGGCAGACGGCCCTGGAACCGGCGTCGGGTCCGAGCGTCGGGGCGAGCGCAGGCCGTCCGGTCCGGGTCTGCGGCGTGGACGGGGAGCAGGCCTATCTCGCGAGCCTGCTGTGCGAGTCCGACCCCTCGACCCCGCCCTTCGACGACCCGTTCTCGGTCATGGACGCGACCCGCGAGACCATCCAGCGGGTGTTCCGGGCGCGCGCGATCGACCGCTTCGAGGTGCCGTGTCCGGCCGGCCCGGTGGATGTCTTCTTGTCGCCGTATCACTGCGGGGATGGGGAGACGAGCGAGGCGCCGGCGGGGTTCGTGCCGCGGTTCGCGGCCGAGGCGTCCTAGAAGAAGAAGTTGACGGACAGGTTGGAGCCGAGCTGGCCCGCCGCGGCGCCGCCGCGGTTGGCGCCGGTCTCCGCCAGGAAGTGGGTGTAGCGAACGTCCCACTCCAGTGTGGCGCTGGGGCCGAGGTTCACGGCCAGGCCGGCGCCCACGTGGGGCCCGGCGATCCCGCCGCGCAGGTGCTCGCCACCGATGCTGGTCAGGTCGTAGTCCCGGTAGTTCAAGGTCACACCGGCGTAGGCGAAGGCGCTGACGGGGATGTAGCCCGGGGTGTGGACCATCACCGAGGCGCTGAACGGCACGTCCATCCGCCGCGTCTGGCGGGTGGCGTCGCCGAAGTAGCCCAGGGTCACCTCGACGCCGATGGGGTCGGCGATCCGGTAACGGGCCTGTCCTTCGACACCCAGGTTTGCGTACGTCTCGCCGTTGAACAGCTCGGTGGCCGCGACACCCGCGCTCACACCGATGCTGAACCGCTGGGCCTTGTCGGCGCGACGGCGAACGGCCACGTCGTCCACGACCCGGTCACGGGCCGGGGAGGAGGGATGCACGACCACCGCCGGCGTGCGGCGCACCACCAGGTGGCGCCGGTGGCTGGAGTGGTGGACCACGACCGGCGAGTGGCCGGGGTGCCGGTAGCGCGAGTGACTGGAGCGGTGCCCGCTGCCATGCGAGGAGTGATGCGAACCGCCGGAGTGGGCCGAGTGGCTCGATCCGTGTCGGCGGGAAGAACTGTGGCGCTTGCTCTTGTTCTTGCTCTTGCTCTTGTTGCGAGACTTGGAGCGGGCGTCCTGAACCGCGGTCTCCTTGGCCTGGTCCAGGGCATCACCGGCCAGAGCGGGGGGCGCGAGCAGCAGGGTTGAGCAGGCAAAAACGATCGACGTCAACAGATTCTTCATGATCCCTCCGGGGTATTCGCCGGACTATCCAACCGAACTGGGAGGTTCGACGACCGTCATGCCGCGGTTATTCGATGCTTCGTGAAGCGCGTTCTATTCGTGCTATACATTCGTCGCTTTTCCAGGGAGGCCAGGGCGGATGAAGTACGAAGGGCGGACGATCCGGGTTGTCGCCGCCGAGATCGCCCGCGGCGGGCGATATCTGATCACCCAGCGGGCGCCGAAGGCTGTGCTGCCTCTGCTGTGGGAGTTCCCTGGCGGGCGGGTGGAGGATGGCGAAACCGACGCCGAGGCGATCGGCCGCGAGATCGACGAGAAGTTCGGCGTCACGCCGGAGGTGGGCGAGCTGACCCTGGAAGTGACCCACGAGTACCCGAAGTACACCGTCAACCTCCGGGTCTACCGCTGCAGCCTGCCTCCGGGGGAGTTCCCGGAGGCCAACGTCCACGCCTACCACTGGGTCGCGCCGGACGAGTTCGACCGCTACGAGTTCCCCGGCGCTGATCAGGAGACCGTCGCGCTGCTCGTCGGCGCGATGTAGGAGATCCCGTGTCCCGCAAGATCCTCATCCTGGTGACCGTGGTGCCGCTGTTCACGGCCCTCGACCAGTTGACGAAGATCTGGATCCGAGCACAGGCCGCGGCGAACGAGCTTCCCGTCGAGATCATCCCCAAGTTCTTCAACCTGATCTTCGTCGAAAACCCGGGCGCCGCCTGGGGACTGATGCGCAATCACGAGCATCGGCTGACCATCTTCTTGTTGGTCTCGGTGGTCGCCTTCGTCGTGATCGGGCTGTACTACCGGAGCCTCACCGAACGGGACAACTGGCTGGCGGTGGCGCTGTCGATGATCCTGTCCGGCGCCATCGGGAACTTCATCGATCGTGCGCTGTTCGGCAAGGTCACCGATTTCTTCGACTTCCACGTGGGCTGGAACGGGGCCCTGCGCGACTTCACCCTCGACCGGTGGCACACCTCGCACTACCCGACCTTCAATGTCGCGGACATCGCCATCGTTCTCGGTGTCGCCGTCTTCCTGTTCCACGTGCTGGTGATCGAGACCCTGCGTGGCCGAGGGGCGGGGGACGCGGAACAGGAGCCCGCGCCCGAGTCCGCGCCTGAGTCCGGGTCCGCGCCCGAGTCCGATTCCGAGCCTGACGCCGCGGAAAACGGCGGCGAATAATCCGCATGAAACCCTGGGTCCTGGACGGGGACCTCCCGCTGCTGGGCGCCCTGGCGGTCCCCGGCTACTACTTCTGGCTCTGCATCGCCTTCATCATGGCCACCAACGTGGTGGCCCAGGAGTCCCGCCGCTCGGCACTTCCCGTGCGCCGCATGCTCGACCTGGGGCTGATCGTGCTGGTCGCGTCGCTGGTGGGCGCTCGCCTGGGCCACATCCTGTTCGAGAATCCCGGGGCCTACCTGGAGGATCCTTCCAAGCTGCTGCGGATCTGGGAAGGGGGCTTCGTCTACTACGGCGGCGTGCTGTTCTGCTGGGCATGCATGGCGGTCTACATTCGCTGGCGGGGCCTGCGTTTCGCGCAGGTGATGGACGTGTTCACCCCGGCCGCCGCCCTGGGCCTGTGTTTCGGCCGGCTCGGCTGCCTGTCCGCGGGGTGTTGCTACGGCCGTCCCATCGATTTTCCCCTCGGGGCGCCCCTGCCCTGGGGTATCTCCTTCTTCTCCGGCCAGGTGCCGCGGGCGCTGGAGGGCGTGCCCCTCCATCCCACCCAGCTCTACCTGAGCATGCTGGGTCTGGGGCTGTTCCTGTGGGTTCGTCACGTGCGGAACCACCAGCGCTACGACGGCCAGGCCTTCTTCCACATGCTGATCGGGTACGCAGTGGGTCGTTCCGTGGTGGAGGTGTTTCGATTCGACCTGGGCCGGGGTGTCTACCTGGACTGGATCTCCACCTCCCAGCTGGTGAGCATCCCGCTGGTGGTGGCGGCCCTGATCGGAATGCGCGTGCTCGGCCGCCGGGGGAGGACGGGCTAGGTGTTCCCGATCGCGGTGCGGCTGGGGGAGCTGCCCATCACCTGGTACGGGGTGCTGGTGGCCGCCGGCTTCTTTGTCGGTGTCCGCTGGACCCTCGGCGCCGCCCGGCGGGACGGGCTGTCCGGGGCCCACGTGGAGTGGCTGGCGTTCTGGGTCATCGTCGCCGCCGTCGTTGGATCCCGCGCGCTGTTCGTGCTGACGCAGCTGCCGCACTTCCTGGCGCACCCGGCCGAGATCTTCCAGCCGCGCAGGGGAGGGCTGGTCTTCCTCGGGGGCTTGCTCGCCGCCGTCGCGGTGGGGGCCCTGTACATGCGCCTGCGAAGGCTGCCGCTGCTGCGTTACGCCGACCTCGTCGCTCCGGGGATCGCGCTCGGCCACGCCATCGGGCGCCTGGGCTGCCTCGCCGTGGGCTGTTGTTACGGCACACCCGCCGCGGATTTGCCCTGGGCGGTGCGATTCCCGGTGAGCGAATGGGAACAGATCGCCCCCGCGGGGGTGCCGCTGCACCCCGTCCAGCTGTACGAGTTCGGGGCCAACCTGGGCATCTTCGCCCTGCTGCTGGTGTTGCGTCCCCGTCGGCGATTCGTGGGGCAGATCGGGTTGACCTACCTGGCGCTTTACGGCGCCGCGCGGATCGTCCTGGAGGTCTTTCGCGGGGACGGCGAGCGGGGTTTTGTCTGGCAAGGCGTTCTCGGGGAGGCGGTCAGCACCAGTCAGTTCACCGCCGCGATGTTGCTGATCGCGGCGGTGGTTGGCTACGCGCTGCTCCGGCGTCGGGCAAGGGCTGCCAGCGGCTCCACCCCTCCCTGACCCGGAAGGTCCGGAAGCGGATTCGTCGGCCGTCGGTGCTCACCTGGATCGTTCCATCGGAACCGGTTGACCGCCACACGGTCCCCGCACCGCAGTAGCGGTGGGTGACCGAAGGGCGGGGGAGCTTGTGCCGCGAGCGGGGATCCAGCGACGCGATGGCGAGCGCGGGGGCCACCGATGCCAGCAGCGGCGGCGAACTCGACGTGGCGCTGCCGTGGTGCGGCACCTTGAGCACCTGCGCCCGCAAGGGGACCTCCGCCCGCGTCAGTTCCCACTCCAGGTCGGCCTCCATGTCCCCGGTGAGGAGGAAGGCCACGTCGCCGTGGACGATCCGGATGACCGCCGAGTGTCCGTTGGCCCCGCAGTCGACGGCGCCCCCTGGGCAGGCGTGCCCCGGGAGCGGGTGGAGTTGCTCGATCCGGCAACCTCCCCGGGGGCCAGTCAACGTCTGGCCGGCGAGGACGGCGATGGGCACCCGCTCCGTCAGCGCCGCTGCGGTGACGGCCTCGGCCGGGTGTCCGGATTCCGGGGGTACCGGCAGCCACAACGCGTCCACGGTCAGCTCGGTCAGGATCGCCGCCATGCCGCCGTAATGGTCCAGATGCAGGTGGCTGACGACGGCCGCATCCAGGTGGTCCACCCCCAGCCGCCGCAGGGCGGGTACGACCACCTCTGAACCCGGATCCAGCCCCTGGGCGCGGCCCCCCGCGTCGATCAGCAGTTGATCGCCGGCCGGCAAGCTGAGCAGCAGGGCATCTCCGTGGCCGACGTCGAAGGCGGTGAGGGTCAGCTCGCCCCGCGGTGGCGCGCCGGGATGCCACGGCACGAGGGACAGGGCGGCGGCCGCCAGCGCCCCGAGCCAGCGCTGGGATCGGCGGGGTAGGCAGAACGCGACGGTCAGCAAGACCACCGACGCCGTCGTGAGCGCATGCGGTGGCGTGGCCTCGAGCTGAGGCGACCAGCGCGGATCGCCCAGCACCGCGAGGATCCCGCAGCCGGCGCGGGCGACCACGTCGGCGAGCGCGAGCAGGCCGGTCCCCGCGCCACCCCAGACGCCGCCGATGGCGACCGCGGCCAGCAGGAGTGGGACGAGGAGCATTCCGAGCAGCGGGATCGCCACCAGGTTCGCAGGCACGGAGACCAACGACAGCTCGCCGAACAGACCCAGGGTCCAGGGCGCCGTGCCGACCGCCGCAGCGGCGGACCCGGCGGCTGCGGTGCGGAGGCGGTGCCCCCCGGCCGGAGGCGTGAGCCGGACGATGGCCACCACGCTGCCGAAGCTCAGGGCCGTGGCCGGCTCCCACAGCACGGCGGGATCGGCCAGTAACAGCGCACACGCCGCGGCGGCGCAGACCTGGATCGTGTCGATGGGTCGCCGCGCGACCAGCAGCAGCGCCAGGACCGCAGCCATCGCGGTGGCCCTGCTGGTGGAGATCGCCCAGCCGGTCAACGACGCGTAGCCGATGGCGGCCAGCAGTCCGGCCATCACACCCGCCGTCCGCGGCGAGACGCGAATCCGAACCGGCCCCACCAGGGCTGCAAGCCAGCGGATGGTGATCCCGACTACCCAGGCCACGATGCCCACGTGCAGACCCGAGATTGCCAGCAGGTGGGAGGTGCCGGTCCGGCGGAAGTGGTCCCGCAGCCCCGGTTCGAGCCGGGACCGGTCGCCGAGAACCAGCGCCAGCGCGATACCGGCGGTGGGATCGTCGAGCCGGACCGCGAGGAACGAGCGTACGATCTCTCGCACTTCGTCCAGCGCACGGGGGGGGCCCCGGATCACCACGACCGCGTCCGCGGGGAACGGATAGGCGTTCCCTCGCAGGCCGGTCCGCTGCTCCCGGAGCAGCCGGTCGCGCTGGCCGGGCGAGTCGAAGACCCGGGGCGGCCGTAACCGCGCGCGGGCCGCGATCCCATCCCCCGGCGCGGGCACGTCCTCTCCGGAGGCTCGCAGGCGCACGCGCCCCGGCGCCGGTTCGACCAGGTCGACCTCGACCGCCCAGGAACCGTCCGGATGAAGTCGCGGCGGCGCCCGTACCCGCCCGGTGATGAGCACGGCCTGACCGGAGAGCCACGGATCGATGGGGTGGTCGCCGACCGGGACCGGCGCTCCGAGTGCGGCGAAGCCAGCGCCGAGGGGGAACCAGGCGGCGAAGGCGAGGCGATCCAGGGACGGCAGGAGAGCCAGGAGTGCACAGCCCAGGGCGATCCCCAGCAGGCCGGGTCCGCAATCTGGCAGGCGGATGCCGAGCCAGACCCCGGCGGCGAGGGCGGCGGTGGGCATCAGCAGCGGACGGCGACTCACGGCTGGTCCAGGTTCACGATCCGTGCCGCCCGTGATCCCGGACCGGTGGAGGACGCGGTGTGCTGCGGGAGTCCGGATTCCGGACACCTTCGACGCCAGGGAGTCCGGATTCCGGACTCCTCGGAAAGGGGCCCGACCTCCATCGTTTCGCTTGACCTATCTGCTCCAGATACGGAAGATGGGCTTGAATTCTGGGGGTGCCGGGCCGAATAGATCGACGCATGGCCGGGAAGACGATCTACCCATCCTCCCGAATCCGCGTGAACGCGCTCGAAAGGACGATGGCGTGGCAACGGAAACCAGCCCGAAGGCGGCGGGGCGGCTGGGCAAGCCGATCGAGATCCTGCTCGCCGAAGACAATCCCGGCGATGTGCTGCTGACCCAGGAGAGCCTGGCGGAGAGCAAGGTCCACAACAGCCTGCACGTGGTCAAGGACGGCGTGGAGGCGCTGGCTTTCCTGCGGAACGAGGGGTCGTTCGCCAGCGCGCCCCGCCCGGATCTGATCCTCCTGGACCTCAACATGCCGCGCAAGGATGGCCGGGAGGTCCTCGAGGAGCTGAAGTCGGACGAGGATCTGAAGCGGATTCCCGTGGTGATCCTGACCACCTCGCTTCAGGAAGAGGATGTGCTGAGGGCGTACAACGCCCATGCCAACTGCTACATCACCAAGCCCATCGACCTCGAGCAGTTCATGAAGGTGATCAAGACCATCGAGGCGTTCTGGCTGGAGATCGTCAAGTTGCCGATCTGAAGCGGGCCCGGGCCGCGACGGTTTTTTTGGGGGGACGTGCTGGACGAGGATCTCGTCCAGCTACTGATCATCGAGGACAACCGCGAGTACTCGTTCCTGATCCGCGAGTACATCGAGGTGGCTCGTCCGGGCCTGTTCGAGGTCGAGAGCGTCGAGCGGCTGGCGGCGGGGCTCGAGCGGCTGATGCGGGGCTCCGTCGATCTGGTGCTGCTGGATCTGACGCTCCCGGACAGCCACGGGATGGAGACCTTCCTCGCAGTCCACGCCTGCGCGCCGGAGGTGCCCGTCGTGGTGCTGACCGGCCACGATGACGAGCGCACGGCGAGGGAGGCGGCGCAGGAGGGCGCGCAGGACTACCTGGTCAAGGGCGAAGTCAGCGGCGATCTACTCGTGCGGTGCATGCTGTCGGCCATCGAGCGGCACCAGGTGCGGGAGAAGCTCAAGCGCTACGCCCATGCGCTCGAAGCGTCCGAAGCCAGGTTCCGCGGGGTGATCGAGAGCAGCAGCGACGGCGTCGCGATCGTGGACCGGGAGGGGAGGTTGCGGTTCCTCAATCGCTCCGCCGAGGTGATGCTGGGGCGGCGCGCCGCCGACATGCTCGACCGGCTGTTCGGGGTGCCAGCGCGCGAGGACCAGTCGATGGAGATCGACGTCCTACGGCCT
Source organism: uncultured Rickettsiales bacterium (assembly GCA_964436045.1). Taxonomy (GTDB): domain Bacteria; phylum Myxococcota_A; class UBA796; order UBA9615; family CAYRNR01; genus CAYTBN01. The sequence continues at coordinate 116,031 of CAYTBN010000009.1, read as the reverse complement.
GACTCGGAGCCGGCCGTGGCCCTGCGACGGGCCGTCGATACCCGCTGGGACGGGGAGCCGGCGTCGATGTTGACCCTGCGCGACGTCACCGGCCGCGAGCGCCTGCGAGCCCTCGAGACCCAGCTGGAGGAGGAGGGGCAGCTGATCCGCCATCTGCGCGAGCTCGACCGCATGAAGGACGAGTTCGTGCAGACCGTGACCCACGAGCTGCGCACCCCGATGACGCCTCTGCAATCGGCGGCCGAGATGTTCCTGGACGGGACGCTGGGCGAGCTGCTGCCCGTCCAGCGCGAGATGCTCGAGCTGATGGCCCGCAACATCCAGCGACTCTCCCGGTTCGCCGCCGACGTGCTCACCCTGTCCCGCCTCGACCGCGACGAGTTCCCCATCTCCTGCCGCGAACTCAACCTGCTGCCCACCCTGCGGGCTTCGGTCGAGCTGCTCCGCAAGCGGGCCGAGGAGAAGGGGATGACCCTGACGCTGGAAGGGGACGCGCAGGGGCGGGTCGTCGCCGATCCGGACGCGGCCGCGCAGATCGTGACCAACCTCATCGACAACGCCATCACCCACAACCCGGAGGGCACCCGGATACGCGTGAGCGTCGAGGCCGGCGAGGCAGATGTCCTGCACCTCGCAGTCGCGGACGACGGGATCGGCGTGTCCGCCGAGGCGCGGGCAAGGCTGTTCGACCGGTTCTACCAGGTCGACCGGCGCTCGGGCCCGGGGTATCGCGGGACGGGCATCGGCCTGGCGGTCTGCAAGGGGCTGGTGGAAAGGATGGGAGGCTCGATCAACGCCGAGTCCCGTCCCCGCGAAGGCACGACCTTCCGCATCGCATTGCGGACCCCCGCCCCCTCCTCGGATTTCCTCTTCGGACGGATCGCCGTTGCACTGGGTTTTGTGTCAGCGGCGCAGGTGGACGCCGCGGTGGACGGGCAACCGGCGGACGCCGCGACCCGCATCGGCGAGCTGTTGGTGGCCGGCGGGTTGCTGGACCCGGGTCAGCGAGATCAGGTGCTCGCCGCCCAGCAGCGGCGCATGGCAGAGCCCCACCCGCGGGTGGCCGGGACGGCACTGGGCGACGGTCTGATGGGCCGCATCCTGGTGGCGCGTGGTCGTCTCACCGAGGAGCAGCTCCACCGCTGTCTGCGCAAACAGCAGGTCCTCGAGGCGTCGGGGGACGCGCCCCGGCTCGGCTCGCTGCTCGTGGGCGAGGGGCTGGTGAGTCGCGATGGCGTCCTGGAGGCCCTCGTGGCCCAGGGACAGCGCCCGCTTCTCTGTCCGGCCTGCGGGGGAAGGTACAATTCGTTCGCCCCGCGCGGGTCGCTTTCGGTCCTCTGTCCCCGCTGCGGCGCGCGTCTCGGCGAAAAGGGTGGCGTCGACACGATCGAGGTGGACGGGGACGTGCTGGCGTGACGCGGGAAGAAACGATGCCGGCGCCTAAAGGCCGCCCCGGCCACCCGCGACACCCCCGTGATCCTGTTGACCGCCAGGGGTGATCTCCAGAGCAAGGTCAGGGGGCTGGAGGCGGGCGCCGAGGATTACATCACCAAGCCCTTCCACCCGGACGAGGTGTTGGCCCGCGTCCGCTCGCTGCTGACCATCGGCGACCTGCGGCGAAAGCTGGTCCACGCCGAGCGACTGGCCGCGATCGCGCAGATGGCCGTCACCGTGAAGCACGAGGTCAACAACCCGCTGTCGGTGATCCAGGGTAACGTGGAGTTGCTGGAAGTCACCCTCGCAGACGCGGGCCCTGCCGTTCACGCCAAGCTGCGCGGCATCGTCGAGCAAGTCGGCCGGATCCAGCAGGCCCTGTCACGGCTGGATAGCCTGCGGCGGGCCGACCCGACCACCTACCAGGGCGGCACGCTGATGATCAGCCTGGACGACGGCGGAGAGGAGCGGGACCCGTGAGCTACGAGTTCACCCTGTACGTGGGCGGCAAGGGGGGCGCGGCCCAGCGCGCGGCGGCGGACGTGGAGGCCATGTGCGAGCGCTTCATCGATGAGCCCTACCAGCTCGCGGTGGTCGACGTGGGCGACGATCCCAGGGCAGCTGCCGCCGAGGAAATCAGCGTTCTGCCGACGTTGATCCGGCGACGCCCCGCTCCCCCACGGCGCGTCCTCGGCGACCTGGGGGACCCCGAAGCCCTGGCGCGGGCGCTTCGCCTGGACCTGGCCGGGACCTCGGGCAACCGCCGGGTCTGAAGATCCGTCCGCCAACCCCAGGATCGGGTCAGCGCCCGAGGGTCAGCGTGTGCGTGGCCATCGTCAGAGTGTCGGCGGAGCCGACCGACAGCACGGTGACTCCGATGTGATCGGGGCCCACCACCACCACCTTGCCACCCTCCTCGCCGAGGATGTCGCCGACCGTGACCATCGCCTCGGTGCCCGCGGGGAAACGGACGATCGCCGACGCCGGGGAGACCGTCGGGAAGACGGAGACCAGTTCGATCTGTGCGAGGGGAGCGGATACGGCGAGGGCGTTGAGACCGCAGCTGGCCGCGGGCGGCGCGGCGCCACTCCAGACCGCGACCGGAGCGGTGTTCGGCGCGGGTGAAGTGGGCCCGACGGCCGGGGCGGTCGGCGCGGTGGCCGGCGGTGCAAGGGCCACGGCGGGAGTCGAAGCGGGCGCCGCCGCGATCGGGGCCGTGGCGGTCGGGGTCGGTGCCGCCGCGGGCGCCGCCGGGTCCGCCGTCGTCGGTGCTGTGGCCGGCGTGCCACCCACGATGGGGGCCAGCGTCGGGGTGCCCGTCACCGCCGTCTCGGCTGGCTGATCGGTGGCCGTAGGCGGCGTGCTGTCCACGGCGGCGCTCGCCGCCAGCGGCTCGCCGACGTCCCCGGATTCGGCGCTGCCGCCCTCGGCCGGTGCCCCGGAGGTCACGGCCGGGGGACCGCCCGTGTCCCGGATCAGCGGCTCTGCGGCGGTGTCCGCGGCGGCGGTGGGCTCGTCGCCAGCGCCCTCGGTCTCGGCGCTGGGCACCACGTCGACCGACCCGGCATCGCCAGACTGGGAGACGACTCCCTCCGGGAAAGGAGCGAACAGGCCGCCGTCGTACTCGTCCACCTGTTCGCAGCCAGCGAACGCGAGCACCGAGCCGGCTGCCAGCAGCAGCGCGAATTCCCGGTCACGCAGGCCGGTCCAAATCGCTCCGATCATCGCTTCCTCTTCCGTTCGGGGACGCCCACGGCGAGGCTGTCCTGGCCGCGAATCCACCTTAGCCCGCTCCGGATCGGGGTGTCAAAGCGCGGGGGGCGCGCGCGTACAGGCGCGGCAAAACGCCGATGGCTTGACGGGTGGCGCCCGGTTGCTACAGTGGCCAGCGTGGAAGTCCAAGCAGAGGAACGGCCGTTCTTCGACCGTCGTCCACTTCACGGCCCCTTCGACCTGATCGGGGATGTGCACGGGTGCGCGCGCGAGCTGGATCTGCTGCTTGCGCGGCTCGGCTACGGCGCGGAGTGCGACAGCGCCTGGACTCACCCCGAAGGGCGGATGGCGGTGTTCCTCGGGGACGTGGTCGACCGTGGACCAGGCATCGTGCGAGCGATGCAGCGGGTCACCTCGATGACCGCCGCCGGCAGCGCATTGTTCGTCCCGGGAAATCACGACGAGCGCTTCGTCGGGTTCCTGATGGGCGGCGAGCCGCCCGCCGACTACGGCATCGAGGACACCTTGGATCAGCTCGAAGCCCTCGACGATTCCACGCGGAGCGAGCTGCTCGAGGCGTTCCTGCGGATGTACATGGAGGCCCCTCCCTATCTGTGGCTCGACGAGGGGCGGCTCGCGGCCGTTCACGGGGGTATCGAGGAAGAGATGCTCGGGCGGTTCGATCGCGAGGTCTGGCAGTACTGCCTGATGGGCAAGCTGGTCGAAGATGCCAACTGGCCGACACTGATCCGCCGCGCCGACTGGGCGCGGGACTACCGGGGCGCGACCCTGATCGCCTACGGCCACACCCCCTGCCCGAGCGCGACGCTGGTGAACAACACGGTCAACCTGGACCAGGGGTGCGTTTTCGGCGGCCAGCTGTCAGCCCTGCGATACCCGGAACGTGAGTTGATCAACGTCCCCGCAGCCCGTCCCTATTTTGTCCCCAGCATGGCGGCCGCGCCTTGACCACCCCGGGGGACGACAGCGGTCAGCCCGAACGCCTGGACACACCCTGGAAGGTGCGTCCGCTGACCTCCGGCGACGTGCTGACCGACGCCCTGCGACTGATGCGCTCGGACTTCTGGCGGCTGTGCGCCATCGTCGCGATCCTGCTGGTGCCGGCCAACCTGCTGATCGCGATCTCGATCTATCTGTTCATGCGCCACGTGGGTCGTGTCCCGACCCTCGATCCGGACGTGGCGTTGCTGGGCATGCTGTACTACGTACTGCTGCTGCTGGGGACCGTGTCGATCTGGGGGCTGGTCAAGCCCTTCGCCCAGGTGGCGCTGGTGCGTGCCATCACCGATCGATACATGGGCCATCCCGTGCGGATCCGGCGTGCGTATGGCTGGATGGTGCAAAACGTATGGATGGTGACCGGCACGGTGGTGCTCGCGGCGTTGATCATCGGCGCGGCGACCACCCTGTTCCTGTTGCCCGGCGCGGTGGCGGCCCTCCTGCTGATGCTGACCGTGCCGGTCATGGTCACCGAGGGACGGGGAGGCTTCTACGCGATCCAGCGCTCGGCGACGCTGGTGTCCCGGCAGTTCGGCAAGATGCTGCTGCTGGTCGTCGTCGCGTGGCTGCTGGGTGTGACCGTCTCGTCGCTGCCGCAGCTGTTCACCCCCCAGCCCGAGTTCCAGCCCAACGCCGGGAACGCCGACGAGCTGTTCCTGTTCTACAACGCCACGGCCCTGTCCACCGCCATCGCCACCGCGCTGGCCGGCCTGACCCAGTCGGTGATCGCCACGTTGCGCGGCGCGGTGTACCTGCTGGCGTACTTCGACGCGCGATGTCGTTCCGAGGGGTTCGATGTGGAGTTCGAGGCGCGGCGAACCGGGGTGTGGGGCCTGCTGATGACCGGAGCTCCGGCCCAGGAGCCGCAGATGGCCACGCGCCCGGTGGGGGGGGACGTTGGCTGACGAGACCCTGCCTCCGCCGCCCCAGGATCCACGGACCGTCGATCAGGCCCTGGAAGAGCTGCTCGCCGAACGCCACTACCGCGAGGGGCTGGGCCTGGGCTACGGCGACTCCGTCGAGACCTTCTTTGAGAATCTGAGGCAACGGATCCAGGATCTGTTGCTGGCGATCATCGACCTGCGCGAGAACGACCCGCTGCTGTACTGGATGCTGGTCGTGGCGCTGGTGTCGCTGGCTGGCTTCATGGTCTGGCACATCGTCTACACCGTGCGGAAGGGCAGCTCGGTCCCGGCCAGCGCCGCGTCGACCCTCGGCGATCTGGTGGACGAGCCGGACGTGGACGCCCTCTGGCGTCGCTTCCAGGAGGCGGAGGCGGCCGGCGATCTGCCCGGTGCCTTGAGGCTACGTTTTGCCATCGCGGCGTCCTACAGTCTGGGATTCGCCCGGCTCCGCTCCCTGGGCCATCTGACCTACCGGGAGCTGCTGCGCTTGACCGCCCGGACCGCGCCAGTGACTGGCCTCGAGCAGATGGTCGGGGCCATCGAGCAGACCTACTACGCCGGTCAGCCGCTGGACGAGGAACGCTATCGCGCCTGTGTGACCGCCGTCGGGGGAGGGCGACCCCGATGAACCTGTCGTGGCGCAGCATGCCGGGGATGGTCGGCCTGGCCGTGGTGGTGGGCCTCTTCGCCCTGCTGTTCCTCCCGGGGGGCGATCTGACCCGCGACGTCAGCAGCTACGGCGTCGGTCGCGAGGGCTACCGGCTCGGGTTCGATCTGCTGGAATCGGTGGGCTACGACGTGGACCGGTTCAACCACGGGGTCGAGCTGTTGCCCGACGGGGCGGCCCTCTGGCTGCTGGATCCCGGGGAATCGATGCTGGACGAGGGACCGGCGGGGATGGGCGGGATCCTCGAATGGGTCCAGCGCGGGAACACGCTGCTGCTGGCGATGGGCGGTTCGGAGGACAAGGACTGGCTGCGGCACCATGTGTTGCGGCAGATCGACGAGCGGCGGTCCGAGACAGGGACGGAGGCCGAGACCGGGGCCGAGACCGAGACCGAGGCGGAGATCCGCTCGGAGGACCGGGACGAGCTCCTCGCGCCCCGCGGCACGATCTACGAGGCGTTGGCGGTGCTGGGCATCACCGACGTGCGGGTCCATGGCTCGCGCACGCCCATGGAGGTGGGGTTCGACGACCCGATGGCGGTGTTCGGGCCCCTGGCCGATGTGGAGACGCTGCGGGCGGTGCGCCATGCGCCCTTCCTGTCCGGGGAGGGGCTGGAGGCGGGCCAGGTCCTGGTCGAGGCCGAGCAGGGACCCCTGGTCTGGCGAAGGAGTCTGGGCGCTGGTCAGCTCGTGCTGGTGACCGACGGGCGGCTGCTGTGCAACTGGGCGGTGGCGGCCGAGGACAACGGCTACCTGCTGGTGAACCTGGCCCACCTGACCGGCGATGGCCGGACGATCCTGGTCGAGGAGTTCAGCCACGGCTACGCGTCGGCCACCTCGCTGCCGCGGCTGCTGCTGCGCCCGCCGGCGGTCTTCGTCCTGGCCCAGCTGCTGCTGCTGCTCGTGGCGGCGGTGGCCTGGCGGGCGCGTCGTTTCGGGCCCGCGTTACCCGTGGCCGCAGGGGACCGGCGCTTCAAGGCCGAGCATGTCCACGCGCTGGCGGACCTGCACCGCCGCGGGAAACACCATGGCGGTGCGGTCAAGCGGCTGCGGGCCCAGCTGCTGGCCCGCTGGCGCGAGCGCTTCGCCCTCGGGCGGGTGATGACGGATACGGCCCTGTTCGCCTGGCTCGCCAGGCGCAGCGGGGTGGACGAGGGCACGTTGAGGAACGAGATGACGCCGCCGCCGGCGGCGGATGCGCGCAAGTTGTTGCGGTACGCGCGAAGGCTGGAGGCGCTGCGGCGCCGGATCGAGGAGAGACGATGAGCGACGTGGGTCAGGTTCAGGATCTATATCAGCGGACCCGGGACGAGCTTTCCAAGGTGATCGTCGGCCAGGAGTCGACCATCGAGCTGTTGCTGGTGGCGATGCTCTGCGAGGGGCACGTGCTGGTCGAGGGGGTGCCGGGGACGGCCAAGACCCTGCTGGTGCGCGCGCTGGCCTCCCTGCTCGGCTGCCGGTTCAACCGGGTGCAGTTCACCCCCGACCTGATGCCGTCGGACGTGACCGGCACCTCGCTGTTCCACCTGGGTGAGGGGGTCTTCAAGTTCCGCGAAGGGCCGATCTTCTCCAACTTCTTGCTGGGTGACGAGATCAACCGGGCACCGGCCAAGACCCAGTCGGCCCTGCTGCAGGCGATGGAGGAGGCCCAGGTCACCGTCGACGGCACGACCTACGATCTGCCCGAGCCGTTCATCGTGGTGGCGACCCAGAATCCCATCGAGCAGGAGGGCACCTACCCCCTGCCCCAGGCCCAGCTGGATCGCTTCATGTTCAAGGTCATCACCGGCTACCCCACCGAGGAGGAAGAGGTCTCGATCCTCGGCAGCCACCACGCCGGCACCGGAGCCCGGGAGCTGGAGCGGTTCGGGCTGGAACCGGTGGCCGACATCAGCCGCGTGCGGGAGTGCCGGGAGATCATCCGCGCGATCCACGTCGAGGAGCCTGTGCTGCGATACGTCGCGGCCCTGGTGCGAGCCACCCGCACCGACATGAAGGTCGCCTTCGGCGTCAGCCCGCGCGCCGGACTGCAGCTGCTGATGGGGGCCAAGACCGAGGCGGCGATCCACGGCCGCGACTTCCTGATCCCCGACGACGTCAAAGGTGTCGTGCTGCCGACCTTCCGCCACCGCATCGAGCTGTACCCCAGCGTCGAGCTCGAGGGGGTCGGCGCCGACGAGGTGCTCGAGGGCTTGATGGCCAACGTGGAGGCACCCCGGACGTGACCTCGACCTCCCCGGCCCACGGAGCGCTGGCGCTGGCGGCGGCGGGTTTACTGCCCGCGCTGCTGGTGCTGGCGTGGCCCTGGGCGGGCTTCGTCTGGCTGGGATTCCTCGTGCTGGCGATCATCGCGATGGCCGTCACCCGCGGCCGCTTGCCGGCCGCCGAAGCCTTCGAGGTCACCAGGGAGGTGGAGCCCAGGCTGCACATCGGCGTCGACGCCCCTGTGACGCTGGTCCTGCGCAACCGCTGCGGGCGCCGGATCCGGGTCCAGGTACTGGACGCCCCACCCCGGGCGCTGGGGGACGGAGACGTGGGCGAGGCGGTGTGGATCGAGCCGGACGAGGAGCGCCGGTTCACCTACTCCGTCCGCGCCTGCGATCGGGGCCGCCATGACTTCGACGAGATCTGGCTGCGCTGGTGGTCCGAGGGGCGATGCTGGACCCGTCGACACCGCTACCCGGTGCGTTCGTCGGTCTCGGTGTGGCCCGATATCCGCGCCCTGACGAGCGTCAGCCCGCTGATGATCCGAAAGCTCTACTCGGAGCTGGGGATCAAGGAACAGCGTCGCCGCGGCCGCGGCACCGAGTTCGACCACATCAAGGAGCACACCCCGGACGACGGCACCACCGGCATCGACTGGAAGGCCACCGCCCGTCGCCACAAGCCGATGGTCCGGATGTACCGGGTCGAGCAGAACCACGACGTGGTGATCGGCCTGGACACCGGCCGGCTGATGGGGTCGCGGGTGGACAGCATCACCAAGCTGGACCACGCCATCAACGCGTCGTTGCTGCTGGGGCGGATCTGCCTGGTCAACGGCGACCGCCCCGGCGTGCTGACCTTCGACAGCCGGGTCCGCTCCTTCGTCAAGCCCGCCAGCGACCGGGGCCAGATGGAACGCCTCCTGCATGGCCTCCACGACCTGGACTCGGCCTACGCCGAGACCAGCTTCCGCCGCGCCCTGGTCTATCTGGACACCTACCAGCGCAAGCGCTCCCTGGTGGTCCTGCTCACCGACTTCGTCCACGGCCAGGCCGACGAGACCCTGGTGGCCAGCGTCCTGGGCCTGGCCCGCCGCCACCTGGTCCTGTTCGTCGCCCTCCGCGACCCGCTGCTGGACCGCATGGCCGCCTCCATGCCCGAGCACGTCGAGGACGCCTTCGCCAAGGTCGTCACCCAGAACATGGAGGAGGACCGCCGTGTAGTGCTCCGGACGTTGACCCAGCGGGGGGTGAGGACCCTGGACCTGCAGCCGGCGCAGATCACGCAGATGGTGATCAATCGTTATTTGCAGATGCGGCAGGGCATATAGGCCGGATTTCCACGAGTGGCGTCCGTTAGCCCGGAAACCCCCGCCCCATCTACGTTTGCGGCCCCTCACCATCCCTCGCCGAGCCCCGCGATCCTGTGGGAAATACACCCCTAAATGTGGGAAGGACGTGGGAACGGCTCGGGGCGGAACGGCGCGCGTGTGCCCGGCTGGAGGACACCTTACGCGAGCATCCCGAGGTGCGGGAGCGCACCGCGGAATTCCTGCGGGGGGCTCCGACTCTCGCGGAGATGGAGGATTCGACGATGAACGGACGTCCTGACAAACCGGTGCGGGTGCCGGTGGAGATGGTAGAGCAGGCTTCCGAGCTGATCCCGCACATGGAGAAGGACCCGGCTTTCCAGCAGCGGGGCCTCTTCGGTGGGCGGGTCACCCAGACGGCGGCGATCCGCGTGGCGTTGTCGCTGGGGCTGGATGCGTTACGGGAGCGGTACGGGCTTGCCGGAGGAGAGATCAACGGCTAGCCGCCCGCGGGAACCATCCCCACCGTACTTCTTCACGCTCCAACGATGCCAGGCTCTGCATGATGTCCACGATGGGAGGGTGATGATCCCGGAAGGCCCCGCAGAGATGGCGCGCAAGATCGAGTGGAATCCTGCAGGATCCCACATAATCCATCAACTGCGCCTGACTAGCAATCCGTCGAAAAGACGCGGTGTAGCGCTGAGGCTCTCGGTTCCTTGTGCCCCACTGGGGCTAGCATCCACGCAGCCCCACGGGGCCGGGTGAGGTGGTGGGGGTTGCCGTGGAACCCAGGATGGGCAGAACTTTGAGTGATCCCATGTTGGCGGTCGGCCCATGAGTGACTCACCAACATCTCCCATGCTACCAATGATCCTACTCCTCGGCAGTCTGGTAGCGTGCACCGACGACATCGACCCAGAAGAGATAGCTGTCCAGGTTGACGCGTCCGGCAACCATGCATGTGCCCTCATGGCCAGTGGCTCCATCCGCTGCTGGGGTTACGACGAGTTCGGTCAGGCGGACGATAGAGTGCATTCATCGAAGCAGTTCACGGCGGTTGACGCTGGGATGGCCAACTGCGGATTGCGAACTGACGGTCGACTCAGATGCTGGGGAAACAACCTGTACGGAGACGCAGATCCACCGGAAGGTACCTTCGTATTTGTCGACGCCGCTGCCTACTGTTCATACGCGATCGACGAATCTGGGGATGTGGTCGTGTGGGGCTCGGAGGACTGCGAAAGCCCACCACTCGGTCCATTCGTCGAGGTCCGTGGAGGAGCACACCACTACGCGTGTGCGCGCCGTTCTGACGGCAGTGTGGAATGCTGGGGAGTCGAACAGAACGGCTCTGACATGAATCGGGGGCAGCTAGACGTGGAGGCTGGGGAGTATCAACGGCTCGACTGCGGGCACTTCGGAGCGACGATGGCCCTGCGTACCGACGGTACGATCGCGTGCTGGGGCGACTATTGCGGAGGCATCCCGGAAGGCCGGTTCGTCCAGATCAGCGCTCGCCACCTGCAGGCCTGTGGACTCCGCGAGAACGGCGTGATCGAGTGCTGGGGCAACGACCTCGGTGGCGTGGTCTCGACGGCACCCGTCTTCGGTGTTTTCGAGCAGATCACTGTGGGCTGGAACTTCGCCTGCGGCATCCGCCCGGGCGGCTCGATCGAATGCTGGGGTTGCGAGTTTACCTGCGAGGAGGAGGACCTGTGTGGATCGTACTACTACGGTCAGTGCGCGCCAGAGCTCTGGTCCTGGGACTGACGTCCTCTACTCCTCATCTTTCCCGCAAATCCCATCGGGGGATGACGACGACACGACCGCCGGAGATGACGACATGACCGGCGACGACGACACGACCGGCGGCGGCGACTTCACCGGGCACGAAGGCGCCGAAGACTACTGCCAAGCCTGCGCTTGCGTGCTCTGTGACGGAGATTTCACCATCGATAGCCCAGCCGACCTCGATGCCATCGCGGCGTGCGGGAGCATCTCCGGCGAACTACTGCTTGATAGCCAGGGCTGGCTCACGAGCTTCAACCTGCCGTGCCTGGAATCCGTCGTCGACCTGGAGATCTCGGGCAACGACAATCTCGCCAGTCTCGATGGACTGTCAAACCTCACGTCCGTCGGGGACGACCTGGTCATCGAGCTCAACCCCTCCCTGACCAACCTCGACGGTCTGTCCTCTCTCACGTCCGTGGGTCGCTCCCTATCCATCTCGGACAATGCCACCCTGGCCACCCTCGACGGCCTGTCCTCTCTCACGTCCGTTGGCAATTACCTGAAGATCTGGGGTAACGACGCCCTGGCCGGCCTCGAAGGCTTGTCCGGCTTCACGTCCGTCGGCGACGACCTGGACATCTGGGGCGACTCCCTGACCAGCTTGGAAGGCCTTTCCAATCTCACGTCCGTCGGTCGCGACCTGTACATCACAGGCAATGCCTCCCTGACCAGCCTCGAAGGCCTGTCCAGTCTCACGTCCGTCGGTGGCTCCCTGTACATCCGGAACAACAACACCCTGCCCGCGCTCGACGGCCCGTCCAGCCTCGAGGCCGTCGGCGCGGACCTGTACATCGCGGGCAACGACGCCCTATCCAGCCTGCAGGGCCTGTCAGGCATCGAGACGGTGAACGGCGACCTGACCATCAACTCCCACGACGTCCTACCGAGCCTCGAAGGGCTGTCCGGCATCGCTACGGTGAACGGCGAGCTCGCGATTACATACAACCATTGCCTGAGCCAGAGCGACGCCCTGACATTCGCCGCGGGCGTCAATGTGGGCATTCCCCCCGTCAACGTGACCGCCAATGGCGAGAACTACCCCTGCGTCTGACGCCTGGGGATCTAGAAGCTACGGAGACCGAACCCGAGCCCGAGCCCGAGCAGGAGCCCGAATGCCCATCGAGGAGATCCGACCCATCGTCCAGCACGCCGTGTCCGCCACCCTGGCCACCTGCGAGGGCAGTCAGCCGCGGGTGCGGCCGATGTCGTTCTCGTTGACGGCCGAGGGCCGATTGCTGTCGTCCACCCGTGACAGCAGCGGCAAGATGCGGGAGTTCGCGGGCAATCCGCGGGTGGAGCTGTGTTTCGTGGACGCGGACAAGAACCACGTGCGGATCGAGGGGCGGATCGACGTGTCGGGCGGGGGCGCGGACAAGCGCTCGCTGCTGGACGCCCATCCACCGGCCCGGCGTCACTTCGGCGACCCGGAGCACCCGAACCTGGTGCACGTGGAGGTGGTTCCGACACACGTGCGGTGGAAGCCGCCGGGGTTCTGCGAGTACCGGGTGGTGGCCCTCGACCGTTAACGGCGCCCGCGCGGCGCGAGAGAGTTATGGGCAGGGCACACACCAGAGGAGCTGGCATGGGACGACAGAAGCGCACGCGTTTTGTTCGCTGGGCCATTCGCCTCGGGATGCCACTCGTCCTGGCCATCGCCGGCTGTCCGCCTCCGGACCACCCGGACCAGAACGACGACGACGCCACGACGGGGGACGACGACGACACCACGGCGGGTGACGACGACAGCGCGGGGGACGACGACACCAGCGGGGACGACGATGTGCAGGAGGACTACGGTCCCCGCAGCGACGACGGGAGTGCGCCGTTGCATCCGGATCTGGTGGACTGAGGCGTGTCGCGGGCCGGGAGGGGGTATCATGGGCCCATGGATCGGGCCGACCTCCGCCGGTTCGCGGACCGGGACCACGCCGCCGTCGAGCGCCTGAAGCGGGCGCACTGGGTCCGGGTGTATCGGGAACAGGGGGGGCTGGCGACCTGGCGAGCCGGGCAGGCCCTGTTCGAGCATGTCCGCCGCCTTTACCCCGACTTCCCCAGCCCGCAAGAACGGGCCGCCGATCTGGCCCATCACCTGGAACTCAAACGACTGCTGGACCGGGCCTCCCGCAATATCGGAAGAGAGCCTGGGGCAGAGTGACCTGATCCAGCGCTCGAGCGAGCGACGGTGATCGCTCGCGAGGACTGATCGACCTGGTGCCAGGGAGCGCAGCCCCGAGTCCGAGTCCGAGCCGGCATGCCGGACCACCGAGACCGAGTCTGATCTTCGCCCTCTTATCCCCCCATCCAATCCTCCTTCCCCCTTTGCGTCTTTGCGCCTTTGCGAGAGATTTCCCCCTCTTTTCCGCCGAGCCCGAAGACACGGCCGGACAAGCCGACCGTGGCACCCATCTTTCGAGGCCGAGCGGATGGCCGCCCCGACCGGCGCACGATCGCGGAGTCCCCTGCGTATGAGTCTAGGGGACGCCGCAGTGGCGCAGCAGGGCCATCGGACCCACCTCGCGCACCCGCGCCAGCTCGATATCGTCCTTGACCAGCAGGCCCCCGGCGAAGGCCAGGGCGTTGAGGGACAGGGTCTCGAAGAACTCCTCGGCCCGGGCCACAGCCAGCATCCAGCGGCGGGTGAGCAGCAGGTTGTAGGGCCCCGTCTGGTGGGGGAGGGGGGCGCTCCGATCCGGCGCGCGGCCGACGTGGTCGAGCAGGTCCAGGTACCGCTCGCGGAGCGCGGGGGCGGCGGCGTCCGCGTCTGCGGAAAGGTCGTCCAGGCGGACGGCGGCGTGGACGAAGGGTAACGCCTCGCTGCGGTGGATTCCCCCGGTGGTGCAGGCGCCCTCCAGGATGCCGTCGACGGGCGTCCCGGCCCCGCCCCCCGGCACCAGCGGGAAGGGCGCCAGCTGCAGGTGCTTGTGGGGCTGGGAGGCGCCGGCCTCGGCGCCGCCGTTGTAGAAGCCCAGGCCATCGACCTCGGCCATGCAGCTCCACAGGGCGTGGAGGTCGGCTTCGGTCAGCAGGGTCCGCTGGTCCTCGAACCCGGCGGTGACGATCAGCAGGTGGTGGTCCAGCACGTTGAACTTGTTGAGCAGGCAGACGTGGGTGTCGCCGACGTGGGCGACGTACAGCTCCTCGTCGTAGGGCAAGAAGGGGTTGCCCGGTCGCCCCCCCGCCTCGGTGGCCGCGTTCCACCGCGCCCGGCCCTTGCGTCGCAGGTTGTCGACCAACCGAACCCCGAAGGCCACGCCGCCGTCCTCGATCACCTCGGCCGTGGTCGGGATCGACCACAGGGCCCCGCTGTCCAGGCCGCGGCGGGTGGCCCGGCGGACCTGGTTCCACAGCGTCCCGGCGACGAAGGGTGTCATCGGCGGCTCAGTCGCCGAACAGCTCGGCGTAGACTGGCTCCTTGAAGCCCACCGTCGCCGGCTTTCCATCGACCTCGACCACGGGCCGTTTGAGCAGCATCACGTCCGCGGCGAAGGCCTCGAGCCACTGGTCGTCGGTCCAGCTCTTCTTCTCCGGACCCAGCGCCCGGTACGCCCCGCCGCTGGTGTTCCGCATCGGCTTGGCGGTGAACGCGGCGATCCAGCTCGCCAGCTGCTCCCGGCCCGGCGGGGCCTCGCGGTAGTCGATCCAGCCGTACTCGACACCGCGCTCGTCCAGCCACTTGCGGGCCTTGTTGACCGTGCCGCAGGTCGGGATTCCATACAGGGTGATGGCCATGCTCCACCTCCTCGGACCGCACACTCCGGCCCCGGGGAGGAGATTGTCGCTCAATGGCGCCAAGACGCAAAGGCAGCTCCCCGCAGCCGGTCCATCTCCCCGCGTTTCGGTGGCTATCGGCCGGCTCCGGGCGCCAGCCGATGGCAGCGCAGCGTTGGGCGGGGGCGGTGGCTAGAAAGGCCGGACGGCGGGGACTGTGGCGGCGACGCGGGTGCGTTCGACGGCCAGGGGGTGACCCGAGGGGCCGAAGCGGACCAGGGTCATGCCGCGCTGGACCATGTGCTGGTCGGGGTCGAGGCCCAGGTCGGTCATCAGCTGCTGGTTGATCCGGACCCACTCGGCCAGCTTCTTCGGGTCGTCGAACTGCTCGACCGCCGCGCGGGTGTTGCCGTCCAGGAACAGCTCCACCACCTCGGCGGCGCCGTAGTTGCCCGGCTGGGCGGGCTGAAACTGCACCTCCACCCCGCGGCAGCCCAGGTCGTCGAGGAAGGCCACCGTGTCCAGCCGCTCGTTATGTTCGACCGTGTGGGCCGTCACGTTGAGCTTCTCGGGTGGAGCGTGCTCGAACACGCGGGCCATCGACGAGCGGGTGTTCTGCTCCATCGCCGCGACCATCGTCTCGGCGGCCTCGTCCTTGCTCGTGGGGAGGTCGGGGCGGCCGCCGTCCATGGCGATGTTCAGCGGCGGGATCGGGTCGTCGGCGGCCGGGAACTCCGGTCCCCCGTCGATGGGCACCAGCGAGCCGTCCGTGACCCGGTAGGTGTACTTGCTCACGTCGGGTCCGCGGAAGACATCCGTCGACACCATCTCACCGATGGTGAAGCGGATCTCGTCGCCCTCTTCGAGCCCGTGGCTGGCGACCAGGTCGGAGCCCTTGTAGATCACCGGCGTGTCGTCGTCGTACTCGGGGATCGGCTCCGGGATCGCGGCCACCTCGTCGGAGGCGAGGACCACCGGTTCCTCGAAGGGGACGTCGGGCATCGTCGGCGTGGGACCGGTGTCGCAGCCGGTGACCAGTGCGAAGGCGATGGCCAGCGCCGCCGCCGCCGTCAGGGTCGTCAGGTGTGCTCGAGTCATCGGGGACCTCGCTTGCCAGGCGCCCCGGTCAGGGACCGCCTCAGGACCAGGGTGAGCAAGAGGAGGCAGAGGGAGAGCAGGGCTCCCGGGGCGCCGCGGCCGGGCACCAGGCACGCGCAGCTGACCTCGTCCTCCAGGTAGGAGTCGCCGACCGCCTGGGAGTCGTCGTCGTCATCGTCGTCGTCATCGTCGTCGTCATCCGCCGAGTCGTCGTCCGCGTCGCCGTCGGCGGTGTCATCGTCAGCGGTGTCGTCGTCGTCTCCGCTGTCGTCGTCTCCGGTGTCGTCGTCTCCAGAGTCGTCGTCCCCGCTGTCATCGTCCCCGGTGTCGTCGTCGTCCCCGGTGTCGTCGTCGTCGTCATCACCACCGACACAGTCCGGATCGTTCCAGTCGTCGATGCCGTCGCAGTCGTTGTCGATCAGGTCGTCGCAGACCTCGGAACCGCAGCCCGGGTCGGCGGCGCAGTCCCCGTCGAGGCAGTCGGCGTAGCCGTCGTTGTCGTTGTCGATCCCGTCGTCACAGACCTCGGGATTCGAGCAATAGGGGTGGTAGCCGCAGGCGTTGAGGTCGTCACAATCCACGATCCCGTCACAGTCGTTGTCGACCCCGTCGCCGCAGTTGAACGCCTCCTGGCAGAAGCTGTAGTTCGTCTGGCAGTCGGAGTCGCAGCAGTCCGTCGCGCCGTCGCCGTCGTCGTCGAACCCGTCCTGGCAGTTCTGCTCGCCGCAGAAGGGGAAGCCCGCGCAGTCCGGATCCGCGCAGTCGACCAGCCCGTCGGCGTCCTCATCAGCGCCGCCGTAGCACAGCTCGGGCACGTGGTTGCAGTCCCAGTGCAGGGCGCAGTCCGGATCGTCACAGTCGTCCAGCCCGTCCCCGTCGTTGTCGGCCATGTCGTTGCAGGTCTCGTAGCCTGACCAGTCGCAGTGGATCACCACGTTGGCCACGCCACCGTAGGCCGCGGGGGAGTCGATCACGACGTAGTAGGTGTCGCCGGCGGTGACGGCCACACCCTCGACCGTCTCGGTCGTGTAGCCCGTGTCGGCGGTCGCCGCGACGACCGAGTCGCTGTCGCAGTCCGCCTGGAGCACGAACAGGTCCACGTCGACGCCCGGGGCGATGGACTTGACGTCCACGTCGTAGCTGTCCGGCGCGGTGAACGACAGGACGTACTCCGCACCATCCTCGGCGAGGCCGTCGGCCCGGGAGAAGCCGGGATAGTCGTCCATGTCCGTGGTGCCGCCGGAGGTGTCGAGGCCGAACCACTGGCCGCAGCTGGCCGTTCCGGCCACCGGTCCGCAGGGGTCGGCGGATGCGGTCGAAGGCGCCAGGACCCCCGCACCCACATCCAGTATCAGCAGTGCGCGTGCGAGCCTCATCCGTCACCCCACACTTCCTCGCTGCAGCACAGGCACGGTGAGGCGCCCATGATGCCGCGCATGTAGTTAGCAGCGGGTCGACGAGGACGGCGGGAACCAGTACATGTTGTAGTCGTTGATCACGTAGGTCGGTTCGCCGGCCCAGTTGGCGTCGGCGTCGTCCCCCTCGGTGACCCCGTAGAACACCCGCACGACGTAGTTGGCCGGCTGGTAGCAGAACAGGTCCTTGTAGCAGCTGTTGGACTCCGTCCCGTAGACCGGGCAGCCGCAGTAGGAGCTGCCGCTGCCGGAGCAGGTGTAGGCCGCGTGGGCCATGTAGCCGACGCTGCCCAGGGCCACCGGCCACATGTACAAGAAGCCTTCGTTGTTCGTGTCGTCCGCCTGCAGGGAGTCCATCTTGCCCAGGGGCGTACCCAGCACGTAGTCGGCCCAGATCAGCGCCTCGTCGTACGCCCCATAGCTACAGCTGTTGCTGTTGTACCACTCCTGTTCGTCGTCGAAATCGGTGCTGCCGAACACCAGCGCCTTGACCTGCCAGCGGTCGTAGCAGCACTGGCTCGACGACCCGCTCCAGTAGCACTTGAAGCACGAGCGGCCGGCGAAGTCCTGGGGGTAGGGGCTCAGGGTGTCGAAGTACATGTTCCAGGGATTGTTGTAGCCCTGGGTCTCCGGGGTGTCCCCGGGGCAGAAGCTGGGGCAGTACCCGCCGCCGGTGCCGAACAGCCCGCTGTACAGGAAGTACTGCTCCTCTTCCGGGAAGCCGTCCTCGTCCATGTACTGGGGATACTGGTTGTACTCCCCGCCGCAGGAGTAGACCTCGAACCAGCCGTCCCCCCAGTAGTCGTTGTCGGTCTGGACCCAGGCGGTACCGGGCCAGTTGGGGGGGTCTCGTCTGCGCGCGCTGGCGACGCCGAGCCGGCGGACCAGGCGAGCAGCGCGACCATCAGGATCCAGGTGGGCAGGGCCATTCCTTAGCGCATTCCGTCTCTCCCTCTCGGGCAGGGCTCGCCGCGGACATTCCGGAACCCGCGACGCGCAAGATGCCTGCACGTGTATCGGATGGTTCCCGGCAACCTTGAGAGGGGGCTCAGAGGGAAGAAGAGGGGCTGGCTGGAGGGCGCGATCGCCCGCCCCTCCGCGGTCAGTCGTCTTTGCGGCCCGTGCGGAAGCGGTGGAATACGCCCTTGCTGGCCGGTTTGGCCGGCTGGGCCTGTTCGATGCGGGCCGAGTAGGTGCCGGATATCGTCGCGTCGGAGATGGAGGTCTCCTCGACGGACGGCACGGGCTCGCCGGCCAGGGAGTCCTCGTCGTCGGCCGGTGGCTTGATCTGCTGCATGAAGGTCGCCGAGCTGACCCGGCGGGAGACCTCGTCGTAGGAGATCCGGCCCTCTTCGTAGAGCGCCTTGAGCCGGTAGTCCATGGTGAGCATGCCGTCCCGGCGGCCCGACTCCATCGCCGTGCGGGTCTGGTGGGTCTTGCCGTCCCGGATGTGGGCCGCGATCGCATGGTTCTTGATCAGGATCTCCGTCGCCAGCACCCGGCCGGTCCCCTCCGCCTCGGGGATCAGCTGCTGGGCGACCACGCCGATCAGCGCGAAGGCCAGCTGGACCCGGATCTGGTCGTGCTGGTGGGGCGGGAACACGTCGACGATCCGGTCGATGCTCTGGATCGCGTCGTTGGTGTGCAGGGTCGCGATCACCAGGTGACCGGTCTCGGCGGCGGTGATGGTGGCGGCGATGGTCTCCACGTCCCGCATCTCGCCGACCAGGATCACGTCCGGGTCCTGCCTCAGCACGTACTTGAGGGCGTTGGCGAACGAGAGGGTGTCGGCGTACACCTCCCGCTGGTCGATCACGCCTTGTTTGTTGGTGTGGATGAACTCGATGGGGTCCTCGACGGTCACGATGTGGCAGCGCCGGGTCTCGTTGATCAGGTCGATCATCGAGGCCATCGTCGTGGTCTTGCCCGAGCCCGTGGGTCCGGTGACCAGGATCAGGCCGTGGCTCTTGAGCGTCATCTCGCGCACCATCGGCGGGACGCCCAGATCCTCCATCTGCGGGATCACGCGCGGGATCAGCCGGAACGCGCCCGCGACCGCGCCCTTCTGGTAGTACACGTTGGCGCGAAACCGCATCTCGCCGGTGACCGCCAGCGAGAAGTCCAGCTCGCGCTTGCGCTCGAACATCTCCTGCTGGGTCTCGTTGATCAGGCTCCAGATCAGCTTCTTGGTGTGCTCGGGGCCGAGGGTGGCGTCCACCGCCGGGAACAGGTCGCCGTCCACCCGGACGATGGGCGGCGCGCCGGCGGTCACCAGCAGGTCGCTGGCGCCGACCCGGGCGGCGTACTCGAACAGCGCCTTCATGTTCAGGCGCTGGTCGGGACCCAGGCGCAGGGGCTCCGGACTGGGACGGGGATTCAGCTCTTGGTCCATGGGTCCACGTCCTCCGCGGGTTCCGTTCGCAGGTCGATGGAGGCGATGCCGGTGAACATGCCCTCCATGTTGAGCCTGAACTCGTCCGGGTTGGGGGCGTATCGCACCGCGGTGGCCGGATCCACCTCGCCCTCGCCGCAGAGATCCACCAGCGCCTGGTTCAGGGTGCACATGCCCGCGTCGCGGCTTCGCTTCATCAGGTCGTACAGCTCGACGAACTCCCCCTCGGCCACGAGCCGCCGGGCGGTGGGGCTGCCCAGCAGGATCTCGCAAGCCGGGCGCCGGCCCTTGCCGTCGGCGGTGGGCACCAGCCGCATCGCGACGATCCCCAGCAGGGTCGAGGCCAGGTCGGCCTGGGCCTGGCCACGGGCGGAGGGGTCGAAGTAGTTGAGCATCCGGTCCACGGACTGGACCGCGTTGGTGGTGTGCAGGGTCGACAGGATCAGGTGGCCCGTGAGGGCGGCCGACAGCGCGGTCTGCACCGTGTCGGCGTCCCGCATCTCGCCGATCAGGATCACGTCCGGGCTCTGACGCACCACGTGCCGCAACGCGGTGGCGAACGAGCCCGTGTCGTAGCCCACCTGCCGCTGGTGGATCAGCGAGCGGATCTCGCTGTGGACGAACTCCACCGGGTCCTCGATGGTGACGATGTGATCGGCCCGGGTGGCGTTGATGTGGTGGACGAGGGCGGCCAGCGTCGTGCTCTTACCGCACCCGGTCGGCCCGACCACCAGGATCAGGCCGTTGCGCTGGTCGGCCAGATCCCGGATCGACGCGGGCAGGTTGAGCGACTCGAACTGGACCTCGCCGGGGGGGATCTGGCGGGCCACCAGGCCCGGCCGCCCCTGCTGAAAGAACAGGTTGATCCGGAACCGGCCGACCCCCGGCACGGTGCAGGAGATGTCCAGGTCCGGGGACTGGCGGAAGCGCTCCCGGGCGACGGGCGTCATCACCTCGTCCAGGAAACGCTCCATGGTCGCGTCGTCCGGCGCGGGCAAAGTGGACCGCTCGATGGTGCCGTGGATCCGAAACGATGGGGGAGAGCCGGCCCGCAGGAAGAGGTCCGACGCCCCCCGGGCGACCATCTGCTGCAGGAACCCGCTGAGGGAAGGGTCGCTCACGGCGTCGCCGCCGGGGCCTCGTCCGCGCTGCTGGGGGGCGGATCGACCCCCGGGACCTCCGCCCCGTTGAGGGCGTCTGTGTGGTCCTTGGGCGCCAGCTCGCCGAGATCCGGCTCGTCCTCGAGCACCAGCTCGATGCCCGTGACCGGCTCGGTGCCGACGATCACCGGCAGCGGCCAGGCGGCGCCCGGATCGTCGGAGCTGGCGCCGTCGCCGGCCTGGTCGATGAACGACACGATCCGGATCTCACCGGCGTTGACCGGGGCGAACACAGTCCATTCGCCCGGACCGGCGATCTTCTCGTAGTGGACCATCGCCGGAGGGCCCGCCGACAGCTGCAGGAACTCGACCCGGTACTCGCCGGTCTTGCTGCCCGCGTAGGTCAGGGTCCCGGAGATGGAGACCTGGCCTTCCGACGGCTTGCCGGTGGACGGAGCGGCATCGATCTGCGGCTTGCCACCGTTGGTCAGCGGCGCCCCGTCTGGCGCGCCGCCTTCCAGGATCTCGCCGGTCGGGGCGTCGGCGTCGGCGTCGGCCGCGGCCTCGCCGCCACCCGCGCTGCCCAGCGGCTGGATGGCCGTCGATGGAACGTCGGCCTCCGCCGTCTCGTCGGGGGTCGGACAGCCGACCAGGATCAGCAGGACAGACAGGGCGATGTGGCGCATGGCTTCCCCCTTCGCGTGGATCGTTGGTTCCCTGTTCTATACCAGGGAACACGCGCCGCCGGGGTGAGCTACTCGCGGGGCAGGATCTTGCCCTCGTCGGTGATCAACGGCGCGGTCTCGCCGAAGTCTTCCTCGGACAGCTCACGGATCACGGTGACGGCGGTGTTCTCGGGGTCGAGCAGGGGACCGGAAGCGTAGGTCTGGGTAGTGGAGATGATCTCGCCCTCGACGAAGGCGCCGTGCTCGTCCAGGTAGACCATCAGCAGCGGCCCCACCCCCAGGTTGCCCTTCACGTTGAACCGGTAGGTGAAGAAGTTGCCCAGGCTGTAGGCGATCAGGCGGTTGTTGTAGATCTCCATTCCCCGGGGCACGTGGGGCCCGTGGCCGATGATCAGGTCCGCGCCGGCGTCGATCATCCGGTGGGTGAAGGTCCGCAGGTCGCCCCGGTTCTCACCGAAGGCCTTCTCCATCCCGTGGGGCACGTGGATCGCGCTCGACCCCTCGGCGCCGCCGTGGAAGGACACCACGACGATGTCGTTCTCGGCGGCGAGCTGGGTGACGACCGTGGCGGCATCGTCCATCCGGTTGATGTTGTACAGGCCGGGGCTGGTCGCCATCGCCACCAACCCGATGCGCAGCCCGTTGACCTGCATCACCGCCAGATCGCCCAGCGGCCCGGAGTGGTGCAGCCCCAGCGCGTCGAGGGCTTCGATGGTGCGTGCGCGACCGCTGGCACCGTAGTCGTTGGCGTGGTTGTTGGCGATGCTGACCACGTCGATCCCGGCCTCGACCAGCCGCGGCCCCAGGGCGGTGGGCATGCGAAATGCGTAGCACTTCTGGGAGTCGGGCCTGCACTTGGACGAGGAGCCCGAATCGGCCATCACGCCTTCGAGGTTGGCGAAGGCCAGATCGGCCCGCTCCAGGTACGGCGTCACCTGGTCGAACATGCCGCGGGCGTCGTCGGGGGGCACACGCCCGGAGCCGCCGCCTGCGTCGCCCATCATCGTGTCGCCGACCGCGGCGAGCAGGAGCCGGGATTCACCGACCTCCGAGGGCTCCGGGGGCAGCGCCGGTGCTCCCCCCGCCTCTGCCTGGGCTGCGTTGGCAGCCTTGATCCGCTCGCGCTCGGCCAGCTCGGTCTCCAGGTTCTGGATGTAGTCGGCGGCCTCGGGGTGGTCGGGGTCCAGCTCCAGCGTCTTGCGCCACAGCTCCAGGGTGCGGTCGAACTGGCCCAGGGACCAGTGGGACCAACCCATCTCCCAGTGGGCGGCGGCGAAGGTGGGATCCAGCTCGATCGCCCGCTCATAGGCCGCGATGGCGTCCTCGAACCGCTGGGCGACCTGATGGTCCTTGCCGATGACGAGCATCGCCTCGGCCTCTGCCCGCAAGGCGGTGGTCTCGGCCAGCGCGGACGGGGCGGGCAGGGTGATGAGGGTGGTCAAGGCGATGGCGGCGACGGTGCTTCTCATGGCGTGTCCCCCAATAGGACGTGCGAGTGGTCAGCTCCATTCCCCGGAGCGGGCGGTGAGCCTACGGGCCGCGCCGGGACCGGTCAAGGGCGCCGTTCGATCCTCCTTGACCTGTCGCCGACCCCCACCTAGGCTGGGCCGATTCCGGGGAGGGAAACGGGAACCCATGCGTCGACTGGCCGCCCGACAGCGCCGCCTGCTACTGCTCGGCGTGCCCGTGGCACTGCTGCTGCTCCCTGGCATGGCGTCCGAGGGGGAACCGGCGGCGTGCCTGGCTGCGGTGATCACCGGCACCGACGCGACCACCCTGGCCGAGCGAACCGACAACCCCCTGACCGCCGGACTCCAGTCCACCATCGACGCCGAGGACGTGGCCGAGGGGCTCGACGAGCTGTTCGCCGCCCATGACGAGGACGACGACCAGGACACCGTCGACGAGTTCGACGAGGACGGTGAGCCCGCCGCCCTGCCCCGGGGGATCCCGGTGGGCAGCGTCAGCCACGGCTGGTTGGTGGACGGTATCCCGTTCCCCACTGACGATCCCCGCTTCGTGGTCCGCACGCCCTGGCGCTCCTACTGCGCCCAGGTGACCATCGACGGGATGGGCGACGCGGTGGAGCAGGTGGAGTCCCTGTACCCCGGCTCGCACCCGCTGGCGGTGGGAGACTGCAGCGTCAAGCGCGGCGGCTACCTGGAGCCCCACATGTCCCACCAGACGGGCCTGGACCTGGATATCGGGCCCTACTGGCTGGACGGCGAGACCCACAAGTTCATGCCGCCGATGAACCCCGATCTCGTCGATGTCCCTCGAACCTGGGCCCTCCTGGAGACGCTGATCGCGGACGACCGGCTGCAGTACATCATCCTCGACTACCGGCTGCAGGCGGTCTACTACGACTACGCCAGCGAGCTACCGTGGATCGACCAGGAGTACCTCGACGAGGTGTTCCAGTACCCCCGGGGCAGCGGCCACTACAAGGGAATCATCCGTCACTGGCAAGGCCACTACGGCCACTTCCACGTGCGCTTCTTCTGCCCCGACGAGTTCGCGGCGACCTGTTCACCCACCGCCCCCTGAGATCCGCGATGCGGCGACCCTCCGAGCTAGACGAAGGCGTCCTCGACGCTGTCCTCGACACCCTGCACGCCGTGCTGCGCCGCCGATTGGCCCGTGACGTCCGCCTCGAACTGGACGATCGGCACGAGTTCCCGGCCGATCTGGTCGCCGAGCTGTTCGGGCCCGAGGTGGGGCTGCAGCTGGTGATGCTCCCCACCGAGGTGGGCGGGCTCGGCGGAGACGCCCGCTCGCTCTTCCGCGTGTCCGAGGAGGTCTCCCGTATCGACCTGGGCTTCGGCACCTCCCTGCTGGCCACCTGTCTGGGGATCGATCCGCTGGTGGTGGCCGGCACCGACGCCCAGCAGAAACGCTGGCTGGGCAAGGTCGCGGACGAGGGGCTGATCGTGGCTTACGGGGTCACCGAGCCGGCGGCGGGCAGCAACGTCGCTGCCCTGAAGACCACGGCCGAGCCGATGGCCGACGCCTGCAGCAACCTCGCCAGCTACCGGCTCAATGGGACCAAGCAGTTCATCACCAACGGGGGTGTGGCTGGGTTGTACACGATCCTCGCCCGGACGCCGGGCGGGCCGTCGTTCTTCGTGGTGGAACGGGACACGCCGGGGCTCTCGGTGGGCCCCGCGGAGTACAAGCACGGGATCCGGGCCTCCAACACGACCCAGGTCTTCCTCGAGGACGTGGTGGTACCCGCCGACCAGCTGATCGGCGGCGAGGAGGGCAAGGGGCTCGAGCAGGCCGGCGAGGTGTTCGGTTTCACCCGGCTGATGGTTGCGGCCTGCGCCCTGGGGGTGGGCAGCGAGGCGCTGGCGCGGGCGGTGGCCTACGCCAAGGAGCGGGAGCAGTTCGGCGAGCCGCTGATCGCCAAGCAGGGCTACACCCACAAGCTGCTCGTGCCCCACGCGGTGCGGCTGGAGGCCGCCCGGGCGCTGTGCGACGAGGTGGTCGCGCGCATCGACGCCGGTGAACGGGGCCTGGCCGTCGAGGGTTCGGTGGCCAAGTACTTCACCACCGAGGCCGGGCTCGCCGCGGCCGATGCGGCGATGCAGGCCCACGGCGGCTACGGTTACATCCGCGAGTTCGAGGTGGAGAAGCTGCTGCGGGACGTGAGGATCACGACCATCTACGAGGGCACCTCGGAGATCCAGCAGAACATCATCGGCATGTACCGCTGGCGTGGCACCGTCCGATCCAAGGGCGGGTTCTACCGGGACCAGGCCGCCGCCCTGCGCGCCGCAGGAGCTGATGCGCCCCATGCGGAAGCCCGGGAGTCGGCGGCGCTGGCCGCGGACGCCCTGGCCGAGCTGGTGCTGACCTGCCACCGCAACCGGCTGCTCCGCCAGCAGGCCGTGCTGTTCGAGCTGGCCCGGCTCGCGACCGAGGTCGAGGCTGCGCTGGCGCTGGCCCGCAAGGTGGCCTCCCTGCCCGAGGACTCCGCCGGACCGGCCGCCCTGCTGGGACCCGCAGCGCGGCTCCACGCTTCGGCCGCTGCCCACGCCGTCGCGGTCGAAGGGCTCGAGCTGCTGACCGGCTCCGGCAAGCTGGACGCCGAGGGGCTGGAGGCCTTCCGGGGGGCGGCACGGTTCGACGCCGCGCTCGGCACGGCGCGCGGGCGGCTGGCGGACATGGACCGGGTGGCGGAGATCCTGCGGGGGAGCTGAGCCTGGATCAGCTGGATTGTCCGCGGATCTCCTCCTCCCGCGAGACCCTGCGGCGGAAGCGCCGGACGATGACCACCGTGATGGCGACCCAGCCGCCGATCAGGGCCAGGTTGATCCACGAGATCCACAGGGACGTGGCCCCCAGCGCGAGCACCAGCAGCAGCAGCGAGGCGCCACCCTTGGCCACCCGGTAGGTCAGCATGTCGACCAGCGCCTTGCCAGCGGTCTTTTCGGCGTAGCCGAGCGGGATGTACAGCATCTCCTTGGCGGCGCGGAAGATGGTGTAGTCGAAGACCTTGGAGGCCACCTTGGCCACCGCCATCGCTGCGAACGCCGGGTGGACGGCGAACCCGGCCACGGCGACTCCCAGCAATAGCGGGATCGTCAGCAAGGTGCGGGGAATGGTCAGCAGCCGCAGGATCGGGCCCACCGCGGCGTGCATCACGATGGTGCCGGTGTTCACCACCGCGTAGACCCGGCCCATGATGCCGGTTCGCAGGTCCTTGTCGGGGTACAGCTCCTCGACGATGCCGTTGTACTGGTAGTCCACCAGCGTGATCACCATCTGGACCACCCCGATCAGCGCCAGCATCCACAGCAGGTAGGACGAGCGGCGCAGGGCGGTGAATCCCTCGCCGGCGGTGGGCTTGCTGTCCCGGGTGGCGCTGGGGCGGTGCCCGGCGCGGCGAGCCAGCACCCAGCAGATCAAGACGCAGACCGTCAGGATCGGGATCATCGTCCACAGGGCGTGCTCCGTGCCGATCAGCTTGGACAGCTCGCCCACCCCCAGGTTGCCGACGATCCCGCCCAGGGAGCCGAACACCCCGAACAGGCCGTAGAACCAGCGCGCGCTACGGATCGGGAAGACGGTGTTGGCGAAGCTGTAGAAGATCTCGACCAGGATGACGATGTAGATGTCCTTCCAGATGTACAGGGCGTAACCGGTGAAGGGGACGCCGCGGGTCCACGCCACGATCAACAGCGCCAGCAGGCCCCCGGTGATCACACAGACCGCGCCGTACAGCGTCACCAGGTCGACGCGGGTGGAGAAGCGGTTGTAGATCGCCACGCTGACCGCCGCGAACACGGCGACCAGGATCCAGACCCGCGGCAGCGCCTCGCTGCCATGCGCGTCCAGGAACAGGGACTCGCAGGCCGGGCGAGCGACGGCGTAGCTGAGCATGCAGAAGAACGCCAGCGCGCACAGCCCGATCACCCGGGTCAGGGTGCGTCGGTCGCGCCACCAGCCGCTGGGCTGGCCGCCGGAATCCTCGCGCTCGGCGTCGTCCACGTCGCTGCCCTATTCGTAGTGGTAGAAGCGGTTGCCGAAGGCCACCGGCCGGGCACCCTCCAGGAAGGCAGTGGCCAGGGTTTCGATGATACGCCGGCCGGTCTCCAGGGAGTCGGCCATCGCGTCGCTTTCCAGCCGGTCGTGCTGACCCGGTGCCGAGTACTTGTGGCCCACGCCGACCGCGGCGCAGAGGATGCCGAGTTCGTTGGCCAGGACCAGCTCGGGGCCGACGGTCATCGAGTTGAGCTGTGCCCCGGCGCGGGACCAGAACACGTTGTCCGCCGCCGACTTGTTGCGGGGGCCCGGGGTGTAGGCGAACACGGCCCGGGGCGCGGGCTCCAGCGACTCCTGGCGGGCCAGCTCCTCGAGCTGGTCGGTGAGCGGGCCGGAGATCAGGCCCTCGTCGAGGACCAGGTGGTACTGGTTCTCGTCCGGGGTGGCGAACATGGTGCAAGCGGAGCCGTCCGGCAACCGGTTGTCGGGCATCAGCAGGTCGCCGATCGGAAGGGGACGGTCCAGGGGTAGCTCCGGATCGAGGACGCCCACCGAGGAGGTCACCAGCAGCGCCTGGCAGTCCACGACCCGCAGCGCGGCGGCGTGGGCCCGGTAGGGGATCTGGTTGGGCAGCCAGCGGTGGGGGACGCCGTGGCGGAAGATCACGTAGGCGTCCTCGCCGCCGCTCGGATAGCGGTACAGGTCCGCGTCGCCGAAGCGCGTCGGCACGATCGCCAGATCCAGCGCCTGGCCGCCGAGCACCGCCTCCCCGAACGCACTCCCCAGGATCACCGCAACCGACATACTCTCTTCTCTTCCGCCTGACGCCTGACGCCTGACGCCTGACGCCTCCCCATTCCTACTGCAACCGGGTCCAACTCGCCCGCGGCACGTCCTTGCTCTTCGGCGGGACGTCGGCGGCGAGGATGTACAGGGCGCGGCGGTTGGCCAGCTCGTCCACCGAGTCGCCGGTGGGCACCGCCAGGGCGGACTCGCCGAAGCCCTGGAAGAAGATCGGGAACACGAAGCCCTTCTCCAGGAAGTGGCGGGCGATGGAACGGGCCCGGTTGTTGCTCAGGGTCTGGTTGGAGCCCGGGTCGCCGACCGTGTCGGTGTAACCGGCGATGAACAGCCGGCACTGGACGAACTCGCCGTACTTGTCCACCGCCTTGACGATCTCCGTGTAGGCCCGGTCCAGCTTGGGGGCCTCCTCGTCGGTGATGTCGAACCGGTTCGTGGCGAATGTGACCTCCTCGTGGGGGATCTCCAGCGACCAGGGGATGATCTCGTTGTCGGCCCAGAACTGCCAGTTGTCGTAGGCCCGCACCGTGATGCGGAAGATCGCGTGTTCGCTGTCCACCTCGTCCCACTGGATCGTGGTCGGCTGACCCACGGCCGAGTCGGTGACCTTGACGGTCTGCTTGCCCACGCTGACCAGCTCCTCGTCGATGATCTCGAGTCGCACGGTCGCCACCGGCCGGTTGCTGACGATCTGAAAGGTCCGCGCCTCCAGGTCGACGGAGTCCGCGGGTAAACTGGCTTCGAGGGGCCCGGCCACGAGCACGGTGTAGCTGTCGTCCAGGGTCTCCTTGAAGCCGTCGGGGTCCACCAGCAGGGCGGTGACGGTGTACGAGTGCTCCCCCTCCTCCTGCTTCCAGCTGAAGGTCAACCGGGTGCCGGCCACGGTCCTGCCGGCCTGGAACGCCTGGGTCCGGCCGTCGTCGCGGACCACCTCGAGCTCCATCCGCCACAGGTCGTCGTCGGGCACCACCACCAGCACGACCTTCTGCCCGGGCTCGAGAACGTCTTGCTCGATGGACATCCAGGCCCCGGCGGCGAGGGCGGGAGCCGGAACGGAGACGGCGCACAGCGCAGCCGCCGCGAGGAACGAGATGACGAGGTGACGCATGGCTCCGCCCTTCACTGGGCTGGATTCTCACAGATGTGGGGAGGGGAGGCCAGCAGCCGTGCTAGGAGAGCTTCTCGCCGCAGCCGCCGCAGAATTTTGCCCCCGCGGCGTAGGGTTCGCTGCACTTGGGGCAGGCCAGCGCCTGCTTGGAGCCGCACTCGGGGCAGAACTTGGTGCCCTCGGCGATCTGCGCGCTGCAGCTGACGCAGGGCGTGCTGGCCGGGCCCTGCTTGGAGCCGCAGGCCGGGCAGAACTTGGAGCCCTGGGCGATGGGGGTGTTGCACTTGGTGCAGGGCACGGTGGCCGCGGCGACCGGGGCCGCGACGTTGCCCTGGGCCGAGGTGAACGCGCCGGCCATGGTCTGACCCAGTCCGACGCCGGCGCCCAGGCCGATGCCCATGCCGGCCATGCCGCCGCCGCCCTCGCTGTTGGCCGCGGCCTCCATCGCCTCGGCGGCCTGGAACTGCTGATAGCGGCCCATGTCGCCGATGGCCCCCATCGCTGCCCGCTTGTCCAGGTACTTGGTGACCTCGTCCGGCAGGTTGATGTTCTCGATGAGGAACACGGTGATGTCGAGGCCGTACTGGGTGAAGTCCTCGTCGATCTTGGCGACGATCGTCTCGCCCAGCTCGTGGTAGTTGGCCGCCAGGTCCAGGGCCGGGATCTTGGCCTCGCCGAGGGCGTCGGAGAAGGCGCTGATCACATGGCGCCGTAGCTGCCCCTCGATCTCGTCGGTGGTGAAGTTGCTGTCGGTGCCCACGATCTCCTCGATGAAGGTCTTGGGATCCATCACCCGGAACGAGTAGGCGCCGAAGGCCCGCAGCCGCACGACGCCGAAGTCCGCGTCCCGCATCATGATCGGGTTCTGGGTGCCCCACTTGCGGTCCGTGAACTGGCGGGTCGAGACGAAGTAGATCTCGGCCTTGAACGGGCTGTTGAACGCGTGCTGCCAGTTCATGATCTTGGTCAGGATCGGCATGTTCTGGGTGTTGAGCTTGTAGCGCCCCGGGGAGTACACGTCGGCGCAGCGGCCCTCGTTGATGAACACCGCCATCTGGCCCTCGCGGACGATCAGCTGGGCGCCCATCTTGATCTCGTTGCCGTGTACGGGGAAGCGGTAGACCAGCGTGTTGGCGCTGTCGTCGGTCCACTCGATGACCTCGATGAACTGGGTCTTGAGGAAGTCGGTGATGTCCATGGTCGCCTCTCGTCCCGGGGGCTGCCCGGTGGATTTTGTCCGATGAAGATAGACCGCGCCACGAAGGGCTGCAAGACGCTCCTCCGCCCGGGTACGGACGCCTGTTCTACGGGTGGGGGCGGGAGTCTATTCCGCTGCGGGTGGGTGACATCGGTCTCGGCCTCGGCCTCGGTCTCGGTCTCGGCTACTCGGCCAGCGGAGACTCGGGCGTGTAGATCACGTAGACGCGGCCGTCGCCCCAGCCGCTGAGGTAGTCGCCGACCACGATGTCGTCGTAGCCGTCGCCGTCCATGTCGCCGGCCAGGACCAGGGAGGGGCCCAGGTAGTCGTTGGCCTCGGCCAGGTAGCCGCTGGAGCGTTCGGAGAGTTCGTGGGTCTCGGGCAATCCGGTGTTGCGGCCGCGGACGATGTAGAGGGCTCCGAAGCCGTAGTCGTCCACCTCGTGGTCCTCGCTGAGCACGGCGATGTCGTCGTTGCCGTCCAGCTCGATGTCGCCCAGCGCGACGGTGGCCTCGCCGAAGTCGTTGGCCAGCGAGGCACCCACCGTCGACTCGGCGTCCTCGCCGGACAGGGCGCCGAGCCAGGAGTGTTCGTCGCCGCCGAAGATGTGGATCCTGCCGGCGCCCGTGCCCGGACCGTCCCAGCCCGGAGCGGCGATGAAGAAGTCCTCGGTGGTGCCCCCGACCACGTCGCCCGTGGGGCCCAGGTCGGCGCCCAGCCGCTCGTCCGACGAGCCGTAGGGCAGGAACTTGACGTCCGCGTTGCCCAGCGTGCGGCCGGTCCAGACCAGCGAGCTGAACAGCATGTAGGCCATGCCGTCATCGTTGATCCCGGCGTTGGGGGTCCCCACCAGCAGCTCGACGGCGCCGTCGCCGTTGAGGTCCGGCGCGTGGCCCAGCACGAGCCCGTCGTCGACGGTCTCCATCGGGCCCTCGACCGCCGCGTCCGAGTCACCGGGGGTCAGCTCGCCGGAGAACCCGTTCTGCGAGCCCAGGAAGACGAACATCTTGAAGGTGTCCGGCGCGTTGCGCGCGCCGATCACCAGGTCGCCGAAGCCGTCGGAACTGATGTCCTCGCCAGCGAAGATCGCCAGACCCAGGTTCTGGCCATCGGCGCTGCCGCGGAAGGTGGCGTCGATGTCGTAGAGGTCGCCGTCGCTCGGGTCGTGCATGTAGACCACGCCCGCGCCAGTGCCGTCGCCGTCCTCCAGCGGCGCGGCGATGAAGATCTCGGCGTCGCCGTCGTTGTCCACATCCCCGGCCGCCATCACCGAGCCGAACCCCCCCTCGCCAGCGCCTGGATCCTCCATCGTCGGCAGGTCGGTGCTGGCGCCGCCGTACTCGCAGCGCGTCTCGCTGCCCTCGATGACCAGCACCCCGCGGATCGCGGTGGCCACGAGCACGTCGGCCAGCCCGTCCCCGGTCACGTCGCCGGGGGCCGCCAGCTCGGTGGCCAGCCCATCGTAGGAGTCCCCCTGGAACATGCACTGGCGGTGCAGCGGCATCTGCTCGTCGATGTCCGCGTCGCAGTCGTTGTCCTCGTAGTCCCACAGCTCCCAGGCGCCGGGGTAGATGCTGGGGTCGGTGTCGTCGCAGTCCGGCGGATCGTCGGTGGTCTTCGACCCGTCCCCGTCCTGGTCGTAGGGGTCGGAGGTATCGTCATCGCCGGTGTCGTCGTCGCCGGTGTCGTCGTCGCCAGCCGTGTCGTCGTCGGCCGCATCGTCATCATCCGATGGACAGCCGAGCCCGAGCAGGGCGATCGCCGGCAGCAGCAGCAGGATCAGCCAGGGATTGCGGGTCATGACCACCTCCGGGAATGGGCGCCCGGAGCATACCGCAATCGGGGAGGAGGTGAACCGGGCGAACGTGGACTCGGTGGCCGAACGCCCGCGCCGCGCGGCCCCTCCCGTCCTACCAGCGACCTGCGAGCACGAGCCCGGGCGCGACGTGACGCCCGTCGCGAAGGGTGGTTGGCAGGAGCAGCGCTCGCGCCCCGTGCGCCGGGCGGGCCCGCCGCGAATACCCGGCCGCCTCCGTTGGCCTGGACCGCGCAGCGACGATGCTCTCGACGACGATCAGGGCGACACCCGTCGCGAGCCAGGCGCTGCTCGTGACCGTGTACCAGGTCTCGCCCGTGGCCAATCCGAGGATCAGGAATGGCACCTTGGACGCCAGCAGGATGATCCCGGCCGTGATGGGCGCCGGGTAGGTTCCCCGTAGCCCGGGAGCCGCCCGGCGGGCGCTGGTCACCGGGGCTACGGATTCTGGAGCGAGTACAACCCGGCCGAAGACGATCTGGTGAACGTCTACGAGAACGGGTACTACGATTTCCTTCGTGGTCTTCGACTAGGCCCCCGTCACTACTCCAGCTGTTCCGCCGAGACCCCTGCGTACTCCGCTCCGTAGACGTCCTTGTCGAACGCGGCCCGGTTCTCCTGGCGCTGGACGTAGCCCAGGGAGCGGAGCTGCTCGAGGAGATCGACCTCGTGGACCGAACTCGACGGCATCGGGACGGCGGGGGGCGGGGGGGCCTGCTGGGCGCCGCGGTGGAAGGCGTAGTGCTCGTCGTGGCGGGCGATGACGGTCGGGACGCCGTAGACGTTCTCGGCCACGAACACGCCGCGCAGGTCGGTGTCGCCGGACATGATCGCGCCGCCGCCAGTGCCGATCACCTTGACGTGAGCCTCGGGCACGGGCTGGCCCGCGGGATCGGTGACGGTCACGCGGACGCGGCCATAGTTGCGATCCTCCTGCACCGACAGATCGAGGTCCGAGTAGAGCAGCAACGAGCCCACCTCGCGGCCCTCACCCTTGACCAGGGCCAGGTAGGCGCCCGGCTGGGACAGGGGCAGCGCCACCTTCACCTGCTGCTCGCGGAAGCGGGCGCCGAGGGGTAGCTGGCGCTGGTAGCTGGGTTCGATGCCGGCCAGCCGCACGCCGATGACGTTGGACAGGCTCTTCTCCCGTAGGTACAGCCGCATCAGGTCGACCCGGTACAGCAGCAGATCGGCTTCGGCCACGTTGCGAACGGTGAGCTCCACCGCCGGGTCCTCGTGGGTCGGCACCGTGCGGACCTCCTCGGTCTGCAGGACCACCGCCTCCATCTGGGCCACGGCCTCGGTGGCGTCCCGGTAGCGGTCCGCGACCTGACCGTAGTACTCCAACGCCTGGTCGCCGCGGCCGAGGGCGTCGTGGATCTGGGCGATGGAGTACAGGGCCAGCGGCCGCTGCTCCGACGGTCCGGGGGCACCGCCACCCGCGGGTACGAACGAGCCGGTGGCGACCCGGTCCAGCAGCAGCAGCGCCGGCCCCATCCGTCCGGCGGCCCGGTGGGCGTGCCCCTGCATGTACAGGAAGCTGTCCAGGTAGGCCCCGTCGGCAAACCGGCGGCTGGCGCCGCGCCCCACGCGGGCGGCGGTGGTGTTGTCGTCCAGCTCCAGGTAGGTCCCGGCCAGGTGGAACGCTGCCTCCTCGGCAAGGGGTGAGTCCGGGTAGCGGGCGGCGAACTCCAGCATCCAGTCCGCGGAGGTCGCCAGCATGGTGTCCCGGTCGATGCCGCGGGCCCGCAGGGCGGGATCGTGTTCGGCGCTGGCGGCGCGGTCGGCCCAGATCTGGGGAAGGTGGAACAGGGAACCCTGCACCGCGGGCAGGTCCGGGTAGGCGCGGGTCAGGTCGGAGCCGAACCGCAGCGAGGGCAGCAACAGGTTCTCGGACTCCAGCACACGGCCCATCCGCGCCTCGTTGAGGAAGCGGGCCGCCAGGGTGGTGCGGTAGACCCGCAACGCCCGGTGGGGTTCGCCGACGCTCTCGTAGGCCTGGGCGACCGCCACGATCTCCTCGAAGGGGATCGGGTAGGCCGGATCCCGCTCCTTGAGCAGCTCGAAGGCCCGCAGGATGCCGGCCTCGTCGCCCAGCAGCACCGCGCTGTGCAGCAGCTGGGCAGCCACCTTGCCAGCGCGGCCGGACTCGACCGTGCCCAGGGCCAGCAGCTGTTCCAGGGTCGCGACGGCCTCCTCCCAGCGCTCGAGTTCGGCCTGGGCCAGTCCGAGGGCGTACAACTCGTCGGGGGTCGCGCGGAACGAGCCAGCGGGCAGCTCGACGTCGGCCAACGCCGGGTCGCCCGCGGCCGGGGGCGGAACCACGGTCAGCCGGGAGGCGACGCCGACCTCGAACACGGTGCCGTCGTCCAGCCCGCGCAGGCGGGCGCCGGGGGCGCCGTACTCGCCGGGGGTCCGCCCCTCCAGCGTGTAGGTCACGGTCGAACAGCGGCGAGTGCCGTCCAGGTAGGCCACCAGCCGGTCGCCCCGCGGCTCCACGTACAGACCGCCGGATGCCGATCCCGGCACCACGCTGGCGCCCCCCGGCAGGAGCTCCTCGAGTACCCAGACGGACCTCTCTTGATCCCGCCTCTGGTCGCGCCCGTAGCAGACCTCGACGGTGACCTGGCTCTGTCTTCCGACGGGCAGGGAGACCAGCTCGTCGAGCCACGGCGAGTAGCGCCCGGTCAGGGCAGCGAACCCCAGGGGCAGGTCAACGCCCTGGAGCCGGATCGACGGGCGCCGGTAGCGGCGGGTGATCCCCAGGCGGGGGTCGTCGGGGTGGTGTTCGGCGGGTTCGGTCGCGGTACCGATCAAACCCGCCCGGTAGCGGATCGCACCTCTTCCGACCGGCTCGAGAACCACGACCGGATCGGCGCCGTCGGGCACCAGGGTGGCGATGCGCGGCGCGCCGCCCGCGGAGAGGTCCACGCGCTGGCGGGTGCCGTCTGGCAGCTCCAGGTCGACGGCCGCGGGGAACACCCCGCCCGCTGCACCGCCCAGGCGGGCGAGGGCTCCGCCCAGTTCGGCCACCCGGTGCGGGGGCAGCCAGGCGCTGTCGAGCTGGGTTTCCAGGGTGGCGGCCGCGCGGTCCAGCGAGGGGTGACCAGGCTCCAGGGCGGCCAGCCCTTCGGCGGCGGCGGCCAGCGCACCGGGATCCGTGCCATCCAGCGCCGCCTCCACGTCGGACACCAGGGCCGATCGCAGGTGCTCGGCCTCCTCGCGGGCGCCAAAATCGACGGCCGCGGCGGCCAGCCGCCCGCGGGTCCGCGGATCGTCGGCGGTGCGCAGCAGCCGGGTGAGGGCCGGCGACCAGGTCGCCTCGTCGCCGTGCTCTGCGGCCAGGGCCGCGAGGATCAGCGCCTGCCGCGACCGCGGGGCGTCTCCGCGCAGCGCCCGCAGCAACTCGCTGCGGGCGGCGTCCGCCCGTTGCCGCGCCGTGGCCTCGGCCTCGACCGGCAACAGCCCCAGCCGCAGGCCGCGCACCAGCGCCACGTAACCGTGGGCGGTCAGGGTCCCGTCGTGGCCATGGCCGGGGCGCTCCCACCGCTGGGCGCTGCCCGGGGAGTCGTCCAGCAGCGCGGCCAGGTGGCGGCGGGCCAGACCGCGGACCAGGCGATCCTGGTCTGCGCTCAGGGCGCCCGCCGGCCGGTCGAGCAGGGCGGTCGCCGCGCGGGCCAGGTTGGCGTGGGTGTAGGGCGAGTTCGCGCAGACGAAGGTCGGCTGCAGCGCCAGCGCCAGGGCGCCCGGCAGGGTCGCGGGCGCCAGCTCGATGATCAGCTGGCGCTGGCCCACTGCGCCATCGGGGCCCGGCAGGGTCAGTTCGAGGGGGCGGTCCGCTCGCCCGGCGGTCCAGCGCTCCAGCGGCAGGTCGGCCAGGGCCAGACGGGCGGCCAGGGTCTCGCTGGACGATCCTCCGTCGCCGGCCATGTCGAGCCGGAAGGGGACGCCCAGGGTTCCGTCCGCCAGCCGGAGCACGTCGTCGCCGTCCAGGGCGTGTCCGGCCAGGTGCAGGTCCAGCGCCTGTCGAGCGGGGAGGTCCCGGTCCGCCGCGCTGATCCGCCCGGCACCGATGGCCCCCTGCAGCTGGAAGGTGCCGGCGTCGTCGGACCGCACGCTACCCGCCAGCCCCGGCGTGTCGCCCATGCGCACGAAGCGGGGCGGTTCGACCGTGGCCGCGGTGGGCGCGCGGGCGATCAGCTCGCCGACGGCGTCGCCGGTACGGCGCTGCCGATCCACAGCCACGGCCACCACGGTCCAGGCGGCGGACTGAGCGGGCAGGTCCAGGTCCACGGTCGCGTCGCCGTCCGCGCCCGTGCGCAGGTCGCCGATCCACAGGGCCGACTCGGCGCGGAAGCGGGAGATCTGGTGGCCCCGGCCGCCGCGCCCGTAGCCCGAGGCACCGCCGACCATGCCGCCGAGGGAGCCAGAGCCGTGGCCGTATCCACCCCCGCCGGCACCCGAGCGACGCGAGCCCAGGCCGCCCGCTCCGAACTGATCGCCCTCCAGCCAGTAGACCTCCTCGGCCTCGCCCATCAGGTCGATGTCGTCCGGGCTCAACGCCCTGGCCGGCCCCTCGTCCCGGGCTCGCAGCCGTTCCCGCTCCGCCAGGATCGCGGCGTCGATGGCCGCGCCGTGTCCCTCTGCGCGGAACCGCACGGCCGCCTCGGTGAATCCGTACAGCTCGTGGCTGTCCGCCAGGAACAGCCCCTTGGCCCGTCGCCGCCGCTCCGGGAACTGGGCCAGCAGCGAGGAGGCGACCACGGCCACGGACAGCTGGGCATCCACGGGCCTGCCAGCCTCGTCGCGGACGTGCAGGGTCAGCGGGACCGTGGTGCCGGGTGTGTGCTCCCCGTCGAGGCCCTCGATGTCCACGGCCAGCGCCGCTCTGACCCGCAGGTCCGCGTGGCCGCTGAGGGTCCGATCCCCGCGAACAGCCAGGGCCGTCACCCGGGCCCGGGGCGCGAGCGAGGGGTCCAGCGGCAGCTCGAGGGCGTCGCCCGCGCCGCGCCAGCGCACGACCCTTGCCGAGGCGATGCCGTCGGCCTGGATCAGGGCCACCACCGGCCCGGGTTCAGCGCCCACCAGTTGGACACGCGCCGGTTCGCCCGCCGACAGGGACGAGTCCTCGGGTAGCAGCGCCAGCCCAGCCACCGGTCCCTCGGCGCCGATCACCTGCACCTCGGCGTGGGCCCGGATCGCCCGGTTGCGTCCGTCCCGGCCGCTGACCAGCACCTGGTAGCGGCCCGGAACCGTCAGCTCCCAGGCGTGGCCGATCTTCCCGTCCCCGTCCGTGACCACCTCGGCGGCGCGGGCGGGCTCGGTCTTCGCGGGACTCGCCACGGCCAGCGCGCGTTCGAAGGGCTCGTCCCACAGTGGCGTGTCGAAGGGATTGGCGGGCTCCGCCGCCGGCTCCGCGGGTCGGTCCAGGTGGATCAACCGCGCCTGCAGCGGCAGGTCGCCGACTCCCCGGTCGTCGGTCCGCGCCTCCACGGAGAGCTGGAGTGCCTCGCCAGCGCGGATCACGGCGCGATCCAGGTCCAGATCCAGCTCTATCTCGCTGTCGCGCACCGGGACCCTCGCATGCGCCTCCACCGGTTCGCCGTCCAGATTGGCGGTGAGGGCCAGGTAGCTCAGGCCGCCGCGGTTGAGGGTCTCGGCGGTCAGGGTGGTCCCCCCCTGCTCGTCGGTGGGCTCGGC
The DNA here is from genome assembly GCA_964436045.1 of uncultured Rickettsiales bacterium. Taxonomy (GTDB): domain Bacteria; phylum Myxococcota_A; class UBA796; order UBA9615; family CAYRNR01; genus CAYTBN01. The sequence goes on along the minus strand of CAYTBN010000009.1, from coordinate 78,476 downwards.
GAGGACCGGTTCGTCCAGGTGTTCCCAGTCGACGTGGATGCGCGCGCCGACCACCGGCTCTCCGGTGTAGGTGGCGGCTCGCAGGGTGAGCCGTGCCGTGTCCCCGACCACGTAGACCTCGCGGTCGAACTCGATCTCGATGTGACGGCGGGAAGGGGCGGCGTCGGTGACCTGGAAGGAGATCGACCCCTGCTCGCCACCCTCCATCTCGACGATGATGCGGTAGGAGCCGGTGCCGTCGGTCTCGGCGGCCGGGTCGGAGTCGAGGGGGAATTCGCCGGCCGCGGCGCCGAACTCGTCGAGTCGCACCTGCTGCTCGGCCACGGTCCAGCCGCGGGGGGAGACCAGCGACACCCGCACCGGTGTCCCGGCCAGTGTCTCCAGCCGGCGATCGGCCAGCCGGCGCATGACCGCCCGGTAGGCGACCGTGTCGCCGGGGCGGTAGGCCGGGCGGTCCGTGTAGACCGTCTCGACCAGGGGCAGATCGTCGGGCAGGTCGCGGGTCTCGCCGTCGACGCTGGCGGTGGCCATGCTGGCGCCCTTGAGCGCCACCACCGCACAGTGGTACGGCAGCGGCTCGCCGGCCGGTGGCCCGACCCGGTGGTAGAGGCCGAAGCGGTCCGTCGTGCCCTCGTCGATGATGCTCGCGCCGTCGGAGATCAGGACGCGGGCGCCCGCCATCGGCCGGCCCGTGCCGCGGTGCTGGGCGTAGACCAGCAGGTCGCCCAGGTGTCGGTGGACGGCCAGGGTGATGTCGCTGATCACCACCGGGACCTGGGCCCGCACGGTCTCGCCGGTCGCCGCGATCACGTAGACGCCCGCCCCCCGGGTCTTCAGCTCCATCGGGCCGCGCCACTCGAGCCCGTCCGCGGCGTCGTCCAGCGCCACGGACCAGCGGACGTCGGGCTCGATCAGCTCCACGTCCAGGGCGTGCATCGCCTCCACCGAGCCCTCCTTGCGCATCAGGATCTCGGGATCGATGCGGTGGAGGGTCAGCTCGACCCGTTCGAGGTTGCGGGCTCGCATCCAGACCTGGGCCGGCTCGTCGGTGCGCAGGGGGCGGTCGGCGTACAGGTCGAGCCCCTCGGCCTCGAACTCGGCGTTGAGGGTGTAGCAGCCGCCGTCGGGATACGGGCGCTCCAGGCACCGCTTCACGTGGTCGCGGGCCGCGGCCGGGTCCCGGCGTTCACCCAGGGCGATCCGCGCCAGGGCGTACTCGGCGCGGGCGCCGATGGGCAGCCGGGCGAACTTGGAGGCCACCGCCTCGAACTCGGTGACCGCCTCGTCGATCCGGTCCTGCTGGTAGTGGGCCAGGCCGATCAGGTAGCGGGCCTCGGCGTCCTCGGTGGGGTTGGCCTCGGCGTGGCGGGCCAGGGCCGCCACCGCGCCGTCCAGGTCACCGGCCAGGTAGAGGTCGGTCCCGGACCGCAGGTCCGCGCCGGTCAGGTGTCGCTGGACTCCGGGCCAGTCGGAGTGGTTGGGGTACTCGGCGCTGAACCGGCGGAGGGTCGCCTCACCCTCGGGATCCCCCCGGCCCTCCAGGAGGTGGCCCAGCTCGACCATCGCCTCGGGTCGCAGCTCGGACGCGGCGCGGGCGGGGGCGTCGATGAACTCCCGGTAGGCCGCCAGCGCGTCCTCGAACTGCCCTGCCGCGGCCAGAACCCGGGCGATGCGCAGGTGGGCCTTCTCGCTGTGCTCGTACTGCGGATGATCCGCCACCAGCCGGCGCAGGTCCGCCACCGCCCACACCGGGTCGACGGTTTCGGGGGCGACCTCGGGGGCGAGCAGGGCGGCGGCTTCCCACAGGGCGTCGGCGGCGCGGGGATGGTCCGGGTGCAGCGAGACCAGCAGGTGGTACTGGCGCAGCGCGTCGTCCCTGTCAAGACGGGTCTGGGCCCGGGCGAGCTGGTAGCGGTCCTCGGCGGCCAGCGGATCGTCGGATTCGTCCAGGCGCGCCGCCAGGATCCGGACCGCCTCCGCGGCCCGTCCCTGGCCCAGCATGCAGATCGCCCGGTGATGCTCTGCGTCGTGGCGCAGCTCGTCCGACGGATCCAGCTCCAGCACGGTCGAGAACAGGACCTGCGCGGTGGCGAAGTCCGGGACCGCCCGCTCCTCGTCCGGGGCGAAGGCGGCGTGGGCGTACTTGCGGAAGACCAGGGCGATCTCGTCGCGCCGGGACTGACCGAGCAGCTCGTCGGTGCCCTCCCGGTAGGTCTCGGCGGCCCCGGCCGTATCCCCCAGGCTGGCCTGGCTGTCGGCGATGCAGAACCGCGCCTTGCGGACCCAGGCGGAGTCGGGGAAGTCGTCGACAAGCTGCTCGAAAGCCCGGATCGCCCCCCGGGGATCCCCGGCCAGCTGGAGCGCGCGCCCCTGCAGGTATCGCAGGTGGGGCCCGCGGATCGGATCGTCCGCGGCCCTCGCCGCTTCCCCGGCGAGCAGCTGCGCCGCGGACCGGTAGCTCCCCTCGCTCATGGCCAGCCGGGCGCCATCGGCCTCCGCCACACACGGCAGCGCCGGGGCAGCTATCAACAGGACCAGCAAGGGCACCATCCGACGAATGCGCGATGTCATGACTTCCTCCCGTGGGCGCAGGGATCCCCGATCGCCTCTAGTCCAACGGGCAAGGATGGTGTGGGATTCCCGGCGGGGGGTCAAAGAAATGGAAAGAAAGGGGAGGGGGCCTCAGCCTCGGACAACGCGAGCAACATGTCGCGAAAGTCGTCGTTCATGGTCCACATCCGGCTCGGCCAGCGACCAGAGCTCGAGGCTGAGCTGCCATGCGGCAGCCGCCCGTTCCTCGGGGGGAATGCGCAGCCAGAACTCCACGTCGAACGAGCCATCGTCGTCGTCGTCGGTCCTCTGCACCCTGGCGATCCAGGTCGATCGCCTGCGAGCTCGGCTCACCCTGTCCATCGATCCCATCCTACCACCGGGGAAAGCCGTCACCCATCTCGCCTGCGCGCGCACAGCCAGCCAGCGAGCAGCGCGAGGCCGGGCAGGCCGGCGCTGGTGGTGCTGGGCAGTGTTGCCCCTGGCGCAACCACGCAGCGACAGTCCGGTTTCGGGGTGTCGTCATCTCCGGCGGAGTCGTCGTCCGAGGAGACATCGTCGTCATCATCGCCCGTCGTGTCGTCATCTCCAGCACTGTGTGTTGGGGATGTGGGAGAAGGGGAGAGGGGAGGCGCCATCGCTGCGCTCGCGCCGGGAGGGGGAAAGACGCGTCCATCCTGAGCGCTTGGTGAACGGTGGGCCTGCGCTGCGGACGCTGCCCTGGGCGGCATGGATCAATCCGCCGACGCGGGCCGCCACGAGCGAAGAGGGGCGCCGCCAAACTCGATCACGTATCAGTCGCAATGTCGTTGAGTAGCTCCGGCAAGCCGATCGTGCACCTTTGGTCTGGAGGGACGGAGATGGAGATGAGGATGGATGATGGAGATGGGGATGAGGATGGACTGATCTCGGCCTCGGTCTCGGCCTCGGACGCGACCCCATCAAGCTGCGGGCGAAGCCCGCCAGCGGCCCCCCAAGCCGGTCGCGTCGGTCGAGGTTCTGCTGCGGGCGGAGCCCGACAGCAGCAACCGCGCTCGGCCCCCTAGGTGCCTTCCGCCGCGCCCTTTTCTTTCTTGAACACAGCTTTGGGCTTGACCGAGTCCTTGATGTCCTCGGACGGATGCAGCAGCTGGCGCTGCCGCTCGGACAGCGCGTCCACCCGGTCGTAGTCCTGGACGGTGACGGCGTACCACTGGAGGATGCCGCCGTAGTAGTGGGCGGCCTGCTCCATGTAGAGCACCTGGTCGTAGGTGGTCCAGCCGAGCTTCTCCTTGTTGGCGAAGAAGGCCTCCCGGGACTTGTCCAGCCAGCGCTCGGCGACGCGGTTCTTGTCCACGCCCATGTTCTGGATGACCATCAGCGCACCGACGCACAGGGGTGCGAGGGGTGCGTCCGGGTTCTCCTTGGCTTCCTTCTTGAACTGCTCCATGGCCGGGCCGATCAGTGGATCGTTGTGCTCGTAGGCCATGGCGTTCAGATAGAACATCCGGGTCGGCACGTCATCGAACTGCAGCAGCGCCTCGAGGCCTTCGGCGGGGATGTCGCCGGACAGGGCATCCACCGCCCGCATGTCCATCGAGATCATCGGCGTGGTCAGGAAGCGGATCATCTCGTGGCTGTGCTCGGCCGACGCGCCACGCTTGACCCGCTCGGCCATGCCGTTCCAGGCCTTGTCGTGCAGATCGCGCAGCACCAGGTAGATGTAGGGCTTCTCGGGCACCGCGGGGCTGGCCAGGTACAGGTCGATCATCTTGTCCACGTCCTCGGGCGCCTCCACCAGCGACCACAGGCACTCGCAGGCAGTACCCGCGCGGATCAGCCCGGCGTGGTCACCGAACTCGATGCCGTCCTGGGGCGCGTTGAGGAAGAGGTCCTCGGCCGTGTACGGATAGGGCTTGGCCGTCACGTCCTCGTTGATGATCTGGATCAGCGGGTCGATGGCGTCGGGGCCGATCGCTTCGCAGATCTTGCGGATGTCCATCCGCCCCTCGGGCTTGGTCATCTGCTCCTTGAGCAGGGGCAGCGACGCGAGGCCCTTCTCGTAGCCGAAGTAGCCGATCGCCTCCTGGTGATCGATGTCGAACGGGCTGTCGAGCTTCTCGAGCATCAGCTCGTCGCGGCTCTTGCAGCCCCCCAGCAGCGCGCCCAGCGTCAGGGCCGTCAGGACCAGGGTCAGTCGGGTGTTCGGGACCATCGTGATTTCCCCTCCGGGCGACCAGGGTCACCCGTGTTCCGGTCGTTTCAGCGCCGGGACCTTACCAGACGGCGGACGGCCAGGAGAAGCCCGCCGGTGAGCACGAACGCGGCGTTCCCGCGCCCGGGGAGCGGCCGCCGCCCCTGGCTGCAGGTGCCGTATTCGGTGGAATCGACCTCGTTCTCGGTGTGCACGTCGCCGTCGGTGCCCGTCTCGCAGCCCCTGGGCTCGGCGGCCGCGCAGCCACCCACCGCGTCGTCGTCGCCCGGGGTGCAGGGGCTGGGCGGTGGGCTGGCGTCGTAGTCATCACACTCGGCGGCGCCGTAGCGGGCGATCAGCGAGCCCTCGCCGGGCAAGCGAACCTCGTGACCGTCGGCCAGCTCGGCCACGAAGGCGTACTTGACACAACCCTCGTCGACCACCTCGGGCAGCTGCCAGTTGTAGATCCCGGACGCCTCGGAACCGTAGGACAGCTCCATCTCGAAGCAGTTGGTGTCCACCGCGACCCAGACGCTCTCGGGCGGCTCCCCGGCGGGGTCGTAGTAGGCGACGTTGAAGTCCAGGGGCATACCCTGGGGCGCCAGATGGGGCCAGTGCGCGCCCGACGTCAGATAGGGTTCGTCGACGCCGCCCCGGGAACCGAAGTCCTGGACGTACCACGGGCCCCCCGAGCCACCCGCGTCGTATCCCGTGCCCAGCTCGTTCCAGGCAGCGTGCAGCATGTTCGTGCGGTGACCGTCGCTGTACAGCCAGCCCTCGAAGACCACGCCCTCGGCGGTGGTGTAGCCCATGGCGATGTTCTCGCCGATGGCCACGTAGTCCGGGTAGTGGGCCGACACCCGGTCCTCGAAGGAGGTGCCGTCACAGCTGGAGTGGTCGGCATTCCAGCAGCCGTTGATCCTCATGTCGTGGGCGAACTCGTACGCGGCGTGGTTCAGGTCCCCGTTGTAGATCAACGGTCGCCGGGCCTCGTACTCGCCTTCGCCGTCCCAGAACGCCATCGGTTCGACGCGCAACATGTCGGTGAACAGGTGGATCTGGCGTTCCTCCATCGAGGGATAGCCATCCACTTCCTCGCCGTAGGCCCAGGCGCGGGGAACGAAGGCAAGGGAGACGATAGCGAGCGTGGCGACCGGCGCGAAGCGACACATTCGGACTCCCGTGCGGACCGCCGCCAGCTCCCACGGCCGCCGATCCGTGCCCTCTCCAGGGCGTCGGCCATCGTAGCATGGGGTCTCTTCACCCCACGTCAAGGGCTCGTCAACACGCCGACGGAGCGTGGTATACATGGAACACGCGCGGGCCGGACTGCCCTCGCACCTGGAGGACGGGATGCTGCGCTGTCTGCTGTCGAGTTGTCTTGCACTGCTGCTGCTCGGGGCCACGCCGGCCTTCGCCCAGGGCGAAACCGCCGATGAGGGTGGCCCCGCCGCCGAGGGGGCGGTGGGGACCGGGGGTGAGGCGGCGGCCTCGCCCGACGAGATGTCGTGGGAACAAGCCTGGGACAGCGGCTTCGCCCTGTACCGGGAGGGCAGCTACGGCGACGCGATCCCTTTCTTGCAGCGGGCGCTGAAGCTGGAGCCGGCGGACCCGACCGTGCGGGCCTACCTGGCGGAGTGTTACCGGCAGACGGGGGACGAGGAGGCTGCGGCGAGGTACTCGGCGCAGGCGGAGGGCGAGTCCGAGACCGAGACCGAGACCGAGACCGAGACCGAGTCCGAGTCCGAGACCGAGACCGAGTCCGAGACCGAAACCGAGGTCGAGATCGAGTCCGGCTCTCCCTGCTGCGGCTCCGAGGACTGCAGGGGCCACCACGGTCCCTTCAGTGGGGGACGTAGCGGCCGCCACATCGGCGGGGGGCTGGTGCTGGGCGGCAGCTCCCAGGCCGTGGGCGGCTACCTCGAGGTTCTGCCGGTCCGCTTCGCCGCGGTCCAGGCCGGGATCGGGGCCGGTGACGGCCACACCTTCTTCTTCTGGCTGCAGGCGGCGGTGCTGCCCGTGAACAAGGCGTTCTCCCCGTCACTGGGGATCGGCGTGCTGGCCAACGCCGGGCTGGACTACCACTACTCCGCCAGGCTGCCGGCTGGGCGGCTCGAGTACTACCTGCCGCGCGTCAACCCCTACATCCACCTGGGGTTGCAGCTCGTGACGCGGCACGGTCTCAGCTTCGCCCTGGACATCAACGGGCTGGTCACCTTCGACCCGTCGGTGCCCTTCGTGCCCCAGCCCGGCCTGCGCCTGGGCTTCCTGATCTGAGAGGCTGTGATTCTGTCCCTGATCCCGCGGGGGTTCGCGTGACCCGGTTTCCAGCGCTCCTGCTGACGCTCACCACGGCGCTCTCGCTGGCCCTCCCGGCCGGCGCGGTGCCCCACCGGATCGGCGTCAGCGCGGCGGCGGGTGTGCTGGGGGACCGGTCGATCGCGGGCGTCGAGGCCGCCGCCCTGCTGCGGCTGCGCGGTCGCTTCGTGCTCGATGTTCAACTGGACGCCCACGCCTGGTGGGAGGACGTCGCTGGCGAGCTGGGCCGGACCAGCCCGTTCGTCGTGGGAGGGCAAGGCATCCGTGGCCGGATCGGCGGCGGGATAGCGCTGCTGGCCCCGGAATCGCCGTCGCAGCTGTACGCGACCCTCGGGGTCGGTCCCACCGTCTGGCGGGTCGCCGAGGGGGATCGGACCGACCTGGTCGCCGAGGCCGACGGTTGGACCTCGCGAGCGGATCCCGCGGGCTGGCTGTCGTTGACGCCCTACCTCCGTTTCACCTTCGAGATCCGGGCGACGGAGCTGGTGAGCCTGATCGGTCTGTACGAGTTCGCCGTCGATCGGCAGCTCTCCGCCATCACGCCGCCGGAGGACGCCAGCCAGGCGTGGCTCCCGCCGGCCAAGGTCCGCGAGCCCCATCTGACCCAGCTCCAGCACCGGCTACGGCTGGGCATCGCCATCCGCCCGGAGGGATCGGTGGGCTTCGCGCTGGCGGTGGAGCCGGCCCTGACCCACGGATTTGTCGATCGGGCCGACGCCGATGACCTGGACACCTCGCGGATCCTACCCATGCACCCCGGCGTGGCCTTCCACGTCGGCGCCTGGATCGCGTTCTAGCGTTCCTCTTCTTTGCTGAAGGCTGACGCCTGACGCCTGACGCCTAGTTCCCCGTGATATCCGTCGTGATCCGCTCGATCTCGAAGCGCATGACGCAGCCACCCACCTGGATCCAGTCCCCGTGGCGGAGGGCGTACTCGGTCACGGTCGACCCGTTGAGGAAGGTGCCGTTGGTCGAGCCCAGGTCGCGGATCCGGAACTCGCCGGCCGCGTGGAACAGGGCCATGTGGAAGTTGCTGACCCGGCTGTCGGGGAGTGGGAGATCGTTCTGCTCGTCGCGACCGACACCGGTGATGCTCTTGGTGAGGCGGACCTCGGTACCGGCCGCAGGTCCCTGCACGACCCGCAGCATCGCCATGATGTGCTCGGGAACGGGGGACATGTTCCGAGGCAGCAGCGCCTGGTCGATCATCGTCGTGTTGTTGCTCATCGCTGCTCTTTCGACCTGGCCCCGACTGTAGCTTCTCCGGTCACCGACAACAACCCTTCATCAGTCGCGGACGTCGACGGGGATCCCCTCGTCCTGGAGCACTTGCGGACGGTACTCCTCCGCGCGCTCGAAAATGGTCGCCGGGCCTTCGCCGGACTCGATGGCGGCCCGCACGTGTTCGATGGCCGCCAGCCGTGCGGCGGCGTTGCTGCCCTGAATGTTCCGCAGCATCCGGGACAAGGTGTTGCCCAGGTTGACCAGCCCCTGCACGATTCGCCGGTGCTGCACTTCCTCGTCACCCTCGCCGCCGCCGTCCCGCTCGATGAACAGCTCCATCAGCTTCTCGACCTGCCGCAGCTCGATGTCGGCGGTGGCTGGCAACCACACCTTCGCCCAGCGGATCGCCGCCAGCCGGTAGTGGTTGACCAGGATCTCCTTGCGGCGACTGGCGGATTCGGTCTCCCGGTACTCGGGCCACTTGTCCTCGCGCCGATCCTCACGCTTCCTGGTGGTCTCCTCGGTGATCTTGTCCAGCAGGGCGGTCACCTTGGCGTCGGACTCGGCTGTCATCGGTCGTCCTCCCTCGTGCCCGCGTCACATGCGCGCGGGCGCTTCGATCCCCAGCAGGGCCAGCCCCTGACGTAACACGACCGCGGTCGCCATGCACAGGCAAGCCCGCGCGGCGACCTGCCCGTCGTCGCTGGCACGCAACACCTTGTGGTCGTGGACGAAGCGGTGGAATGCCTGGGCGACCTGGAGCAGGAAGGCGCAGACCGCCGCTGGATTCAGGCTGTCGGCGGCCAGGGCGACCTCGGTGGGGAAGCGCCCCAGTAGCTGGCACAGGGCGCGCTCCTCGGGGTTGCCCAGCGAGGCCAGGTCGGCGGCAGCCAGGGGGGCCCCGTCGAGGGTCTCGTGGTCGATGCCCGCCTTGCGCAGGATGCCGACGATCCGGGTGTAGGCGAACTGCACGTAGGGACCGGTGTCCCCCTGTAGCGAGATGGACTCGTCGGGCTTGAAGGTGAAGTCCTTCCGCGCGCCGAACTTGAGCATGTAGAACTTCAGCGCACCCAGGCCGACGGTCTCGCTGATGGCCGCCATCTCCCCGAGGGCCTGCTCCGAGTGTTCGGCCACCGCCGACGCGCACTCCCGCGGATCCTCGCCGTCGTCCCCGCGCAGTTCCACGTCCCGCGCCAGCATCCGCTCGCGCACCGACGCCACCACGTCCTCCATCAGGTCGTCGGCGTCGACCACCTTGCCCTCGCGGCTCTTCATCTTGCCCTCGGGCAGGTACACCATCCCGTAGCTCAGGTGCTGGAGGCCGGCGGCCCATTCGAAGCCCATCTTGCCCAGGATCAGGAACAGCACCTTGAAGTGGTAGTCCTGCTCGCTGCCCACCACGTAGATCGATCGATCCAGCCCGTAGTCGTCCTGCTTGAGCTGGGCGGTCCCGATGTCCTGGGTGATGTACAGGCTGGTGCCGTCACTGCGCAGCAGCAGCTTGCGGTCCAGACCGTCGTCGGTCAGGTCGATCGCGACCGAGTCGTCGTCGCCGCGCTCGCCGATGCCCCGGTCGAGGGCCTCGAGCACGGTGGCGCGCCCGAGCTGGTAGGTCTGGCTCTCGTGATAGATGCGGTCGAAGCGGATACCGAGCCGTTCGTAGGTCCGGTCGAAGCCGTCGTACACCCAGCTGTTCATCCGCTTCCACAGGGCGACGACCTCCTCGTCCCCGGCCTCCCAGCGCCGGAGCAGATCCCGGGCACCCTCCAGCAAAACCTCGCCCTCGTCTCCGGACTGCTCCTTGTCGAAGCGGACGTAGTAGCCGCCGACGAACATGTCGCCCTTGATCCCGGTGGACTCCGGGGTCTCACCCTCGCCGAAGCGCTGGTAGGCCAGCATCGACTTGCAGATGTGGATCCCCCGGTCGTTGACCAGGTTGGCGCGCACCACATCGTGTCCCTGGGCCGCCAGCAAGTTGCACACGGTGTTGCCCAGCAGGTTGTTGCGGACATGGCCCAGGTGGAGCGGTTTGTTGGTGTTGGGCGAGCTGAACTCGACCATCACCCGCTGGCCGCCGGGATCCGCCGAGTGGCCGTAGCGGTCGGGCGCGGCCAGCACCGGTCCGAGGGCTGCGGCGAACCAGCGCGCGGGGTCGAAGTGCAGGTTGAGGAAGCCGTTCACCGCCTCGGCGCGGGCCAGCGTCGGGGAGCTCTCCAGCGCGGCCGCCAGGTCGCCGGCGATGGCCTGGGGCGCCTTGCGGAACACCCGCGCCAGGGGATGGCAGGGGATCGACAGGTCGCCGTGCTCCTGGCGATCGGGCACGGTCGGCGACAGGGCGGGCAGCTCGGCGCCCTCGGGTGCCAGCTCGCCCAGCAGGTGCTGGAATTCGCCCAGCACCAGGGCCTGCAGGGAGGGGAGATCCTCGGGGGGTCTGCTCATCGGGGTCGGCTCCAGAAGTCGGCTATGTACACCACGTTCCCGGGGTTGTCGAGGGAGCGGTGGGTGGTTATCTTCGGGCCCCGGAGGCCCCTGTGCGAGCGTTGATCCTGGTCGCCCCTCGCTGCCCACCATGCGCGTCGCGCGCCCGTCAGCTGCAGGACGAGCTGGCGTGGCGGAACTTCGATGCCCGCGTCGAAGAGGCGGATGGTGCGCGGGAGCTGGACGTCTCGGGCGAGTCGCTGGTGGTGATCGCGTTCCCCGCGCTGGTCCTCCCCGGCCTGGCGATCCCCCTCGGTTCGGCCCGCGCCCTGCTGGATTCGCTCCGTGGACTGTCCGGCATCCAGCTGGCGATGCTCGCCATCTCGCCCCTGGGGCTGAAGGCACGCCTGGAGAGCTTCGGGCGTCAGGCCGAGGATCGGGGCGCGCGGCTGGTCGCCATCCGCACCATCCCCCCCGCCGGCCCCCGCGGCGGCATCATCGACCTCGCCGCCGAGTGCATGAGCCGGGTGACCGGGCGCTGAACCGGGCCGGAGCCCGGCGCTAGCTGGATCGGATGCGGGGGCTCAGCCGGTGGTGTCGTCGTCGCCGGTCACGTCGTCGTCGTCGCCGGTCACGTCGTCGTCGTCGCCCGTCACGTCGTCGTCGTCGTCCGCGGCGCAGTCCGGATCGTCGCCGTCGATCAACTCGTCACAGTCGTTGTCCTTGCCGTCTTCGCAGATCTCCTCCGCCTCGGGGCTGATCTGGGTCTCGGTGTCGTCGCAGTCTCCGTCACAGGTGGCATAGCCGTCCCCGTCACCGTCGATCTCGTCTTCGGCGACCTCGCCGTCGCAGTCGTTGTCCTGCCCGTCGCACTGCTCGGGGGCGTAGGGGTAGCTGCTGGCGTTGGTGTCGTCGCAGTCCGCCTCGCACACCCGGTAGCCGTCGGCGTCCGCGTCCTGCTCGTCGTCGGGCAGCTCGCCGTCGCAGTCGTTGTCCAGGCCATCGCAGAGCTCGGTGGCCCCGGGGTAGACCGACGCCACGTGGTCGTCGCAGTCCAGTTCGTTGCTGTAACCGTCTCCGTCCGCATCACCTGCGTAGAACGACTCGGAGTCCGGGTTTTGTTCGGGGATGGTGACGACCTCACAGCTGATCATGGCCACCAGCGAGAGCACCGCCAGAATCAGGACCGCCGCAGGGACCGAGAACTTCGACGTGCGCATGGACTTCTCCTCCACGCAGGGAGTGTAGCGCGGGAAGGCTCCAGGCGTCAGGCTTCAGGCGTCAGGAGGGGAAGGTCGATGGGCGGGATCGGGTGCTACTTCACCACGAAGGGGTACTTGACGACCTTGGAGGTGCTGCCGCGGAAGGCGGCGAACTGCAGTCGGTTGATCTGGGCCGACACGCAGGAGTCCAGGTCGGTCCCGGACAGGTCCGAGTTGACGATGTGGGCCTTGGAGACCTCGCCGTTGGGCGACACGGTGAACTTGACCCAGATCTTGCCGGTGATCACCTCGTCGCGGGCCTTGGCCTCGGCGAAGCAGCGCTTGACGGCAGCGTTGGAGCCCACGATGGCCTCGATGATCGACGGGGCCAGCACGTCGGTGTACTCGGGGAGTTCCTCCTCCGGCTCCGGCGTCGGATCCTCGGCCGCCGCGACCTCCTGCTCCTCCTTCTTGAGCGTGCCCTTGGCGTAGCTGACCCCTTCCCGGGGGAAGTCCTTGGCCACGGTGGTGTCCTCGTAGCCGTCCTTCTTCATGGTCACCGTGTAGCTGCGGCTCGCCCGTCCCGCCTCGTAGCGATAGGGCGTGCGGCCCATCCGACGACCGTCCATGTACACCTCGGCCCTGGAGGGCGAGGAGGTGAAGACGATGGCCGGGGCCGCCGGCGCGGGCGGGTCGGCGTTGGCTTCGGCGTCGTCGGGGGCCTCTGTGGGGTCCTCGGCGTCGGCCGGCGCGGGGGTCGGATCCTCCGCGGTTCCATCGGCGGGAAGGGTTCCGGTACCGCCCGCCGCGTCGGTCGTGCCGTCCGCAGGCAAGGTTGCCGGGTCGCCGGTCCTGACCGTCTCGTCGATGGTCGACGGGGTGTTCGGCAGGGTCGACGGGTCGAAGCCCGTGGTCACTCCCCCCGTCCCGACGAACTGGTTCAGCTGGGACGTGAACTGGGTCTGGACGACACCCATGGCGTAGGTGAGGCCGAAGGCCAGCCCCATCCCCAGCAGCAGGCCGAGGATGGCCATGACGAAGGCCCGGCCCTTGCGCCGTCCGAACCCGCTGAGGATGCAGGTCAGGAAGGTGGACAGGGCGGCGGTCCAGATCAAGCCGAAGCCCACGGTGCCCATGTGGGGGACCGGGATGGTGGTCGCCACGGTGGCCAGGGCGATACCCGCCATCGCGACCAGCGAAAAGAGCAGGATCCAGACCAGCTCCCCCTTGGGGTGGTAGGGAACTGTCTCGACCTCGCGGGTCGCCGTCCGCACCTCGCCCGCGGCCGGCATCCCCGCCGACTCGGCCGGCGGCTGCGGGGCCTGGTTGATGGCGCTGGAGAGGTCCGCATCGTGGATGTGGTCGGCCTGCGAAGGCGACGGTGGGGCCTCGGCCGCGAGCCGGTCGCGCGGTGCGTTGGCCTCGTTGAAGAGAGGGCCAGCCTCGGGCGGAATCGCGATGGAGATGCCGGCCGCATCGGCGCGGGGATCGGGCATCGCCGGCTGGGCGCCAGGCTGGGCCGCCATCGGGGCCGAGGCATAGGGATCGGTTGCCGGGCTCGGTTCCGGGTACGCGGGCGGGGGCGGCTCCGGCAGCTGGGGCTCTGCAATCGGCGAGGCCATGACTCCGCCGGTCTGCGTCGGGCCGTCCGATCCGGGCGGGGCCGGCGGCGGCGGGATCTCGGGGGGCGTCGGCATCGGCGCCGGTTCAGCCACCTGGGACTGGTTGTCGAATCCGTTGAACGAGTGTTCGCCGGGCCCGAGGCTCTCGGTGGCCGGCGGCGAAGGGATGTCGGCCGGAGCGGAGATGGTGCGCAGCTCGCTGGTGAGACTGCCGATGGCGCCCGCGGACATCGCGGCGCTCTCGTACTTCTCCAGCTGCGGGATGGTCGTGATGACCGTCTTCTCGTCCTTTTTCTTCTTGCCCTGCTCGGCGGACGGCCCCCCGGGGGAGATGATCGTGCGCTCGCTGGGGCCCTCGACCGAGGCCGCGGCGCGGGGCTTGCGGATGATGATCTTGTGACCACAACGCTTGCAGGTGGCCTTGTTGACCTCCTTGACAAGCTTGGAGTCGGCGATCTTGTAGACAGCCCCGCAGCTGTCGCAAACGATCCTCATGGTCGACGTTCCTCTCGGGAGCCTCTGGCGCCCCTACCTCACGATCACCGTCATCCAGTGGCGCCCGACCCGGGCGATCGGGGGGCAAGCGAGGAGCCCCGGACGACGGAGGCAAACCGCGTAGGTTCTATTTCCCTTGGGCGCGCCATGTCAACTTGAACGGTCGTGTCCGCCGGAAAGGAACGGCCGTAGGATCTCGTCCAGATCCTGTCGGTGTACGAAGTCCGAGATGTAGTCGAGCTTGTCCGTACGGATGACCACCACGGGCGAGAGGTCGTAGCGGCGGAGCCAGCTGCCGTACAGCCGATTGAGCCGCTTGATGTACTCCGCCGGGATGTCCTGTTCGGATTCCCGGCCCCGCTGGCGGATCCGCTTGCGAATCGTCTGTAGCCCGCACTTGAGGTAGAGCAGCAGATCGGGCGGACGCAGCACCCGGTTCATCGCCGTGTAGAGGTTCTGGTAGGTCGCCCACTCCCGGTCGTCCATCGCGCCCATCTTCACCAGGTGGCGGGCAAAGATCTCGGCGTCCTCGTAGATGGTCCGATCCTGGACGACGGTGCCGGCGGTCTCCATCAACTCCAGGTGGATGCGGAACTTGTGGGCCAGGAAGCTGATCTGGGAGTTGAACGCCCAGCGCGGCATGTCCTCGTAGAAATCGTCGAGGAAGGGATTCTCCTCGTTGGGCTCGGTGAACGGGGTCCAGCCGTAGGTGCGGCAGAGATAGTCGACCAGGGTGGACTTACCCACCCCCAGGTTGCCGGCGACGGCGATGAACTTGACCTGATCTCTCACGGGGTCGATAGCGTACTCCTCCCGCCTTCCGCGTGCTACCTTTCCTCCATGGCAAGCGTCGCGACCCTCGGTCGGATCTGCGATCTCCTCGTGCGGGAAGGCCTGATGCACGAGGGCCAGAAGCGGGACGTGCTGGTCCGCTACTCGGTCCAGGAGAAACGGATCCTGTTCCAGAAGCGCCCGGAGCTGCGCAAGGCCCTGGGCCACAAGCGGATCCCCTACGAGGTGGGGGAGATGGAGATCGTCGCGGGCTTCCGGTTCGTGATCCCGGGCACCGACAACGAGGTTCTGTCCGAGGAGGTCATCACCAAGGTGGTGGCCGAGGATCTGGGCTACGAGTTCGTACTGCCGGATCCGCTGACCCTGGACTACAAGCTGGTCACCGAGACCTTCCACGGAGCCTTCGCCGAGCGCCACCTGGTGATCCCCCTGGCCCGCAAGGGGGGCCTGCTGACCATCGCGGTCGCCAATCCCTTCGACAACGACCTGGTCGACAGCCTCGCCCGGTTCACCGGAATGCAGGTCGAGGTCACCGTCGCGCCCAAGTCATTGCTGCTCAAGACCATCATCGAGTACCACGGCTTCAAGAAGTCGGTGGACCACGCCGCCGAGCTGTTCAAGGGCGAGCTGGTCGACCTGGGCAACCTGGAGCAGCTGACCCGCGTCAAGCGGATGGAGGAGATCGACGCCTCGGACCAGCCGGTGGTCCAGGCGGTCTGGTACCTGTTCCACTACGCCTTCGACCAGCGGGCCAGCGACATCCACATCGAGCCCAAGCGCGAGTACGCCGCGATCCGGCTGCGGATCGACGGCGTACTCCACCGGATCCACGTGCTCCCCAGGAAGGTCCACCCGGCGGTGGTCAGCCGGATCAAGACCCTGGCGCGGATGGACATCGCCGAGAAGCGGCGACCCCAGGACGGCCGCATCAAGACCACGTTCAACGACGCCGAGATCGAGCTGCGCGTGTCCACGGTGCCCACCGCCTTCGGCGAGAAGGTGGTGACCCGCATCTTCGATCCGACGGTGTTGCTGCAGGACGTGGCGTCGCTGGGATTCTTCCCCCGCGAGCAACGGATGTTCGAGGACTTCATCAGCCGGACCAACGGGCTGATCCTGGTGACCGGCCCGACCGGTAGCGGAAAGACCACGACCCTCTACTCCTCGCTGCAGTACCTCAACAGCCCCCACGTGAACATCTCCAGCATCGAAGACCCCATCGAGATGGTGATGGAGGACTTCAACCAGATGGCGGTGCAGCCGAAGATCGGCTTCACCTTCGCCAACGCGCTGCGCACCATCCTCCGCCAGGACCCGGACATCATCATGGTGGGTGAGATCCGCGACAAGGAGACCGCCGAGTACGCGGTCCAGGCCGCGCTGACCGGTCACATGGTGCTGTCCACCCTGCACACCAACGACGCCCCCACCTCGATCACCCGCATGCTCGACCTGGGCATCGAGCCGTTCTTGCTGTCCAGCGTGCTCGTCGGAATCGTTGCCCAGCGGCTGGTCCGCAAGATCTGCCCCGACTGCGCCATCGACACGGTGCTGACCCAGGACGAGATCCAGTCGCTGCACATCCCGGGGGTCGAGAACCGACGGCTCAGGGCCCGCTACGGCGCGGGGTGTCCCCTGTGCCGGGGAACCGGCTACCGGGGCCGCACCGGGATCTTCGAGGTGATGGCGGTCAACCATCGGATCCGCGAGCTGGTCGAGACCCGGGCGTCGTCGGTCGACATCAAGCGCGAGGCCCTGTCCGAGGGCATGCTCACCTTGTGGGAGTACGCCATCAAGAAGATGGCCCGCGGCGCCACCACCCTCGAAGAAGTGATGCGCGTTGCCCACGAGTGATTAGTGGGAGCGTGTGGTTCCCGAGTTCCCGACCCGCCGGCCGCGCCGCTGGCGATTCCTCGCCGCCGCCGCTTCGCTGTGCCTGCTGTGGATGTCCGCCGGGCCCGCGCGCGCTGGCACTCTGCCCACGGACTGGGAGAGATTCGAATCGACGCACATCACGGTCCACGCCCCCTCCGGGTCGGCCCGCGCGGGTGAGCGTTTCGCTGGCGACGCCGACGACGTGATGGATGAACTGCTCGACCTGACCGGCCAGGACTCCCCCCGGGCACACCTGCACGCCTATTTGCCGAGGACCCGGGAGAGCTTCGCCGCCATCCAGCCAGGGGATCCACCGGCGTGGGCCGCGGGTACCGCCTACCCCGACAAAGGCCTGATCTTCGTGCTGCTGTCCACCAGCGGCGAGAAGACCCCGCGCCACGTCTTCGCGCACGAGGTCGCCCACGTGGTGCTGCACTGGCGGTTCGGCGAGGACGATCCGCCGCGCTGGCTCGACGAGGGGCTGGCCCAGGTGGCGGCCGGCGAGTTCGATCTGGGCACCGGCGCCACCTTGACCCGGGCCGCGGTGGGGGGCGGACTGATCCCCCTGAGTTCGCTGACCCGGCGCTTCCCCACCGACCCGACGCGGGCCCGGATCGCGTACGCCGAGAGCCGGGATTTTGTGCTCTTCCTGCGCCACCGCTACGGGGACGAGGCCGTGGCCGAGGTGGTCGCGTCGATGGCGGATGGGGCCAGCGCGGACGAGGCGTTGGCCGCTGCGACAGGGCGCTCGTTCGCCGATCTGGAGGACTCCTGGGCCTCCCGGCTGAAGCGTCGATATGGCTGGCTTCCCGTGCTCGGAGGGTCCGGCACGTTCTGGAGCCTGGCGGCCGTGCTGTTGGTGGCCGGCTGGGCGCGGCGGAAGCGGATCCGCAGGCGCAAGCTGGCCGAGATGGGGGCTGCCGAGCAGGCGCTGGATGAGCGCCGGGCCGAAGCCTGGCCCCCCGACGAGGCGGGCAGGCCCCTGTGGCGCGACCCCGACCGCGGTCCGCCAACGACGATTCACTGAGCAGGCGTGAGGCGCCCGACGCCTTTCCCTCGTGTAGACTGGAATACATCGGCCCGCCACGGGGCCGACACGATGGGGTTCGACCCCAGGGAGGTCCGATGACCGTCCGACCGTGGATCGCAACGCTGACCCTGGGCGCCCTCGTCGGCGTTGGCTGCGAGACCTACACGCCGCCGCCACCGATGCCCGAAGACCAGGCCCAACGCAGCGCCGGTTTCGGATCGTCCGGCTCGTCCGTATTCGATGACGGTGCCAAGGGCGCCCAAGCCGAGGACGCGACCCCTTCGGAGCGCAAACCGGAGGACGGCCCCTACATCGTCGAATGCTGGCTGCACCCCGATCCCCCGATCGCCAGCCGCGCCCTGCGCGCCGATCCGCGGGTGGACAACCCGGCGCCCGGGTCGGCCCGGGTGAGCTACACCTGGTGGGTCAACGACGAGGAGCAGCGCAGCGTGCGCGGGGAGACCCTGCCCCGGGGATCGTTCAAGCGGGATGATCGGATATCGGTCGAGGTGACGGCCACGGACATCAACAAGCGCAGCGACAGCTTCAAGTTCAGCGACATCATCGTCTCCAACTCCACCCCGCAGATCGTGAGCCAGCTGGGCATGGAGCCCCGCCTCGACGGCTTCGTGTTCCAGGCGGTGGATCCCGATGGTGATCCCCTGAAATGGCGGATCGAGGGCGCACCCCCCGGCGTGACCATCGGCAGCCGCTCGGGGGAGATGCGGATCGACACCACCGCGACGTTTGCAGATGGCAACTACACGATGACCATCTATGCGGCCGATCCTGCGGGTGGCGAGGGCGAGATGAGGTTCGCCGCTGCGCTGTCCGGCTCCAAGGGCGAGACCCAGGTCGAGGTGGAGGTCCCGGACGGCGAGATCCGCCACCAATCGACGTTCTCCGACGACGAGTACATCGAGCGCACCGAGAAGTTCCTCGATCGGATGGACGACATGTCCGAGGAGGAGTTCGAGAAGTATCTGGAGCGTTCCGAGGAGGCGATGAAGGAGCTGGAGGCGGTCGGGGCCACCGAGATCCCGGGGAACGACCAGGCGCCGCCCTTCCCCGGCACAGCCCCCGCCAGCGACGACGGCCGTTGAACGCGCCTTACGCGCACGGGCGCCGTTCTACACTCGTGCCCACGCCTCTGTTTGCTCTTGACCGCCCCTGGACGTAATCCTATAGTCACGCCACTCCGGGGATAGCGTCTTCCTGAGGGGGAAGACGGCCGCGTGCCGACGCTATCGAGTGACCAACGACCGCGATGGTTCGTTGAATTTGGGGTAGGTACGTCCGGACCATGAAGGAGCCGGACCGGGGTCGAACGAGGCGGGCGACGATGCAGTTCAATCCGGGCAATCCGCTCATCGTGCAGGGGGACGGCACCGTCCTGCTCGAGGTGCACAATCCGCTCCACGAGAAGGCACGGGATCAGCTGATCCGTTTCGCCGAGCTCGAGAAATCCCCCGAACACATCCATACCTATCGGGTCACCCCGCTGAGCATCTGGAACGCGGCCGCGGCCGGTCTGACCGGGGCCGACATCCGCCGGACCCTGGAGGGGTTCTCCAAGTACGACGTGCCGACCCACATCATGGTCGACATCGAGGAGAACCTGGGCCGTTTCGGCAAGGTCCGGCTGCTGCCGGGCAACGACGAATATGTACTCCTGGAGACCTCGGATCCGATGGTCGCCCGGGAGCTCGCCCACAGTCGCGAGGTCCTCAAGCTCACCAGCGGCGCGGTCCGCGAGGGTGTGTTCCGCGTGCCGCTGGGCAACCGAGGCGTGATCAAGCAGGCCCTGCTGAAGATGCACTACCCGGTCGCCGATCGGGCGGGGTTCGTGGACGGCGCACCCCTGGACGTGCGGTTGCGCCCCCGCACCCTCGAGGGCACACCCTTCGAACTGCGCGCCTATCAGGGCGAGGCGGTGGACACCTTCTACCGCAGCGGCGGCGCGGACGGCGGCCACGGGGTGGTGGTGCTGCCCTGCGGCGCGGGCAAGACCATCGTGGCGATGGGCACCATGGCCGCGGCGCGTTGCCACGTTCTGATCCTGTGCACCGGGATCGCGGCGGTCCGCCAGTGGATCCGGGAGCTGCTGGACAAGACCAACCTGACCGAGGAGGACGTGGGGGAGTACTCGGGCGAGATCAAACAGGTCCGCCCGGTGACGATCACCACCTACCAGATCCTCACCCACCGCAAGACTGGCGAGGCGACCTTCACCCACCTCGGACTGTTCAAGGCCGGTGACTGGGGGATGATCATCTACGACGAGGTGCATCTGCTGCCCGCGCCGGTCTTCCGGATCACCGCGGACATCCAGGCCCGCCGCCGGCTGGGGCTGACCGCCACCCTGGTGCGAGAGGACGGGCGCGAGGGGGACGTGTTCAGCCTGATCGGCCCCAAGCGCTACGACGTCCCCTGGAAGGAGCTGGAGGACAAGGGCTTCATCGCCGAGGCGCGTTGTGTGGAGGTCCGGGTCGAACTCGCGACCAACCAGCTGATGCGCTACACCTCCGCCGGCGAGCGGCAGAAGGTTCGGATCGCGGCGGAGAACCCGGCCAAGATCGACGTCGTCAAGGAGCTGGTCGACCGTCACGAGGGCGAGCACATCCTGATCATCGGGATGTACCTGGACCAGCTGAAGAGCATCGCCCGGCGGTTCAAGGTGCCGCTGATCACGGGCAAGACTCCCAACGCCACCCGAGAGGAGCTCTACGACAGCTTCCGGGCCGGGGATATCAACGTGCTGGTGGTCAGCAAGGTGGCCAACTTCAGCATCGACCTTCCGGACGCCAACGTCGCGATCCAGGTCTCCGGGACCTTCGGCAGTCGCCAGGAGGAGGCGCAGCGGCTGGGCCGCATCCTGCGACCCAAGGACGCATTCGCCAGCTTCTACTCGGTGGTCACCCGCGGGACCCGCGAGCAGCATTTCGCCCACAAGCGCCAGCTCTTCCTGACCGAGCAGGGCTACAGCTACATGATCGAGGAATGGGACGAGGAGGCCGGTGGCATCCACGCCATCGACCTCGCATCGATCTCCATGTGAGGGACCGTTTGGAACAGGAGCTTCGCCAGTACTTCCTCGCCTGTCCGGGTGAGATCCTGCTGTCGTACCGGCACAAGCACCTGGATGATGATCCCCGGATCGAGGGCCCGGAGGCGATCGCGGGTGCGATGGCCAAGCTCTTCAGCGACCGGCGGCGGGTGCGGCGGGTGCTCAAGGAGATGTCGACACCCCACCACCGGGCGCTCATCGCGCTGATCCAGGCCGGGGGTATCGCCGGCGGCTCGTGGATGCTGCAGGAGCTGGTGCTGGCCCACGGCCAGAGCGAGGACGCCTGGGCCGAGGTGCTGCATCAGCTCGGCCGGCGCCTGCTGGTGTTCGGCAACAGCCACCAGACGCCGCCGCTGTTCTACGTGGTGCCCCAGCCCCTGCTGGAGGTGCTCGCAGCCAACTTCACCCGGCGGCTGGTGCCCGCCGAATCGTCCGACCCGAACGTCCGGCTCAGCAAGGACACCAACTTCAACTTCCCGGTGGGCTTCAGCCTGGTCTCGATGCTGACCTACCTGGGCCAGCACGGCGTGCGGGTGACCCAGAGGGGTGAGGTCTTCAAGAAGAACCTGGAGGAGATCGCCGGGTTCTTCGGCAGTCTCTGGGGCAAGAGCGACGTCGAGAAGGTGATGGACTGGCACCGGTCGCTGCTGCAGCTGCTCGGGCTGGCGCGGGTCGAGGGCGGCAACCTCGTCCCCGACGCCGAACGGCTGGACGAGTGGCTGGATCTGTCGCCCGCGGATCGCCGCGAGCTCTACATGGCAGCCTTCACCAACGCCGAGCCGATGCTGCCGTGGGTCCTCGATGTGCTGTCGCGGGTCCAGGGTGACGGATGGGCGCCGCTGGACTCGCTGAACACGGTCTACCGCCGTCGGTACATGGGTGCCGTGTTCCAGAAGCGCTTCGTGCACAAGACGTACTACCTGCCGCCCAGCGGCTTCTACAATCCGTCGCCGCCGCTGGAGTTCCTCCAGATTGCTGGCCTCATCGAGCGGGGGCTGGGCGCCGAGGGCCCCGTGCTGCGGCTGAGCGCCACGGGTCGCCAGGTCCTGGCCGGGGAACCGCTGGGTGAGCCGGCGACGGCCGAGGGCTTCTCCTTCCACCTGCAGCCCAACTTCGAGGTGCTGGCCCCGGCCGGACTGCCCCTGAAGCAGCTCCGCGGCCTGGGAACGATGGCGGAGTTCACCGCCTGCGATCGGGTCAACGGCTATTTGCTGACCAAGGAGACCATCCGGGGCGCGATGGACGCCGGCTGGCGCCGGTCCGAGCTGCTGGGGTTCCTGCGCGGCGGGTCGGCCCACGGCGTGCCACAGAACGTGGACAGTACGGTCGACGAGTGGATGACCGGACACGGCGACGTGGAATTCCACGAGGCGGTGGTGGTCACCGTCCATCCGGACAGGGAGGATGCGCTGCTGGAGGCCCTGCAGGAGGTGGCGCCGGGCTACCGGCGGATGGCGCCCGGAGTGATCGCGATGGCGCCCGAGGCGCGCGAGGCGCTGGTCGCGCGCCTCGAAGAGAGCGAACTGACCCCGGTGCCCTGGGTCCGGCGCTATCGGAGGCCACCGGCTCCGGCGGACCGGATCGACCTGGCCACGACGGCCATCCAGCAGCGGGCCAGCGACGTCGGCCTGACGACCCTGGAGCTGGATCCGGTGGACTTCCCGCCGCGGCAGATGGTGGTCCTCCAGCCCATCGACGCACGCCAGATGGCGTCGGACGATTCGCTGGAGATGTTCACCGCGCTGAACGGGGATGGCCGTCCCATCGCCGGGCTGGGCCACGACCTGGGGCGCAAGCCCGGAGCGGCCGGCAGCGGGGATCTGCTCAAGCTGTCGCCGGCCAAGACCCTCGACCTGGTGCGGGCGGCGATCAACCGGAGCCACGATATCGAGATCCTGTACCGGAGCGCAGGCGAGATGGGGAATCTGTCCCTGACCCGGGTGACCCCGAAGCAGGTTTCCGGCAACGGCGGCGTGTCGTCCTTCAACGGGCACGACCACCGCCGCGCCGCGGACGGTTCGTTCGTGGTCAAGCGGATCCAGGGGATCCGGCTGGTACGCTGAACCGCTTCCCTGGGCGGGTCGAGAGCTTTGACACCGCCCAGGGTGGGTGCTAGACAAGTCCAGTCCGGGGCGAGGCGCTACGCACGTTTTTTGCGCGCGGACGGAACCTCGCGACGCGCTGGGAGTCGAACCGCAGGAACGGCCGGCCACGCCGGTTTCCGACAACCCGAGGCCCTGGGTTGATTTGCCCGGGTCCGTGGACCGAAGATCGCCCCGTGTTCGAAGCCACGACCCAAGTTGTCCTGAAGAAGCGCCGCAACCCACTCGGGGTGATCATCTCCGTCCTGTTCCACGTGGCCTTGGTGGCGGCTATCATCGGCGTCGCAGCCCGGAAAGACGACCCGGAGGAGAAGCCCGTCGAGGTGGAGGTGACCTTCTTCACCCATACCCCCGCGGCGGCACCCCCACCCCCGCCCCCGCCTCCGCCCCCGGCGTCCAGTTCGAAGAAGAGGACCAATTCGGAGGTGAAGAAGCCCCAGGTCCGGCCCGACGAGATCGTCCAGCCGGAGGACGTCGAGGCTCTCCCCGAGAACGAGGAGCTAGCGGCTGCCGATGTAGTCGAGGGAACCGACTTCGGGGTCGAGGGCGGCGTCGAAGGAGGGGTGATCGGCGGCGTCGTCGGCGGTGTGATCGGTGGGACGGGCACCACCTTGGGGGGTGGAGGTGTCCTCGACCTGGCAGTGGACGCGTCCAGCGTGACCTGGGTCGACAAGCCTGACCCGGCGTACCCGGCGCTGGCCAAGAAGAACGGCATCGAGGGCGAGGTCGTGCTGGAGGTGATCTTCGGCACCGACGGCCGCCCGGAAGAGATCACGGTCAAGGCGGGACCGAAGCTGTTCCACAAAGAGGCCGTCAAGGCCGTGGAGAAATGGCGCATCGATCCGGTGCGCTCGGGCAACGTTGTGACCAAGGTGCGGATGACGATCCGCTTGCGCTTCTCGCTGTACGGATAGGGAACCCCGGAGGTTCAATCGATGGAAATCTCGCTAATCGAAATCTGGCATGAGATGACGATGGCCGCGAGGATCGTGGCGATCGTACTGATGATCATGTCAGTGCTGATGCTCGCGGTGGCGGTCGAGCGGTTGATCACCTACCAGATGGCCAAGGGCCAGTCCAAGCGCTTCGCAGCGCTCTCGGACTCGCTTCTCCAGCAACGCGATCTGGGCCAGGTGTCCGGCGCCGCAAAGGAGAAACGCTTCAAGCACGCCTACCTCGCCCGCATCGTCAACACCGGGATCCTCGATTTCCGGGACCTTCAAGAGACGGCCGGGGACACCTCCGATCTGTCCACCGTGCGGTCGGCCATGGGCCGGTCGGTGGAGCAGGAGTCGGTCTCCCTGCGCCGTTGGCTCTCGATCCTGGCCACCATCGGCGCCACGGCCCCCTTCGTCGGCCTGCTGGGCACGGTGCTGGGCATCATCGGGACCTTCCAGAAGATGGCCACCGAGGGCTCGAGCCTCGAGGCGGTGGGTGTGAACCTGGCCGAGGCGCTCGTCGAGACCGCCTTCGGGCTGTTCGTCGCCATCCCGGCGGTGTGGCTCTACAATTACTTCAACGGCAGGGTCGAGAACTTCGTCATCGAGATGGGGCACAGCGCCTCGGAGATGGTCGACTACTTCTTCAAGAACAGGACGCACCTGGATGGAAGCGCCGGGTAGCCATACCGGACCCAAGAGCGAGATCAACATCACGCCCCTGGTGGACGTGGTGCTGGTCCTGTTGATCATCTTCATCGTGGTCACGCCGATGCTGACCCGGGGGGCGGACGTGTTGCTGCCCGCCGCGGACAACGCGGACTCGAAGGACGACAGCGGCGAGGACGTGATCGTCAGCGTGCAGAAGAACGGCGAGGTGTGGCTGGGCAGCGAGCTGGTCACCTCCGAGATCCTGGAGACGCGGCTGACCAACATCATCGTCTCCGAGCCGTTCAAGCCGATCCTGATCAAGGGCGACTTCTCGGCGCGCTACGCCGACGTGCGCAAGGTGATGGCGGTCTGCGAGCGGGCAGAGGCCAAGAACGTGGCGTTGATGACCGACAAGGATTCCACCGTCTCCGAGCTGCGCGCGAAGCTCGAGGAGATGGGGATCGAGTAGGAGAGGGAGCGGAACGATGGCGATGGACATGGGCGGCGGCCTCAAGGCCGACATCAACATCACGCCGTTGGTGGACATCGTCCTCGTCCTGCTGATCATCTTCATGGTGATCACGCCGCTGATGACCAAGAGCATGCCGCTGCTGGTCCCCAAGAAGGCCGAGGTCGAGGAACCCACCGACGACATGAAGACCCAGGTGGTGGTCCACCTGTTCGAGGACAACACCATCGAGGTGAACCACGAGCCCGTCAGCCTGACCGATCTCAAGCAGCGGCTGGAGCTGGCGCTCAAGATCCAGACCGTCAAGCTGGTGTTCTTCGAGGCCGACGACAACGCGATGTACGGACAATCGGTGCTGGTGATGGACATCATCAAGAGCACCGGGATCCGCGCGGTCGGCATCATGACCGACGACGAGGACTGAACGAGGTCCATGGGTGGCCTGCATGCCTCACCACCACACCTACTGCAAGCCCGCAGTCGACGGCTTCGCCGCCTTCGCCGTCGATGCACCCCGTGGGTGGCCGCCCCGTCAGCTCCCTCGGCGTACCGCCAGGTACGCCTCGGTCACCGCCAGGGCACCTCGACGTCGCCTGCAGCCTTTCGCCACGGCGCGGTGGTAAGGCATGCAAGCTAGCTCCGGGTCCGATCGCAGACGATCGGCGCGCGTCAATGTCCCTCTCGCCGTCCACGTCGCCCGCCGGGTCGAGACCATCCACACCACCGTCGCCTCCGACCTCTCCGACGGCGGCATGTTCATCCACGAGCTGCTGCCCTACGAGAAGGGCGCGCGGCTGCACGTGACCTTCAAGATTGCCGGGCTGGACAGGGTTTTCGCCTGCGACGCGCAGGTGATGCACGCTCGCTCCGAGTTCCGCGAGGGGTTTCCGAACTCCCCCATCGGCAACGGCCTGAGTTTCATCGACATGGCCGAAGAGGACCGCGAGGCCATCGCCAACTTCGTCATCGAGCGGTCCGCCTGAGCGGACCCGAACCATGCCAAGATCCCAGCAACCCACGATCTTGCTCGTCGTCGGAGCCCGCCCCAACTTCATGAAGATCGCGCCGCTGATAGCGGCCTTCGAACGCTGGAACACCGACCATCCCGAGCGCGCGTTCCGGCACCGGCTGATCCATACCGGCCAGCACTACGACCAGCGGATGTTCGACGCGTTCTTCCGCGACCTTCAGATCCCGCCGCCCCACGTGGACCTGGGCGTTGGGTCGGGATCCCAGGCGGCCCAGACCGCCGAGATCATGCTGCGCTTCGAGCCGGTCTGCGAGGCCGAACGACCCTGGATGGTGCTGGTGGTCGGCGACGTGAACTCGACCATGGCCGCCAGCCTGGTGGCGACGAAGCTGGGGATCCAGGTCTGCCACGTGGAGGCGGGTCTGCGCAGCGGCGACCGGCGGATGCCCGAGGAGGTCAACCGGCTGGTGACCGACGCCATCGCCGACCTGCTGTTCACCACCAGCCCGGACGCGGACGTCAACCTTGCCGCGGAGGGGGTCCCGGCGGACAAGGTGCGGTTCGTCGGCAACGTGATGATCGACACCCTCCACGCGCAGCTGGCCCGGCTGGAGCAGGTCGCGCCGGCCAGGCGGGTACCCGTGGGCGCCCGCTACGGCATCGTCACCCTCCACCGGCCGTCCAACGTGGACGATCGAGGGAACTTGACCCACATCCTCGGCGCGCTGGCCGAGGTCGCCGAGCAGCTCCCGCTGGTGTTCCCGATCCACCCCCGGAGCCGCAAGATGGTGGATCGTTTTGGCCTCGGATCCATGCTCCGCGAGCTCCCCGACACCCCGCCCGACGCCCTGGTACCCGGCATCCACGTCACCGAGCCGCTGGGGTACCACGCGTTCCTCGACCTGTGGAAGGACGCCGCGCTGGCGCTGACCGACTCGGGCGGCCTCCAGGAGGAAACCACCGCCCTCGGCATCCCGTGTCTGACCATCCGCGAGAACACCGAACGGCCCGTCACCGTCACCGAAGGCACCAACACCCTGGTGGGCACCGACCCGGCGCGCATCGTCACCGAAGCCCGGGCCGTTCTCGCCGGTGGCGGCAAGGCCGGCCGGATCCCGGCCCTGTGGGACGGCAAGGCCGCCGAGCGGATCGTGGCGGCGCTGGCGGAGAGGTACTGGAGCTGATCTAGACGGCGGACTCGGCCTCGGACTCGGACTCGGGCTCGGACTCGGCCTCGGACTCGGACTCGGACTCGGACTCGGACTCGGACTCGGCCTCGGACCCGGCCTCGGACCCGCCCTCCGTATCCGGCACCGTCATCTCCGGCACCAGCCTCCGCAATGCCTCTCGGATGGCGGTGTTGTCCTCGGTGTCGCCCAGGGCCAGCAGGCGGTCCAGGCCGGGCTCGACCTGGTCCATCGGCGTGGCGCAGATCTTGCCGATGTAGATCTTGGGGTGACGGGTCTTGTCGATGCCCTCACCGTCCACCGACAGCTCCTCGAACAGCTTCTCGCCGTCGCGGACCCCGGTGAACTCGATGGCGATCTCCTCCTCGGAGTAGCCGGACAGCCGGATCAGATCCCGAGCCAGCTGGACGATCTTGACCGGCTGGCCCATGTCGAGCACGAAGATCTCGCCACCCTCGCCCATGGAGGCGGCTTCCATCACCAGCTGGCAGGCCTCGGGGATGGTCATGAAGTAGCGCTTCATCTCGGGGTGGGTGACGGTCACTGGGCCACCGCGGCGGATCTGCTCCTTGAAGACCGGGATCACCGATCCCGCCGAGCCCAGCACGTTGCCGAAGCGTACGCCGAGGAACTTCGTCTTCGAACGGCGCGACAGGGCCTGGATGTAGACCTCGGCGACCCGCTTGGTCGCGCCCATGACCGAGGTCGGGTTGACCGCCTTGTCCGTGGAGATCAGCACCATCGCCAGGACGCCGTGGCGGTCCGCCATGTCGGCCACGTTGCGGGTGCCGCGCACGTTGTTCTTGATCGCCTCCCCCGGATTCCACTCCATCATCGGCACGTGCTTGTGCGCGGCGGCGTGGAACACGACGTGGGGCCTGTGGCTGGCGAAGACGGCGTCGAGGCGCCGCTCGTCGGTCACGTCGGCGATGCAGGGCACCGTGGTCAGATTCGGCCGATCGCGGCGCAGCTCCGAGTGGATCTCGAACAGGCCGAACTCCGCCTGTTCGAGCAGCACCAGCGCTTCGGGCTGGAAGTCGGCCACCTGCCGGCAGAGCTCGGAGCCGATGGAGCCGCCGGCACCGGTGATCAGGACCCGTTTGCCGGTCAGGAAGGCGCCGATCGCCTGCAGATCGAGTTCGATCGCCTCCCGGCCCAGCAGGTCCTCGATGGTGACCTCGCGCAGGCGGGTCAGGTTCACCTTCCCGGACAGGATCTCGTAGATGCCGGGGATGATCTTGACCGGCAGCGGCACACCCTCGCAGACCTCGACGATCCGGCGGATCGCCGCCCCGGGCGCGGCGGCGATGCTGATCACCGCCTGCTCGGCCCCGGTGGCCTCGGCGATGGTCGCGAGGTCGTCGGTGCCCCCCAGGATCTTGACCCCCTGGATCACCGTGCCGACCTTGGTCACGTCGTCGTCCACGAAGCCGACGATCCGGATACCCAGATCGGGGTTCTGGCCGACCTCCTTGGCCACCATCACGCCCGCTCGGCCCGCGCCGATCAGCAGGGTGAGGCGGGTGACCGGCGGAGTCACTCTCTGCCGGGAGTGGCGTTCCTGGCGCTCGGCGAGTATGCGGCGCAACACCCGGACGCCGGTGATGCCGACGAAGGCCATCACGACGTCGATGCCCAACACGCCCAGCGGGATGACCACGAAGCGGGTATAGCCACCCAGGGGCGCCAGACCCAGCCGCAGACCGACCAGGACCGTGGTGGCGGTGCCGATGGCCACCAGGATCCGCTGGGCCTCGGGCAGCCCGATGTAGCGCCAGGCGAAGCGATGTACGCCGAACGACGACATCACCAGGTACTGGAACAGGATCACGTAGGGCCAGGTGAAGAACAGCAGCTTCACCATGTGGTCCTTGAGATCGAACTCGAGGCGGAGAGCGAAGGCGATGAAGTAGGCGAGGGAAAGGACCGATAGATCGACGATGACCTGTGCTGTCCGGGCCACGGTGATGGTCAAGGACGTTCCCCTGCCGGTCTTGCCTGCCCGCGGCTCCCGGGTCCGCGAGGCCATTCCCACCCGCGCGGCATGATATCAGATTCCGTCAGGGGTGGCGTCAGCCCTTGCTGCGTGCAGGCACGCCGACCACGGTCTGGCCCGCGGGCACATCGCGCGTCACGACCGCGCCCGCGCCCACCGTGGCCCCATCGCCGATCTGGATGTACTGCAGGATCTGGGCGCCCGTGCCCACCAGCACGCCCTCGCCGATGGTCACGCCGCCCGACACGTTGACCGACGGATTCAGCACGCTGCCGGGACCGATGACACCCTCGTGGCCCACCGTGCAGTCCAGGTTCAGGTAGCTGAAGCGCTCCATCACACAGCCGACCGTCAACACGCAGCCGGCGGTGATCACGCTGCCCGGTTCCATCGTCAGCGAATCCTCGTCGGCGATGGCCGAGGGATCGTACAGCGCCGGGAAGTGGTCGTCGGACAGGCGCGCCCGGAGTCGGTCGCCGATGGCCAGCCGGGCCGCCGGGGTACCGATCCCCAGGGCGATGGCCATGTCGTCGCGTTGCAGCAACCAGTCCTCGTCTCCGATCACCCGCTCCGTCGAATGATTCAAACCGAGTTTGGAGCGATCGGTGACCACAAAACCGACGAAATCAAAGCGTGGGCTCACGTGGTTGATCCGACGGATCAGCCACTCGACCTCGCGGCCCAGCCCGCCCGCGCCGTACACCACGATCGGTGTCATCCCTCCTCCTCGTCGTCCCGGTGGCCATCGCCGTCGTTGCCCATGAACTCGGCCATCGTCGCCTGGCCCGGGTGGCTGATCCCCTCGCGCTGCACGACCTTGGTCGCCGTCTTGAACAGGATCTCCAGGTCCAGCGCCAGCGACTGGTGGTCCACGTACCACACGTCGAGCGAGAACTTCTCGTCCCAGTTGATGGCGTTGCGGCCGTTGATCTGGGCCCACCCGGTGATGCCGGGCTTGACGTCGTGGCGGCGGAACTGTTCGGGCGAGTAGCGATCCAGGTACTGCATCAGCAGGGGCCGGGGTCCCACCAGGCTCATGTCACCGCGCAGGGTGTTCCACAGGGTCGGCAGCTCGTCCAGGCTGGACGCCCGTAGCAGCCGGCCCACTGCGGTCAGCCTCACCCCGTCGTTGGCCACCGAGTCCCGGGCCGTGATCCGCATCGTACGGAACTTGATCAGTTCGAACGGCTCGCCCCGGTGCCCGGGCCGCCGCTGGCGGAACAGCACCGGCCGGCCCATCGTGGCCCAGACCACCAGCCCGGTACCCGCGATCACCGGGGCGGTCAGCGCCAGCCCGGTGGCGCTGACCGCCACGTCCAGAGCGCGTTTGATCACTCGTTCGCGAAGCTTCATGCTCCGATCATCTCCGACATGATGCGCAGGTACCGCTCGGCGAGCGCGGGCCGCGCGGCGTTGGCTTCCACCCACTCGCGGCCCCGGCGCCCCATCTCGCGGCATCCCGCGGGATCGTCCTTCATCGCGATGATGGCGTCGGCGATGGCCTGCGGGTCCTCGGGGCGGACGAAGACGCCGGCCTGGGCCTCGTCGCAGACCAGGTCACGAGCCCCCCCGTCGATGGCCAGCAGGGTCGGCCGCTCGCAGGCCATGTAGTCGAACACCTTGTTGGGGTACACGGTGCGGAAGGTCGGGTTGTCCTGAAGGACCGCGGCGCCCACGTCGCAGGCGTTGACCACCTCGGGCATCCGCCGCTTGGCCACCGGGCCCGTGAACTGGATGTTGGTCAACCCCCGTTGCTGGGCGTCGCGGACCAGCTCTTCCCGATCCGGGCCCTCGCCGACGCTGGCGATGAGGATGTCGTCCCGGTCGCGCAGGATCTCCGCTGCATCCACCAGCTGGTGCAGAGCGTTGGCCCGCCCGTGAGCGCCGGCATACATCACCACAAAACGCTGCCCCCAGCCCAGCTCGCGGCGGATGTCGTTGTCGCGGTCGCCGGGGCTGAACAGGTCGGTGTCGGCCCCGTTGGGGACGAACACGATCTTGTGTTCTTGCGCCAGGTCGCGGCGGAGGATGTCCTCGCGGAACGCGGGGGTCAGTACGTTGATCCGCTCCGAGCGCCGGTACGCGGCCCGCTCCAGCCGGTAGAGCAGCCGGGTCAGGGTCGCACCCTCCCGCAGCACTCCGGTGGTCACCGCGCTCTCGGGCCACAGGTCCCGAACCTCGAAGACCCAGGGCACCTTGCGCCGCCGTAGCCGGGTGGCCAGGTAGCCGGGCACCGCGATGATCAGCGGCGGCGACGACGAGATCACCACGTCCGGACGCTCGGCCAGAAGCGCCCCGGTGGTGGCCGACAGGGTGAAACCGACGAACCCCCACATCCGGCCGCTGAAACCGCGGCCGTAACTCCCTGGGACGTAGCAGCGGATCACCTTGACCGGCCCGTCCATCTCCCGGGTGATCCAGCGGCCGTGGTAAACATCCGGCGCCTCGCCGGTGAAGTGGTCGCGGGTGCCGCTGATGACCGTGACGTCGTGGCCAGCCGCCGCCCAGTGGCGGGCGAACTCGTTGAACCGGGTGCCGCCCGAGTGCCCGGGGAGGATGTAGTACTGGTGGACGATCAGGATCTTCAACGGTGATCCTCCCGCGCGATCTCCGTGGGGATACCGTCTCGCAGCCGTAGACGCAAGCTACGTCCCCCGATCTGCAGCTCCCAGCGGCCGTCTCCGAGCGCGCGGGCCGTCGCTCCTGGGGGGCCCAGGACCGAGATCATCGTGCACGGCAGCGGGCCATCGGCGCGGGCGACGATGGACGGCACGGCGCGCTTTCGGGCGTAGTGGCGTGACAGCCAGCCCCGGGGGGGCTCGTCCCGGCCGCTGACCACATCGAGGGGCAGCGGCGCGCCGTCCTCGTCGAGCACGGCGACCCGGTAGCGGCCCGCGGGGGTGTTCAGCTCCGCCGCGAGCCCGTCCGAGGTGGCGGCGCCGGGGCATCCGGCCAGCCAGTGCAACCGCAGCGGGTGGACGCCCGATCCGGTGACACGATCGACCACCAGCAACAGCTCGTCGGCGAACAGCAGCACCGCCCGTCGGTGTACGCAGCCTGCGAGCTCCCGCTCGTAGCCCCGGTGTTCACCCGCCGCCAGCATCCAGCGGTGCCCGCGCTCGAAGGTCAGCAGCTCGGCCTGGGTCCAGTACAGGCACTTGAAACGCCGGGCGTGGACCATCTGGTCCCAGTCCTCGACCTGGACCGTGTTGTGGCTGGCCGTGCGCACGAAGTGGGCGTTCCAGGCCGCGGGACCGTTGTACAGGTAGCTGCCACCGTCGGCGAGAACGTTGTGGCCCCGCCACCAGACGTCCAGGTGGAGCATGTCGATCTGGGAGAAGCGATCGAGTACCGAGCCACAGCGGAACGCGCCGAAATGACCGCCGTCGCGCCCCCGGAGCAGGTGGTGTCCGCTGACGGCGAAGCTACGTGAGGCCAGCGGCGCCGGTCGGTAGGGGGCGGCGGCAGCCGCCGAACCGGCGAACCACAGCGCCTCTTCGTCCCATGGGCCGGGCGGGAAGCGCCGCTCGCCGCGGGTGACCACCGCCATCGCCTGCAGGGTCGGGCGGAAGTCGCTGTAGGCGCAGCTGGACAGCGGGCTCGGCAGCGCCCCGTCGTTGGCGCCGTAGTTGGGCAACCGCCCGTCGTCCGGGTTGACCGCCGCCCCGAGGAAGTCCAGCGAGCGATCCAGCGCACCGATCCAGGCGGGGTCGGGCTCTCCGCCTGCCGTCCGAGCCACGGCGCAGGCCCACAGCAGAACCTGGCACGCCAGCCGCTGGTAGTTGTGGGACTGCTGGATGTAGCCGCCATCCGGGTAGAACTGGCGTCCCGCCTGCGCGGTCAGGATCTGGTGGCCCTCGTCCCGCCAGTGGGCCGCCCGCGGGTGTTCCTGGAGCAGCTGGCCCGCCAGCATCAGCCCGAGCGCCTCGGACAGAAGGTGGTTGTTGTAGACCGCGTGCCGGGCGTAGCCGATGTGCCGCTCGATGTGTTCGACCCCCGTGGCGATGGCGCCCGCGGCGGATCGCAGCAGCTCCCGGTCGAGGCCGGTGGTGGCGTGAACCAGCGGAAGGGCGAAGGCCCAGGCCATGATTCGTAGGGCGATCTCCTGGCCGGACGCCCAGTGCACCCCGAGGGGGTAGGGATTGTCTGCGATGAAGCCGCGCACGTGGTCGGAGAGCACGCGGCCACAGTCATCGGCGAGCGACGGCGTAGTGCGGGCGGTCCGGGCCAGGGCGTACGCCTGCGGGAAGCGGCCGACCTCCCACACCAGCTTGATGTCCCCGGTCCCCGGTCCGCCGCGCTGGGCGAGGGACCAGTGCAGATCGTCGGACCAGCGGGCCCCTCCGGCGGGGTCCTGGTGCCAGTCGATGGGGGAACCGTGATCCGCGATCCAGCGGCCGAAGGCGATGATCCGGCCTGCGTCGGCCGCCGCGACCTGGGCCCGCAGGGCGGCCCTGGTGGCGCCGTCCTGTAGCTCCTCCAGCACGTGCCTGGCCGGGGGAATCGCGAAGGGCGAGCGGGAGACCCAACCCTCGTCGACCCCCGCCGAGGGCTCCCGGTGGCGCGCGTGGCGGCCGTCACGGTAGCGGTCGATGCCCAGCCGCTGGCCGAGTTCGAAACCGACCCGGTAGGCGCTGCCCTGCCAGCCCAGCTCCTGTAGCTCGCGAGCCAGCAGGAGGGCGCGTCGGGTAGCGGGGGGGGGGCGATCGGAGCCGGTCATCGTCCGATCAGCGCTCCTCGCCGATGAGCTGGGCTTCGAGGTTCAGCATCAGGCCGGCGCTTCGCTCGATGGACGCCAGCGAGTCGCCCTCGCCGCCGGCCAGCATCGTCTCGCCGATCCGCCGGTACATCCGGCCGTAGACCGCCAGCTTGTTGATCCGTTGCCGCGCCCGGATGCCGAGGCGATCTTCGAGGACGGCGCGGGCGCCGTCGTCCACCGTCAGCGTGCGGCCACCCGCCCGCAACTCCACGTGCTGGCGCACCCCCACCCGCGGACTGCCCTCGTGGGTCAGGTGGAGGCCCAGCACGGCTCCGTTGGCCAGCTCCACGCTCACGTGGGTGTCCCCGTTTCCCCCCATCCAGACATCCGTCCGTGCGGGCTCGGCGAAGTCGTTGAGATGGAGGAAGTGGTCCACCCAGTGGCAGCCGTTGCTGACCAGGTGGGACCGCGAGTTCGGCCAGCGGTACCAGTGCCGTTCGGGCAGGGGGATCTCGAAGACCTGGCAGTGGTAGTGGATCGGGTCCCCGGCAGCCAGTCCCAGCGCCCTCCGCGCGTCGTCGAACAGGGGGTTGTGGCGCATGTGGAAGCACGAGAACAACCGCCCCGGCCGGGACCGAACGGCGGTCAGCAGGCGGCCCAGCTCATCCCGGGTGGTCACCACCGGCTTCTCCACCACCGCGTAGCCGCCCTGCTCCAGGGTCGACACCGCCAGGTCGGCGTGGGTGTGGTGATAGCCGGCGATGTATACGGCGTCGTAGCGCTCGCCCTCGCGCAATCGCGGTGAGGTATCGGCTGCCCAGTCGAGCCCCGCTACCGGACCCAGCTGGGTCGGGTCGATCTCGTGTACGCAGCGCACCCGGATACCCTTTGGCAGGTTGGCCAGGATCTGGGTCTTGGCGTAGTTGCCCAGGCCGAAGACCGCCGCGTCCAGCTGCCCGGTCCGGCCCCCGGGGTCCTCACTGCGCTCGAGAACGGCCGTTGCCGCCGGGAGCGGTAGCACCCGTAATGCGCCTTCCGGCGGCCGATCCAGCCAGGCCCACAGGGCTTCGA
The DNA here is from genome assembly GCA_964436045.1 of uncultured Rickettsiales bacterium. GTDB lineage: Bacteria > Myxococcota_A > UBA796 > UBA9615 > CAYRNR01 > CAYTBN01. The sequence continues at coordinate 43,626 of CAYTBN010000009.1, read as the reverse complement.
ACGCGGACTCCACCACGCCGCCGTCCAGCGACTGGCCCGCGTCCGCAGTCCAGCCCGCCAGCGCGTCGAGGCCGGCGATCGGTGGGCCTTGCTCCGCATAGCTCAGTCCGGCGCCATCACCCCGCGCCTCCATGCGTGCGAGATCCACCTCGCGGACCAGCTGGGGGTCCAGCACCAGCCGCTCCGCGCAGGGCGGCGCGGTGGGTGCCACGAACGCCACCGGTGTGCCCGGGGGTAGGGAGGCATCGGCGGCGCCCGCGACCACGTGGCCCAGGCCGAGGGCGACGACCTTGCGGTTGCGCAGCGACTCGGCCAGCCGCGAGCGGATCTTGGTGGCCACCTGGCGGACGCCCACGTCGCGGGTGTACTGCAACACCATCCGGGGACTGAAGGGGCGCTCGATGAAGGCCCCGGTCACCGGGCCGGCGGTGAGCCAGAGGGCGACCTGGATTCGCAGCGATCCGGGCCCCGGAGTGGCGTCCAGGTAGCCGTCCTGCCACTGCTTGCCGAGGACGTACATTCGCTCCTCACCGCCGGAGGATCCGCCGGACGCGGTCCCACAGCAGGGCCAGGTCCGACGGGCGGAGCAGCAGGCACGAACCGATCCGCAATCCGAAGTGGATCCGCGCCTGCACCATGTTGAGCACCACACAGCACGCCTGGCCGGCGGTGACCGCGACGGCTGCGCCAACGATGTCCCAGCGGGGGATCAGCAGCAGCAAGCCGATGACGGAGACCCCATTGGACAGAAGCAGGCTGTAGGACGCAAGCATCGGTTTACCGCGACCGGAGAAGAGGGACTGGAAGATCCGCGACACCACCCAGAGCACCTGCTGGGCGACCAGCACCATCAGCGGGGCGTAGGCGGGCAGGAAGGCGCGACCGTACAGCACGATGATCAGCGGCTTGCCCGCGATGGCCACCACCACCGCCAGCACCAGCCCCGTGGCCACCGCGAACCGGAGCACCATCTGCGCCTGCTCGGGCCGGTTGCGGTCCGCGGACGACCAGTAGGAGTACAGCAGCAACGCGATGGAGTTGGGGACCAGCCGGATCAGCCCGCAGATCGCCATCGCCCGGGTGAAGAAGCCGATCATCTCGAATTCGCCCGGCACCAGGAAACCCAGGAACAGCACGGCGATCTGCTGGTCGATCATGGTCAACAGGTTGACCGCGTAGAGCTGCAGGCCGTAGCGGTAGGTGCGGCTCAGCAGGGACAGGTCCGGGCGGGGTGGGATCACCACGTTTTTTCGCAGGTAGACCAGCAGCAGAGCGACGGCGACCACCTCGGACACGGCCACCAGCACCAGGGCCACGTCCAGGAACAGAGCTCCGACCAGGGCCAGTCCGGCGGCCGGTGCCAGCACCGCGAGGCGGGGCACGAGCTGGCTGAGGCTGTAGTCCAGTGAGCGCATCTGGGCGATCAGGATCGGCCGCAAGACGATCGCCAGGTGCAGCAGCGGCATGGCGGCGGCGAAGGCCGCGATCACCGCCCGGGGGTAGTGCCCGGTATAGCCGGGGAGGTAGGTGAACAGCGCGTAGATCACACCCGCGGATACGGTTCCCAGCACCGCGGAGTACAGCAGGCTGTTGCTGAGGATCGCCGAGGGGTCGGCCTTCTTCTTGTTGAGGAAGTAGACGTTCGACTGGCTGAGGCCGAACACCAGGAAGGACACGGCCGTCGTGCTCAGGGTGATCGCGAGCCGGAACTGTCCGGTGTCGTCGGGACCCAGCGCCCGCGCGATGACCACGGACTGGAGCATGCCCAGCACGGCGGTGGACATCGTCCCGCCCGAGATCACCGCAGCCTTGCGTACGAAGCTCATGATGTCGCCCGGGTTTCAACCATCGGGTCGCGTCGTGGTTCCAAGGGTAGACCAGCCCGCGCGTGCGCGTTTATTTGGCGAACGTGTATGGCGCTGGAACGCGAATTCGTGTTCAAAGGTACCGTGGTATGGTAATGCGTGCACGCTCGGGACCGTGGGGCTCCGCGAGCGCCAAACCAGGCCAATGACCGCGGCATGGAACAAACCTCGCGACGAAAGGCATAGGACGTGCAAGTCGTCGAGCACCCCAGTCAGATGAGACCGCCGGAAACGCCGCCCACCCCCACTCCTCCCGATGACAGCGGCGAGGGGCGGAACCTGTGGCCCGAGCTTCTCAACTACCTGTTCATCCTGCGCAAACACGTGTTCCTGTTCCTCGGCGTGCTGGTGGTGGTGACTGTGGTGGTCAGCGTGCTGGGCATGCGGCAGCAGAAGGTCTATCGGGCCAAGAGCACGGTGCTGGTTGCTTTTAACGCGCCCAAGGTCCTCAAGGAGGGTGACGACATCTACCAGATGTCCCACCGGGTATGGGAGTACCAGCGTTACTTCGAGACCCAGCCGGCGGTGATCGAGAGCCGCGAGGTGTTGCAGGAGGTGGTGGCGGCCCTGTCGCTGGACGCGGACGAGGACTTCCTCGGGGTCGCGGGGATGGAGCCGGGCGCCGAGAAGGCCCAGGCGATCCTGAACAAGGACCCGGTCAGCATCCTGCGGTCGCGTATCGACATCGAGCCGATGCAGGAGAGCCTGGCGCTTGCGATTCTGGTGCGGGACACCGACGACGAACGGGCGGCGCAGATCGCCAACGGGGTGGCCTCCGCCTACATCGGGTACTACAAGAACCAGCGCAGTTCGGCGATGGACACCGCCAGCATCTGGCTCAAGGGGCGGGTGAGTGAGCTGCGGGCCGAGGTGGGTACGGCCGAGGACTCGCTGATGACCTTCCAGCGGGACCACGACTTCCTGGCCACCACGGTCGAGGACACGATCAACCTGTCCAGCGACCGGATCATGCGCGTGAACGAGGCGCACACGCTGGCCGAGCTGGAATACCTCGACCTCAAGGCCCGCTGGGACCGGTCGGAGACCATGGTCGCCCAGGGCAATACCGAGGCGATCCCCGAGGTCCTGGCCAACCTGACGATCCAGGAGCTCAAGAGCCACATGTTCGACGTGTCCGCGGAGCGGTCCGGCATCCGCGCCCGCTACGGCGAGAAGATGTCGCCGGTCAAGCAGGTCGACTCCCGGTACGCCGAGATCGAGCGGAGCATCGAGCTGGAGACCGGTCGGGTCCTCGACGGGATGGAGTCCGAGCTGCTGGCCAAGGAGCGCGTGCTGGGACAGCTCGCCGAACAGCTCGAGCAGGAACGTGCGCTGGCGCTGGACCTCAAGGAACGGGAGATGGAGTTCCACCGCCTCGAGCGGGACCTGTCCCAGACCGAGGCGCTGTACAAGCAGACGCGGGATCGTTCGCTGGAGGCAGAGCTGGCCGGCATGCTCGAGCAGAGCAACATCAGCGTGCTCGACCGGGCCACCCGGCCCAAGCGCCCCTTTGAGCCCAAGCTGCGCCGGGTGCTGTTCATGGCGGTCGTGCTGGGGCTCAGCGCCGCGCTGATCGCGATCTTCATCGCGGACCGGCTGGATGCCGTCATCCGTCACCACGAGCAGCTCGAGGGTGAGTTCAAGCTGCCGACCATCGGGATCCAGCCCAAGTTCGAGGGGCGCGAGGAGGAGGTCGCCGAGGGGGCGGAGGACAGCCCGCTGGTGGTCGCGCGGGAGCCCCGCGGCACCGTCGCCGAGAGCTGCCGGACCATCCGAACCAACCTGATGTTCATGACCCCGGGCCGCAGCCTGCGCACGATGGTGATCAGCAGTGCCGGCCCCAGCGAGGGCAAGACCACCCTGGCCGCCAACCTGGCCTACACGATGGCCTCGTCGGGCAACCGGGTACTGCTGGTGGACACCGACATGCGTCGCCCGCGGGTCCACAAGACCTTCGGGATGAACAAGCAGCAGGGGCTGGCGGCGGCCCTGATCGGCGAGGTCCCCATCGACGAGGCGATCCGGCCCTCCGGTTACCCCAACCTGGACCTGTTGCCCCTGGGCAACGTGCCACCCAACCCGGCCGAGCTGCTGGACTCCTCGTCCTTCGGGCAGCTGGTCGAGGTGCTGACCTCGCGCTACGACCGGGTGCTGTTCGACTCGCCGCCCGTGATGGCGGTGACCGACACCTCGATCCTGGCTCAGTACGCCGATGGGCTGCTGCTGGTGGTGCGCCAGAACAAGACAAACCGCCACGTACTGCGCCAGGCGATTCGCACGCTGCAGACGGTCAACGCCAACATTCTGGGCTTCGTGCTCAACGACGTGGACCTGGATGCCGCCCGGCGGGGTTACTACATGTACCGCTACCGGTACCAGTACCCGTACTACTACTACACCTACCGCTACCAATCGCAGTACCAGGATGACGACAACGAGGAAGAGGGCGATCGCCCCGAGCCGGCGTAGGTCCGAGTCCGAGTCCGAGACCGGGTCCTAGATCGGCGAGCGCGGTACGTAGACGATATCCCCGGGCAGCAGAGCGACGTTGGCCGCGTCCCCGGTGCTGATGGCCGATACCTTGACCGTGTAGTTGACCTCGGCACCGTCGATGCGCCGGGTGAGTCGGGTCTGGTTCGGGGCGCCGCTGGAGGCGACGCCGCCGGCCACCGCGATGGCCTCGACGATGGTCATGCCGTCGGCGAAGCGGTAGGGGCCGGGCTTCTTGACGTGGCCCAGAACGAACACCTTGCGGCTGTTGGACTCCTTGATGAAGACCGCGACCACCGGGTCGATCAGGTAGCCGTCGGCGAGGCCGGAGGCGATGGACTGGGAGACCTCGGCTGGCGTCAGGCCGATCACCGACACCGCCCCGAGGAACGGGAAGGTGATGGTGCCGTCCTCATCCACGCGGAACTCACCTGACATCTCCGGCTCCGCGTAGACTCGCACGAACAAGACGTCCTGCGGTCCGAGCTGACTCTCGCCCTGGACCTCGACAACCTGCTGGCTCAGGGAGGGGTCGTCGCGGATACTCGTGCCCCGTGGGCAGCCGGCCGACAGGGTCAGGCCGAGCAGGAGCGTGGAGAGAACCAGAGTGGATACCCAGTCGTCGTGTCTCGTCATCACCGGATCCAAACGCAGCGCGCGCGTCATGGGGAACAAGAACGCCCACTCCTAGCACCTGGGCGGTGGGCGAGCAAGCCTCGTATAATGGCGCCACCAGTCGGGAAGAGGTAGATGGACATCAAGCGATCGCCCGCCACGTTATCGACCTGCACCGAACCAGCACTGCTGCGGTGGACCCTGCTGACGCTACTCTCCTGCGCCGCCGTGGTGGTGGCCGGCGGCGCCTGCCAGCAACACCTGGATCAGATCCCGGTGGACTACGACGACGACGTCACCGGTGACGACGACGTGACCGGAGACGACGACGACGACACCGCGGACGACGACACCGCCGACGACGATACCGGCGACGACGACACGGCTCCGGTCGAGGTCGTGCAGACCCTCGCCGTGGGGCAGCAGCACAGCTGCGGTATCCAGGCGGACGGTAGCCTGTCTTGCTGGGGCTCCGACGAGGCCGGTCAGACCGACGCGCCGACGGGTTCCTTCGTGCAGATAAGCGGTCTGTACTCCCACAACTGCGCCCTCGCCGACGACGGCGAGGTGACCTGCTGGGGGGACGACACCTTCGCCGGCCAGCTGGACGCCCCCACCGGCGAGTTCCTGCAGCTGGCCGCGGGTCGCAGCCACACCTGCGGGGTCCGCTTCGGTGGTTCGGTAGCCTGCTGGGGGAGCAACGGTGAGGGGCAGAACGATCCGCCGGATGGCACCTATGTCCAGGTCTCGGCCGGGTACCGTTATTCCTGCGGGTTGAAGGACGATCAGAGCATCGTCTGCTGGGGCGAGCCGGACAGCGGGAGGCTGGAGCCGCCGGAGGGCGAGTTCCGCCAGATCGCCTGTGGCCACCGCTTCGGCTGCGCCCTGGGGGCCGACGGCAGCGTCGCCTGCTGGGGCTCGGACGAGTACGGCCAGCAGGCTTCGCCGTCGGGTATCGACTTCGTCTGGATCGCCGCCGGCCTGTCCCACGCTTGCGCCATCGACACGGATGGCGCCGTTCAGTGCTGGGGCTGGGACAGCAAGGGCCAGTCGACCGTCCCCGGCGGCGACTTCGTCAGCGTTGCCGGGGGGTACCAGCACACCTGTGGGGTCGACGCCGGCGGAGACTGGATCTGCTGGGGCGGCAACGACGATGGCCAGTCGACGCCCCCCTGATCAGCGGGAACGCCGCCGCAAGTACCCCAGCAGCGCCAGCACCGTCACCAGCGCACCGGAGGGCGCGCCTGCCAGCGGGTCACGGCTGCCCAGGTCGCAGTCACAATTCTTGCCATCGTCGTCGTCGTCATCCGTCTGGTACGGCTCGTCGCAGTCCTTGTCCTCGCCATCACAATCCTGGTCGATACCGTCGCCACAGACCTCGTCGGCGTCGGGGTAGGCGTTGGGGTCGTCCTCGTCGCAGTCTCCGGCGCAGGATGAGTAGCCGTCGCCGTCCAGATCGTCGGGGGTGAGCGCCTCATCCGCGTCATCGCAGTCGCCGTCACAGGACGAGTAGCCGTCGCCGTCCAGGTCCTCGGGGGTGGCGCTGACGTCGGCGTCGTCACAGTCGCCGTCACAGGTGGTGAATCCGTCGCCGTCGGCATCGTCACCATTCAGCGTCGCGTCGTCGTCGTCGCAGTCGCCGTCGCAGGTCGACTGGCCATCGCCGTCTTCGTCCGCCAGGGTCAGGTCTGCGTTGGTGTCGTCGCAGTCGCCTCCGCAGACGGTGAAGCCGTCACCGTCGTCGTCCCCGTCCACCAGGACGAGGATGCTGTCGAACGCCAGCACGTTTCCAAAGCCGTCCTTGCCCACCGCCTCCACCTCCCAGGTACCGGTTCCAGCCGCCACGACGCCGTCCGCCTCCCACTCGCCGCCCACCACCGCCGCGTCGGTCACCGCCAGCAGGCCTCCGATGTACACGTCGACCCACTCGAGCCCCGTGGCCGTACCGGTCACGCTGAACTCGGTGGTGGGGAGGCAGATACCCTCCGGAGGTGTGAGGATCTCCAGGGACACGCCCAGGTTGTCCAGGGCGCGGACGGTGCTGTCCGGGCCAGCGATGATCACCTCGTCCAGGCCATCGCCGTCCACGTCGGCGATGCGGATCGCCTCGATGGGCGTCCCCAGCGAGAACGTCCACTCCAGGGAGGGCACGACACCTTCGCCCTCGTCCACGTTCATGGCGTAGAGGAACCCGTCCCCTCCGCCGAGCAACAGCTCCTCGTATCCGTCGTCGTCCACGTCGAAGACCGCCACGGCCAGGACGGCGGCGGCATACAGATCCTCGGCTTGCAGCATCTGGCCTTCGGACAGGTACTGGGGGTACCCGGGGGCCAGCTCGCCGCTGTCCCCCTCGCGGATCTCCACAGACCCCGAGGCACTGGCGTAGACCACGTCCAATCCAGGGTCGGAGTCCTTGATCACCAGCGCGAGTGACTCGCGGCTGTAGTTGGCCAGCACATCCAGGTCGAGGGGGGCATCCCAGAGGTCCGCGGGCGTCGCCGAGATGTCGGCTGCCACGATGTCGGCGGCCGTGATCGAGCCGTAGAGCGTCACCAGCTCCACCTCGCCGTCGCCGTCCAGATCGCCATAGGCGCCATCCCACTGGCTCGACGACGTCGTGTACGCGGCGACGGGCACGTCGGCTCCACCCGGCAGCAGGTGCACGTTGCGGTGGTCGGAGATGAACAGGTCGTCACGGCCGTCGGCGCCCTCGTTCCCGGCTGTGTCGACCACATCGTCGACCCAGACCGGCACGTCGTTGGCGAACCGCCAGTTGACGTCCAGGAAGTCCACCTCCAGCAGGTGGGCGAAGTCCCCCGTGGCCCCGTCCAGGGCCAGGATCGAATTGCCAAAGGTCGCCGCTGCGAACAGGGCGAACAGCAGCTCGCTGTCTCCATCGCCGTCCACGTCCGCCAGCCGGGTCAGATGGCCCCGGGGATCCCGCAGGGCAAACCCGCTCAGCGCCTCCACGGCCGCGCCGTCGAAGGCCCACAACAGACCAAAGGGTGTGCCGTCGCCATCGGGATCGGTGGGGTCGAAGGACCAGGTCTCGACGGCGAGTCGGCCGTCGGGCATCTCGTCGGGCTGGGCAAAGCTCACCAGCTCCGGGTAGCCGTCGCCGGTCAAGTCCTCGGCCAGCAGCGCGTGGGGCAACATCTGCAGGTCGGCGTCGGCCGGCGAGGCCGGGCTGGCGGCGGTCCAGTAGACCGCGCCATCGACCACCAGCGCGGCTCGATCGTCCGCCGGATCCAGCTGGACCGCCAATACCTCGGGTGTCCGCTGGCCCTGGGGCACCACGTCCAGTCCGAGCACGTCCAGGTCGTAGCCGATCATGCGGGTGGTCTCCCCCGAGTACAGCAGCGCGTGTCCGATGTCGTCCATGAGGAAGACGTCCTCGTCGTCGTCGAGCAGGATCGAGGCGAGCAGGCTGACGTCGCCGCCTGGATCGACGTCGAGCATGTCCAGATGCTGGCCGTCGTAGGCCAGCAGCTCGGGGAATCCGTCCAGGTCGTTGTCCAGCCGCATCAACGACGGATCCGGGAAGTTGGCGTCGTCCAGGGTGTCGATGTCGAGCACCAGGTTGTGATCGGGCGTGCCCCAGGCCGGCATCAGGGTGCAGATCGGGGCACACTCCACCGTGTAGGCGAACACGCCGTCGCCGTAGGTCCAGGCCGTGGTCGGGGAGGTGACGATCTCGGGAACGCCGTCTCCGTCGAAGTCGTCCACCCCCCAGGCGACGGCGTCGGGGAGCGACTGGACCAGCTCGCCGGTGGCCGCGTCGAAGACGGCCACGGCGAAGGCGTCCGGGTGGTGGATGCCGTCCTCGGCCGCCACGCCGTAGAAGTCGACCTCTCCATCCACGTCGTTGAAGATCGTGACCACCAGGTCCGGATCGCCGTCGCCGTCCAGATCCTGGGCCTCCTCCTCGATCACCAGCAAGAAGGTCTCGGGCTGGGAGTAGCCGTAGTTGTAGGTCCAGACCACCAGATCCTCGGCCAGGGCCGCGCCGGAGGCGATGCCCTCGGCGGGATCGAGCAACAGGATCTGCGAGCCATAGCGCGAACTGTCCTGGAACTCGATCACCTCCTCGTCGCCATCGCCATCCACGTCCTGGGCCCAGAACGGTCCCCAGGAAAACGAGGGGTGGACGTCGGCGAACAGGCCGCGATCGCACAGACAGAGTCCTTCGCTGGGGGTACAGGCCGCGCCAGCGTCAGCGGGGGAGCAGGTCTCGAACAGGGACATGCTCGAGGATTGCTGGACCAGCAATCCCGATGGGTAGCCGACGCCGAAGAAGTCGCCGGCCACCGACCGGTTGAAGTTGAGGTAGCCACCCGGGAGCACGGTGTCGATGACCTCGGCGTTGGCCAGCCCCGCCGAGAAGTCGGCCACGTGCAGGTACTCGTTGCCGTAGAGTTGCTCGGCGAAGATCAGCTCGACGGCGCCGTCTCCGTTCAGGTCGGCGGCGGTCACCTCGCGGGCGTCCACGCCGGAGCGCAGGTCGAGGGGGCCGTAGTTCCACAGCAGCCCGCCGGTCAGATGATCGACCACGAACACGCCGCCGGCGATGTCGGACGAGGCGCCGACCAGCTCGTCCTCGACCCCGTCTCCATCGAGATCGTAGATGCCCACCAGGTCGGTGGCCTGGATCAACGGGGTCGACCACAGCAGGCCGGCGCCGCTGCCGGCGTACGCCGCCACCCGGCCCCGCAGGGCGGTGACCACGTCGGGGATGCCGTCCCCACCGACCTCGTAGAGCAGGGCGTCGCCCAGGTCGAGGCCGTCGACCTCGATGCTGAGCAGCTGTCCGGGGAGCTCGGCGCCGCTGATCGCGCCGCTCGTCCCGGTGCGAGATGTCCCGCCGATATCATGCTGGGAATAGGGCCAGTCGCCCGCCGCGGCGGGCCCGCCCCACGCGATCGCGAGCGCCAGCGTGACCGTGATCCAGAATCGATGATTTGGCATGTCGTGCATCGTCAACCCCCGATGGTGTGATCCGACAGAACAGTTCTCCGAGCGCGTCAACATACGTTCTAACTAGTTTCGAAGGGTTTGGGGTACCGGAGGCTGCGGTGAACTTGTGCCGCCGTCGGTGATGGGCCATGGTGAGCGAACCGTCGGCGGCGAGGACCGCTCGACAAGGGGGCAGGATGTCCACGTCGCTCCGAGAGGCAGCGTCCTTCCAGGGACCGCCGGACGTCCGCGCGGCGGCGTTGACGGAATTGCTGCTGCTGGCCGCGCTGGTCGCCGCGCCGTTGCTCGGCGGAACGGTCCATGTCAGCAGCACGCTGGCCGTGGTGGTTCTCTGTCTCGCGGGCGCCTGGTTCGCGCGGGCGGCCGGCACCCAACCACCGGGATCCGCCAGCCCGCTGGGGGTCGTCCTCGGCCTGGTATTGGTCTGGCAGGCCCTGTCGCTCCTCCCCCTCCCCGAGAATCTCGCCGGGCGGCTCGTGCCACGCCAGCTGGATCTGCTGGACTGGTCGGCCCTCGAGGGCCTGGTCACCGCCCGGCTGTCCCATGCGCCGGGGGCGACCAGCTGGGAACTGTTGAAACTGTCCGGAGCCGTGGCGGCGTTCCTGCTGGTCCGCCAGATCGCGCGGCGCGAGTGGGGGCAGCGGCGGGTGGTGCAGTACGTGATCGCCGCCGGAGCGGCCGCGCTGGTGGTCAGCCTGCTGCAGACCCTGACCAGCGCCCGATCGGTGCTGTGGCTCTACCGGCCCGAGAGCGAGAGCGGCCTGGCCGCCGGCACCCTGTGGGGCTTCCGGACCCCCTTCGTCAATCCCAACCACGCCGCCCAGTTCTTCGAGTTGACAGGACTGGCAGCCCTCGGACTGGGCGTGCTCGGTCCCGACCGTCGCCGGCTGCTGTGGCTGGGGCTGGGGCTGGCCATGTTGGTGGCGGTCGTCGCCACCGGATCGCTGGCGAGCTGGGTCGCGATCGCCGCGGGAGTGGGATTCCTGGTCAGCCTCGCGATCGCCCGCGGCTGGCGCGCCGCCCGCGTCCTCGTGTTGACCGTACCGCTGCTGGTGCTGGCGACGGCCGTGGTCATCGCCCTGCCAGTGGTCCGCGCCGGCCTGGACGACACCGCCCTCGGTGATCCTTTCACCCGTGTCGAGCGGGTCAGCAACAAGGTGCGGGCGTGGCCCGCCACGGTCCAGCTGATCGAGGAGCTGCCCTGGACGGGGATCGGCCGCGGCGCCTTCCGCGACGTCTACCCCCAGGTCCAGGAGCCAGGTTTTGCCAGCTCGCGCTCCTTCGTCGAGAACGAGTGGCTGCAGGTCCTCGTGGAGCTCGGTCTGCCGGTGGGGGGCCTGTTGTTGCTGGCCGTGGCGCTCACCTGGCTGCTGGCCCTCGCCCGCTGGCGGGACTCCACCGAGGTGGGGGCGGCGCTGTCGGCCACGATGGCGGTGGGCATCCACGGATTTGTCGACTTCGGCCCCGAGTTCGCCGGAGTGGGCCTGCCGTTGATCTGCCTGCTGGCCCTGTGCACGGCCGGCGCCCGGCCGGGCCGGCCCGGCGGGCGTGGCCTCGGCTCCTTCACCTTGCTGTTGCTGGCCACCCTGGGGCTGCTCGCCGCTCCCTGGGCGCTGGGCCACGGCAGCCACGGGCGGATCCGCGCCGGGCTGATGGAGCTGCCCGTCGGGGCGGACCTGGCCGCCGCGTCCCGCGGACACCTGCGATGGCGCCCCCTGTCGCCGGACGTCGCCCTCGCGCTGGCCGGCGCCCACGAGGCCCGGGGTGAGATCAACGAGGGCCTGCGCTGGCTGAGCCGCGCCATGTACCTGGCCCCCGCCGACCCGTCCCCCCACGTGTACGCCTCGCGAATCCTGGGCGCGCTGGACTACCGCGACCAGGCCCTGATCGAGCTGCGGCTGGCGCTCGAACTCTACGGCGATGGCCGCCACGTGCTGTTCCGGCCGTTGCTGACGCTGACCACCGATCCGGACGAGGTCGAGCGCGCGCTGGGCTTCGACCCGGACGCGATCGCTGCGCTCGTCGTGTTCGCGCTGCGGCAGGATCGCCGCTCGACCCTGGCCCGCGAGCTTGCGCGGCGGCGGGAGGTTGACGCCGGGGCGTCTCCGGCCCTGCTGCGGGCGGTGGCCGAGGTGGCGATCGCGGACGGGGAACCGGCCCGGGCCGAGCCGGCCCTGCGCCAGAGCCTGGCGCTCGTCCCCGGCGACCTGACCCTGCGGCTCACCCTCGCCCGCTGCCTGCAGGCTGGCGGGGACCTGGACGGCGCACGGTCGACACTGCAGACTGGGCTCGCCCTGGACCCGGACAACCCCTGGATGCTCGCGGAGCTGGGACGGATCGAGGTGACCGCGGGCAACGGCAGCGAAGCGCGGCGACAGCTTCGGCTGGCCTGGGACCACGCACCGGCGGAATCGCTGGGGCTGCGCTCGGGCATCCGGATCACCGAGGGCGACCTGGCGCGGGCCAACGGCGATCTGCTGGGCGCCCGGGACGCCTATCTGGGTGCCCTGCGGCTGGAGCCGGAGATGGCCCGCAACCGGGTGAAGCTCGGCGACGTGTACCGGGATCTGGGCCACCGCGATGCGGCGCTGCGGGAGTACGAGCGTGCCCGCGTGGAGCTGCCCGACGACAGCGCGCTCGAGCGTCGGATTCAGGACCTGTAGCGGGCGCCGCCGTTCCGAAGAGAGACCGATGGGCCAGATCGTCTTCCTGCTGTACGACTCGCGTTCGGGCTCGACCCTGCTGTCGCGGCTGCTGGACGAGTACGTCGATATCGGGGTCTCCATCGAGAGCGACCTGATGGTCTCGCTGGCCCGGAGCGGAGGCGGCCTGGGGCAGGGCGGGACGGTGGATCAGCTGCTCCAGCGGGCGCGGGGGACGGCTCGGCTGGACCACCTGCGGGTCGACGAGGACGCACTGCGCGCGCGCCTGGGCGGCGATGAGGTTTCGATCGTTGCCTTCGTCGAGGCCGTCCTGGAGATGTACTTCTCGCTGGATCGCCCGGAGGCGGACGTGTGGGTGGTCAAGGACGGCGCCAACGGGTTCCACGTCCACCAGATCGCCACCGCGCTGCCCGGAGCGCGTTTTGTCCACGTGCTGCGGGATGGCCGCGCCGTGCTCAACTCCCGCTCCAAGACCGAACGGCCGTACGCTCCCGGCGAGACCATGGTCCGCGATGCCCTGACCGCAGCCCGGCTGTGGACCGACCTGCTGGGCAACGTCGACGCGTTTTCTGCCCGCCATCCGGTACGGATGCTCGAGGTGCGATACGAGGAGCTGATCGTCGATCCACCCCGCGTGCTGGGGGATATCCGGACGTTCGTCGGGCTGCCCCGGGACGGGCAGCGCACGGCGGATGGACCGGGCTACGAGGACCGGATCGTCGGCGCCGAGCGAGGGATCCACACACTGGTCGGCAGCAGGCCCCAGGCTGGCCGCATCGAGGCCTGGAAGGCAGAACTCGATCCGGTCGACCGGCGGCTCTTCGAGCTGGCCGCGGGGGATGTGCTGCGCGACCGGGGATACTCCGACATCCCCGCACTCGGGCCACTCGATCTCCTGCGCGATCCTGCGCTGGCCAGGGCCTTCGCGGTGGCCCACGGCCGGCGTGCCCGGTCCTGGATCGGCTACCTGGGCCGCCCCCGCTTCCTGGCCCGCACCGCGTACGTCAAGTACCTTCGCTCGCGGGATCGCCGATGTTGAGGGGCGAATGGCGCTTCGTGCTGGGGCTCGCCTTCCTGGGGGCGGTGGGGGCCGTGTCGGCGGTCGTAGGCAGCGACCTGGTGCTGTGGGTCGGGGCCGTGGTCTGGATGGTGGCCCAGATCACCCGCCCGGTTCACTTCCTGTTCATGTTCTACCTGCTGTACCCTTTCGCCTTCGTCCACTACCCCAAGCCGACCATCGGCCCGGTCACCGCCGGGTTCGACGACCTGCTGCTGGTCGCCGCCATCGGGGTGATCGGGCTGCAGCTGGTGCTCCGCGGCCGCGACGCTGCCGAGGTGCTGGGGCGGCTGCCGCGGAACGTGGCTTATTGCATCGGTCTGGTGTTGCTGTTCCTGGCGGGGGTGCTCGTGTCCTCGCTGGCAGTCGCCGAACCCCTGACCTGGGTGTACACCACGGCCGGGTACGCCTTCGCCTTCATCGCCACGGTGGCGTTGCTGCGAACCGAGCGGCAGCTGGACATGACCATCGAACTGCTCAAGATCGCGGCGCTGGTGCTGGCGGCGGGCACGCTGTTGTCCGCGTACGGCATCGTGGGCCGCTGGGGGGCCTTCGGCGAGTTCCTCAACATGCGCGAGGCGCCGGGGGCGGCCCTGCTGGGGACGGTCAACGCATCGTCGGGGTTCATCCAGAATCGCGGTGGCTACGGGGTGAACGTGGCGTTCATCCTGCCCTTCGTCCTCAAGCCCGTTGTCGACTTCCTGCGCCGTCGGCAGAGTGGCCTGGCCTCGTTTGGCTTCCACACAGCGCTGCTGCTGCTGCTGCTGTGGTCGGTCGTGGTCACCTCCTCGCGTTCGACCTGGCTGATGGCCGTGGTCGTCGTGGCCACATACCTGATGATACGCACCGTACGGCGGATGAACCCGGTTGCGATCATGGGGATCCTGGTGCCGCTGGCGCTGGCGGTGTTCGTGTTGCTCCAGGGGCTGATCGAGGGACTCGCCGCCGCCGCGTACGAGCTGCGGCCGATCACGGTCGAGTCCCGCGTCGATCTGGATCTGTTGAGCTTCCAGGTCTTCCTGCGCAATCCGGTCCTCGGCATCCCCCACGAGGAGATCTTCCGCATCGGGCAAATGGGTCTGTACATCCACAACTTCTTCCTGGTCAACGCCGTCGATGCGGGGCTGATCGGCTTGCTGCCGCTGCTCGCGCTCTTCGCCCTCACCATCAAGATGATGTACCAGCTCACCCGCCACCGCGCGGCCGCGATCCAGGCCCGCTCGCTGTGCTTGATCGCGGGTTTCACCGGGATGCTCGTCGAGTTGATGTTCTACGCCGGAGGCGAGAAGCAGCTGTGGGTCTACCTGGGGCTGATCTGCGCGGTGTTCACGTTGTCGCGGTCGCCGTCGATGGCCGTCTCCGCGGAGCGCCGATGAGCCATCGGATCCTGGTGATCTGCACGCCGCTGTCGGCGGTGGGCGGCAGCATTCGCCGGCTGCGGTTGTGGGCGAATCATCTGGGGGAGCACGCGCAGCTGGGCGTGCTGTGCAACCCGGGTGACGGCAAGGTGCGAGAGCTGCTGGAGGCGGCCGGGGCGGAGGTGCTCGAGAGCCGGAGCCTGGGGCGGCCTGGCCGCGTGACCGTGCTGCCGGGGTTGGCCGGCGTCCACCGAGCGGTGCGCGCCTGGCGCCCGGACGCCGTGGTCAGCATGTTCGTCTGGGCCAACCTGCTGGCGAGCAGCTCGGCGCTGCTTCAGGGGCTGGGTGGCCGGCGGGCCGTGCCCCACGTTGTCCACCTGGCCGGTGATCCGGTCCCGCCGGCGCGCCACGCGGCGCTGGTGGGAGGCTATCGGGCGCTGGTGGGGTTCGCCATGCGGAGGGCCGACCGGATCGTGACCATCAATGGACACGACGCAGACCTGGTGCGGGCCTTTGGCATCGATGACGCCCGGATCCGGGTGATCCCCATCGGCATCGAGGGCTCCGAGCGCTGCACCCGCGATGCGGTCCACCGGCCCCTTCGCTTCGGCGTCGTCGCCAGGCTCTCGGCCGAAAAACGGGTGGACCGGATCGTCGAGGCCTTCGCGGCGGTGACTTCCGCCTCGGCGCCGGCCGAACTCCACGTGTACGGCAGCGGGGTCTGCCAGGACGATCTGGAGAGCCAGGCCCGCTCCCTGGGCGTCCACGACCGGGTGACCTTCCACGGCTGGGCGCCGGATCCGCGGGCGGCCTTCGAGAACATCGACGTGCTGCTGCTGTACTCGGACACCGAGGGCACGCCGCGATCGATGATGGAGGCCGGCGACCTGGGGGTGCCGTCGGTGGGCCGGGACGTGGGCGGCGTCGCCGAGATCATCGACGACGGCCGCAGCGGCTTCGTGGTCCGCAGCGAGGAAGAGCTGCGTGGCCGGATGCGGCGGCTGCTCGACATGCCCCCAGCGGAGGTGCTGGCCATGGGCCGGGCCGCCCACGCGTTCATGCGCGAGCGCCACTCCATCGAGCGCGAGGTGGGAGATGTGCGGGGATTGATCGACGAGCTGGTCGGCTGACCGCTACTCGTCGTCGTCCAGGTAGACGCACTCCCTGCGGGAGCCGTCCCAGCGCACGTCGGGGGTCAGGGTGTGGGCGTGGGCCGCGATGCGGTCCCGGTTGGCCACCAGGTCACTCAGCAGGATCTTCAGCTCGCCTTCCATGTCGGTGGTCGGCTTGTAGCCCAGGTCCAGCAGCTTCTGGTGGTCCGGGTTGTAGTAGTTGTCCTCATCCTCCTGCCGCGGGTTCTCGATGCGGCGGATGGTCGGGTCCATGCCCATCTGGCTGGCCACCTTGGCCACCTTCTGGGCCAGGTCGGTGACGTTGTAGACCTCTTCGAACTGGTTGAAGACCCGGTACTCGCCGGCCTCGGGCGGGTTCTCGGTGGCCAGGGTCAGGCACTGCATCGAGTCCCGCAGGGGCAGGAAGCCGCGGCGCTGCTTGCCCTTGCCATACGGGGTGATCGGGTAGCCGACCACCGCCTGGGCGCAGAAGCGGTTGATGGCAGTGCCGAAGCTCTGGTCGTAGTCGAAGCGGGTGATCAGCCGCGGGTCGTCCCCCATCTCGTCGATGCGGGTGCCGTAGACCACGCCCTGCATGATGTCGGTGGACCGCAGGCCCCACAGCCGGCAGGCCATGATGACGTTGTCCGTGTCGTGGACCTTGCTCTGGTGGTACCACGAGCCCGGCGTCCGCGGGAACATGACCTCCTGCTTGCGGCCGCGGAACTCCAGCTCGAACATGCCCTCGGGGATATCCACGTTGGGCGTGCCGTACTCACCCATGGTGCCCAGCTTGAGCAGGTGGGCGTCGGGACACTCGTCCCGCATCGCGTGCAGGATGTTGAGAGTGCCGACCATGTTGTTGGTCTGGGTGTACACACAGTGGTCGACGTCGATCATCGAGTAGGGGGCCGACGGCATCTCGGCCAGGTGCACGATGGTGTCCGGCTTGAACGAGCGGAACACCGAGCGGACCACGTTGTAGTCCATGATGTCGCCGCGGCGGAAGATCAGCGGCTTGCGGAAGGTCTCGTTGAAGGCCTGCAGGCGCTCGGTCATGCGGCGGATGGGGGTCGCCGAGGCGCCACCCATCTCCGCCACCCAGTCCCGGCGCATGTAGCCGTCGATGCCCGCCACGTCGTGGCCGCGGTTGGTCAGGTAGAGGGCCAGGGCCCAGCCGAGATAGCCGTCGATACCGGCGATCAGTACTCGCATCGGGTCATTCCTCAGGGTCAAAAGCGTTGGAGAACCAGGGGATTATCGGTTCGACCCCGGAGGTCGTCAAGACCGCGCGAACCGGCTCGTCCCATCATTGAACCGGACGCGCGTCGCGAGGGTGAATGCTCGCCGGGTCAACCCGCCCCGTCCGCGCCTCGCTCCTTGCCCACCCCCATCGCCGGTCGTACCATGGTCGCCGCCCCGCGGCCTCGCGGCGGAGGCGAGGAGTGACGGTGCGACAGGTCATCCAGAACATCCAGGACGGCAGCCACACGGTGGCCACGATCCCCGATCCGGTGGTGCGGCCCGGCCAGGTCCTGATCGCCAATGCGGCCTCGTTGATCTCCGCCGGCACCGAGAAGATGGTGATCGAGCTGGCGAGCAAGTCGCTGCTCGGCAAGGCGCGGCAGCGCCCGGATCAGGTGCGGCGGGTGCTGGAGAAGGTGCGGACCGAGGGGCTGCTGCCGACCCTGGACGCGGTGCGGCGCAAGCTGGAAGAGCCCATGCCGCTGGGGTACTCGTCGGCCGGCGTGGTGCTCGCGGTGGGCGAGGGCGTGCAGCGCTTCCGTCCCGGGGACCGGGTCGCCTCCAACGGCGCCCACGCCGGGATCGTCTCGGTGCCGGCCAACCTCTGCGCCCACGTGCCGGACCGGGTGAGCGCGGACCACGCGTCGTTCGCCGTGGTCGCCTCCATCGCCATGCAGGGGGTGCGGCTCGCCGGGCTGCAGCTGGGGGAGAGCGCGTTCGTCATCGGCCTGGGGCTGATCGGGCAGATCACGGTGGCCCTGCTGAGGGCCGCCGGAGTGGATGTCTACGGGACCGACCTGGACGCGGACAAGTGCCGGTTGGCCGAGCGGATGGGCTGCGTCCGGGCCGAGGTGGGCATGTCCGCCGGCCAGGTCGAGGCGCTGACGCGCGGGCTGGGGGCGGACGCGGTGTTGATCACGGCCTCGACCTCGTCCAGCGGACCGGTGGAGCTGGCCGCCCACGCCGTGCGGCAGAAGGGGCGCATCGTGGCCGTCGGTGCGGTGGGCATGGAGTTGCCGCGGCCGCCGCTGTACACCAAGGAGGCCGAGTTCGTCGTCTCCTGTTCCTACGGCCCCGGGCGCTACGACGCCGACTACGAGGAGCGCGGCCACGACTACCCGCCTGCCCACGTGCGCTGGACCGAGGGGCGCAACATCCAGGCCGTGCTGGACCTGATGGCTGCGGGCAAGCTGGATGTGGAGCCCCTGCTCACCCACCGCTTCGCCGTCGAGGACGCCGAGGCGGCCTACGCGCTGATCATGGGGAGCGGCGAGCCCTACCTGGGTGTGGTCCTGCAGTACCCCGAGGTGGATCCGGCGTCGCTGGAGCGCCGTCAGTCCCTGCGGGCGGAGGGTAGCGGCGGCGAGGTGCGGGTGGGCGCCCTGGGGGCCGGAAACTACGCCCGGATGGTGCTGCTTCCCGAGCTGACCCGGTGCGCGGACGTCCAGCCGGCGGTGCTGTGCGCCCCGGGCGGGCTGTCGGCGAGCCACGCGGGTGACCGGCTGGGGTTCTCGTCCATCGCCACGGACGAGGGCGCGCTGTTCGAGGACCCGGGGCTCGACGCCTTGCTGGTCTTGACCCGTCACGACCAGCACGCCCGCCAGGTGGAACAGGCGGTGCGAGCCGGCAAGCACGTGTTCGTGGAGAAACCGCTGGGGCTGACCGTGGACGAGGTCGCGGCCGTCGACCGCGCGCTGCGGGAGGCGGGGGATCCGGCGCCGGTGGTGACCGTGGGGTTCAACCGCCGCTTCGCCCCCCTGTCCAGCTGGATTCGCGCCGCGTTTGCCGACACCCAGGTCCCCATCGCGGCGACCGTGCGGTTCAACGCCGGGGCGCTGCCCGAGGACCACTGGACCCAGGACGAGGGGGTGGGCGGCGGACGGATCGTCGGCGAGGCTTGCCACGGTATCGACCTGGCCACGTACCTGGTGGGTTCGCCACCCGTGCGGGTCTTCGCCGAGGCGATCGGAGGGCCCGACGCACCCGGCGTGACCCACGACCAGTGCCTGATCACCCTGCGCCACGCCGACGGCTCGATCTCGTCGGTGATCTACCTGGCCGGCGGGGACAAGGCCTTCCCCAAGGAGCGGGTCGAGGTCATCGGCGGCGGCATGGTGGGCGTGATCGACGACTTCAAGACCGCCTCCCTGACCCGCGGCGGCAAGACCGAACGTAAGCGGCTGATGGGCCAGGACAAGGGGCACCGCGCCGAGATCGAGACCTTCGTCCGCACCCTGCGCCACGGTGGCGACGCCCCCATCCCGTGGACCGACATCCGCGCCGTCTCCCTCGCCGCGATCCTGGCGGTCCGCTCCATCCGCGAGGGCATCGCCTTCGAGATCCCGCGCTAGCAGCGTTCGGGGAAACTCAGCCGTTGGGTGCCACGGCCGGCAGCGCGCGCGTTGCCAGCTGGCTTCCTCGACGCCGCGCCGCCCGGTCGCGACAATAGGGACCATGGCTCGCCCCAGCACCCTGGTCTGCGTCTGCGGCTCGATCCTGTCCCTCGCCGCGGCCGGCGGGTCCGGCGCCCAGCCCCTGGAGGCCTCCGCGGACCGGATCGAAGCGGGCCTGCGGATCCTCACGGGGGTGGATCCTCCGCCCGCGGGGGGAGACCCGATCGTATCGCGCTACATCGAACATCCGGGCAACGCGGACGCGGCCGAGTGGATCCGCGGGGAACTGGCGGACATCGAGGCGCTCGAGATCGAACTGGAGTCCTTCGACGCTGCCGGGGTCGAGGACCTCGACAGCGTGATCGCCACCCTTCCCGGCGACGACCCGGCGCTCCAACCCCTCTTGCTGGGCGCCCACCTGGACTCCATCGCCAGCTTCACTCCGGGCTGGGACGGACTCGCCGATCCGGCGCCCGGGGCGGATGACGACGCGTCGGGGGTGGCGGCGGTGATGGAGTGTGCCCGGCTGCTGGCGGCCTCCGGGGCCGTGTTCGAGCGGGATGTGGTGTTCACCCTGTTCAACGCCGAGGAGCAGGGTCTGCTGGGGTCCTACGAGCACGTGGATCGCCGGCTGGCCGCCGACGACCCGGTGGCCCTGGCGCTGATCCTCGATCCCGTGGGCTACAACCCCGGCGATCTACTCTTCTTCACCTTCGACGACGTCTCGTCAGAGGACGCCGACGCCCTGCTGGACCGGGCCGAGGCCCTCGACCCGGGCATCGAGGTCAGCGGCGTGCACGAGTCGCTCATCGGTGGAGACATGCGGGCCGACCACTACCCCTTCTGGGTCGCCGGCTGGGCCGCGCTCCACCTGGGCACCTTCCCCCAGCCGCCCACCTACCACACGGTGGACGACACCCTCGACGGCGTGGACGTGGCCTTCACGACGACGGTGACCTCCCTGGTGTGCGAACACGCCTACCAGCTGGCGGGTCCGCTGGCTCCGGAGCCCGGCGACGAGGTCGAGGCCGGCTGCCAGTGCCAGCAGGGGAGGGGGTCGCCGGCGTCCCTCGCATCGCCTCTGCTGCTTGCTCTGCTCTGGTCGGTCCGCCGCCGCCGCCGCCGCCGCCGCCGCCGCCGCCGCGGCTGAGGCCTCATTCCTCGATCAACGCCAGTTCGGTCTCAGCGGTATCCGAAGAGCGGCGGGCGAGGCCGCGGAGGGGTGCGGGTGAGATACGCTGGCCGCCGGGGCGGTCGAAGACCATCAACACCTGGTTCAGGCGGGTGATCTCCAGCAGCTTGCGGTGGTAGGCGCTGGTGTTCACCAGGGCGAAGCGGCGCTCGCGAGCGAGGGCGCGACGATGCCAGCGCAACAGCAGGGTCAGGCCGGCGGAGTCCACCGACGCCAGCCGGTCGACGTCGATCCAGATCGGCTCGTCGGCCTCGTCGAACAGGGTCTGGAAGGCGCGCTCGAGGTCCGAGCAGTTGGTCAGGTCGAGGCTGCGGGTGATCCGCAGGCAGATGCCGTGCTCGTCCCGGCTCTCGGTGATATCCACGCGCCTCTCCTCCGGTCCCTACAGGGTGGTGACCCGCAGGACCTCCTCCAGTGTGGTGATGCCTTCGCGGGCCCTTACCAGGCCCTGGTCCCGCAGGGCGCGGAAGTGCTGGACCTCCCGCAGCCCCCGTTCCAGCTCCTTGCCCGAGATGCGGCGGATGATCATGCTCTGGACCTTCTGGTCGACGCCGATGTACTCGAACAGGCCGGTTCGTCCCCGGTAGCCGATCTCGTTGCAATACATGCAGCCCACCGCCCGCTGGAGCACCGGGGGCTCGGCGCCCTCGCGCAGGGACAGGCCCATGGCCGCGAGCTCCTCGGCGCTCAGCCGGTAGCCCGCCTTGCAGTTGGGGCACAGCTTCCGCACCAGCCGCTGGGCCAGGATGCCTGTCAGCGAAGTGGCCAGCAGGAAGGGCTCGAGCCCCATGTCCAGCATCCTCGCCACCGCCGCGGACGCGGAGTTGGTGTGCAGGGTCGACATCACCAGGTGGCCGGTGAGGGAGGCCTGGATCGCGATCTGGGCCGTCTCCACGTCGCGGATCTCGCCGACCATGATCACGTCCGGATCCTGGCGCAGGATCGAACGTAACCCGGTCGCGAAGGTGAACCCGGCCTGGTTGTGGGTCTGCCCCTGACAGACGTCGTCCAGGTCGTACTCGATGGGATCTTCCAGCGTGATGATCTTCTTGCGCGTCGCGTCGATCTCCTTGAGCAACGCGTACAGGGTCGTGGTCTTGCCCGAGCCGGTGGGACCGGTCACCAGCAGGATCCCGTTGGGCCGGTGGACCGCGTCGCGGATCCCCTCGACCAGGCGGCCGGGCACGCCCAGACCGTCCAGATCCAGGTCCAGTCCGGAGCGATCCAGGATCCGGATCACGATCACCTCGCCGTAGCGGGTCGGGAAGCTGGACACCCGGAAGTCGACACGCCGGCCGCGAAACAGCATCGAGAACCCGCCGTCCTGGGGGATGCGGCGTTCGGCGATGTTCATGTGGGCCATGATCTTGCACCGCGAGATCACGGCGGCCCTGTACCCATGGGGAATGGACGGGCGGTCCGCGAGCATCCCGTCGATGCGGAACCGCAGCCGCAGATGGCGAGCCTTGGGCTCCAGGTGGATGTCCGAGGCGCGGACACTCAGGGCCTCGACGATCAGGTTGTCGATCAGGTTGGCGACGGCCGAGGTGCCGCCCAGCTTGACCGAGTCCACGTCGTCGTCGTTCTGCCAGCCGTAGGCTTCGCCATCCGCCAGCTCGCCCTCATCCGCCGCCGCGCTGCGCTGCAGGCCCTCCACCTGGATCAGGTTGCCGGTCCGGGCTTCGATGGCGGCGTCGATGGCCTCGGCCGTCGTGAACACGGCGTTCACCCGGCAGCCGGTGGCGAAGGACAGCTCCTGGATCCGATCGAGCTGCGTGGGGTTGTCCATGGCCACCGACAGGGACTTCTCCACGCGGAACAGGGGGATCGCCCTCAGCTTCTTGATCAACTCGAAGGGCAGCATCCCGACCACGGCCGGATCCTGATAAGCCGGCTCGATCAGTACGAAGGGCAACCCGGCCTGCTCGGCCAGGGTGGAGTAGAGGGTCACCTGGTCGACAGCGCCCATCTCCACCAGCACGTCACCGATGTAGGTGTTCTCCTGGCGCTGGCGCTCCAGTGCCTCGTCGAGCTGGTCCCTGACCAGGTGGCCCCGGTCCAGCAACAGCGTGCCGATGGCGTCGGTCATCGTTCTCCCGCTCCTCCGCGGCGGTCGCGGAGATTCCGTTTGAACTATCGGACGAATCAGCGTCGACTGGAGTGGCCGCGGGGCGTCAGGACCGGGTCAGCAGCTCGTAGAACTCGCGGTGGCGGCGGACGCAGGCCGAGAGATCGAGGTTGGCCAGGACGGCGGCACGGGCGGCCCGACCAAAGGCCACGCGGCGGTCCGGGGCGCCGGCCAGGCGTTCGACACCCTCGGCCAGGGCGGCGGCGTCTTCGATCGGGACCATCAGGCCCGATTCACCATCGACCAGGTGGCGGCTGACGTCACCCACGTCGGTGGAGACCAGGGCGCAGCCCATGGCCATCGACTCCCAGACGGCCATCGGCGAGGCCTCGGCGATGGAGGAGCAGACGTAGATGTCGGCGGCGGCGAGGACGCCGGGCATGTTGGCCGAGGAGCCGTGGAAGGTGAGGCGGCCCCCGGGCACCCGGGCAGCGATGGCCTTGACCCGGGCGGTGTACTCGGGCTGGGTGTCCAGCTCCTGGCCGACCACGTGGAAGCGCAGGTCGTCCCGGCGCTCGCAGAGCAAGCGGACCATCTCCACGAAGTACTCGAGGCCCTTGGAGGGGTTGAGGGTGCCCGCGGTGACCACCTGCAGCGTGCCCTCGTCGCCCCGGATCATCGGATCCGGACCGACGGTCGACGGATCGAAGATCGCGGTGTCGACGGGCGCGGGGATGATGCGCGACGGCGCGTCGGGGAAGGCGCGGACCGCAGAGTAGACCTCCCGGGAGCGGTGGCCGGCGTAGATGAAGCCGTGACAGCGCGGCGCTAGCGCATGGTACAGGGCCTGGATGCTGGGCGGCGTGGCGGTGTCGTTGAGGTGCAGGGCGACCCGGGATCCGGCGAGGCGGCCGGCGAGGACCGGCTTGACGCCCCAGACGCCGTTGCAGTGGACCACGTCGGCGCGCGCCTTGCGGATGGCCGCGGCCAGCACCGCGAGTTCGGGGCCGAAGAGCCCGAACCAACCGGCCAGGTGCCGCTTGTTCTTGGTGACCCGGTGGATCGGCAACCGGACCGCGGGGACCTTGGCGTCCAGCAGCCTGCCGTGGAACTCGTCCGAGTCGTGGTTCGGCAGCAGGACCGTGGTCTCGACACCCTGGTCCCGCAGGCGAACCGCCACCTGGAGGATGCGCCGCTGGGGGCCGCCAAAGGCCCCGGCCGTCAGCACGTTGGCGACGCGGATCACGGGGCTCTCCTCTCCCGCCGGCCGTCACCGGACCGGAACTTGCCAGCGCGGGCCGGTTGATCTACCACAGGCGCCACGCGTTCGACGGATCGCAGGGAGGAATCGACATGAAGTGGGTCATCACCGGTGGCTGCGGATTCATCGGGGTCAACCTCATCGCCCGGCTGCTGGGGGAGGACAAGGATACCCCCATCCGCGTGGTCGACAACCTGTCGGCGTCGACCCGGGAGCACCTGGCCACCGTCTGCGAGTTCCGCGAGGTGCCGGCCGCATCGCCGGGGCCCGTCGGCCGCCCCGGGGTCGAGCTGGTGGTGGGGGACGTCCGCGACCGGGAGCTGGCGCTGCGGGTCACCGACGGGGCCGACGCCGTGGTGCACCTGGCCGCCTGCACGGGCGTGCTGCCCTCGATCGAGGATCCGGTCACCGACTGCGAGACCAACGTCCTGGGCACGCTGAACTTTCTGCTCGGCGCCCGCGAGGCGGGTTGCTCGGCCTTCGTGCTCGCCAGTTCGGGTGCGCCGCTGGGGGAACAGGATCCGCCCATCCACGAAGAGAAGGTCCCGCGCCCGTTGTCGCCCTACGGCGCCAGCAAGCTGTGCGGCGAGGCCTACCTGCACGCGTTCCACGGGTCCTACGACCTGCCCACCGTCGCCCTGCGGTTCTCCAACGTCTACGGCCCGCGTTCGGGTCACAAGGGCTCGGTGGTGGCCAAGTTCATCAACCGCGCCGTGGCCGGCGAGACGCTGGAGATCTGGGGTGACGGATCCCAGACCCGCGACTTCATCTACGTCGAGGACCTGGTGGACGCCGTCGTGCGGGCGGCCCAGGCCGATGTGGGTGGCGAGGTGTTCCAGATCGCCACCCACCGGGAGACCACCGTCAGCGAGATCACCGAGATGTTGGCCGACCTGCTCGCCGAGCGCACCGGCGTGCGACCCGAGGTCAAGCACGGGCCGCGGATGAAGGGCGAGATCCAGCGCAACTTCTCCGACGTCTCCAAGGCCAAGCGGATCCTCGGCTGGGAGCCCACCACCCAGCTCCGCGACGGCCTGGCCGCCACCCTCGACTGGTTCCTGGCCCAGCGAGAGGGCTGAGCGACCTCCGATCAGCTATCTTTCCCGGGTGGATCCGGTTCGTCGCGAGATCGAGAGATTGCTGGCCTGGCGCCGTGGGGAGGCGCCGGGGCCGCTGCGCCTGCACCTGGTGCTCACCGAGCGCTGCAACCTGACCTGCCGTTCCTGCTTCATGGGCCAGCTGCCGCCGCGTACCCGGGACCAGGAGCTGGACGACGCGACCCTGGAGCGGGTGGTCGACCAGGCCATCGAGCTGGGGGTCGAGGAGCTGTACCTGGTCGGGGGCGAGATCCTGGTGCGCCCGGAGATCGCGCTGTCGGTGATGACCCGGGTCAAGGAGGCCGGCCTGCGGGGGGACCTGACCACCAACGGCATCCGGCTGGACGACGGGGTGGTCCAGCGGCTGGTGGATATGGGCTGGGACCGGGTGCAGGTGTCCCTCGATGGGCCGGATCCCGCCAGCAACGACGCGCTGCGCCCCCCAGCAGGCAGCTTCGAGCGGACCGTGGCCGGTGTCCGGCGACTTGTCCGCGCCCGCGGCGGGGCTCCGACCCCGGAGATCGGGCTGACGACCGTGGTCAGCGCCGACAACTGGCGCCAGCTGCCGGCGATGGTCGATCTGGCGGCGGAGCTGGGCGCGAGCGAGGCCACCTTCCAGGCGCTCAAGGACATGAGCCCGGAGTGCGAAGCGATGGGGCTGGACCGCTCCGCGCTCGCCGGTCTGGCCGACGTGGTCGCCGCGGCGATCGAACGTGCCGGCCACCACGGCCTGGCCACCAACGCCGGTGACCTGCTGCAGCCGGCGCTGGTCGACGATCGCGGCCTGGACGAGGCCCTGCGGGATGACGTCGACCGGCTGGATGATCCCCTCTTCGCCGCCCACTGCTACCTGCCGTGGACCACGATGGTGGTCCACTTCGACGGCCGCGTCAGCCCTTGCTGGGAGTGGCGCGGCGACGAGCTGGGGAACGTGCGGGAGGTCCCGCTGGGCGAGATCTGGCAGGGCGAGGTGTTCGGGCGCTGGCGGCAGGATTTCCTCGCCGGACGGATGCCGGATCACTGCCGCCAGTGCTGCCTGGGCTTCGTGGACCACATCCGCTGGGTGCGGCTGGAGGGGCTGCTGGCGGCGGCGGACCACGCCCAGGCGCTGGCCTTCGCCGACCAGCTGCTGGCCTGGCAGCCGGCCCATCGCCACGCGGCGGTCGCCCGGGCGAAGGCGTTGCTCGGCCTGGGGCGCGGGGACGATGCCGAGGCGTGGGTCCGCGAGTGCCTCGACCGGAGAGTGCCCGACCGGAGTCTCGAGCGCGCCTACCTGATCGACGTCTTGTTCGACGGCGATCGCCGCGCCGCTGCCGTCGAGCTTGCCGACTCGTTGCTGGCGGACGCACCTCGGACCGGCCCGGTCGCCGCCGCAGCGCGTCGGTTGGCTCGCAAGCTGGGTAGCTGAAACGGACTGACCACGGGCAACGAGTTGCCCGTGCCACCCGGCTCCCCAGCCGATCGTTCAGTTGATGAGGAAGACGGTGCCGACCTTGGTGACGACGAAGACCCCCTTGCCGTCGGAGCCGTTGTAGGGGTTCTGCCAGTCGGTGATGTCGTAGCGGCTGACATACAGGGCGTTGTACCCGTTTTGCAGGTAGGCCAGCTCGACGGGCCCGAAGACCATTCCGCCCCCGTCGTTGCTGGTGCAGGTCAGGTTCCCGCCGGTGGGAGTGCCCATCTCGTCGATGCTGATCAGCTGGATCAGCATCCGAGATCCGGCATCGCCGCCCTGGCTCCACTGCAGGGTGGCGCCGGGATCCCGGTGCCAGTAGGTCAGCAGCTGGCTCGACAGGTCGGGGTCGAAGACGCTGAAGTCCGAGCCCGCCAGGATGGCCTGGGGGATCGACATCTCGGGCAGCCCGTCACCCCCGGGCAGGTCCAGGCTGTACGTGCCGTCGAACTGCACCGTGGCCACCGAGAGGTTGGGTTCCTCGTAGATCGGACCACCGGTCTCGTCCGAGGTCTGGGTCAGTACGATCGAACCCTGGGCGGTGCCGAACGAGATCTGCGGTCCGGCGTCCAGGTAGTCGTACAGCACGGTCGGCGAGGCCACGTTGTATCCGCAGCTGCCGTTGGCCGGCAGGTGGTCGAGGAAACCCCAGTCGTCGGGCACGTACAGGCGCCCGAGAGCGTTGGCCAGGCGGGTGCCGAAGGCAGGCTCCTCCATGTGGAACAGGAAGATCCGGCCGCCGTCCTCGTCCTCGCCGCTCCACTCGTAGAGGAAACCCCCGGACAGGCCGTCGGCGCCGTCGTCGGTGGTGACGGTGACGTCCACGCTCCCTGGGCCCGCCGCCCCCGGCGTGGTCACCTGCAACCGGTCGTCGTCGATGGACACGATCAGCGCCGGTTCGTCGCCGAAACGTACGTCCAGGCCGGATCCGTCCAGATTCTCGCCGCGGATCTCGACCGTGGCGCCCCCCTCGACCTCGCCATGGTTCGGCGAGACCGAGTCCACGTCCACCTCACCCCAGGGTGAGATGTCGTCGTCGTTGTCGTCATCGTCGTCGTCACCGCTGACGTCGTCGTCCTGGAGACCGAGGGGAACCGCGCAGTCGGCGGCGCCCAGGATCAGGGGTAGGGCTGCCATCAGCAGCCAGCGGTGGCGCGAGACGAGGTCCACGTAGCCCATGGTAGCCCAAGGGCCGGGGACGATCCGGGTCGTTCTTGGCACGCCGGCCCGGGTCGGGGAAACTGATCGCCGTGCGTCACGCGCTCCCCATCGCCGTCGCCGTCGCGCTGCTCGCGGCGCCGGTCTCGGCCCAGCAGGACGACCCAGCCGGAGCGGAGGTGTCCCACGTCCAGCTGCGAGTCGGCGCCCGGCTGACCCTGGACCGGGTGCGGGTCACCTTTGCCGACGGGACGACGCGGACCCTCGGCGAGGCCCTGCGCGAAGAGGTGGAGCTGACGGACGGGTCGAGCGTCGCGCTGGTACCCGGAGATGTACGCCGATATCTGGGCCGGCTCGTCGTGGAACGGACCGGAGGAGAGACGGTGGCCCACCTGCGGATCCCGCGGGACGAGTACCTGGCCGGGGTGGTGGCCTCGGAGATGGGCGCCACGGGGCCGGATGCGGCGCTCAGGGCGCAGGCGGTGGTCTCGCGGACCCTGCTGGTCGTGGGCGGAGACCGTCACCCGGAGGGGGAGTGGGAGCTGTGCGACCTGACCCACTGCCAGTCCTTCCGCGGGCTGACCGAGGCCGCCGCTGCCCGGCGTGCCGTGGCCGACACCGCAGGCCGGGTGCTGGTCCACGGCGGCACGGCGGTGGAGGCGCCCTTCCTCTCGACCTGCGGCGGCGCGACCCTGGCCGCGGCCACGGTCTGGGGCACCGCACACGCCCACCTGCCCGGGAGCACGGATCTGCGGGCCGACGGCACCGCCTACTGCGACGGGAGCCCCCACGGCGACTGGGTCGCCGCCGTCGCCGCCGCCGATCTGCCCGACCCGGCCGTGGAGCTGGACCGGTTCCGCCTCGAGGTGGGCCGCCGTCACGGCTGGAACGTGGTCAAGAGCAATCGCTTCACCGCCACCTTGCTGACCTTCCACGAGCGCGGGGTCTGGTGGCTGGAGGGGCTGGGCCTCGGTCACGGGGTAGGGCTCTGCCAGCAGGGGGCCCTGGGGCGCGCCCGCGACGGAGCGGATGTCGACCAGATCCTCGATGCGTACTTTCCCGGTGCCCGCGCCGCGTCACACTGAGGAGGAGGAGGCGCCGGCGCCGGCCCCTGCGTTCCGGCGGAGGTAGCGGTCGAGGATCTCGACACCCGTGGCCGCCGCGACGAGGAACCAGCAGGTCAGCGCGATCACAGCCATCCGCTGGGGGCTGGCGTCCAGCAGGAAGGCGGCCACCGCCACGGGCAGCCCGACGGCGGCGGTCAACACCGCGTTGAGGGCCGGTCCGACGAACAGCAGCAGTCCGAACAGCAGGAGTGCCTGGCCCAGCCGCATCCCGGACAACACCCACCCGGAGAACACCCCCACCGAGGCCCCCCAGCAGGCGAGCAGCAGCAGCAGCAACGTCACCCAGTCCCAGTCCCGGTAGGGCAGTCCGATGCGCAGGGCCACGCCGCCGGCCAGCAGCGGCAGCAGGACGGGCAGCCACAGGAGCATGGTGCGGGCGGTGGAGCGACCGGGAGGTGACGGCATCGGGTGGGAGGTCTCGGCTCCGGTCAGATCAGCGCAGTGGGCGGTCGATCACGCGGGCACCGATGACGTCCACGGTCGCCCGCGGGACCTCCTCGATGTTCACCTCGAACTCGAGCTCGTGGTAGAGGCTGCCGTGGGCCGGGACCATCTCTTCCAGCGTGATCTCCTCGACCTTGACCTCGTTGACCGGGTCCCAGAAGTGGACGACCAGCACGATGTGTTCCATGTCGTACTGGCAGGTGTTGGTCAGGGTCATGGACAGCAGAGTGAGGTGCTCGACGTCGTGGCGCTTGTACTCGTCCATCACGACCTGCCAGTCGTTCATCGTCACCGACAGGTAGATCTCCGGGTTGTAGATCGGGTCCCACTTCTTGTGCTCCGCCTTGGCCAGGTAGTAGCCGGGGAGGATGTCGCTCAGGGCCAGGAAGCCCTGCTGGGAGGACTCGGTCTGCACCTCGTACCAGTCGCCGTGCTTGCCCAGGAGCTGGACCCGATCGTCCTTGGACAGGTTGGCAACGGCGGCGGCGCGGGCGTCGTGGCTCCGGCGCAGGGCGCAATCGGTGGTCACCAGCGCGTCGCGGGCCTTGACGGCGAAGGTGCCGCTCTTCAGGTCCTTGTCCGCCGGATCGGGGGGATTGACGGCCACCCGCAGCATCACCGCGAAGGCGATGATCACGCCGATCCCGGTGACCACAAGCACGATCTGGCGCAGCGTCTTCTCCGACTTCTGCCGGTGGAAGTCATCCTCGGTGGGCCCCCCGCCGAACGGCTGCTTGAGCAGGCCGTCGAGCACCGCAGCCTCGGCGGCGTACACCCACTCGGTGTCCCCCGGCGCCTGGATAAGGTCGTCGGGGCGGATCTTGCCGTTCGCCGCCCAGATCTTCAGTTCCGCGAGATCGGCGGCCACGAACTGCTCGTCGCCTCGCGTGATTCGCCACTGGCTCATCGATTCGCCCTCGGCCCGGGGTTCACTTGCCGCAGGTCGTCGGGATACCATCAGGTGTGTCGAGCGGTCAATCGAGAGGGCGGCGATTCCCATTGATTTGACGAGGGTTTTACGGTATTTCGAGGCTCTCCCGAGGGGTCCTGGAATGAACAAGATCGTCTCGATCTCCCTGGGAAGCCCGGACTACGACTACGAGTTCGTCGAGGAGCTTCTGGGGAAGAGCTACCACATCCGTCGCATCGGTACGGGCGGGGATGTTCGGCTGGCGCGCAAGCTGGTCCGCGAACACGACGGCCAGGTCGACGCCATCGGCCTCGCGGGCATGTCGATCCTGTTTCACGTCGCCGATCGTGTCTACAAGCACAAGCAGACGCTCAAGGTCGCCCACGCGGCGCGCTACACCCCCGTGGTGGGCGGTCGCGGGCTGAAGCGGATCCTGGATCGCTGGGCAGTCCGCGATCTGGCGGCCCGCGAACCCGGGATCTTCCGCCGCAAGAACGTGTTCTTCCTGTCCGGGGTGGCCAACTGGGACGTGTACTCGGTGGTTCGCGAGTTCACCGACAACGTCAGCTTCGGCGACGCGATCATGCACTTCGGCGTGCCCAAGGTGATGCACTCGGAGAGCTCGTTCCGCAAGTACGTGCGCGGTGCGATGCCGATGCTCACCCGCCGGCCGTACGTCACCTTCTTCCCCCGCGGAAAGACCGGGGAAGAGCTGCAGGGTGTCCTGCTGTCCAAGCCCTTCCAGAAGGCGGACGTGATCGTCGGCGACCTGTCGCTCGTGCTGCACTACGGGCCCGAGAATCTGCGCGGCAAGACCGTGGTCACCGACACCATCGACGAGGATCGGCTGAACCGGCTACGCGAGCGGGGCGTGGACGTGATCTGCACCACCACCCCCGAGGTGTTCCCGGGGCACCGCGCGGGCCTCAACGTGATCCAGGCGGTGTTCATCGCCCACCTGGGCAAGCCCCCCGACCAGATCACCGACGACGACTACCTGTCGCTCATCCGCCAGCTCGAAGCGCGACCGCGGGTGATATACGCCCAGGGCCGCGCCGTGCGCCGCCGGAAGTTTGCCTACCTGTACTGCCCGGACACCCAGCAGGACCTGCTGCGCTCGCCGGCCCTGCAGTGGACTCGCGGGCTGCCCGCGGGCGTGCGCGACTCGGTGGAAGGGGTGGCGTCCCTGTCGCCGCCCGTGTTCTACGGGACCGTCCACGGCATCCAGAGCCCGTCGGGCGACGAGGCCGAAGGCGTGATCCTGCTGTTGCCGACCACGGCCGAGAAGCTGGAAAAACAGCCGGTGGAGCTGGTCGAGCGGCGGGTCCGGCAAGCGGCCAAGCTGGCGCGGGGGCTGGGCGCGGAGATCCTGGGACTGGGGACCTTCACCCACAACCTCGGTGAGGCCGGCCGCAGGGTGGCCCAGGAGGAGACGATCCCCATCACCAGCGGCCACTCGATGACCATCTCGGCGACCCTCTGGGCCTGCCGCCAGGCCTGCGTCGGGATGGGGATGCCCTTCTTCAGCTCGGTGCAGATCGACGCCAAGTGCCTGGTCTTCGGTGCCGAGTCGCCCGCGGGCGCGGTGGTCGCCGAGATCGCCTCGCTGGCGTTCCGCAACGTGGTGCTGACCGGGGAGGAACCCGACCGGTTGCTCGAGTTCACCCGCACCCTCGAGCGCAAGTACCCCGAAGTGAACTACGACGTGTCCATCTCGACCCGGGACCAGCTGGAGGATGCGGATATCGTCGTCACCGGGGTCAATCCCGAATGGACCCGGCCCTTCGACATCTCGCGGCTCAAGCCGGGGGCGGTGGTGTGTGACTGTGCGCGGCCGACCACCTTCAGCCGCCAGGACGCGGCGGCGCGGCCCGACGTGCTGTTCCTGGGCAGCGGCGAACTGGAGCTGCCCGGACCGGTGGACATCGGTACCGACCTCGGCCTGCCCCCCAAGGTGGCCTTCGCCTGTATGGCCGAGGCCGCCCTGTTGACCCTCGAGAATCGGTTCGAGTGCTACACAGTGGCCTTCGACGTGCGCTACGAGCGGGTCAAGGAGATCTACAAGCTGGCGCTGACACACGGCCTGCGGCTGGCCACCATGCGTGGGCCGTCGGGGGTGATCACCGAGACCGAGATCGCCCTGGTCCGTGAGCGCGCGGAGCGTGCTCGAAAGGCCGAGGAGAGCCCGCCGCTGGAGGTGGATTCCTCGATCGAGGTCGTGATGAACGCCGCCCTCGGAGACACCATCGGCTGAGGTGCCGCGCCGAGGCCCCCACGCGTCCATGAAGCTCATCATCCAGATCCCCTGCTTCGACGAGGAGGCGACCCTGCCCGAGACGGTGGATGCCCTGCCGCGGGAGATCCCGGGCGTGGATGTCATCGAGTTGCTGGTGATCGACGACGGCAGCCAGGATCGTACGTCCGAGGTCGCCCGCGAGATCGGGGTTCACCATCGGATCCGCTTCCCCCGCAACCGGGGCCTGGCCTACGCCTTCAAGGCCGGGCTCGACGCCTCGCTGCGGCTGGGCGCCGACCTGATCGTCAACACCGACGCCGACAACCAGTACCGCGGCGATGACGTGCGGGCGCTGGTCAAGCCGATCCTCGACGGCGACGCCGACATGGTGATCGGTGACCGCCAGGTGGGCGACATCGCCCACTTCGGGCTGGTCAAGAAGAAGCTGCAGAAGCTGGGCTCGGCCGTGGTGCGCCAGGTGTCGCGGACCGCGGTGCCGGACACGACCAGCGGATTCCGCGCCTACTCCCGCGAAGCGGCGATGCGGCTCAACCTGGTCGGCGAGTTCACCTACACCCTGGAGACCATCATCCAGGCCGGCCAGGGCAAGATGGCGGTTCACTCGGTGCCGGTGCGTACCAACGCGGTCACTCGCCCGTCCCGCCTGTTCCGCTCCATCCCCGAGTACGTGGGGCGCTCGGTGGGCACGATCCTGCGGATCTACATGATGTACCGGCCGCTGACCGTCTTCCTGGGGCTGGGCGGAATCGTGCTGTTCGCCGGCGTCGCCCTCGGGATCCGGTTCCTGGCGTACTACTTCACCGGCGGGGGCTCGGGGCATGTCCAGTCCGTGGTGCTGGCCGCCGCGTTGCTGGGGATCGGCGTCCAGATCGTCGTCATGGGACTGCTGGCCGATCTGATCGGGGCAAACCGCAAGCTGGTGGAGGACGTGTTGCTGCGCGTCAAGCGGCTGGAGGCGGGCGCCGAGGGCGAGGGAAGGCCGCCGTCCGACACGGCGTGATCCCCCCTGGATGGACGACGGTCGCGAGCGCTACCGGCCCAGTCCGGTCAACCTGTTCCTGATCGGCCTCCTGCTGGTCGCCGGGGCGGTGTTCGTCAAGAGCCAGCGCTGGCACTCGCCGCGTGACGAACCCCCGGATGCCGCCGAGTTGCCCGGCGACGTGGGTCCGTCCGCGGGGGACGGCGTCTCGGAGCTCTTCCACACGTCGCCCACCGTCCGCGTCCTGCTCGGCTCCTCCCGTCGCCCGCTGGAGGCCGAAGGGGAGGGGTACCCGGGGCGGGTGGAGGTGGTCGAGCGCGACGGCCGCTACCATCGGATCTGTCACGTGGACCTGGAGAGCTACGTCGCCCACGTGGTCTCCGCCGAGGTCCTCAACTCCTGGGACATGGAGACCAAACGGGCCCAGGCGGTGGCGGCCCGCTCCTACGCGATGACCTCGCTGGACTCCGACGCGATCTTCGATCTGCGGGCGTCGGGGCTCGAGCAGGTGTTCCGCGGGGGGCGGGTGGATCCCGGCGCCGCCGATGCGGCCCGCGACACCCGGGGACTGGCCCTGGTGCAGAACGAGGCGGTGACCCGGGCCTACTACCACGCCACCTGTGGCGGTCGCACCGCGTCGGTTTGGGAGTTCTGGGGCATGCGCGCGCCCCTGATGCGCGCCGTGGACTGCCCGTGGTGCGCGTCCGCGCCCCTCCACCGCTGGTCCCTGGAGATGGGCGCCGACGAGCTGGGAGAGCGGCTGGGGGGCGAGGTGGAAGCGGTCTGGGTCGAGACCTTCGAGCCCAGCGGGAGGGCGCTGACCGTGGCCGTCCGCGTGGGCGGCGCCCTGCGCTGGATGAGCGGCGCCGAGTTCCGCGAGGCCCTGGGCTACACCCGGATCCGCTCGACCTGGTTCGCCATCGAGGCGGGGGAGGCGAACTATCGCTTCGCGGGCGCCGGTTCCGGCCACGGGGTGGGCATGTGCCAGTGGGGCGCGCGGGGCATGGCCGAGGCCGGGTACGGCTGGCGCGACATCCTCGCCTGGTACTACCCGGATTCATCCGTCGCTGCGGTCTACTGAACGCCTTGACGACACCCCTGCCCGGGGTGAGGATCAGCGGACTGCCAAGGGAGCGAGCGTGCACGTCCTGGTCACCGGCGGGGCCGGTTTCATCGGCTCCCAGCTCTGCGAGATCCTCGTCGCCCGGGACCACCGGGTCACCTGCCTCGACTGCTTCGACGACTACTACGACCCGGCGATCAAGGAGCGAAACCTGGCCTCGCTACAGGGCGACGGGCGGTTCCGGCTGGTCCGGGGCGACATCCGCGACCGGGAGCTGGTCGACGGGCTGTTCGGTGAGGGGCTGGACCGTGTGGTGCACCTGGCCGCCCGGGCGGGCCCCCGACCTTCGCTGGCCGACCCGCAGCTGTACAACGAGGTCAACGTGCTGGGCACGCTGGGCCTGCTCCAGGCCAGCGTCCGCCACGGGCTGGGCTCCTTCCTGTTCGTGTCGTCGTCCTCGGTCTACGGGCTGAACACCAAGATGCCGTTCCAGGAGTCCGATCCGATCAACCAGCCCGCGTCGCCCTACGGCGCCACCAAGGGGGCTGCGGAGCTACTCTGCCACGCCTTCGCCCACGCCCACGGCCTGCCGACGACCGTGTTCCGGCTGTTCACCGTCTATGGACCCCGGCAGCGGCCTGACATGGCGCTGATGAAGTTCGCCACGCTGATCCGGGCCGGCCGGCCCATCGAGGTCTACGGAGACGGTACTTCGGTGCGGGGCTACACCTACGTGGCCGACGTGGTGCGGGCGATGGAGGCTGCGCTGGATCGCCCCTTCCCCCACGCGATCTTCAACATCGGTGGCGGGCGGCGGGTGGCGCTGAACGAACTGATCGCGACCCTCGGCCGTGAGCTGGGCGAGGCCCCCGTCCTGCAGCACGTGGAGCCCCAGGTGGGGGATGTTCCGGCGACCTGGGCCGACGTGTCCCGCGCCTCGGATCTGCTCGACTTCCGCGCCGAGGTCGAGTTCGAGGACGGGGTGGCGCGGTTCTGCCGCTGGTTCGACCGGGTCCGGGAGGGCGTGGAGTGAGCGCCCGGATCGCCATCGTCCTCGGCACGCGGCCCGAGGCGATCAAGATGGCGCCCGTGCACCTGGCACTGCGGGATCACCCGACACTGGACGTCAAGCTCATCGTCACCGCTCAGCACCGCCAGCTCCTGGATCACACCCTGGACGGCTTCGGCATCACCCCGGACGTGGACCTGGACCTCATGCAGCCCGACCAGTCCCTGGCCGAGCTGACCGGCCGGGTCGTGGTCGGCGTGCAGCGGGCGCTGGAGCAGCTGCGGCCCGGCGCCGTGCTGGTCCACGGCGACACCACCACCTGCATGGCGGCGGCGCTCGCCGGTTTCTACGCGGGCGTCGACGTGGGGCACGTGGAGGCGGGCCTGCGGACCGGCAACCTGCGGTCGCCCTTCCCGGAGGAAGCCAACCGCCGCCTGACCGACCCCCTCTGCCGCTGGTGTTTTGCGCCCACCTCCCAGGCCGCCGACTCGCTGCGGGCCGAGGGCACGCCCCAGGAGCGGATCCTGGTCACCGGCAACACGGTGATCGACGCGCTGCTGTTGATGCGGGACAAGGTCCGCGGGGCCCCCCCGGAGCTATCCGACGTGCCGGCCGGGATGCTGGAGGGCCACCGGTTGATCCTGGTCACCGGCCACAGGCGGGAGAGCTTTGGCCGCCCGTTCGAGTCGTTCTGCAAGGCGCTGCGGGACGTGGTGGAGCGGAACCCGGATGCGCTGGTGGTCTACCCGGTCCACCTGAACCCGAACGTACAACGGCCGGTGCGGGCGCTGCTCGGCGGCCACGATCGGATCCGATTGATCGACCCCCAGCCGTACCTGCCGTTTGTATACCTGATGGACCGCAGCTACCTCATCGTCACCGACTCCGGCGGGATCCAGGAGGAGGCGCCTTCGCTGGGCAAACCCGTCCTGGTCAGCCGGACGGTCACCGAGCGCCCGGAGGCGGTGGCCGCGGGACTGGCCAAGCTGGTGGGCACGGACCGCCGGGCCATCGTCCGTGAGATCGAGATCCTGCTCAACGACCGCCACGCGTACGAGCGCATGTCCCTGGGCGCCAGCCCGTACGGCGACGGCCGGGCCGCCGGCCGTATCGTCGAGCGGCTGGACCGGGACCTGAATGGCTGACCGGGTGAGTGAGGTGGGGGACTATCGAGATTGCCCCGTGCTGGTCACCGGGGGAGCCGGGGCCATCGGGTCCAACGTGATCGTGGAGCTGGCGCGGCTCGGTGCGGGGCCGATCGCGGTCATCGACGACCTGTCCGGGGGCTTCCGCTGGAACCTGCCCGACGTGCCCGGCCTGAGCTTCGTCGAGGGCTCGATCACCGATCCCAGCGCCCTCGCCGCGGCCTTCGCGGTTCGTCCGCGACGGGTCTTCCACCTGGCCGCCCAGTTCGCCAACCAGCGCTCGGTGGACGATCCCGAGGGGGACCTGCGGGTCAGTGGCCTGGGAACGCTGCGGGTGTTGCAGGCCTGCGTCGAGGTCGGCGTGGAGCGGGTGGTCTACGCCAGCTCCGGGTGTGCGTTGACCAGCGTCGAGGGTGCCGCGGGCGGGGCGGCCGCCCCGGGCCAGCTCACCACCCCGTACCAGATCACCAAGCTGCTGGGCGAACACTACGCCACCTTCTTCGGCGCCCAGCACGGCCTCGCCGTGGCCCGGCCGCGGCTGTTCAACGTCTACGGCCCCGGCGAGGTGCCGGGCCGCTACCGCAACGTGATCGCCAACTTCTGCTTCCGCGCCCTGCGCGGCCTCCCGCTGGTGATCACCGGGACCGGCGCCGAGACCCGCGACTTCTGCTGGGTCGGCGACGCCGTCGACGCCCTGCTGGCATCCGGCACCGCGACCGCCGCCACCGGCCACGCCTTCCAGGTGGCGTCCGGACGCGAGACCCCCATCGCCGCCCTGGCCGCCGCCGTGGTCCGCGCCACCGGCTCGGACAGCCCAATCGAGCACGCCCACCGCCGGGACTGGGACCACAAACCTCGCCTCCTCGGCGACCCGACCACTGCCCGGGAGCTGCTCGGTGTGGAGCCGGGGACGGTGTCGCTGGAGGAAGGGCTTGGGCAGACGGTGGAGTGGATGCAGGCGAACTGGGCGCGGATCGAGCGAGACGCGGACTTCGGCTAGGGAAACTCGGTCTCGGTGGTCCGGCACACCGGCTCGGTCTCGGTCTCGGCTGGCTTCAACAGGGATCGTTGGCGGATCCCGGTGTCCCCTGATCGCCCGCGCCGAAAGTCGAGGTGGCCTCGCACCAGTGGGCGCCGTCGTCGTTGGCGTACTGGTCCAGGTATGCCGGGGCCAGGCTCATCGAGGCGCCCGTGGGATCGGGGAAGGTGGCGCCGTCGTCCCAGCCGACCCGGTCGATCTGCAGACCGCCGCAGCTCAGGATCACCTCGTCGTCGCCGTTGGTCAGGTTCAGCCCGCCGCCGTACTCGTAGTCCACCGAGAACCCGCCGTTGAGCGCGGGATCGGCCTCGGTCGCGAGCACCAGGTACCCGCCGCCGCCCACCACCAGCGATCCTGCGATGGTGTGGTCCAGGCCGTCGTCGTCGGACAGCTCGCAGCCGTCCAGATCGATGGAGCTGCCGGTGGTGTTGTGGAGCTCGAACCACTCCCCGTCGTTGTCGGAGACCGCGGCCGGGTTCTGCATCACCTCGGTGACGATGACTGCGCCGACGGGAACACCTCCACCACCACCACAGTCGTCGTTGGCCGCGCCGGGGGTGCCCAGATCGCCGTCGCCGTAGGACGAGCTGGCCTCACACCAGTTGTCGCCGTCGTCGTTGGCGCCCGCGCTCAGGGATCCCGGGTCCAGGTTCATCGACGCCCCTGCGGGATCGGGGAAGTCGACCCCGTCGTCGTACTCCACCGCGTCCACGGTCAGTCCCGCGCAGATCACGTACAGCTCGTCGTCCGAGTTGGAGAGGTCGATGGCGCCGCCGTACTCGTAGTCGACCACCGCGCCGCCGTTCTGCAGCTGGTTGCCCAGGGTGCCGAACACCGCGTGGTCGCCGGGCCCGATCAGCAGGCTCGCCCCGGGGCTGATCACGTGGCTGTCCGCGCCCGCGTCGGCGATCTCCCAGCCCATCAGGTCGAGGAAGCCCCCGCTGGCGTTGTAGACCTCGAACCACTCCCCCACGCCATCGTCGACGGCTTGCGGATTCTGCATGACCTCGCTGATCACCACGTCCCCGATGGCGACGAAGTCCTCGTCGACGATCCCGTCGCAGTCCTGGTCGACCCCGTCGTTCGCTTCGGTCGCGCCCGGGTGAACGGCCGGATCGCCGTCGTCACAGTCGTCCGGCTCTTCGTAGCCGTCGCCATCGGCGTCCAGGGGCGAGCTGTCGTCGTCCCCCGTGTCGTCGTCCCCTGTGTCGTCGTCCCCCGTGTCGTCGTCCCCCGTGTCGTCGTCCCCCGTGTCGTCGTCGTCGTCGTCGTCATCATCGTCATCGTCGCCACCGTCGTCGTCATCATGGGGCTGGGGTGGCGGCGGACAGCCGGCCCAGAGTAGCGCTGCGAGCAACAGGAACGAACAGCGCCACGGGATCCGGACGTTCATGATGGGACCTCCATGTCCGGCGGGGGCACGCCGGCTCAAGGGACCAGTTTCGCCCCGAAGATCGAATCGGATCCACCGTTGACCGTGGAGTCCAGGATCACGTCGACCGTGCCCTCCAGGCAGTACTGCCCGTGGTGGTCGTAGACGTAGTCACCGGAGGGATCCACCTGATCGATGACCACGGCGTTGCCGTCGACGATGAAGAAGGCCCCGTCCGGGTTCCGGTTCGAGGTGTGGCGTCCGCCCACGTAGGCGTCGTACATCCCTCGCGGCACGCCGGTGAAGGTCAGGGTGGCGGTACCGGTGCGCGATCCGTCGGGGCTGTACTGGTTGTCGCAGGCCTCGTGCTCGTCCCCGGACGCGGTGTAGGCGTTGGGGTAGCAGGTCAGCACCCAGTTGTGGCGTTCGGTG
Organism: uncultured Rickettsiales bacterium; assembly: GCA_964436045.1. GTDB lineage: Bacteria > Myxococcota_A > UBA796 > UBA9615 > CAYRNR01 > CAYTBN01. Next base: position 3,848 of record CAYTBN010000009.1, on the reverse strand, counting down.
TAGGACGCCACCGTGTAGTCCAGCTCCATCGTGTAGGGCGGATCGAGGGGATCCTCGTCGCAGGAGTCGTCGTCGTCGTCGTCGCCTCCGGCGAACACGCACTCGCACCAGTCCGACTGGTGGCCATTGACGTCGCCGCAGCTCAGCACGTTCTGGGGCTCCTTGATGCAGCCGGGCTCGCCCCCGTAGCGGGCCGCGCAGACCATGCCGGCCGCGTTGCAATACGCCCCGCAGCCGGCCCCGTCGGTGAACACGCCGTTGCAGAAGTCGTCGCCGGTCTCGCAGACCTCCCAGGCGGGGTTGGCCTGGGAGATCAGGCTGCAGTCCGCGGGCGTCGTATCGTCGTCCCCGGTGTCGTCGTCCCCGGTGTCGTCATCGCCCGTGTCGTCGTCCCCGGTGTCATCGTCGCTCGTGTCGTCGTCCCCCGTGTCGTCGTCGGCCACGTCGTCGTCACCCGCGATGTCGTCGTCACCCGCGACGTCGTCGCCATGCACCGTCGGACAGCCCAGCCAGAAAAACGAGAGAACGAGCACCAAGCTCGGAATGCGGGCATGCATGGAGACCCCTCCATCCGGGCTGGAGGATATCAGAACAGCGAGCGGGTGATGCGCAGGCCGACGTCGTGGCCAGCCTCCATCATGTCGCCAGCGCGGCGGCGGGCGGTGCGGATGTCCTCCCGGGGGCTGGCCCAGGAGCCGCCGCGGGCGACGCGCTGGGACGAGGACCAGTGCCCCATGGGATCGATGACCGAACCCTGCTCCGGGACGGGGTCGTAGCGGTCCCAGACCCACTCCCAGCCGTTCCCGCAGGTGTCGTACAGGCCCCAGGCGTTACACGCGCGAGTCGCCACGTCGTGGGAACGCCCCCCCGCGTTCTCGACGAACCAGGCCACCGCGAGGGGATCGACGACGCCGGCGAAGGGGTCGGGCAGGCCGGCCCGCGCCGCGTACTCCCACTCGGCCTCGGTGAGCAGCCGGAAACCGGACGACTCCCGGTCCCACGACACCTTGCCACCGTCGATGACGTACGCGGGGTCCAGCCCCCAGGACCGGGAGTAGACATTGCAGAACAGCACCGCGTCGAACCAGCTGACGCCGTCGACGGGACGCCGATCCCCAACGATCTCGCTGGGGTTGTTGCCCATCACCGCCGCCCACAGGGATTGGGTCACCGGCACGTTGGCGACCCCGAATCGCTGGCTGATGGTGACCTCGTGCTGGGCCTCGTCCTCCCGGTGTTCGGTTCCCCCGCCCTCGCTGCCCCGCCAGTACGTGCCGGGGAGGATCTCGATCCATGCGAGCACCTCGTCGTCCTCGAGGACGCGCTCGATCTCCTCGGTGGTCGTCCGCCCGGGCAGCACCTCTCCCGCGCCCTTGCGCGAGGTGGGATCGGCGGCCACGGGCTCGGGCTCGAAGTCGCCGGAGTCGACGACCAGGTTCAGCACCAGGCTCTCGTCCGCAGGGTCGGCTCCGCTCTCGTCCCAGGGTTCCTCTTCGACCAGCCCCGGGGCCTCGACGGTCCGGTTCTCGTCCTCGTCGAGATCGATATCGTCCCGGAGGAGCGTCACGCGATCGGTGACGGACGCGGGGACCGGCGGGGGCTGCTCCAGGGTCGCCCGGCTCTCCCGCTCGGCCAGGAGCTCGTGCCGCAGCGAGAACACCCGGGGTTGCTCCTGGGTGAAGGTGATCGAGTCGTCCATCGAGTAGGCCGCCAGGTCGTCCGGCGCCTCCAGCTCGTGGGGGTCCTGTCCCCTGCGGGCCCAGTTGTCCAGCCGCCGGAACAGACCCTTGAGACCGCCCGAGTCCTCCTGGGTCGGGGTGAGGCTTGCGCCCCCGGCGGCGGACCGGGAGCGGTCCGAGGGGGTGCCCATCGCCTTGCGCATCCAGACCGCGATCTTGGGCTCGCCGGCGGGACGATCGCCCGCGTCGCGGCTGGCCCGGTGGATGGCCGCGGCCATCCGGTCGGCGTTGGGGTACCGGCGCTTGGGGTTCTGCGCCCAGGCGCCATCCAGCACTGGCAGGAACTGGGGCTGGAGATCCTGGATCTTCGCCCTGGCCTCCGCCACGTCGACCCGGTGGACGCGGTGCAGCGAGGCGCGGGCATCCTCGTCGGCGAACACGGGCTCGCCCGTGATCATCTCGGCGATCAGCGAGGCCAAGCTGAACAGGTCGGACCGGGAGTCCAGCGACTGGCCCGTGGTCTGTTCGGGGCTCATGTAGGCGGGCGTCCCGGCGGTCTCCCCGGGCCGGTCCATGTACAGGTTGCTGGTGGCCCGGCTGATACCGAAGTCCAGCACCTTGGCCTGACCGCGGTGGGTGATCATCACGTTGGCCGGCTTCAGGTCGCGGTGGATCAGCGAGAGGGGACTACTCTGGTCGTCGGTGGCGGTGTGGGCGTAGGACAGGCCGCAGCAGATCTGCACGCCCAGACCTGCGATCACAGCCGGAGGCATCGGGTCCTGCGCGCCCACCCGGCGCAGCACGTCACGCAGGGTGTGGCCCTGCACGTACTCCATCGCGATGTAGAACGTCCCCTGCACCTCGCCGAAGTCGAGGATCGACACGATGTTGGGGTGTTCCAGGTGTCCGCCCAGGCGGGCCTCGTTGATCAGCGCCTGGATCTGAGCTTCCTGCTCCGTGCTGCTCGACGGGATGGTCTTGAGGGCGACCTGCTTGCGGAACCCCATCGGCCCTGCGAGGTGGGCGTGGTAGACGACCCCCGCCGCGCCGCTGCCCAGGGTGTCGAGCAAGGTGTACTTGCCCAGCATCTGGATCGAGTTGCCGATGGAGGCGTCGTCCTCGAACTCGCCATTCTGCTGTCGTTCGTCGCCCACGTTCGGATCACCCCGGGGCCCGGCGCGATCCTGGCTGTGGAGAGGCTGCTGCGAATCCACCAGGCGCGACCGACCGCTGCTCCGCATCCTAGATCGCCAGGGGTTGGCCGGCAAAGGTCGTCTCTGACACAAGTCGAGGGAGGCATTCCAGGTCGGCGGGGACCTCGGCGCTGGGGGCCGGGAGGAGAAGGTGATAGTGGTTGGACATGAAGACCAAGATGATCCGGCAGATTCTCGCCTCGGTTCCGCTGCTCGCCGTGTCCGTGTTTTTCGCCTGCCCCGCGACCGAGCCGCAGCCGGGCGGCTCGGGGAACTACACGAAGGACCTCGACGACGAGCCGGACTTCAGCGACCCGCACGGGCTGATCCAGGTCGAGAGCTGGCTCGACTACGGCCAGACCCAGCTGATGGGGGCATTCGCCGACGGGCCGAGGATGCGGTTTCACGAGGAGAGCGAGCGGATCGGCAACTGCCGGCTGATGACCCACACCCCGTCGTCCTGCGATCCGCCGTGCGAGGGCGAGACCTCCTGCGTGGGCGGCGAGTGTGTCGCGTGGCCGGTGCGGGAGGACCGAGGCGACCTGCTGTGGACCTGGCCTGATGGGGAAGAGACGGTCCCCCCCGACGGCGCGCTGGCCTACTTCGCCCTCGGCTCGGCCAGCACCGAGGGCGAGGTCTCCATCGAGGTCGATGGCCTGGCCCTGACCGCGTCGACCATCGGCCCACCGCTGGAAGACGGATCCTTCGTCGGCGCCATCACCTCCCGGGGCTCCGGGGACGCCACGCTGCGCTGGAAGGACCCGATCCTCGACGCCCGGATCCGCCTGCAGATGACCGACTGCACCGGCAGCCACGGTGGTTTTGCCGCCGCCGAGATCGAGTGCGAGGGCCCCGACTCCGGCGAGCTGGTGGTGCCCGGTTCCTTCCTCGACGAGCTGGAGGCCGGGGACTGGAGCCACGGCGAGTGTGGCAGCCACGACTTCGGGCGCTACCACGCCTCGGTTCCCGACGATGA
>CAYTBN010000008.1:96013-158197 GCA_964436045.1 uncultured Rickettsiales bacterium | reverse complement strand
AGTACGGGGAGGCCGCGTAGTGGAACTTTGTGTCCAGGAAACCGGGTGCGCTACACGATCACGGATGCGCAAGAACGCGATCCACTCTCGAATCGGGTCGCTGCGCCGGGGGCGCCGCGGCATGTACCGGGAGATCGTCCGCTCGGATACGGTGATCCCGAGCTTCAGCAGCTCACCGTGCACACGAGGTGCTCCCCACGTGAATCAGCCGGATCAGAGTCGCCAGGAGGACCACGTAGAGACGGGGAAACACCAGCACGACGGCGAGCTTGTCCGCTCAAGGCCGGGATCTCCACCCCGATCGCAGGCCCTGCAAACTCCCGATCTCGCGGGCGTTCGGGTTTTGGCGAACGACACCCTGGTTCCCCCCAGGCGGGTCAACTCCAAGGCCGATGGCCGCGGCAAGCTCGCCGAGCTGCTGATATCCTGATCCCGCGACCGACAGCCAGGAGGTCCCTGGCATCGTGGTGTTCGGCGGCGAGGGGTTCTCGTCCCACATGGAGAGCTACCTGCTGTCGTCGGGTATGGCGGTGGGCCCGGGCGACCTGGAGCCCTGGCTGCGGCTGTTCTTCGGCATGGAGCTGGGGGACTGACCTACCGGGAGGCCGATGGCTCGACGCGCTCCAGCAGCTCTCTTCCTCCTCGGCGGCCTCCTGTCGTGGGCCGGGTGTCCGGGACCCGACGACGACGACAGCGGCCCTGCCGATGACGACGCGACGGGCGACGACGACACCACCGGCGACGACGACACCACCGGCGACGACGACGCGCTCTGGCCCCAGGACAACCCGCAGATCGTTTTCGAGTCCTATCACGACGGTGGCTCCCTCTTCGCCCTGTCGCGGACGGGAGCCGGGGAACCCGAGCTGCTGGAGACCGCGGCCCCGGTCCTCACCGGTGTGGCCCCGCCGGCCCTGTCTCCGGACGGCTCGTCGGTCCTCTTCCTGGCGGACCTGGGTAACGGCGACGTGGGGACGCGGCACCTGGATCTGACCACGGGGGCCGAAGTCGACGTGGTGGACGGCGGCCACGCGGACTGGCACCCGGACGGCGACCGGATCGTGTACTGCCTCGACGACGTGCTCCACGTGGCCTGGAGCAACGGTAGCGACGGCCTGCCCCTGTCGCTCGAAGGGCAGCCCGTCGCGGGCTGTGATCCCGAGTGGTCCCCGGACGGAACCCGCATCGCGTACAAGGCGATCCCCGAGGTCCATGTGGTCGACGTGTCCTGCGACGGGGCGGCGTGCGAGGCATCCAACCCCGTCCAGCTGACCGACAACGCCACCGGCGGTCCGACCCACTCGTCCCACGACCCCAGCTGGTCTCCGGACGGCCAGTGGCTGACCTTCATGACCTACACCGGCGACCTTCCGGCCCGGACCGTGGAGGGGGCTGCCTACCACGAGCAGGTGGAGCAGCTGTTGCGCTGGAACGTGGAGATCGCCGACCCCGACGGGGGACCGGCGGAGGCCCTGACCGAGGCCGTGGACGGGGAGCTGGTGGCCTCCTGGCTACCCGCGTTCGCCTCGCCGCCCGACGGCGGAGATCCGGCGGATCTGGTCTACCTGCAGACCACCTTGATGCTCGACGAGCCCGACGGCACTCCCGCCTCGCGCATCGTCTGCCCCTACACCGCGTTCCAGCGCCTGGTCTGGCCCTACGACGGCCCGCCCGAGCCCTTGCTGGACATGGACATCCTGGCCCCGGCCGACCTGGATCCTCGCCTGGACTGCGCGGAGTTCGATCCGGATCTCCTCGCGGATCACGCCACGACGCTGTCGGTCTTCGACTGGTAGCGCTCAGATGTTGTGATCTTATCTCCGGACCGAGCGGGGCGGCCACCTGTCCTTCGCCGTTACCCGTACGAAAGGGTGCCCGGTCCCCCGAGAGCCCGTTGTCGTGACCGCCAAGCGACTCAGCCGCGCTCTCGGCGCCCCCGTTCAGGCCGCAGTGTTGCCGCGGATCGGGATCCGTGGGGCGTTGATGCACGAAGGGCATCCCGGCAGCGTTCTTGAGGCGCACGGCTCCACTGCCACGTTGAGTCGGCCGGCGACATCGATGCGGACGAGCATTGCCTGCGCGGACGCGAAGACCGGCCCGACCGATGGCTGCGACAGCGAATCTGTTCACAAGCCGAACGACGAGAACAACGGCACTGGCCCCGCCAAGAGCAAGGCGGCGCGCCACCCCGCGGATTTCCCTGATCGCCGTCGAGCCGACGGCCTTGGCGAGATCCGCAGGAAGGTCGGTCAGCAGGTGTCCCTCCTATTTATCGATCCCGCGCTGTTGACCAGCCCCGGGGACCTTGAGAACGTCGCGCCTCCCCCGGGGGGCTCGCAGGCCATGCGAGGCGCACGCCGCGAGGTTGGCCCTGAGAAGCCCATCCACTCGGAGCTGCTCCACGGAGGGGCTCAACCAGCCGCTCGCGCGACAAGGTGGCTACCTGCTGGCGCAAGACGAGGTTCTCCAACACGAGGTCCGCACGAGACCGAGCGAGCACCCGGACGACCTGGATGAGGAACGTGATGAGCGCGACGAAGAGCCGGGGAAAGGAGAGCATCGCCCCGGATCCTCGCGACCGGCAGCCGAGATCTCAAGCAAACAGCGTGTGCCCCAAGTGCCTGATCTTGCAGGCGGATGGATTTTGAGGAGGGACAGGAGGATGCCGCTCCATCCCGTCCGCCACGCCGCGCCGTTGGCCGAACTCCTGGATCCCACACGCGTGTTACCCTTCCGGCTACGCCCTTGTGGTGCTGGTCGGGGGTCGACCATCGCCTGGGCGGACCCTTCACCCCGCTGTCAAGGGGCCGGAGATCACTTTGCCTGCAGCACGTTTCGAAGAAGCTCTCCAGGAGATCGCACGCCGCTTTGCGATGGAAGTCGTCGAGCTGATCCGCACGACTACAGTCAAGGAACTGGCGGGTCTCGGCCAACCGATGGAAGCCGCGACGGCGCCGGCCAAAGAGCCGACGAAGCCCACGAAACGCCGAGGAAGGCCGCCGAAGGCCAAGACCGAAGCCGCGGCTGTCGAGGCTCCCAAGAAGTCCGCGAAGCGCCGTGGACGACCTCCCAAGGCGAAACCCGCGGCTCCCCCTCCGGTCGCGGCCACCAGGTCCCTCGAGCCCGTGGCAGCCGAGATCGCTCCACCGGCCGAGAAGGTCAAGAAGAAGAGGAACTGGCCGAAGTGCTCGGTCGAGGGCTGCGGCAAGAACTTCTACGGCCCGAGTGGCAAGAAGCGGCTGTGTTATGGCCACCATCTCGATGCCAGCGGGAAGCAGTCGCCGCTGCTGGCCGCTCGCAAGGGGAGGGCGGCCGCCGATGCCACCGAGGCCCCCAAGGCCAGGAAAGCGACCAAGGCGGCGAAGAAGCCCAAGAAGGCCAAGCCAGCCGTCGCCAAGACGCCCGAAGTGTCCGTCGAGAAGCCGAAGAAAAAACGGGCCTGGCCGACGTGCTCGGTCGAAGGATGTGCCAAGAACGTCTACATGCCCAGCGGGGCGCGCAAGATGTGTTACGCGCACAACATGGAGCACGGCGGCGCACCGACCCCGCTGGCGAAGGTCAACAAGGCGAGGAAGAAGGCGGGCAAGGCGACGAGCCCTTCGGTCGCCGGGGCTCCCAAGGCGGACAAGAAGCCGAAGACCGTCAGGCGGAAGAAGACAAATCCCGCGTAGCCCCGTGTTTCTCTGCCAACCGTTGCCCGGGCACACGCCGTCGTCGCGGCTGTCGCTCGTCTTCTCCTGACGCATGTGCTCGAACTGGGACAATTTCCCCGTACGGGCTTCTTTTCCGGTCACAACTTGCCGGCGACGGGAGTCAAGAGGGGTAGAACGCGATAACAACCGTTCCACCGGGGCCGGCTGTTTCGACGTCGGAGTCCGCTGCGGGGGGTGGGGGCAGATCGTCGTGGATGTCCGGGTCATGGACCGCGAGGAGGCCCAGGCGCTGTACGACGGCGGGAGCTGACTCAATAGCTCAGGGCCATGGAGTCCGTCACCTCGGCGTCCTCGACCCAGCCGTTGTCGAGCCCGAAGTCCGCCAGCTCGTAGCGGTGCCGGGTGTGATTGCCCTTCACCTGGGATTCCAGGAACCGTTTCACGGCCAGGCTGTGTTCCTCCGGTAGCGCCGCGCCGAGCTGGGGGTAGAGCCGCCGCAGGGTCTCCAGCGGCCTGCGGGTGATCGCGTCGAACTCCACATGGGCGATCTGTTCGGGGCGGATGGCACACAGGGCGTCGTGGAGGCGTCGATTTCGCAACTCGGCGAACCCGGCGGCGAGCCGGCCCACGCCGTGCAGGTCGATCTCGTCGTGGAACAGGCCGCGGACCACGGCGACCAGGCTGCACAGCGAGGCCAACACCGCCGAGGAGTCGCGGTGGGTGACCACGAATGTGGCGTCGGGGTAGACCTGGGCCACTGCGCGCAGGAAGAACCCATGCAGTGGCGCCTTGAGGACCCAACGGCGGTGGGGATGGTCTCCCTGCATCAACTGCAGCTGGGTCCGGTGGTAGAGGTAACGGTCGACCACCCGCCGATGGTCGGCTTGCAGACACCACTCGAAGTATCCCGGCACGTCGAACCAGGCGGCCAACACCGGGTTGAACATGGCGCGCTCCATCAGGGGTAGGCATTCGTCGGGCGCCGTGGCGGCCATCGGATGCACCCACCCGCAGTCCCGGGCACAGGTAGTGTCGCAAGGCCAGCTCCCGCGACGCCTGGCCGATCCGGGGGTCGCTGGCATCGGTCCGGGGATCGGGGGCCGGAGTCGGGAAGGCCAGCTCCCAGTAGCGGGGTGCTCGCAGGTAGGGGTCGAGGGCCAGCAGCCGCTGCAGCAGGGTCGTGCCGGTCCGTCCGGGTCCGACGATGATGATCGGGCGGAGCACGGGTCGCCCCAGCAACTCGGGACGGGCGGTGAGTTCGCGCTGGATCTCCAGCTTGTCCCTCAGCCGCTGCAGGAGGATCCGGCGCAGCAGTGTGCGTCCCCAGGCGGTCATCTTGCGGTCTTCGTTCAGGCCGTCGAGCAGGACCTCCAAACCCTCCCGGAAGTCGTCGTCGCCCCAGTCCTCCAGCCCCGTCCTTCGCCGGGCCGTATCCAGCATCTCGTCCGCGTCCCACGGCCGCCGCCGCGCGCCCGCGAACGTGTTGTATAGGCGGGTCGGGAAGAGTCGCTGCGCGGGCGTCGCGCTCGCGGTGGCGATGGCGGCCATGGTGTCTCCAGGGAGATCGGTTCACCGGAGAGGTAAGCAAGACGCGTACCAATCGTCGGTCCGGGGGGGAAAGCGTGGATAGGTCTGCTGTGCCCGGGAGACCTGGAGCCGGCCTGGGCGGCCATCGATCACAGCTGTGGTCAGCCGTCGACCACTTCCGTGTGCAGCAGAGAGGGGCGGGCCGCGCGGCCAGGAGCCGGAACCGGTTGCGGGACCCGGACCCGGTCCGAACCTCTAACTCCTCCCCGAATCGGCGCGTCGAATTGGACATCGGGCGGGAGCCGATTTTCTAAAGTTCTTCCGCTGGCGTCCGATGATCGCGCTCGTAAGCCACCCGAGGATGGGGGAGTGCCATGACGGCCAGCCTGCGACCCGACGCGATCTTGATTTCCTTCAACCTGTTATGCCTGTTCGCTGCCCTTGCCGGCTGCGGGGCGGACGATTCCGTCCTGCGGGCCGAGGCCGATCCCGTCGACATGGGCCTGGCCTGGACCGACGACCTGCTGGAGGGCGCGGTGGCGGTCACCAACGTCACCGACGAGGCCATCCACGTGGTTGGCGCCCGCGTCGACGAGGGGGGGATGGACGGGTTCTCGCTGCGCAGCGGCGGGGCCAACGTGCCGGTCACCCTGGATCCGGGCGAGACCTTCCGTCTGGGGGTCGTGTTCAGCTCGCGGGATCTGGGCAGCTTTCACGGCTCGATCACGCTGCAGTACACGGTCGGCTTGGGTGACGAACAGACCCGGGTGATCGGGCTGGTGGCCGAGGTGACCGACCCGGGCGAGGACGCGGACCACGACGGCCTCAGCGCCGCCCAGGGCGACTGCGACGACTCCGACGCCGACGTCTATCCCGGCGCCGGGGAGGTCTGCGATGGCGTAGACCGGGACTGCGACGGGGATCTGGAGGACGGCTGCGCGAGCTGCGCGGACATCCTGGCGGCCGGCCTGTCCACGGGCAGCGGCGAGTATCCGATCTATCCCGGCCAGGGCCACGAGCGGTTCGTGGTCGACTGCGAGATGGAGCTCGACGGCGGCGGCTGGACCCTGGTCCAGCGCACGACCGACTCGTGGGTGGACAGCAAGGAACTGCGCACCGACTACCGGAGTTTCCGGGATCAGACCGTCGGCGAGCCGTCGGCCGCGTTCCGGTTGGCGGGGGTCCACTGGCCCGAACTGGCCGTGCAAGGCCAGGTGATCGTCGATATCCTGCCCCGGACCGACGACAGGGCGCCCTGCGAGGACTCCCTGCGCTACCAGGCGGACGGATTCGTGCTGTTCGCCCCCGCCGACGGCCCCGCGGTCCTCGACACCGTGGACCAGGGCGTGCTGATCTTCGCCTCGGCCGAGCTGTCGACCACCGATGTCGGACCGGCGACAGGGTGCGTCAACGACGCAGACGCCGTGCCCTGGTTCCTGGACAGCTGCTGCTCCACCTGTCCCACCATCAGCGTGGAAGACGGCTGGAACAAGCCCGTGCCCGCCGCCGACTACCTGCGCGACTCCTCCGATCTGTACGGTCAGCGAGTGGACGACGTCTGCAACGGCTCGGTGGACGAGCACAGCGGCTTCGTGGCCGCGACCCGGATGAGCATCTACCTGCGCTAGGCCCGGCGCGTCGACTAGAATCGGGCCGTGCGCTGGAGGTGGACGAGCAGGACCAGCCCTATCCGGTGGTCGTGGAACGCATGACCCAGGTCAACCCCGAGATCTGGAGCTGGCTGGAGGTCCCCCGCGAGGGTCGTTGACGGCGCTGGCGTCGTTTCCCCCGGCTATCTAGAATGCACGTGGCCGCACGCGTACGGTGCAGGTGGCGGCCGGGGAATGGAGGGGAACATGCGCAACTGGTGTTGGACCGTCACGGCGCTCGCGATCGGGATCACCTTGCCACTGGGGCTCGGCGCCTGTCCCAGCAGCTACGAACCGGACGATGACTCGGCCGGCGACGACGATACCGGTGACGACGACACGGGCGACGACGACACGGGCGACGACGACACCGGCGACGACGACACGGGTGGCAATCAGCCCCCCACCGCCCCGGTGCTGGCCATCGACCCCGAGGCTCCGAGCCCGTCGTCGAACCTGACCTGCCTGGTCACCGAGGAGGCCACCGATCCGGACGGCGATCAACTGGAGTACAATTTCCTCTGGACCGCCGACGGCGAGCCGACCCAGTTCCACACCGAGGCGGTTCCGTCCAGCGCCACCGTCGAAGGGGAGGAGTGGGCCTGTTATGCCACCGCCTTCGACGGCGTGCTCGTGGGGCCGGCCGGCACCGCGTCGGCGAGCATCGGTCCCTACGGCTTCATGCTGGAGGTCTCGTTCAGCGCCATGGGCGCCGACCTGGGGGGGGCGGCGGTGGTCGATTACCAGCACGTGATGATCGACGACGAGTACCTCGAAGTCTGTCGCATGAATTTCCAGTTCGACGCCGACTTCACCTACGGCCCGGGCCAATCGGACGACCTGTGGGAGAGTATGGACGAGGTGGTCACCTGGACCAGCGGCGGCGAGACCTTCAACAGCTGCCCGGAGAACTGGGAGATCTACGAGACCGATCCCGTCGAGGAGTGGTTGTGGTCCTCCCACCCGTTGGCCTTCGTCAGCTGCGACCAGGTGGCGGCCGACGCCGACCTGGCGGCCAACTTCGTGGGTGAGGACGACCAGGGATACCTGCCGACCCAGGACGGCACCTTTGCCGACTACTGCAACGGCGTGGGCCCCCAGTACGCGAGCACCATCGGCGCCGGACCCACCGAGGCCATCTGGCTGATGCCTGGCGAGGACGGCGCCCTGGATGTGCTGGGGAGCTGGGGATACTTCGCCCCCCTCGACACGACGAACGTCGAGGTCTGGATGTTGCTCGGCCTGCTCTTTGCCGACCAGGCCAACACCAACGAGCCGGTCCTCGGCCTCGACGGCGACTACCTGGCGATGCCGCTCTGGCTGTGGATCTACAGCTGATCCCGGAGGACAGAAGCATGTTCGGAATCCCCGATGCCCGGCGGGGGCTGCGGTCGCTCGCCCTCGTCACGCTCGTCGTATTCGGCCAGCCGGCGTTCGCGCACGCGGACGAATCGCTGGCCTACCAGCCCGACCCAGCCGCGGCCCGCGCCGACGTGCCGGACCAGTACAAGTGGGACCTGACCCCGCTGTTCGCCTCGCCGGAGGCCTGGGAGGAGTCCTACACGACCCTCGCCGCCCAGCTGCCGACGCTGGCGGCGTTCCGCGGGCGCCTGGCCGAACCGCAGGCGCTCCACGATTGCCTGGTCCTGTACTTCGACCTGCACGACCGTGCGAACCACCTCACCCTGTACGCCGCGTTGTTGGCCGACGCCGAGCAGCTGAACGAGTCCTACCAGGTCATGTCCAGGCGCGGCATGGATCTGATGGATCGGCTGATGGGGGAGGCCGCTTTCATCCGCGCCGAGGTGCTCGCCCTGTCGGACAAGGAGTTGGACAAGGGGGCGCGCAAGGTGCCCGAGCTGGCCGCCTACCGCCGCTACCTGGACGAGGTGCGGCGTCGCCGCCACACGGTGCTCAGCGAGGACGCCGAACGGGTACTGTCGCTGATGGGCGACAACCTGTGGGCCGAGATCGACCTGAACGAGATCCCGTCGACCGCCGAGTCCGCCTACGTGGCCATGCTCACCGACATGACCTGGCCGACGATCCGGGACGGTGAGGGTAACGAGGTACCCCTGGGCATGTCGGGCTACGTGCGCTACCGCCGGGATCCCTCTCGCGTGGTGCGGCGTGAGGCGGTCGCCGCCTTCATGGGCACGTTGCGACAGTACGAACACGTGTTCGCCGCGACCCTGGGCGGCCAGGCCGAGTTCGACGTGGCGCTGGCCCGTTCCCGCGGCTACGACACGGCCCGGGAGGCCTACCTGGACAAGGACGGCCTGGAGCCCGTGGTCTACGACAACCTGATCGAGACCGTGCGGGCCAACACCGAGCCGCTCCACCGCTACGTCGCGCTGCGGGCCCGGTTGCTGGGGATCGACCAGGTCCATCTCTACGACATGTACGTGCCCATGGTCGAGGACGCTGGCGCGACGGTGCCCTTCGATCGGGCGCGCGCGACCATCGTCGAGGCGCTGGCGCCCATGGGCGAGGAGTACGTGGCCGCCTTCGCCGAGGGTATGGATCCCGCCAACGGGTGGCTCGACCTGTACCCGGCCGAGGATAAGGCGAGCGGCGCGTTCTGCGCCTCCGTCTACGGCAGTCACCCCTACGTCAAGATGAACTACCAGGACAGCGTGAACGACATGTCGACGTTGGCCCACGAGTACGGCCATGCCATGCACTCGACGCTGTCGATGGAGGCCCAGGGGTATCCGGACTTCCGCTACGTGCCGTTCCTGGCCGAGATCGCGTCGACGGCCCACGAGGCCCTCGTGATCGACCACCTGCTGGCCAACGCCACCGATGACCGGGTGCGGGCGTCGTTACTCTCCGACCGGCTGGAGTCGATCCGTGGCACCATCTACCGCCAGGCGATGTTCGGCGAGTTCGAGCTGGCGCTCCACCGCCACGTCGAGGCCGGCACGCCCATCACCGCGGGGCTGCTCGAGGAGACCTACGTCGAGCTGCTGCGGGCGTACTACGGCGACGCGTACGCCATCGACGCCGACGACGGAATGGAGTGGGCCTACATCCCCCACTTCTACTGGAAGTACTACGTCTGGGTGTACGCCACCGGGCTGTCGTCGGGGATCGCCATCGCCGACAACGTCCGCAAGGGACCGGCCGAGCGGGACGCGTTCGTGGGGATGCTGTCGGCGGGCAGTGACCGGCCGCCGCTGGAGATCCTGCGCGGCGCGGGCGTCGACCTGTCTCGGCCGGATGCAATCGAGGCAGCGCTGGGCGTCTTCCGGGACTCCCTGGACGAACTCGAGACGCTGCTGCCGAAGCTGGAGGCGGCTGCGGCGGCCGAAGCGGCCCCGGAGGGGTCAGCCGTCGAGTGACCGATCCGCGCGGCAGACCCGGTTCCGCCCGCCCTGCTTGGCGCGATACAGCGCCGCGTCCGCCCGCTTGATCATCGAGAGCGCCGTCTCCCGGCGCTGCTCGCAACCCGCCAGTCCGATGCTGACCGTGATGCCGACCTCGCCGCCGTCGATGGGCACACGGGCTTCGGCAAACGCCCGTCGCAGCCGCTCGCAGGCCACCGCCGCTCCGCCCTCCGGGGTCGACGGGAACAGCACCAGGAACTCCTCGCCACCGAACCGGCCCGCCATGTCCAGGTCCCGCCGCAACTGATCTCGAAGCAGTCGTCCGGCGGCGCGGAGCACCTCGTCTCCAGCGGCGTGGCCGTGGGTGTCGTTGACGCGCTTGAAGTGGTCGATGTCGACCATCGCCACCGACAGCTGCTGGCCGTAGCGCTGCCAGCGGCGAACCTCCTGCCTCAGCCGCTGGAGGATCAGTCTTCGCACGTGGAGCCCGGTCAGCTCGTCCGTGGACGCCAGCTCGTACAGCCGGGCGCGGTTGATCGCGCCCGAGGCCTGGGCGGCCAGCATCATCAGGTGGTCCTCATCCGCCCCGTCGAAGGCCCGGTCCCGGGGAGGGTTGGTGACGTTGATCACCCCGATGGCCTCGCCGTCGGTCACCAGGGGGACGCAGAGGATCGAGTTGGCGAACGACCGCGTGACGTCCACGAAGCGGTCGTCGCGGCTGGTGTCGTCGATGCGGATGGGGACACGCGAGAGGAAGACCCTCCCGGCGATCCCTTCGCCCGGCCGGAAGCTCATGCACTGGTGTTCGCCGGAGTTGATGGCGTCCTCCAGCGTCCGGTCGGGTAGACCCTTGACCAGGTGGATGCGCAGGAGGTCCTTGTCCGGCTCGTACAGGGCCAGCGACGCCTTCTGAGCGCCCACGGTCTCGATGGTCCCCTGCAGCACCAGCTCCAGCACGTGCCTCAGCTGGTGAGCCGCCGTGACCGCCCGCGACACGTCCAGCAGCAGGGACAGGGTGTGGACCGAGCGGTCCAGCCGGCGGTGTTCGTCGCGGCGTTCCTGGGCGCGCATCGCGTTGCCGAGCGCGACCTCCAGGTGGCGCGCCAGCCACTGGAGGAAGGAGCGGTCGCCGTCGTCGTACTCCTTCCCATCGGTCCGCGGGCCGATGGACAACAGGCCCACGGTTCGCACGTCGGGGAACAGGGGGAGCCAGATCTCGGCGTCGAGCTCCTCGGCCATCCCCAGCGCCGAGGTCCGCACGACGCCGGTGTCGCTGGCTTCCACCAGCGTGGGCGGTCGTCGCCCGCGCCAGGGTGGCCACTCCGCGTCCCAGCCAGCGGACGGCCGCTCACGTCCATGGCAGAACATCAGATCCGGTGCGGATGGTGGACCCAGCACCAGCGCCATGCTCCGGGGTGAGAACCGGTGGTCCAGCAGGTCCGCGCAGCGAGCCCAGACCCGACCGGGCTGGTCCTCCCGCAGGAGGCCGAGACCCTCGTCGCCCGCGGCCATCAGCTGGGAGAGCCGGGCGTTCGGGTCAACCGGCGTTGGATCCTCGCTCATGGGTTACTCGTCCTCGCTCGCGTCGAACACGGCGTCCGCCCAGCCGATGGCCTCGCGGTAGTGTCCGGGCAGCCTGCGCTCGTCCAGCTTCAGGCGGCGGACCAGCGGAGTGACCTGATCCCAGCAGCCCGCGTGGTACCCGCAAGCCAGGGCCAGGTAGGGAGCCAGCGGCCCCCGGCGGTCGACCAGTACCCGGATCAACTCCTCCGTCAACGGCAGATCGACCACAGCCTGGTCCATGGGCAATCCCAGCAGCACGTCGAGGATCGAGAACAGGCCCAGGGTGAAGAGTTCGGGCCCTCGCCGCGGTGCCAGCAGCTCGGCCAACAGCGCGCGGACGATGGCCGTGCGCAGGAGTTCCTCGGGGCGGTCTTCGCCGATGCGGGCCAGTGCGATGATCGATACGAAGCGGCGGATGTGATCCGACCCCAGCAGGGTCACGGCCTCACGGATGGTCCCCACCTCCCGTGGCAGCGAGAAGAACGCCGAGTTGATGTAGCGCAGGAGCAAGTAGGCCAGCGCCGGATCGGTCCGGATCAGTCGCTGGGCTCGCTCCAGGTCGAAGTCGGGCTCGTTCAGCTCGGCGATCAGCGCCAGCATGGTCGCACTGCGCCGTGGCGGCGGCACCGGGCAGGCGGCGGCGGACGAGGTAGACAGGAACGCCCCGGCGAACAGGGTACAGCCCGCTGCGGCGGCCCGCTCGCGGATCGAGGCGTCCTCCACACCGCGGGCGATGACCTCCACGCCGGCCGCCCGCAGGCGGCGGATGACCTCGCCATGACCGTCGGTGTCGTCGGTGAGGGGATCGATCAAGGCGTACTGCGCGCAGGTCAGCAACTCGGCGGCCGGCGCCGCGGCTCCTTGCAGATCCAGTGCGATGGCGTAACCGTCCGCGGCCAGGGCGACGAGGGCAGCCGTCAGCCGGGCATCGCCCCCGTTCGCGTTGACCGCGACGGCCACGTCGTCGCGGGAGAAGGCTCGAGGCGCACCTGCGAGGAGCTGTTCGGGGCTGAAGGGCAGGAACACGCGGTGGGCCCCGGCCAGTTGGGCCAGGCCCAGCCGGCCGAAGGCGCGGCGACTGGAACGGGGGCCACATCCTCCGCCGGCGTCGGACCAGCGGCGCTCGGGCGCCCCGCGGAAGTCCAGGGAGTAACCCAGGACCTGGTTCCGTTCGTCGAGGATCGGAGTGCGGGCGACCAGCGGGGCCATGGGGGGAGGGCGGCACGGGAGCCGCCGCATCTACTTTCTCGCTCTCGCCAACAAACCCGCTCTTATATTTTCAAGCGCCGCTGACAAGTCCGGGAAAAAATGTGTCCATCCGGGGCGCGCGGCCCGGCTCGACGATCTCTCGAAGCCCGGTGTTGACGGGGATCCGAGGCGTTTGGCCCCCGCGCTGCGGTCGCATCGCTGATGGACGACCAAAGGGACCTGCAGTGACGATCATCCGGGGGGGAGCGAGAGTCTCGAGGGTGTGGCGGGTCAGCCTGGCGAGGGCATCCGGGGCGCCCGGACCCTCGAGCCGCAGATGGACCACGGCATCGGCGGCCAGGGGTGCCAGCGTTCGTCTCACCCTGTCGAGGAGGTCTCCTCCATCGGCGGCGGGGACCTCGAGCCGGATCCAGCTCATCGGTCGGACGGGCAACTCGTCGAACCGCAGGCCCTCCAGCCGCCCCCCCGGACGGGGGCCGCCCCGCAGCCACAGGCGAACGGTGCCCTTGCGTTCCTCGCGTTCGTCGAAGGAGGTCCGCTCGGTGGATCCTGGGTAGACGAACGGTGCCGGAAGCGAACGACCTGCCAGGTCCCGCGTCAGCAGCTGGCCCCGGTGGACGTGTCCCGACAGGACGGCGGCCACCCCGGTGGGCAGTTCGCGGGCCCGGATCACGTCCGGTGCCCGCCGGAAGACGAAGTCCTGGACGCCCACCCGCGCGCCCTCGACCAGCTGGTGCAAGCACAGCAGGCGGATCGGGGCCCGGGAATCCAGCAGGGCCGTCTCGTCCAGCGCCGCCGAGAAGCCGCCGTCCGCCATCCGGTGGCGGTATGGAAAGCCGCCGAACGCCACGGTGTGTCCGGCCATTTCCAGCTCGACGGTCCGCGGCCGGTCCAGGATGTGGACCCCAGCGTGCCGGCTCAGTAGGGGAAACGGGATGCGCGACCGCTCGTGGTTACCCGGGACCAGGATCACGGGCACCCCCGCGTCGGCGACGCGGAACAGCGGGGCCATCGACTCGGCGATCAGCGAAGCCGGCACCCGGCTGCGGAACAGCAGGTCGCCGCCATGCACCACCGCGTCGACCTCGCCGGCGAGGGCCGGTGCGAGGGCGTCGCGATAGCGGTCGAAGAAGTCCTCGCCTCGCCGGGGTCGCTGGACCCTGGGACGGCGCGGTCGGTCGAAACCCAGATGGGTGTCGGCCAGCAACAGCAAACGCAGGGCGCGACCAGACATGGGGAGAGCATACTGAACAGATGTTCTGGGGGCAACCGCGGGGCGCGCCGGTCACCGCCCGAACCGGGCTGTGCGATTGTCACATTTTCTTGACATGTTGCACGGAATCTACACCGTAGCTGGTGAGTTTTCCTCACAGGACGACGCCGAGGTTGCTTGATCGCGATCGACACTCTTCAGCGGACATCGGCTCCGATTTGGAGCCCACGATGACGATACAGGAGAGCATCATGATCCCGATCGATACGTTTGCCCGTTACACTCCCATCCCCGTCTTGATCGCCCTTCTCGCGCTGGCGACGCCAGTCTTTGCCCAGTCCGATGGCGTTGGCGCCGATCTGTTACGCCTGGATGACGCCGAGACCGGCGCCCTGCTGCTTCGCACCACCGAACCGGGCCGCTATCTGGCCGCGCCGACCGTCGATACCCACGTGGCCATGGAGATCACCGGGCTCGTGGCCAGGGTCCGGGTCAGCCAGCGTTTCACCAACCCCGGGGACGCCTGGGTCGAGGGGGTCTATGTCTTCCCCCTGCCCGACGACTCCGCGGTCGACCGCCTTCGTATGCAGATCGGCGACCGCTACATCGAGGGCGAGATCGCAGAGCGCGAGGAAGCGCGGCAGATCTACGAACAGGCGGTGGCCGAGGGCCGCAAGGCCGCGCTGATGGAGCAGGAGCGACCCAACCTGTTCACCAACTCGGTGGCCAACATCGGCCCGGGTGAGGTGGTGGCGATCCAGATCGAGTACCAGCAGACGGTGCGCTACGACGGGGGCGTGTTCTCCCTGCGTTTCCCGATGGTGGTGGCGCCCCGTTACATCCCAGGCACGACCGCTGAGGTCAGCTACGACGGCCTCGGCTGGTCCTTCGACACCGACCAGGTACCGGATGCCTCGCGCATCACCCCACCGGTACTGCGACCGGAGGCCGGGCCCGTGAACCCGGTGGAGCTGGTCGTCGAGTTGGCCCCGGGTTTCCCGCTGGCCTGGGTAGAGAGCCCATCCCACGCCATCGAGTGGGCCGTGGACGAGGTGGGCAACGTGGCCATCGAGCTCGCCGACGACGCGGTCTACGCCAGCCGCGATCTGGTGCTGGAGTGGCAGCCGGACGTCGGCCGCGATCCGAGCGCAGGGCTGTTCGAGGAGTGGCTGGGGGACGAGGGTTACCTGCTGTTGATGGTGATGCCGCCGGACGCAGCGGCCGGCAACGACGAGGTGTTGCCCAGGGAGGTGATCTTCATCCTGGACACTTCGGGATCCATGTCAGGACCGTCGATCCGCCAGGCGCGGGAGGCGCTGGTGCTGGCCCTGGAGCGGCTGCGGCCGCAGGACAGCTTCAACGTCGTGCGTTTCAGCAACTCGGCCAGTCGCCTGTTCCCCACGGCGGCGACAGCGGATGCGTCGACGGTTCGCGAGGCGGTGCGCCATGTGCGGTCCCTGGACGCCAACGGCGGTACCCACATGCTGCCCGCCCTGGAGCTGGCCCTCGATGGCGGCGAGGTCGAGGGCCGCGTGCGCCAGGTGGTGTTCCTGACCGACGGCGCCGTGGGCAACGAGGACGCGCTGTTCCAGCACATCGATCGGAATCTGGGCGACAGCCGGATGTTCACCATCGGCATCGGCTCGGCCCCCAACAGCTACTTCATGCGCAAGGCGGCGCGGGTGGGCCACGGCACGTTCACCCACATCGGCTCGGTGGACGAGGTCGGTGAGCGCATGGCCGAACTGTTCGGCAAGCTCGAGAGCCCGGTGCTGACCGACATCCAGGTCACCCTCCCCGACGCCTGCAACGCCGAGATCTGGCCCGACGTGGTCCCGGATCTGTACCAGGGCGAGCCGGTGGTCGTGGCCGCCAAGGTGGACGAGTCGGTGGGCGATGCCCTCGTGACCGGTCGGTTCCACGGACAGCCCTGGTCGGCCAAGCTGGCCCTGGCCAGTGGTAGCGAAGGCCCGGGGGTCGGAGCCCTCTGGGCGCGGGGCAAGATCGAGTCGCTGATGGACCAGCTACACGAGGGCGCCACCGAGGACGACGTGCGCGATCAGGTGCTGGAGGTCGCCCTGGAGCACCAGCTGGTCAGCAAGTACACCTCGATGGTGGCCGTGGACGTGGCGGTCAGCCGGCCCGACGGGCAAGGGATCCATGGCGCTGCGGTGCCGGTGAACCTGCCGGAGGGCTGGAACTTCGACAAGGTGTTCGGCGAGCTGCCGGTACAGCCGGCCCGCTGGACACCCGACCAGCTCGGCCTGCTGGAGAGCAGCGCGGGCGGCCCCCGGGCGGCTGACGACGGCCTGAGCGACGGCAGCGACCTGCTGGACCTGCCCCAGGGTGGGACCAGCGCCCGGTTGCGGATGTCCGGCGGCGCGGCCGCGCTGCTGGCAGCCATCGCGTTGCTGGTCTCCGGCCGGCGCAGGGTTCGCCCGTGAGGCGTACCGTCCTCCGGCCGCGTCTCCTCCTGGCCGCGGCGTTGCTGGCCCTCGCCGTGTGGCAGCTGGGGGGGGGCGCGGCCATCCACGCCAAGGCCGTGCTCGCCCAGCACCTGCTGGATCGGGCCTGGCAGCGCACCCTGGACGGCGAGCCGCAGGCGCGGCCCTGGGGGTGGGCGGACACCTGGCCGGTGGCCAGGCTGCGTGTCGAGCGACTTGGAATCGACCAGGTGGTGCTGGCGGGGGCGAGCGGCAGTTCGCTGGCCTTCGGTCCGGGCCATCTGGATGGCACGGTGCTGCCGGGCCAGGCGGGTAACGCCGTGGTGGGCGGTCACCGGGACACCCACTTCCGTTTCCTCGCGGACCTGGTGCCGGGTGACGAGCTGGTCGTCGACGATGCCAGCGGGGGCGAACACCACTTCGTGGTCACCGACGCCCGGGTGGTCGACAGTCGTTCCTCGGGAGTGTCCCTGGCATCGGCGAAACCGGCGCTGACCCTGGTGACCTGCTACCCCTTCGACGCGGTGATCCCAGGTGGGTCCCAGCGCTACGTGGTGCTGGCCGAGCCCGTGGAGTGTGACGACGCGCTCACCGACACGACTGGGTGCGGATGATGATCGAGGACCACACACAGCCCCACTCCCACGGCCAGCCGTTGGCGTCGTAGTAGCAGCCGCTGTTGTACGTGCCGATGACCCCGCAATCGGGCACCGAGCTGGACCAGCCCGAGTCGGCGTTACACACGTCGATCACGAACGAACAGCTCCCCGACTGATCGGTCCAGCGCCGATCCGCGCTGCCGCTACAGTCGTAGTCGTACGAGCCGTCACCACGGTCGCCGGTGTAGTAGCTGGTCTGCAGCGGATTGGCGTCGGCGTTGAAGTCGTAGCAGTCGTTGTCGTTCTGTACGTCGTAGTGATTGGCGGCGTCCTCGTCGCACAGGCACATCGAGTCGAACTCGTCGCCGTAGCCGTCGCCGTCCACGTCCCGATGATAGGTGGTACATCCCGGGTTGCCCTCACCCTCGTCGACCCCGCCCGCACAGTTGTTGTCCTCGTTGTCGCACTCCTCGACCGCCGCCGGATTGATCAGCGCGTCCGAGTCGTCGCAGTCGCTGCCGTTACCCACGTCGTGGTCTCCGACGTAGTCCGGGACGCACAGACAGCGGGAGTAGGACGGGTTCCCATACCCGTCGCCGTCATCGTCCAGGTAGTAGTCGGCGCAGTACAGCCCGTCCTCGCCCTCGTCCGCCTCGTTGTCACAGTCGTTGTTCAGCCCGTCACAGATCTCCGGGGCACCCGGGTAGATCACGGCGTTTCCGTCCTCGCAGTCGCCCTCGCACTCCGAGTAGCCGTCGCCGTCCAGGTCGTATCCCTCGTCCACCGTGCCGTCGCAGTCGTTGTCGCCGAAGTCGCAGACCTCGGTGTTCCCCGGGTAATTGGCCGCGTCGCCGTCGTCGCAGTCGTCCCCGAGCTGTACCCAGTTGGCGGCCGGCGGGCCGCTGCACAGGGTCTGGGAGCCCGCGGAATCCCCGTGGCCGTCGCCGTCGCTGTCCTCGTACCAGGTGATGTAGCTGACCCCGTCGTCCTCGACCCCGTCGCAGTCGTTGTCCTCGCCGTCACAGGACTCCACGTTGCCGGGGTAGTTGTTCGGATCGCCGTCGTCACAGTCGCCGTCGACCAGCACCCAGGCGCCCGGCGGGGCGCCGTCGCAGGTGCTGGCCGCGTTCCCCGCGTCGCCGTGGCCGTCACCGTCCACGTCGGCGTAGTAGGTGACATAGGTCACCCCATCGTCGACGCTGCCGTTGCAGTCGTCGTCCACGTTGTTGCAGATCTCGGTGGCGGCGGGGTGGATCGCGATGTTTCCGTCGTTGCAGTCCCCCTCGTTGATCGCCTGATAGTCGCCGCTGGGCTGGCACCAGCACTCGCTGTTCCCGGCGAGGCCCCAGTCGTCGCCGTCGGCGTCGAAGAACCAGTCCGTACAGTCGACCGCGTCCTGGCCCTCGTCCGCCGTTCGATCGCAGTCGTTGTCGACCCCATCGCAGATCTCCGGCGCCGAGGGATAGATGTCGTCGCGGGCGTCGTCGCAGTCCCCGGCGCAGGTGGTCCAGCTGTCCGCGTCCAGGTCGAAGCCCTCATCCACGTCGGCGTCGCAGTCGTCGTCCAGACCGTTGCAGGACTCGGTGGCGCCCGGGTAGATGTTGGCGTTCAGGTCGTCGCAGTCGGTGTCATGGGGGCTGGTGAACGGCGTGTCGGGGAAACACAGACACATCACCGCCCCGGTGCCGAAGCCGTCCGCGTCCGTGTCCTCGTACCAGTCGTCGCAGTCCGCCGCGCCCTCCTCGTCGGACAGGCCGTTGCAATCGTTGTCCGCGCCGTCGCAGAGCTCGGTCGCACCCGGGAAGGCGTCGCCGTTGCCGTCGTTGCAGTCCCCGGCGCAGGTGGTCCAGCCGTCGGCGTCGTTGTCGTAGCCGTCATCCGCGATTCCATCGCAGTCGTCGTCCAGTGAGTTGCAGGTCTCCGGGGCCCCCGGGAAGACGTCGACGTTGGTGTCGTCGCAGTCCAGCTGCGGGCAATCGGGCGTGGTGCCGAAGCCGTCGCCGTCGGCGTCGCTCTCGGCGCAGGTGCATTCCCGGTCGGCGCCGCTGCAGTCCTAATCGACGCCGTCGGCGCACACGTCGAAGGCCGCTGGATTGACCAGCCCGTCGGAATCGTCGCAGTCCAGGTAGTCCTCCGGGCAGGAGCCGTCGGTGCCGAAGCCGTCGCCGTCGCCGTCGCTCTGTCCGCAAGCGCAGTCGTCGTTGGCCGCGCCGGGGGTGCCGAAGTCGCCCCACTCGTACAGCGGCGTGGTGGCGACGCACCAGGAGGTGCCGCTGTCGTTGTCCAGGGCGTCGATCAGGCCTGGATCCAACGACAGGGCGGCGCCTGCGGGTGCCGGGAAGTCGCCTCCCCAGTCGTAGGTCACGGTGTCGACCACCACGCCGAGGAACTCGAGGACCACCGCATCCGGAGCCTCGTCCAGGGCCAGGTCCGCGTACTGGTAATCGACCTCGACCCCGCCATTGGTCGCCAGGTTGGCGTTGATCCCCAGGACGAAGTAGTCGCCGGCCGCGACGTGGGCCTGCCCACCGCTGGCGACGGTGTGGAAGTCGCCGCCGCTGTCGTGGATCTCGAATCCGTCGAGGGGCAGCGTGTCCGCGCTGGCGTTGTAGATCTCGATGTACTCGCCCGCGCTGTCGTCGACGGCGTCGGGATCGATCATCAGCTCGGTGACCACCAGGTCCCCTTCGTGGGGTACGACGTGGGTGGTGGCCGATACCCAGTCGGACGTGTCGAACCCGTCGCTGGCCCGGACCTCGCAGGTCCACTCCTCGCCCAGGGCGGTCTCCGCGGCCGGGACCAGCGGGTCGATCAACGAGGCCTCCACCGACCCGTCCCGGGTCCAGACGATCTCGTGATCGACGGGGTCGCCGTCCGCGTCAGTGGTGCTGACCAGGCACTCCAGATCGTCGTCCGTGTGCAACGGATCCGGCGTCAGCTCGACCGTGGGGGCGGCGGGCTGCGTGTTGTCGATGGTGACCGTGTTGGACGTGAGCGGATTGCCCTGGTGAGCGCCGTCCCAGGGGATCACGACGCAACAGACCTCGTCGAAGTGGTCGAAGTCGGCGCCGGTCAGCTCGTTGCTGGCCGCCGCGGACTGGACACCGCCGACCCACCACTCGTACAGCGCACCCTCGGGATCGCCGTCCGGGTCGAACCAGCCCGACGGGGCGCAGATCAGGGTCGTGTCCTCGTAGGCCGGGATCGGCGACAGCACCACCGAGGTGAAGCCGGGCAGGGTGTTGCCCACGATCACGGTGGCGTAGCCCGGGTCGCCGGCCAGTCCGGCGGGGTCCAGCGGAGTGGCGTAGCAGGTCCACTCCTGGTCGCGTTCGGTGTCACCGGAGTCGATCACCTGTCCGGTCCAGGGGTAGGAGTTGCCGTCCACCTCCCAGGCGAACTCGTAGCTGACCAGCTCGCCCTCGGGATCCACCGATCCGGACGCGACACAGGTCAGGTCGTCCTCGGTGTCGGCCCCCAGCGGTTCGATGCTGACCGCGGGCATCGACGGCGCCAGGTTCTCGGCCAGCACGGTGATCGCGACGCTGTCGGACGCCGACTGCTCGCCGCCGTCGGTGACCGTCACGGTGACCACGTGTTCGCCCGACACGAGCGCCTCGGTCTGGAACTGGATCGCTCCGTTGCCCGCGGGCGGGGTGGCATCCAGGGGCGAGATGTGCAGATCGCTCTCCCAGCGGACCTCGAGCTCGGCCGGATCGCCGTCGTCGGTGGCGGTGGCAGCGAAGTTCACCGCCTCGTACTGATCGAAGACCGCTGCATCGGCCGGGGCGGTGATCTGCACCGTCGGCGGCTCGTCGTAGCCCTTCACCTGGACCTTGACGGTGGAGTAGCCGGACAGGCCGTCGCTGTCGGTCACCTCCACCTGGACGGTGTGCACGGCCACACCGAGCTGGGCCGTGGCGAAGCCGATCCGGCCGTCCTCGCTCACCTGGGCCGTGCCGAGCTCCTCGTCGTGCTGCATTCCCTCGCTGTCGGTCCAGCTGGTGGTCCAGCGGGACCCCAGGTCTGCCTCGGCGTCCTCGTCGTCGGTGGTGTAGGCCACGAACGAGATGGTCTCGCCGGCCACGAACAGGGGGATCTCGTCGTCGTCGTCGGGTTCGACGATCTGGACCTGGGGTGGGACCGGGTTGTCGGCCACCGGCGTCTCGTTGCACGCAATCACGGTCAACAATCCGCACAGCAGGGCAAGGCGCGAGCGCGTCATTGGCACTCCTTCCGGTGTCGCGATCGCCCACGGCGCAGCCACGCTGCGGCAGCCGGGGAACGAACAGACGCAGGATAACGCTGGGTCTGACGTAGCCGGAAGGCAAATGATTCGGCGGGACGAAGAGGATTCGGGAGGGGGAATGGGAAAGGGAAGGGGAAGGGGAGGGGCTACTTCGAGAAGGTGCCCGGGAGCTCCTTGCAGTCGGTCTCGGCCTTGGCGGCGTCGTAGGGGTCTCCGCCGTCGCTGAAGTAGTAGGTCACGCTGCCTTCGCCATCGTCACAGGTGCCGACCCGGTTCTCGGTCGGGCAGGCGTCGGTGCCCCAGGTGCCATCGACGAGCTCGCAGATGCTCTTGAAGAAGTCCTCGCCCAGGATCGTGAATGCCTTGGCCTCGTAGGTCGAACACATGCTCAACGATCCGTGATCGTTGCAGCTCTTCAGGGCGCCGCCGCCGCCGCCACCGCCGCCGGTCGTGTCGGCCGGTGCCACATCGGGGGTCTCGACATCGATGGTGGGGCGGCTGGGACCACAGCAGCCGTAGATGAGCAGGGCCGCCATGGTCAGGGTCGCGGTCGCGAAGGTGATGCGGAAGATCTTCATCGGGAATCCTCGGGGGCTGGGTTCGCGCCGACCGTGGGCCGATTCCCACGCTCGTTTCGAAACACTCCGGAAGCACGGGGCCCCAAAGCGCGCCAAGGGTACTGATCCGGCCCCCCTGGTTCCAGCGCTATCTCCAGTAGCGGCGCGTTTTTTACGAGTTGGAAACGGGACGTCCGTGGAGGCGGATCAACGAAAACTCCGGTGGGGTGAACAGCCGGACCGGGGCGACCGTGGTGCCGACGCCGCGGGAGATGGCCATCGTGGTCGATCCCTGCGCGTGGACGCCGTCGTAGTACTTGCGACAGCCCCGCGCCAGCCACAGGGGGCCGATCCCGGGCAGCCGGACCTGGCCGCCGTGGCTGTGGCCAGTCAGGAACAGGTCGACGGGGTGTCTTGCCACCTCGTCGAGCATGTCCGGGTGATGGCAGAGCGCGATGGTCGGCAGCGTGGGGTCCGCGTCCGCCAGCGCCGCCGGGAGATCGGGATCACCCCGCTCCGGATCGTCGAGACCGACCAGGTTCACCGGCTGGCCGTCCAGATCGACGCGGACGCTGCGGTTCACCAGCGGGATCAGCCCGGCGTCGCGACAGAAGGGTTCGAAGTCGTCCCCGGAGAGGCCGCAGGTGTACTCCCACCCTCCGGGGACAGCGAACCAGCCGCCGCGGGGGCGCGGCATCCGGCGCAACAGGTCCAGCACCTCGTCGATCCGGTAGGGGTGCTTGGCGAAGTCGCCAGTGATGACGCCGACGGGGCGGTCCTGGACCCGCGCCCGGTCGAGGGTGCTCAGCAGCCGCCGCGCCCACCAGTCGTCCCGCCGCAGGTGCAGGTCCGAGAGGTGGACCAGCGAGGAGCGGAACGCCGGGGAGGCCCCGGGAAGCTCGAGCCGGAGCCTTCGCACGCGGAACAGGGCCGGTTCGACGAAGCGGGCGTAGAGCAGCATGCTGCCGCCCGGCAGCAGCAGGGCCGCCGGGATCAGGTGGCGCGGGCGCCACCACAGGGGCCGATTGATCAGCCAGATGAGGGGCGACCGCGGGCCGATCGGCCGGATCTCCGGCTGGAAAGACGGGGGACGGCGTCCGATGGGCACCTCTCTCGGGACCGGGTCCGCCCGGCCTCGCTGGCCGGATGGTAGGAACCGGTCGGCAGCCGGTCAAGGGGGGGCGACCGTGCTAGCTTGCCCAACTGGACGGGACCGGGAGGCGACCATGGGCGAACTCAGCGTTCGGCTGTTTCGGGTGGACAACGGCGAGGGCTGGAAGCTGGCGTTGCGGCGCCACGTGGATCCCGCGACCCTGGACACCCGCCGTCGACCGGTGGCGATCCTCCCGGGGTACGGGATGAACGGCTTCATCTTCACCTACCACCCCGAGGGTCCCTCGATGGCCGAGACCTTCGCCCGCGCCGGCTTCGAGTTCTGGACGGTCGATCTGCGGGCCCAGGGAGACTCCTTGCCCGAGGGCGGGGCGTCCTCCTACCGGCTGGAGGATGCCGGCCTGACCGACCTGCGCTGCGTGTTGCGCTTCATCGAGCAACACACGGCCTCCATGCGGCCGCTGGTGGACGTGATCGGCTGCTCGCTGGGAGCCACCTACGCGTTCATCCACGTGGCGCTGGAGCCCGAACACCGGGTTGGGGCGCTGGTGTCCATCGGCGGTCCGCTTCGCTACCAGCGGATCCACCCGGCGGTCCGCGCCGCGTTCTCCAGCCCGACCCTGGCCGGGATGGTGCCGTTCTGGGGCACGAGCTTGTTGGCCGAACTGGCGTTGCCCCTGGTGGCGGGCCGCGCGCCGTGGCTGCTCCGCCTCTATCTACGGGCCGAGAACGTGGACCTGGACAAGGCCCAGGTGCTGGTCCGGACCGTGGAGGACCCGGTGCCGGCGGTGAACCAGCAGATCGCCCGCTGGCTCAAGGACAAGGACCTGGTCGTCGGCGGCCGCAACGTGACCGAGGAGTTCCATCGGTTCGGTGGACCGTTCTTCTGTCTGTATGGCAACGCCGACGGGATCGTGCCCCAGGACACGGCGATGACCGCGTTCACCCACACCGGCTCCGCGATCCGCGAGGTGATGGCCCTGGGGGACGACCAGATCAAGATGGCCCACGCCGATCCCTACGTCAGCCGCTATTCCCACGACGCACTCTTCCGGCCGATGATCGAGTGGCTGTCGAGCGAACCGGTGCGCAGCTACCTGCGCTGAGGCCGCGGATAACGATGGGCGACGGCCCGCTCTTCCTTGCGGCGTAGCCTGGCGAAGTGCCGTCCCAGGTGGGCGTACAGCGTCTCGGCCCAGCGGCGGCGCTCCGCAGCCGAGGATACGCCGAGCAGCTGGAGGACGGCGTCGTCGAGGGCGCGTCGATCGGCGCGTTCGAGCTCGCCGTCCGGGCCTGGAAGCATGGGCGCCACCGGCCGGTCGGCCAACGCGTCATAGGCCTCCGCGACCCGCTGCCGCGTGTCCTGGGCCGCCCGCTCCGGGTCCGGGACCGCCATCCCACGGGCCTCGCCGACCATCGTGCTCCAGATGGCCTCGGAGCCCAGGGGTCGGCCGTGGACCAGACAGGACAGCAGCCCCCACGATGAATGCAGGAGCCCGCCCCACAGCAGCAGGTCACCCGCCTCGCCGGGGATGACCTCGTACAGGCGGCAGTTGGGAACCACGGCGTCGGCATTGAGGGCCACGAGGTGGCGGAACTGCCGTTCCTTGGTCCACAACAGGCCCGGCCGGCGGGGGCGGGTCAGGTCGAACCAGGGCCGCTGCGCGGAGGTCCGGGCTACGCAGGTGGGACGGCGGGATATGCCGCGGGCCTCGCCGTCGCGCAGGTACCGGGCGGTGTGGTCGCCCAGCTGCGCGTGTGGGGCGTCGCCGACCCAGAGGACCCGTCGCCGGGTGGATGTGGGGTCGAGGCGCGGACGATCCAGCTCCAGGGGGCCGTGGACCGCGGGCATCAGGCTGGCCGCGTCCAGGGGTATCGGCGTCCCGCCCCGCCGATCTTCGACCAGCCGGAGGCTTCCGCCCGCGACGGCTGCCCGTGGCAGGCCGGTCGCGGCCCTGAAGGCGGCCCCCTGCGGATGCCTGGCCAGCCACTCCTCGCTCATGTCCCGCAGGTAGAAATAGCCGTCGCAGCCGCTCGTGATCCCCCGCCGGACCTCGCAGCGCTCCCCCAGGGCCACCCAGCGACCCGGCGTGGCCTCCCGCAGCTGGTCCCAGATCGCCGGGCGGCGAAGCATCGCGCCCCAGGCCCTGGGCCGGGGTCGGTCGCCGAGGGCGCCCTGGTCCACGATCCGCAGCCGGAATCGCTCACCATCCCGATCCCGATCGCCGTGCTCGATGGCGTCGCGCAGGGTGTCCGCCACCCGGCAGGCTGCGGCGGTGCCGCCGTCGTTCGCCAGCAGCTCGGTCAGCGGGCGCCGCAGGCGCACCAGCCGGGCCGGCGGCCGCCGGTCGTTTTTCGGTACGCGCCGCCGCAGGATGGTGACCACCGAGTCGACCCGGACCGTTGGGAACCAGGGCTCGGCCACGCTGTCGATGATGGCCTCCACGTCGAAGCGATCGGCGAGCCAGCGCCGCAGCGCGTCTCCATAATCGGCGTCGAGCCACTGGGCCGAGGTGACCAGCCCCAGCCGCCCGCCGGGGCGCAAGAAGCGGGCGGCGTGGGGCCAGAAGTAGGCGTGCAGGTCGCTGCGTCTGGACAGCTCGCACCCCGCCGCCCGGGCCTGCGCCCCCAGGCGGTGTTTGGTCTGCGCGAGGGACTCCTGCTGCACCCACGGTGGGTTGCCGACGACGGCGTCGAGGGCGGGTACCGGGCCGCCCTCATCCCCCGGTTCGATGGAGAAGAAGTCGCGCGCGTGCACGCGCGGAATCGCACCGCCGCCGCGGACGGCCAGGTTGTGGCTGGCCAGCCGA
This sequence comes from uncultured Rickettsiales bacterium, assembly GCA_964436045.1. Classification (GTDB taxonomy): domain Bacteria; phylum Myxococcota_A; class UBA796; order UBA9615; family CAYRNR01; genus CAYTBN01. The sequence continues at coordinate 132,282 of CAYTBN010000008.1, read as the reverse complement.
GCCGGCAGCTCGGCCGAATCGACGCCGTGGATCTGGCCGACGAGTTCGGCCGCCGTCGGTGCGCCTTCCAGCTCGCGCTTGCGAGCGAACGCCCGGACCAGGAACGCCCCGGTGCCACAGGAGGGATCCAGCACCTGGTCCCGGGACCGGCGCACGCAGAACGACAGCACCAGGTCCACCAGCGGGGTCGGGGTGAAGTACTGACCCCGGGCCAGGCGCTGGCGGTGGTCGATGGCCTGCTCCGCCAGAGGCCCCAACAGGTCCTCGTCGGTGGCCGCCAGATCCAGCCCCTCGACCTGCTTGGCCAGCGCGGGCGGCAGCCGGAGGTGCACGATCACCGGGAGGCCGCTGTCCGTTGCCGTCTGACACGAAGGGCGAGCACGATGAGGGCCGCGGCGGCCAGCGCCAGCAGTCCCGCCCCGGACCCCGGCCGACCGAGAAGCAGGTTGCCGATGCCGAAGTTCAGCCCGAACAGTCCCACCAGCGCCAGGACGGCGTGGATCGCGGCGTTGCCCAAGAAGGGTTCAGGGCGGATCCCGTGGCGGCGGTAGATGACGTTCCAGCCCGGGGAGCCGGGGCGCACCCTGCGCACGAAATCGACCAGCGTCGCGTCGTCCACCGGAGGTGTCAGGTAGGTCACCGGCACCCAGACAGCCGTGGTCGCCCCGACGGTGATCAGCAGCTTCCACGAGTACAGCCAGTCGGGGTAGAGCAGCTGGAGGGCCGTGGCCACCACGCCCGAGGTGATCATGCCGGCAAACTCGGTCCAGGCGTTGGCCCGCCACCAGAACCAGCGCACGATCCAGGTCAGCCCGGCCCCGCTGGCAAAGGTGAGCAGGAACTTCCACGCTCCGCCCACCGACTCCATGTTCAGCGACAGCAGCACCGCGATCGCGAGCAAGCCGGCCATCATCGCCCGGGATACCCACACGTAGTGCCGGTCGCTGGCATCGCGGACCCCGAACCGCCGGTAGATGTCGTTGACCATGTACGACGCGCCCAGGTTCAGGTGGGTGTCGATGGTGGACATGAACGCCCCCACCAGGCAGACCAGTACCAGCCCGAGTACGCCAGCGGGGAGCACCCGGGCCATCATCATCGGGTAGCCCATCTCCCCGTCCTCGAGTTGGCCGAACAGCACCAGCGCGCACAGGGCGGTCAGGATCCAGGGCCAGATCTGTAGCGCATAATTCACGAACGCGTACAGGAAGCTGGCCGCCACCGCGTGGTTCTCGTCCTTGGCCGACAGCATCCGCTGAATGTGCTTGCCCCCCCCGTCCGCGTACTTGTGGGCCCACCACTGGACCAGCAGGTAGGTCGCGAACATGGACACCGGCATCACCGAATCTCCGCCCAGTCGGGGAAAGAACCCGGTCACCGACGGGCCCAGGTCCGGGGCCGCGTGGATCCCCTCGACCATCGCGCCCAGGCCCCCCACCTCCCGCAGGGCGTACACCGCCAGCAGGATCGAGCCCGCGAGCGCGATGAAGTACTGGAAAAAATCGGTCAGCACCACGCCGTAGAAGCCGGACGACACGGTGTAGACGAACACCAGCACCGTCGCGACGATCAGCACGTGGGTGGTGTTCAGATCGGTGACGCCGCCCACCACCTTGGTCAACGCCAGGAAGACCCAGCCCATGATGAAGGCGTTGAACACGATGCCGAAGTAGCAGCCCTTGAACAGCCGCAGGGCAGCCGCCGGTCGGCCACCGTAGCGCAGCTCGATCATCTCGGCGTCGGTGACCACCCCCGCCCGGCGCCACAGGCGAGCGAACAGGAAGGTCACCAGCACCGCCGAGATCGCGTTGGACCAGAAGAACCAGACGCCGCCGATGCCCTCCTTGGCCACGTACCCGGTGATCGACAGGGGCGTGTCGATGGAGAAGTTGGTGGCCGCCATCGAGATGCCGACCAGGTACCAGGGCATGCCCCGGCCGCCGATGAAGAAGTCCTCCACCGAGCGACCCGCCCGGCGGGTCAGCACCATGCCCAGGGCGAACACCGCCACCAGGTAGCCGGCGATCACCGCGTAATCGATGCCGGCCAGTGTCCTCATCGTTTCGCCGGTTCAGCGCAGGGGCGCCGTGAAGAGGAGTTCGTCGCCGGGGGCCAGCGAGATCGGGTCGAAGCGCAGCACGCGCTCTCCGGCCTGGAGTGTGATCCACTCGCCCGCGGCCTGGCCGTCGAGGGAGCCGCTGCCCCCGTCCAGTGAATCCGCTGGCGCGGGGAGTTCCATCTGTAGCAAAAAACTGGCATCCGCATCCGAGCGGACCGTCGCAGGCAACGATTCGCGGGTGCGTTCCAGACGGAGGGAAGCCACGGCATCGCCCGCCCGCAGAGGCCCCGCCTCGAGCCACGGCAGCCCGTTGGGCAGGTGAGGCCGAAGGGCCAGATCCGCGTCGGCCGAGGGTGCAAGCGGACCGAGCAGGTAGCCCAGCGCGGCGTCGATGTCGATCCCCCCCTCCCAGGGGCGATAGCGGGCGGTGTAGTCACCCAGGCCGCCAGCGGGGTCGTACACCAGCTGCAGAGCCGACAGGTCGTCGTAGACCATGTACTCGGCGTAGTGGCCGGCGGGATCGGCGTAGCGGTGCAGCGCGTTGAACGCTGCCTGGGCCTCCGGGTGGCCGCCAGCGGTCAGGTTGTCCAGCACGTAGCCGGGCAGCATCCCGGTCAGCAGACCCTCGTCGATGGGGAGCCCGAGGGCTTCATGGTAGTCGGGATCGAGGGGGGTCTGGACCGTCCCGTCGCCGCGGCGGGCGGCGGCCAGCAGGGCGTCGAGGTTGGCCAGCGCCCGGGGATCGTCGGGTGTCAAGCCGGACGAGCACTGGTTCGAGTAGTCCCCCTCCACCGACGCGCAGAGGTGCAGGTAATCCAGCGCCGCGCGGGCCTCGTCGTGTAGCCCGGCCCGGTCGAAGAACCGCACCGGTCCGATGGTGTCCCGTAGCCAGACCCCGGTGTAACGGGACATCGGGCTGACGCCACCGGCCGCGGACTGCTGCACCCGGACGCCGGTTCGCATCCCGTCGATCAGGTCCTCGATGCGCGGATCGGGCAGGTCGAGCTGGACCCCCCGGGCCGAGAACGCCTGCCAGTCCTCGAGGGTCGCCTCCAGCCACCCGCGATGTGTGGCCTCCGCGACCCGGTCGGCCGTCTCCTTGATGGCGTCGGCAGATTCGCCAAAGGCCAGCACCATCGCCGTCTCGACACTGCCCCCGGGCTCGAGTGAGCCGAGGGGCAAACTGAGGCCGCCGTCGTCGGTGACGAGATGGGTCCCCCAGCTCACGTAGCCCATGTTCCGTTCACCGTCGTCGAGGCTCTCGATGGGGATTCCGCCCACCTCCTCCGGCGTCCGGTGGCTGTCGACCCGGACGACCAGCTCGCCCCCCTGATCACCCGTTCGGGTCGCCGCCAGGATACGCACCAGTACCGGGGGATCGTCGGTGGCCGCACCCAGCCGTGGGCTGTAATCGACGGTGTACAGAGTGACGCCGGGGGCGTCGGCGCGGGTGACCAGGATATCCGCGCCGCGCACCCGGGCGATCCACTCGGCCTCGAACTCCAGCGGTACCCCGTCCCGCTCGAGGGTGGTGGCCACGTCGCCGAAGAACGCGCTGTCCTTCTCGTACCGCGGGCCCACCAGCGAGTGGAAGGTGTTCAGCGGATCGGTCATCCCCATCAGCGAAAACGCGTGGCCATTGCCGATGGCGAACGCGCCGCGGTGCGCCGCGTCCGGCCGCTGGTCGAGGGGGCCGGCGACATCGAAGGCATACAGCGAGAGGTCGTCGAGGCCCGCCACCTCCTCGAACAACGGGTGGTCGAGGGCAGGACGCCGGTCTCCGCCGGACCAGAGGCTGGAGGGGATACCCTCGGCGGTCGGCACCTCCGGCGGCGCGCAGGCCAGCGCTGCGAACAGGCACAGGGCCAGCATTGCACCTGGGCGCGGGACGGATCGGCCGATGGGGGCGCGGCGGGGCACGGTGGAACCCTCCGGTTCGGGGCACGGCACGGCGGCAGGAGTATATAGTAGCGACCACGCAACCATGAGAAGCGTCGCAATCGCCTGGCTGGCGCTGGCCGACTCTAGAACCTACCTGGGGATCCCCCCCGCCATCACCACGAACGGGAACAGCAGCTCGCGGGTCGGGGCACCCTCGGGGACGTGGTCCCGGGTGGCGTCCATGGTGCTGACGATCACGTCGTAGGACACCTCGTCCTCGGGCATCAGGATCACGTTCTGCTCGTCTGGATGGGCGGCCTTGATCCGCACCATCAACTGGACGAGTTCATCGAAGGGATAGCTGCCGTCCTGGTTCCGCGCGAGGGTCGGGGACCGCTGGCCGGCGTCGTCGACGCTTTCGATCGGCGTACCCTCCTCACCGAGGACCGCTGTGCGGCCCGCCACGACAAAGCCGCGGTCGGTGATCGCGACCGTCAGCCCCAGCCCGGGCTCGCCCACCGGACGGATCGGCGAGATCGCGGGCAACGACGAGTCGACGACCGCCAGGTGGACGAAGGTCACGGTCAGCAGCAGGAAGGGAATCAGGATCGTCACCAGGTTCATGATCGGCACCAGGTTGGGCGGATCGATCTTGTCAGCGGGTTTGCGATGGTCGTTGGGCCGGCTCATGGGATCTCCGCGGGGCGCTCCATACAGGTCCGTATGAGCGAAAACACCTCTTCGTATGTTCTGTTCCCCCGGCGACTTCATTGGGTCGCCAAGACAGAGGTAAACCCTTATGTTCGCGCGAGGAGCACCCCCGATGTCCCATCGCTGGATCCCCTGGTTCTCGGTTCTCGCGTTGTGCCTCGGCTGTCCGCCGGACCGGATGGCCCAGCCCCACCCCAGCCCGGGTGGCGACGATGACGATGCGGCCGACGACGATGCCGGGGATGACGACGACGTGGCCGACGACGACGACGCCAGCGACGACGACAGCGGAGACGACGACGCCACCCCCGACGGCCCGGCGGTCATGATGCTGTCGCCGACCGAGGGCGAGGTGGAGCCCAACCCGGTGACCTTCGAGTTCCAGGTCTTCGGCGACGGCGAGATCGTGAGCGTGGAGTTCTTCTGCGACGACTGGCCGCTGCAAGACGAACCCATCCCCGTGGACGTGGGCGTGCACACCCACACCTACTCCTTCTCCGGCGTCAACATGGACCGCACGGTCGAGCTGCTCGGCTACGACGCCAGTGGGGCGGAGGTCGATAGCGACACCGTGACCTTCTTCCCCGCCGAAGGCCTGCTGGACGACGAGCCGGGCTTCAACGGTTACATCGTCGACGCGATCAACGACTGGAGCACCTACCCGAAGAACGGCACCTACCCCTATTGCTGGTCCTACTACGGGGACGAGTGCGGTGACATGTGGGGGATGATCTGGGGCACCTACTACCTGGACCAGGAGGTGTTCGAGGGCGGGCTGGACTGTTTCTGCACCGGCCACACCCTCGAGGTGTTCTTCGACGCGTACGAGCGCTGGCAGGCGGCCAACGGCGTCGACATCGAAGAGACCTTCGGCGGCCTGTCGATGAACTCGCTGGACGTGGGTGACTTCTACCAGTACTGGCAAGGATTCGGCGTGACCAATTACGCCAGCGCGGCCGACGCGCTGGAGTCCGCGGGCATCGGCACCAACCTCTACGAGGAGGACTGGGACGACGCCATGACCGGGGATCTGCTCAACCTCAGCCGCGACACCGGGACGGGCCACTCGGTGTTCTTCGTGGACTGGGTGTGGGACGGCGTCCACCGGGCGGGCCTGCGGTACTACGGCTGCCAGGGGTGCGGGGACTCCCACCCCGATCCGAGTGATCCGGGCAACACCACCTGCAACTCGGGGCCGGCCTACGTCACCGAGTACTTCAGCGACTTCGGCGGCCACGTGATTCCGGAGTGGGTGTTCATCGGTCACCCCTACGACCCTGGTACCCTCTAGACATGCGCGCCGCCGGCCTGGCCCTCGTCCTCCTCGTCGGGATGTGGGGACTCGTCCGGCCCGCGGCAGCTGCGGATCTGGAATTCGTCGAGGCGCTGGGAGACAAGCCGGTGGTGGCGGTGACCCTCGGCACGGAGGGCCGCCTCGAGGAGCTGACAGCGGCGCTGTTGCTGGTCCCCCACGAGACGGCGGAGATCGCGCGGCTGGCCGGCGACGAGCACCGCTGGGAGGCCGACCTGCGGGCCCGCGATCCCGGATCGGCTCGCTGGAACGCCGAGGTCGCCGAGCGGGCGGCGGCCACGGACGCCGCGCTGCAGGCGCTGCTCGGGGACACCTTCCCCGCCTTCGCCGCCCTCATGGACGGCTGGTTCCACGAGGATTCCCGGCGCTCGGGCTGGCTCTGCACAGAAGCCTGCTTGACCTACGAGGTGTTCGCGACCCAGTACGACGCCAACACGGCCTACGAGGTGGCGATCCCCGACGCGTACGTCAAGTTTGCCAACCTGGGCTGGGGTAACGAGCCCGGCTACCCGGGCAGCAACTACGAGGTCCGGCTCCAGCTGAACAACTACGACATCACGGTGTGGATCGGCGACGTGGGGCCCTGGAACATCGACGACAACTACTGGAACGACCTGAACCCGCCGCGCCCCCGGCGGATGTGGACCGATTTGCCCCAGGGAAAGCCCGAGTCCGAGGCCGCCTACTACGACGGTTACAACGGCGGCCTCGACCAGTACGCCAGGACCGTTACCAACCCCTCGGCCCTGGACATGTCCTTCGACGTCGCCACGGACCTCGGGCTGGCGTATCTGGCCAACGACTGGGTGACGGTGACCTGGCAGTGGGAGTGCTTCGAGATCGACGGCGACGGCGATGGCTACATGGAGTCCGAGGGCGACTGCGCCGACCACGACCCGGCGGTGTACCCCGGCGCCACCGAGCTGCCCAACCACATCGACGACGACTCCGGGCCTGGCGGGGGCCGCCAGCGGGGCGACGATGATTCGCTCGGCTGCAGTTGCCTCCACGCGGACGTGGACAATGCCGCCGGATACGGCTACCTAGGGCTGGGGACGGCTCTTGCCTGGCGGGCGTGGCGACGGAAACGACGGGAGAACGGATGTTGATGCGACGGTGCGGACTGGTGGCGCTGCTGGGCCTGACCTGGATCCTGAGCGGGTGCCCCAAGGATCCCCCCCTCGCGGGCGACGATGACGACACGGGGGATGACGACGCCACCGGAGACGACGACGCGACCGGCGACGACGACACCACGGGCGACGACGACACGACCGGGGACGACGACACGACCGGCGACGACGACGACACCACCGGGGATGACACCGCCCGCTGGTCGTTCCTGGTGTACATGAACGGGGACAACGACCTGGAGGTCGGCGTCTGGCTCGACATCAACGAGCTCGAAGGGGTGGGCTCGGGGGACGGCGTCCACGTGCTGGTCCAGGCGGATCGCCACCCCGGGTATTTCGACGGCGGCGACGACTGGGACGACACCCGCCGCTATTACATCACCGCCGACGGCGAGGGACAGGCCATCACGTCCACGGTGGTCGAGGAGCTGGGCGAGCTGAACATGGGTGATCCGGAGGTGTTGTCGGACTTCCTGATGTGGGCCCACACCAACTACCCCGCCGAGCGGATGGCGCTGATCCTGTGGGACCACGGCGACGGCTGGACGATCCAGACGCCGACCGATGACGGACCCCAGGGCGCCGTGTCCTGGGACGAGTCCTCGTGGGACGAGCTCTCCATCGCCGGTGGCGACCTGCGGGACGGATTGGCCGAGATCGTCGCTGTCCGGGGTCCCCTCGACCTGGTGGGCTTCGACGCGTGCAACATGGCCAACTGGGAGGTCGCCCACTCCCTGCGCGAGCAGGCGCTGACGATGGCGGCCTCCGAGGCCACCGTCGACATGGAGGGTTTCCAGTACGAGCGGGCGTTGGCGCTGCTGAGGGACGAGTCGGCGGCCGCCGACGGCTTCGACCTGGCCGAGGAGCTCGCCGAGTCGGCGGTGGAGTACGGCGCCGAGTGGACCTTCTCGGCCACGGACCTGTCCGGGATGGATGCGCTGGCGACCCAGATCGACAACCTGGCCGGGGCGATCCTGGCCGATCCCTCCCTGGACGAGGAGGTGATGCGGGCCCGCGACGACGCCCGCGGTGCCGACTTCGACTTCCCCGACTACTACCTGGACCTCAAGGACTTTGCCGAACAGCTGACCCTCGGCGACGAGCCGGCGCTCTATCCGCTGGCCGACGGCGTCCTCACCGAGCTGGATCAATGCGTGCTGGGTTCCTTCTCCCGGCCGCCGATGGACTTCGTCGGTGGTCTGACCATCTACTTCGACTTCACGCCGGGGTTCGTCACCGCCTACAGCGCCGGCGACGGCGCCACCTGGTCCCAGGAGACCCGCTGGGACGAGCTCGTCGCCCACCTCGCCGCGCTCTAGGTTCCCTCACAGCCCGCAGTGCACCGCGTTCAGCTCGAACGCGAGCATCCCGGTGCCGCTGCCTCCGTCCTCGGCCAGGGTCAACTCGGCGCCCTCGACCCGCAGGCCGCCGTTGTCGTCCTGGAGGGTGGCCTCGCCCGCGGTGATCGACCAGCGGACGCGGGTGGCCTCGCCGGCGTCGACCGCCGCGTCCTGGGCCGGCGCCCACTCGCTGTCCCAGTCGCTGTAGCCGTTGCAGTCGCCGAGGGAATCGACCATGGCCCCGTAGTAGCTCGCTGACGGGTAGAGCAGCTGACCCGACATGGCCGAGCCGAGGCCGCCGCCCACCTCGTAGAATCCGGGGACATAGCCGTCGAAGTACAGCTGCAACGCGCACGATCCCGGAGGCCAGAGGCCGTCCTCGATGCCCTGGATCGTCAGGTAGTAGGTGCGGGTCGCCGCGCAGGCGGCCACCGGATCGCGGACCTTCAAGGCCGCATCGTAGCTGGGCTGGAACACCCCCCAGGCCTGGGCCAGCGCGTCGTCCCACCCCCGATAGGCGTTGCAGGTCAGCGCCTCCGATGAAGTCTGGATGCCCCGCAAGCTGCTGTCGCCATCCACGTTGTCGATCCAGATCGACGAGTAGACCGGCGTACAGGCCGGTGCCCCGCTGACCGTGACGGTGCCGCTGCCCGGCGGGCTCCCGGTATCGTCGTCGCCGGTATCGTCGTCGTCCGCACTGTCGTCGTCGCCGCTGGCGTCGTCGTCGCCGCTGAAGTCGTCGTCCCACGGATCGGCGGTCGGGCAGCCGGCGAGGGCAACGCCGACCAGCAGCTGCAACAGGAACGGGCGCATGGGGCCTCCCTCCGCGCCCACGGTATCAGCAGCGGTGACCGGCCACCAAACGCTGCTACAATCCGCCGCACCGGGGGGAAAGGAACGACGCCATGCTCGACCCGCGACGCCTGGTCGCGCTGCTGCTGACGGTTCCCGGCTTGCTGCTGGCGCCGGGCTGTCCCACCGAGGACCCGGGGCCCGAGGACGATCAGACCCACCACTGCCTGGACGAGGGGGCCTACACCTGTATCGACGGCGACTACTACGTCTGCCAGAGCACCCAGTGGGTGCTGGAGGACGCCTGCGCCGAGCAATGTGACATCGAGCAGGGTTGTGTGGTCTGCACGCCGTCGCTGGCCTACTGCGACGCCAACCTGGCGATGCTGTGCGCGAACGACGGCCAGAGCGCCTCCCTGCTGATGGACTGCGACGAGTTCGAGGTCGAGTGCCTGGACGGCGAGTGCCAGTTCGACGACCCCTGCGAGGAGGCGGCGGCCTGGGAGAGCAACATCGGCTGCGAGTACTGGGCCGTCGACCTGGACAACTCCGAGAACTTCATCGACGACGCGGCCGGCGCCCAGTTCGCCGTCGCCGTGGCCAACATCGGCGGCGACACGGCGGCCCACGTCGAGGTGGAGATCAACAACGGCTGGCAGGGTGAGCCCCTGGAGCTCGAGCTCATCGACCAGGCGGACGTGGATCCCGGCCAGCTGCACATGTTCGAGCTGCCGCGGCGGGACGTGGACGGGGTCAACATGGTGCCCGGCATCGACGACGGCCCCCAGAGCTGGCTGGCGTCGTGGGCCTTCCGGATCACCTCGGACACGCCCATCGTGGCCTACCAGTTCAATCCCCTGGACCAGCAGTTCTCCAACGACGCCTCGCTGCTGCTGCCCACCACCGGGCTCGGCCAGGATCATCTGGTGGTGACCTACACGCCGGCCAACCCGGTGGAGTTCGTGGGGGCGATCAGGAACCGGACCTACGTGACCGTGGTCGGCGTCGAGCCGGACACCACCGTCCACGTGACGCCGAGTTACGACATCACCTACGGACCCGAGGACTGCCAGGACCACGATCCCTGGACCTACCCGACCGCGGTCGAGATGTGTGACGGCAAGGACAACAACTGCGACGGCGAGCTCCCCGAAGACGAGCTGGATGGGGACGGGGATGGCTGGTCGAGCTGCATGGGCGACTGCGACGAGGCGGATGCCTCGACCTTCCCCTTCGCCAGCGAGATCTGCGACGGCCTGGACAACGACTGCAACGTGTTCACCGACGAGGGTAGCGACGGCGATGGCGACGGCTACTCGGTATGTGACGGGGACTGCGACGACGCCGACGCGGCCACCTATCCCGGCGCCCTGGAGGTCTGCGACGCGGTAGACAACGATTGCGACGGCCTGCTGCCGGAGGACGAGAGCGACCGGGACGGCGACGGCTACATCGAGTGTGTGGACGACTGCGACGACGACGATCCGGCCACCTACCCGTTCGCCCCCGAGGCCTGTGACGGCGTGGACAACGACTGCGACGGCGTCGACGAGGCGGGCGAGGACGACGACCTCGACGGCTACGGTCCCTGCGACGGCGACTGCGACGATCGCGATGCGACGTCTTACCCCGGCGCCCCCGAGGCCTGCGACGGGTTGGACAACGACTGCGACGGTGTCGTGCCGGGCGACGAGGTGGACGCGGACGGCGACGGCGCGTTCTCCTGCGAGGACTGCGACGACGCGGACCCGGACACCTACCCCGACGCCCCCGAACTCTGCGACGGCCTCGACAACGACTGCGACGGCGAGCTGCTGGAGACCACGGACGAGGACGGGGACGGCTTCCCCCCCTGCACCGGCGTGGACGAGGTGATCGATGGGATCGCCGTGCTCAAGGGCCAGTCCCGTACCTGGACCATCGGCGAGTTCGACACCTTGACCTTGCAGACCACCATGATGACCCTCTGGCCACCGTCGGACATCCCGGACCTGACCGGGACCTGGATCACCTCAGACAAGCCCGTAGCGGCGTTCACTGGCGTGGACATGTCTATGGCCGTGTTCCACGATCCGGAGGTGATCGACCCCTGCTGCGCCGAACACATCGAGCAGCAGGTCATCCCGTCCAAGTCGATGGGGCGCAAGTTCGTGGTCGCCCGCTCGGCCATCCGCAGCTGGGACAACCCGGAGCAGGATCTCTACCGGATCATCGCGTACACCGACGGGACGGTGGTCGAGACCAACCTGGTGCCCCCCGACGATACGTTCAATCTCAACGCCGGCGAGTACCACGAGTTCTGGAGCGCCGAGGGGTTCACGGTCGACTCCACGGGGCCCCTCCACGTGGCCCAGATCCTGGCCGTGGGCACCGACGCGATCAACGCCGACTGGGACGCCAAGGGGGACTCGGCGCTGCTGTACGTGCCCGCCGTCGAGCAGCGGCGACCCCTGTACCTGTTCACGACCGGCGAGGGATTCACCCTCAACTACGCGGTGATCTCCAAGCCCGCCGGGGTCACCGCGACCATCGATGGCTTCGCGGTCAACGCGCCCCTGTGCTACGGCCCGCTGCCCAACGGCACCCTGGACGGCATCGACTACGAGATGTGGCAGTGCGAGATCGCAGAAGGAGTCCACACGGTCCACTCCGGCGAACAGGCCGCTGGCGCCACCGAGCCCATCGCGGTCTTTGTCTACGGCTACTACAACGCGGGTTCCTACGCCTACCCGGCGGGGGCCGACCTGAAGCCGGTCAATGAGCTCTCGCCCAACTGATCCGGAGTCCGGCCAGATCGCCTCGCTGCGCTGGTCGATCACCCCGCCGACGTCCGTGGAATCCGACTGAACCGCGCGTCGTCTACTCGGCTGGTTCCACGTGGTAGAAAAGCCGATTGGAGGACTGGCGGGTGGCGTGGACCCAGGCCTCGTCCAGGCCGGGGGCTCCCTGTTCGATCAGGGCCTCGAAGCTGGTGTCCGTCAGGCCGATGGCGCTCTGGTGCCAGTTTGCGTGGTACATCCCGGTGTAGGGTTCGACCCGATCCAGGGAGAAGCTCGACGCGTCACCCCGGACCCAGGCGTGCCAGGTGAAGGCCGCGCCCTCGATCTCGACGAAGTACAGATCCGCGTCGCTGTCCCCGGTGAAGGTCCAGGTGAAGTTCATCTCCTCCGGGCTGTCGAGGACCGTCAGGTCGAGGAACTCGGGGAACAGCGCCTCGCCGCCCTCGGCGACCGCGTCGGAGATCACCGCCGAGCGCGCACCGCCGGTCCCGATGCCATCCACCTCGACCACGGCCACGTAGCGCGCGTCGACCCCCGCCAGCGGTCCGGTCCGGGTTGCCTCGTGGACCACCACACCTCCGACCCCGGCGCCCATGCCGATGGGCACCTGGCCGTCCAACCCCAGGTCCGCCAGCGGGAACACGACCGGCGTGTCGTCGGACGAGAACCCCAGCGGGATCGACGGCACCACCACCGCCACCTCCTCGCCCATGCCGGCAAACGGCTCCAGCGAGCCCATGTCCTGGGTCTCGTCGGTGTACACGGTCAGGCCGGGGGTCAGCCCGTAGGCCACCTCGCCCAGGTTCTCGGCCAGCATCTGGACCAGCGCAGCTGCCTCGCCACCCTCGTCGGCGCCCTCAAGGGCCGCCTGGATGTCGGCGATGGGGAAGTTGCCGGTCATCGAGAAGACCGCCGCCGGGCCCGTGGGGGCGGGGGCCTCGAACTGTTCGGCCACGTCACCGACCACTGCGTTGGCTGGCATCTCGAACTCGGCGCCGAAGAAGCTCAACGTGCGGTCCGGTCCCATCAGCGACGAGAAGTCGAAGCGCACCGGGTTGTGGTGGGTCGAGCAGGCGGCGAAACCCAGCTGGACCTCCAGGGGGCCGGGATTCGTCAGCCAGACCGCCGTCCCCTCCACCGTGCCGCTGTACTCTGCCGACTTGGGGATCACCGGCAGTCGCAGGTTCCGGGTGGTGGCGCCCACCACCGAGGTGCGGAAGTAGCCGCCCTTCTTGACCGTCACGCTCACCGCACCGGAGAAATCGCCGCTCAGCGTTGCGAGCCCGGTCGTGTCGGTGATGCCGGTGGCCAGGGGCGCCTCGCTGTCGCCGATGCAGAGCTCGGCGCCCTCCAGCGGAGAGCCGAGGAGGGCATCCACCACCGTGACCTCCATCGAACCCGGGGCCACCACCGTCACGCTCGCGGGCGCGGAATCGACGCCCTCGTAGCTGGCGGTGATGGTGGTCTCCCCCTCGGCCAGCCCGGTCACCACGCCGGTCGCATCCACGCTGACCACCCCGGCGTCGGCCACCGTGAAGGTATCGGGGGTCACCCGCGCGTCGGTGCCGTCGGTCCATACGGCGGTCGAGATCAGCGGATAGCTGGTGGTGGTGTCGACGGTGAAGGCGTCGGGCAGCAGGGTCAGTGAGATGACCGGATTCGGGGGCTCGGTGGTGTCGTCGTCGTCGTCGTCGTCGGTGGTGTCGTCGTCGTTTCCCCACTCGTCGATGGGGTCGTAGGGGTCGGATGTGTCGTCGTCCAGACCTCCGCCGGGGCAGCCGGCCAGACCGAGCACTGCGACGAGCCCCAGCAGTGGGCTCAGCGGATGGGATCGCATGGGGAGACCTCCCGTGGCGGTAGGGTACACCACTGGCGGGGGACGTCGAAGGGATCAATGGGACCCGCGCGCGCAGCCCCCGCCCGAATTGACCGGTCCCGGTCCGCCGTCTACCATCCCAGCAGTCGGCGGGGGGACGAGGACGAGCGTGACACAGCGCCTGATCATCGCGGCCGTCGGTGTGTTCCTGGCCGCCAGTCTCGGGTGCACGGGCTACCAGCTGGAGCCCGGCCAGCCCGACGTGGAGCTCTCTACCACTTCGCTGGATTTTGGCGACGTCCAGCGAGGGTCCTGGCGGGAGCGGTCCCTCGCGATCCAGAACCAGGGCAACGCCACCCTCCACGTCTCCGACTACACGCTGCAGGATGGCAGCAGCGATGCTTTTTACTTCGACGATCCGATCCGCGACATCCTGCCGGGGATGTATGCCGAGCTGATCGTCCGCTACACCCCCACCCATGAGGGGGGCGACGCCGGCGCGATCCTGGTGCGCTCGGACGATCCCGAGCAGCCGGAGTTGACCGTCTTCTTGCAGGGCGCCGGGGTGATCCCGCGCTGCGAGGTGGACCCCGAGCTGCTGTACTATCCGACAGCCGAGGGCTCCCAGTCCCTGACCTTCACCGTGCGCAGCGTGGGCTCCGGGGCGCTGACGGTGGCCAGCGCGGCGCTCGAAGAGGGGGCCACGGATTTTGTGTTGAGCTTCCCGGCCGGTTACGAGCCGCCTTTCACCCTGGACGCCGGGCTGTCGATCGAGGTCACCGTCACCTACCATCCGACCGCGGACACCGGTGGCCAGGACCGGGTAGTGCTGACCACCGACGACCCCGACCTGCCGCTGGGGCAGGTGGCGGTCGACGTGATCGCGGCCGGCGAGGATCCCAACGGCGACAACCACGAGCCCCTGGTCGAGATCGTGTCGCCGCCGGATGGGGGGCTGTCGCTCGAGGGCGAGCCCTTGACCCTGGTCGGGCTGGTGGCCGACCTCGATGAGGCTCCGCCGTCCCTCGGCATCCTCTGGCACAGCAGCCTGGACGGCTATCTGACCGGCAGTGGCGCCGACGAGGACGGCAACGTCGAGCTGACCACCGACGCACTCACCCCCGGTCCCCACGTGATCACGCTCAAGGCCTTCGACGCCGATGGGGCCGAGGGCACCGACGCGATCTCGCTGATCGTGTATCAGGACGACGACGAGCTGGAGTACACCCTGGCGGGGGGCAACACGCCGTACCACTATTTCCACGTGGACGACGACCTCAGCGTCGAGGTCAACGGCACGCCGATCTTCGTCGACGCCGACGGCCACCAGGACCACCACCCCCCGCTGAGCTTCTACGCCAATCCCGGCGACAGCCTGCGGGTGGTGGCCACGGATTCGCAGTACTGCACCAAGGCGCTGGTCGGCCTGGTGCTTCACGTGGGCAACCAGTACCAGCAGGTCCTGACCAGCGATATCGCGGCCAGCGCCTGCGAAGACCACGACGACTACGACCCGTCCTACGACGGCCCCTGGCCCAACGACTTCGTCGATCAGGATTTCCTGATCCAGATCCCGTAGCTGCACGGAGGCCCCGATGCCGCGTACCCGTTCGCTGTCCGCACTGCCAGCGTTGCTGCTGCTGTCGTGCCTGCTGCCCCCGCGGACCGCCGATGCCGTGGACGTGGCGGTCTACGGCGCCGCCCAGGCCTCGTACGTGACCGATGTGCGCAACAAGATCGACGGCACTGGCGCGTTCGGCGTCGTGGACTACTTCACGGCGAACACGATGACGCCGACGCTGGCCGATCTCCAGGCCTACGACTCGGTCCTGGTGTTCTCCGACTCCGGATTCCAGAACGCCTCCCAGATGGGCGACGCGCTGGCCGACTACATGGATGGCGGCGGCGGGGTGGTGATGGCCACCTTCGCGTTCTGGAACGGCGGCGGCCTGGGCATCGAGGGACGGATCAAGACCGACGGTTACCTGGCGTTCACCGTCGACGGCCAGAGCTCCGGCAACGCCCTGCAGCTGGTCGCCGACGATCCCAACCACGAACTGCTCGATGGGGTCAACACCCTCTCGGGCGGTTCGAGCAGCTACCACAACAGCAGCATTTCGCCGGTGCCGGACGCAACCCTGGTCGCCCACTGGACCAACGGGCAGCCGCTGGTGGCCTTTGTCGAGCCGACCAACGCCCTGTTCGTCGGCCTCAACTTCTACCCGCCGTCGAGCGACGCCCGCTCCGACTTCTGGGACGCGGGCACCGATGGCGCCCAGCTGATGGCCAACGCCCTGCTGTACGCCGCCGGGGGTGCCGACACCGACGGTGACGGCTGGAGCGAACTGGACGGGGACTGCGACGACGAGAATCCCTTGATCTACCCGGGCGCTCCGGAGACCTGCGACGATGGCATCGACAGCAACTGCGACGGGATCGTCGACGAGCTGGACGACAACGACGGCGACGGCTACTCCACCTGCGACGGCGACTGCGACGACACCGACGACACCCGCTTCCCCGGCGCCCAGGAGGTCTGCGACCACTTCGACACCGACTGCGACGGGCTGGTGGACGACGATTTCGACCTGGACGCTGACGGCTGGAGCGAGTGTGACGAACCGGTGGACTGTGACGACGCCGATCCGGCGGTCTACCCCGGAGCCCCGGAGGACTGCAACGGCATCGATGACGACTGCGACGGCGTGATCGACGAGCAGGACGACGAGGACAACGACGGCTGGACCGTGTGCCAGGGGGACTGCGACGACAGCGATCCCCTGACCTTCCCCGGCGCGCCCGAGCTCTGCGACGAGCTGGACAACGATTGTGACGGCGTCGTGCCGGCCAACGAGACCGACGACGCCGATGGAGACACCTTCGTCGAGTGTGAGGACTGCAACGACGCCGACGCGGCGATCCACCCCTTTGCCACGGAGATCTGCGACGCCATCGACAACAACTGCGACGGCAACGTGGACGAGGGGCTGGACGGGGACGGGGACGATTTCTCGATCTGTGAGGGCGACTGCGACGACGCGGATGCCACCGTCTATCCCGGCGCGCCCGAGCTCTGCGACGAGCTGGACAACGACTGCGACGAGGCGCTGGCCGAGTACGAGTACGACAACGACGCCGACGGCTTCATCGAATGTGCCGAGTGCGACGACACCGACGCGTCGGTCTACCCCGGCGCCGCCGAGGTCTGCGACGACGGGATCGACAGCGACTGCGCTGGAGACCTGGATTTCACCGAGGTGGACGACGACGGCGACGGCTACTCCGAGTGTGCGGGCGATTGCGAGGACGACGACCCGCTCACCTATCCAGGCGCCTCCGAGGTCTGCAACGGGCTGCACGACGACGACTGCAACCCGGCCACCGACGAGCTGGCCGACATCGATCTGGATGGCTTCAACATCTGCCAGGGAGACTGTGACGACCTGAATGATTCGGTCTATCCGGGCGCTGACGAGGTCTGCGACGGGGCGGACAACGACTGCAACGGGTTCGTGGACGACGAGCTGGACTACGACCTGGATGGGTACACCGGGTGCGGCGGCGAGGACTGCAACGACAACAATCCCAACGCCTATCCCGGGGCGCCAGAGGTGCCCTACGACGGGACGGATCAGGACTGCGACGGCTCCGACCTGACCGACGTGGATGGGGACGGGATCGACGGCGGACCCTACGGCCAGGACTGCAACGACAACGACGCCGAGGTCTACCCCGACGCCACCGAGGACTGTGAGGACGGGGTCGACGGGGACTGTGACGGTATCGGTGACGCGTACGACGACGACTGCATCGCTGCGGACGACGATGACGACGACAGCGGAGATTGTGCTTGCCGGGCCGGGGGGGCGGCTCCGCCGGCCGGCGGGCTGGTCTGGCTGGCGCTGGCTCTACTCGTCCTCGGCCGCCGGCTCCATCGTTTCGGAATCGGGCTCGGCGGTCGTCGCTAGCGCCGTCTCACCGATCGAGTCCTCCTGGCGGGCGAGTCGTCGCAGGTCGAGGATCTCGTCCGGGTCCTCTTCATCGCGCCAGATCAGGTGCATGTACACGGCGCGGCCGCCGAACCAGAGTCCGGCGAACAGCGCGAACAGGGCCAGCAGCAACAGCCCGAAGCTCACCACCGATTGGGGGTTGACGAGGCCTGCGATCACGAGCACGGTGAGCGAGATCGCGGCCAGGATGGCCATGATCAGCAGGGTCTGCAGCAGGCGGTTGACGCCCTTCCGCCGGGGAACGAAGGTCGAGTGGCAGAACGGGCAGTCGACCCGGTGCTTGACGGAACTCTCCCCGTCGAGCACGACACCGCAGTATGGGCAGCGCAGATTGGGCATGGACCTCCCACCCCTGACGGACCCCGCGAGAAGCTAGCAGATCCATAGGCATGATCACCAGTGGAAGCGAATGACAATGCTGTCCCCCCTCGATCCAGGCCCGTTCGACCTCGACGGTGGCAAGTCCGGCGCGTTGCTGATCCACGGTTTCACCGGCGCACCGCCGGAGATGCGGCTGCTGGGCGAGGCCCTCGCCGAGAGCGGGATGACCGTCTCCGCTCCCCGCCTGCCCGGCCACGGGACCACCCCCGAGGATCTGAACCAGCGGCGTTGGCAAGAGTGGGTCGACGAGGCCGAGGCCGCCTACGACCGGCTGCAAGCTCGCTGCGACACCGTGGTCGTCGGCGGCCTCTCGATGGGCTCGCTGCTGGCCCTCGAGTTGGGTGCCCGCCATCCGGAGATCGCGGCGTTGATGGCCTACTCACCCGCGCTGCGGATCGCCACCCGGCTGATCTTGGCGACTCCGTGGATCAAGCACCTGGTCCGGGCTTGGCCCAAGCCCCGCCGGACCGATCTGGTCGACCCGGAGGCCGAGGCGCGGGCCTGGTGCTACGACCGGCGACCCGTGGCCGCCACGGCGGAGCTGCTGGCCCTGCAACGGTGGGTCCGCGGGCGGCTGGATCGGATCCGCCAGCCGTTGTTGGTGGTCCAGAGCACCGGGGACGCGACCATCCATCCGGACAACGGACCCACGCTGCAAGCCGGCGTCGCGTCCGAACACGTCGAGCTGCGCTGGCTGCACCACTCGGGGCACAACATCCTGGTGGACGGCGAGTGGCCGACGGTGGCCCGCTGGACGGGCGAATTCCTGTCGCGCCACGGGGTCGGCCCGTGACCGATTTGCCGCCCAGCGCGATGCGCGAGCGCCTCCACCGCGCCTGGCTGTGGAGATTGAGGCAAGAGTGGGTCGAGATCAACGATACGCGGCTGGGCGGGGCCCTGCGGCCACCCCAGTTGACCCTGGACGGCGGTCGTAGCCGGCTGGGTCGCTGGAGCGCTGGTCATCGTCTACTCGGCATCTCCGAGCACCATATCTGGACCCACCCCTGGGATCGCGTGCTGGACACCCTGCGCCACGAGATGGCCCACCAGTACGTCGATGAGGTGCTGGGTGCGCAGGACGAGCGGCCCCACGGCCCGGCCTTCGCCCACGCCTGCGAACAGCTCGGCATCGAGCCGCGGGTCAGCGATGGACCCGGTGGACCCGACGCCGCCCGCGCCGACCGGGTCCTGACCAAGGTCCGCAAGCTACTGGCGCTGGCCTCGTCGGCCAACGTCCACGAGGCGGAGGCCGCGATGGCGGCGGCCAACACCCTGCTGCTGCGCTACAACCTGGAGTTGCCCCGCGACGACCGCCATCCGGGCTATTCCACCCGCCGGATCGGCCGCGCGATGGCGGCCATCCCCCTGCACCACAAGCAGATCGCCAACCTGCTGGATCACTACTTCTTCGTGGAGTGTATCTGGGTCGGTAGCTACAACGCCCGCCGGGACCGGATGGAGCGCGTGCTGGAGATCTGCGGCACACCGGCCAACCTGGACTTCGCCGCCTACGTCCACGACTTCCTCCATCGGGAGACCGAGCGGCTATGGCGGGTTCACGGTCGCGGTCATGGGGGCGGTCGTTCGCGCAAGCGGGAGTTCGTGTGTGGCCTGCTCGAGGGGCTCTCGGCCAAGCTCGCTGCCGAGCGCGATCACAACCAGGAGCGGGGGCTGGTCTGGGTTGGTGATCCGGGGCTGGGAGCCTACTTCGGCGAGCGACATCCGCGCATCGGCCGGCTGTCATCGGGCGGTGTGCACATGACCGGCGCCTTCGAGGAGGGCGAGCGCCGCGGTCGGGAGCTGACCATCCGCAAGCCGATCCGCGACGACCGGGGCAACGGCGGTCGGCTACTTCCCGGCACCGGGGGGTGACGGGAAACCCATCGAGTCCCGCACCCGCTGGTACTCGTCGGTCCAGCGGCCCGCCCGGTCGCGGACGGTGAGGGTCGGTTCGACGATCTCGTCCGCCACGCCCTCGCCATCGTGGCCGAGGCAGAACAGCTCCAGCAGCGGTTCCTTGCCCTCCCGCGGGATCACCAACCGGCGCGTGCGGATGACCAGGCCGCTGGCCCTGGCCGCTGCGGGCACATCCCCGGGCCGGTAGGCGGCGTAGACCAGCACGAACAGCCCACCGGGCCGCAGCGCGCGGCTGGCAGCGGCGGCGTAGTCGGCCACGTCGCCATGGTGGACGAAGCGGGCGGGCCCCCGCTGGGGCCGGCCGCTCTCCAGACCCGTGCCCAGGGGCAGGTAGGGGGGGCTGCCCGTGATCAGGTCGTGGGCCGCCGCGGCCGGTAGCAGCGCCGGGTCCCGCAGATCACCCGTGTCGACGACAAACCTGTCGGCGATTCCGTTGTACCGGGCGGATCGGCGGGCCAGGGACGCGCTCAGGGGCTGGACCTCGATGCCGCGCACCCGCGCGGCGGCCAGGCGCCAGGCCACCATCAACGCCACCGAGCCGATGCCGGTGCCCAGATCCAGATAGTCTTCCACCCGCAGTCCGGCGTCGCGGGTCCGCTCGGCGGCGTACCAGGCGCAGACGAAGTCGTCGGTGGAGAAGCGGTGCCCGTCCCGTCGCTGGAAGATCCGCCAGTGGCCACAGACGTGGTCCAGCGTCTCGTCGTCCGAGGGCTCCAGCGTCGGATCACCCTGGCCACCGGGCGGAACCGGTCCCGGTGGATCCCAGCTGGCGCGGATTCGCTCCCGCCGCCGCCGCTTGCGCTCCCGCTCCCGCCGTCGTTTCTCGTCATCCATCGCCGGAGACAGTACCACGTGGGGCGCCTGGTCCATCAATCCGGACTCCGGGGCTGGGACAGGCGCGTATGGGGACGGATCGGCGCTGGCCGGGAGTTCGACATTGGCGGTAGTCTTTAGGAATGAGGAAGAAGCTCCTCCTGGTCCGCAAGCGTGGATCGGTGCTCGGGTGGGCGGTGCTGCTGGTGGGCACCCTCGTCGGTGGTCGAGCTGCGGCCGTTGGCCAGCCAGCCGCCGCGTCCCACGCGGAGCTGGACGTCGACGACGACGGAGATGGTTTCCCGGCCGGTGAGGACTGCGACGACAACGATCCCGCGGTCCACCCCGACGCGGCCGAGATCTGCGACGCCATCGACAACGACTGCGACGAGACCACCGCGGTGGACCAGGGTACTCCCTGCTACGACGAGGACGAGGACGGCTACAGCCCCCTGGACGGCGACTGCGACGACCAGGATCCGTCCTGTCACCCCGGCGCGGTCGAGATCGTCGGCGACATGATGGACAACGACTGCGATCGGCTGGTGGACGAGTCGCCGTCCGTGGACCGGGATGGCGATGGCTACTCGGCAGACCAGGGGGACTGTGACGATGGGGATCCGACGGTCCATCCAGCGGCCGCCGAGGAACCCCTCGATCGGCGGGACAACGACTGTGATGGAGAGGTCGACGAGCCGCTGCCCGTCGGCGCCGCCTGTGCGACCCACCGCGGCGGACAGCGCCCGGGTCCGGCGACCCTGAGCTGGGCGGTGCTGGTGGCGCTGCTGGTCCGCCGCCGGTTCGCGGTCCGTGGGCGATCGGGGCGCCGTCGGTGGCGTTCGGGAGGAAAGATGACAAGGACGGTAGCCCGGATCCTCGGTCTGTCGATGTTCTGTCTGCTGTGGGGCTGTCCCGTCGACGACGACGACGCGGCGGACGACGACGCGACCGGGGACGACGACGTCAGTGGCGACGACGACGACACCGGGGACGACGACACCGGGGACGACGACACGACGGGGGACGACGACGCCACCGACAGCTGTGGATTCGCCGATGCGCCGACGGCGACGGTGACGATCCTCGAGCGCTACACCTCGCTGTGGGATGGGCAGGTGTCGGCGCGGGTCCAGGATGCGCCCTATCCGGAGTTCCACGTGGTCCAGCTGGAGGAGGGGCCCTGCCGCTACCTGACCTTCGAGCTGGGTAACTGCGACCCGCCCTGCGACTTCAGCCAGGTCTGCATCTCGACCGACGAGTGTGTGGACTACCCGGTGGGGATCTCGGCGGGGGTGCTCACGGTGACCGGGCTGGGCGATCCGATCATGATGGAGACCGACGACTGGAATCCCGGCTACTACTGGGGCCCGTGGGATCTGCCCGAGGACATCTTCGACGAGGGCGATCCCATCGAGGCCGCTTTCGATGGAGCCGATTTCCCCGCGACGACCCTGTCGGCCCGGGGTGTGGCGGCCGTCGAGCCGGAACCGCTGGCCGATCCGGTGCTCATCGAGGACGGGGCGGACACGGTCCTGACCTGGACCGCGGGGGGCGATCCGGACGCCTGCGTACAGGTCCGCTTCAACGGCGTCAACGTGGCCCACGGCCTGCCGCTGAACGACATCCTGTGGTGCGAGGGGACGGACAGCGGCAGCATGACCCTCCCCCAGGCCCTGGTCGAGGCCTTCCCCCCCGGCGCCACCCCCGAGATCTGCGTGGCCCACGACTGTCCGCCGTCGGAATTCACCCGCTACACCCGCGGCGAGGTCAGCACCGGAGCGGGTCTGGCCCAGCTCGAGGTCCGCAACACCGTCCTGTTCGGCTACGACCATCCGTGAGCGACGCGGCTACCCTCCGCGGCTGTGTTCCTCTATAAAAGAGCCCGTGAACGACGAACTGACCACCGCGGTCTCCCCGCGCTCCCGGCGCCGCTCCACCGTCGAGACCGCGCTGCGGGTGATCCACACGCCGGACACCGAGCAGCTGGGGTTCGAGCAGATCCTGGGCCCGGCCGTGACGCTGATCGGCCGGGGGACGGGCGAGAACCACCTGCGGATCGAAGGAGATCGCTCCCTGTCCCGCAACCACGCGGCGGTGGTCTACGACAACGACGCCCGCCGCTTCGTGCTCGAGGACCAGGGGAGCCGCAACGGCACCCACGTCAACGGCCGCCGCGCCCAGCGCGAACACCTGTCCATCGGGGACGTGATTCGCCTCGGTGAGACCGTGATCTGCGTGGCGGTCAAGGCTGCGCCGGGGGACGAGGCGACGGCGGTCATGGGCCGGTCGATGGTCGCAGTCTCGGCTGCGATGCGGGGAGTGTTGGCCCAGTGTCAGCAGGTCGGCCCCACCGATCTGCACGTGCTGATCTCCGGTGAGACCGGGGTCGGCAAGGAGCTGGTCGCGCGGTGTCTTCACCAGTGCTCGGGGGCAAAAGGGCCGCTGGTGGCCGTCAACTGCGCGACCCTGCGGCCGGAGCTGGCGGCCAGCGAGCTGTTCGGCCACGTCAAGGGCGCGTTCTCCGGTGCCGACAGGGATCGCCGTGGCCTGCTGGAGTCGGCGGCTGGCGGCACTTGCTTCCTGGACGAGGTCGGCGAACTGCTGCCCGATATCCAGGCCCAGTTGCTCCGGGCCATCGAGGAGCGCGAGGTCCGACCGGTGGGCGCCAGCCGCACCGCGAAGGTCGACGCCCGCTTCGTGGCGGCCACCAACGTGGAGCTGGGACTCGCCGTCGAAGGCGGACAGTTCCGCTCCGACCTCTACGCCCGCCTGGCCCAGTGGACCCTGGCCGTGCCCCCGCTGCGGGAGCGCCGCGACGACGTTCCGGCCCTGGTTCGCCACCTGCTGCTCGAGTTCGCTCCGCATGCGGAGTACTCGGTCACAGCGGACGCGATGGAGGCCCTGTGCCTCCACAGCTGGCCGATGAACGTCCGCGAGCTGGCGTCCCTGCTGCGGCGGGTGACGGTCGAGCTGCCCGACGGCGGCGAGGTCGACCTGGATCTGCTCTCCGACGAGGTGGTGGCCACCCTCGGCCCACGCGCCGATCTGGACGAGCCCGAACCGGTGCCCGGCCTGCCGAGCCCGCCGCCGGGTCAGGCGCCGACCCGGACCGAGCTCGAGATCCTGCTGACCCACTACGCCGGCAGGGTCACCGACGTCGCCCGCCACCTGGGCCGGCACCGGGTCCAGGTGCACCGCTGGCTCAAGCGTCACGGGTTGCTGGCGGCGGACTTCCGCCCCTGAGTGCTCCGAGCCCCCTCACGATCCCGCCTCCAGCACCTCCCGCGCGATGACCAGCCGCTGGATCTCCGACGTCCCCTCGTACAGCCGGTAGACCCGCAGATCGCGGAAGTAGCGCTCGGCCAGGTTGTCGACCATGTACCCCATCCCGCCGAACACCTGCACGGCCCGGTCGGCGACCCGCGAGCCCATCTCGGTGGCGAACAGCTTGGCCATCGAGCACTCGCGGGTGGCCCGCTGGCCCCGGTCCTTGCGGTCGGCGGCCCGGTAGACCAGCAGCCGGGCGGCGTCGATCTCCGTGGCCGTGTCCGCGAGCATCCAGCGGATCGCCTGGTTGTCGGCGATGGGTCGGCCGAACTGCTCCCGTCCGCCCGCGTGGTCGACCATCGCTTCGAGGAGCCGCTGGCCCGCACCCACCGCCGAAGCGGCGATACTCAGCCGGCCGTGATCCAGCACGCGCATCGCCAGCGCGAACCCTTCGCCTTCGTCGCCGAGCCGGTGCTCCACCGGCACCCGAACGCCGTCCAGTTGGACCTCACAGACCGCGGTCCCGTGGAGCCCCATCTTGATCTCCGCCGTGCCGATGGTCAGGCCCGGGGTGTCTCGTTCGACGAGGAACGCCGTCAGACCGCGGTGGCCCTTCGTCCGGTCGACCGTGGCCATCACGGTGAAGCAGTCGGCGATGTCGGCGTTGGTGATCCAGATCTTCGTCCCCTGTAGCAGGTAATGGTCGCCGTCGCTGGTGGCTGTGGTCCGGAGCGCCGCGGCGTCGGACCCAGCTTCGGATTCGGTGAGGGCGAAGCTGCCGATGGCGCGACCAGCCGCCAGCTCGGGCAGCCAGCGCTGCTTCAATCCGTCGGAGCCACGCAGCAGCAATCCAAGGCTGCCGATGCCGTTGTTGGTGCTCACCAGGATCCGGAAGCACAGGTTTGCCCGGGACAGCTGCTCCATGACCGCGCACAGGCCCACCATCGGCAGCCCGAGTCCGCCGTACTCGGGCGGGATCGTCAGCCCGAACAGACCCAGCTCCCGCATCCGATCCGCGATCGCGGCGGGGATGCGGCCCTCGCGCTCGACCCGCGCGCCCGCCGGCTCGAGTTCCTCGGCTGCGAAGCGCCGTACGGTCTCGGCCATCATCCTCAGGTCGTCGGGTAGGGCGAAGTCCATCATTCCTCCCCGTGGGCGAAGAAGCCCCGCCCCGTCTTGCGGCCCAGATGACCCGCCTCGACCAGCTCGCGGAGCAAGGATGGGGGCTCGAAGCGCAGATCCCCCGTGCGTCGGTGGATCTGCTCACGGGCCGCTAGCACGACGTCCAGGCCGACCAGATCGGCGGTCTCCAGCGGGCCCATCTTCCAGCCAAAGGCACCCTTGACGCCCCGGTCCACATCCTCGGCCGACACGACTCCGTCGCCGACCAGCCGCATCGCTTCGTTCGAAGCCGCCATCAAGATGCGGTTCAGCACGAACCCCGGCACGTCCCGGCGGACCACCACCGGGTCCTTGCGCAGGCGCCCCACCAGGGAGACAGCTTGCTCCACCGCGTCCGGAGCGCTGCGCTCCCCGGCGATCACCTCGACGGCCGTCATCATCACCACCGGGTTGAAGAAGTGCAGACCGACAAAACGTCCCGGATGGGTCAGCGCCGCCGCCAGGTCGGTGATCGGGATGCTCGACGTGTTGCTCGCGATCAGGGCGTCGGTCGGGACGGCTTCCTCGATGCGGGCCAGGACCGCGCGTTTGAGGTCCTCGTTCTCGGGTACGGACTCGATGGCCAGCGCGGGAGGCTCCTGGAAGGGGAGGGGGTCCCCCCGGTCCTCGGCGGTGGCGATTCGTCCCAGGATGGCCGTCATCGGCTCCTTGAGCCGCCTCCGCACCGCCAGCCGGTCCAGCGAGGAGTGGATCGACGTCCGCGCGCGGTCCAGGGCCCCGGCATCCACGTCAACCAGGATCACCTCGAGTCCCCCCTGGGCCAGCGCCTGGGCGATCCCGGCCCCCATCGTGCCGCCGCCGACGACCAGCGCCCTCATGGCCCCGCCTCCCGCAGCAGGTTGCGGGCGATGACCATCCGCTGGATCTCGTTGGTGCCCTCGAAAATCTGGGTCAGCTTGGCGTCGCGGAACATCCGCTCCAGCGGGTGGTCCTTCATGTATCCGTAGCCGCCGAGGACCTGGATCATGTCGGTGGTGATCCGCATGGCTGCGTCCCCGCAGAAGCACTTGGCCATCGACGCCAGCTGTGTGTTGCGCTGGCCCCGATCGAACTGGCCGGCGGCCCGGTAGACCAGGCCCCGGCCGGCCTCGACGGCGATGGCCGCATCGGCGAGCTTGGCCTGGATCAGCTGGTGCTGACCGATGGGCTGCCCGGAGGTCGCTCGCTGAGCGGCGTAGCCGACGGCGTAGTCCAGGGCGCCCTCGGCGATGCCGAGTGCCTGGGCGGCGATGGCGGGCCGCGACATGTCGAAATCGGCCATCGCCGTCCCGAAGCCCTTGCCCTCCTCCCCCAGCAGGTTGGCCGCGGGCACGCGGACGCCGTCGAGGAACACCTCGGTCGTGTTGGAACCCCGCTGGCCCAGCTTGTCCTCCTTGCGGCCCACCCGCACCCCCGGCGTGTCCCGGTCGACCACGAAGAAGCTCAGCCCTCCATGGCCCGGTCCGCCCGTTCGGGCCAGCACCGAATAGACGCCGGCCACGCCGCCGTTGGTGGCGAAACGCTTGGCGCCGTCGATCACGTAGTCCTGGCCGTCGCGGCGGGCGGTGGCGCGGATCGCCGATACGTCCGAGCCGGCGCCGGGTTCGGTCACCAGGTAGGCGGCCAGGGTTCGCCCTTCGGACAGGCGGCGGCCGTACTCGGCGCGGACTGCCTCGGATCCGGAGTGGAGGATCGGGAAGCTGCCCACCGCCTGGATGATCATCATCAGCGCCGAGCTGGCGCAGACCTTGGCCACCTCCTCGACGCACAGACACAGCGCCACGCCCCGCTCGGCGACGCCGCCACGTTCCTCGGGCAGGGTCAGCGTCAGCAGACCCAGATCCCACAACAGGGCCTCCACCTCGCGATCGAACTCGCCGCTGCGATCCGTGGCCTCTGCCCGCGGGCCGATCTGCTCGACCGCCGCCCGACGGACCGTGTCGCGCAGCATCTGCAGGTGATCGGGGAGCTCGAGCATGGGGGACCTCCCGGGGGTGCTGGCGGGACGATATCATGTTCGGGACCGAGACCGAGCCGGTGTGCCGGACCACCGAGTCCGAGTCCGAGACCGAGACCGAGACCGAGCTACAGTTCCCCCACCAGCACCGGGATCCGCTGGGACATGTACGATCCGCCCAGCTCCGTCTCGACCTCGCCGGACAGCAGGACCTGCCAGACCTTGTCCCCCTCCGGTGTGACATCGAAGATCCGGCTGTGGCTGTCGTTGGCGAGCATGCTGCCGGCCAGATCCACCTCCACCGGGTGTCCGGAGGGGGGAACGGCGCCGCCGATCAACACGCGCCGGTTTGCCGGATCATCCTCGCCCAGCAGCGTCACCTCCACGTCCGCTCGCCCCTCTTCGTCGCCCATGTCGTAGTACCAGACCACGCGGGCGTCCTGGTCGAGCATCACCGCCACGACCCGCGACACGGTCAGGTTGATGGCGAAGTTGGTCAGGGTCCAGCCGGGCTGGACCCGCGCCGGATCCAGGTCCGTGACCCCCGTGGTCGCCACCGGGAAGGGCGGCGTCCCGGTGGTGAACGTGAACTCGCCCGAGGTGAGGGTCTGGCCGTCGGCGGTGGTCGACAGGGCGCGCAGCAGGGTCGGGGTGTCCGCGTGCATGCCGAACACGAACACCTCGTGCTCGGTCACCAGGATGTCGTCGCCGACGAAGGACTGATGACCGTCCTCGCCGAACTCGACCCGCGAGCTGGCCGGCTCGTCCGTGGTCCAGCGGACGAAGCAGGACAGGACGTTCGCCGGGTTCTCGGAGATCTGGACATCCGTGAGGGTGGTGTCCGCGGTGGGACAACCGACGAGCGCAGCTAGCGAAGCCAGGGCTGCGAGCAGGGACGGGCGGACCACATGGGGATCGTAGCGGCGGCCAGGTGATGTGGCCAGGCGAAGCGGGGATTTGCCGGCGGGATCAGAGGTCGTGGGTCTCGTAGACGAAGTCCAGCTCCTCGCGGATCTTCTCCTCGCTGAGGCCGAAGGTCTCCAGGTCGTACTTGTGCTTGGACTTGTGGGAGCGCTGGCCCTCGGCCGTCTCGTGGATCGTCTTGCGCAGCTCGTCGTCGATGGGCAGATCGGCGAAATCGCTGATAGAGTCCATCACGTCCTCGAACTTCTCCATCATGTCCGGGAAGCGGACCACCAGCAGGTTCTCCCCGGGGATCCGACCGCTGGTGTAGGCGTCGTGGAACTTGCTGTAGAACAGCTTCTCGCCCTCGTACAGGCGGTCGAAGTAACGCTGGCGGACGTCGGCGGGCAGCTTGCCCGTGCCCCGCTGGGCGTCCGAGAGCTTGTCCAGCAGGCTCAGCCCAGACGGGATCACCGCCGCCGGATCCCGCACCAGGTAGATGAAGCGCGCGTCGGGGAAGTAGTTGAGCATCGACTCGATGCGCATCGTGCCGATGAACGGCTTGCCCAGCACCCGCTCCTTGCCGCTGCCGTGGATGTTCCGCTTGAGGCAGGTGGTGTAGAAGCTCAGATCCCGGTGGACCTCCGGGGCGTCGGCCTCCAGGGTCTCGAAGATCCGCGGGTGCTCCCGGTCGTCCCAGGCCAGGAACCAGGCGTAGAGGAAGAACCCGTCGATGAAGCGCACCGACAGCAGCGCGTCGTCGGTCTCCACGGCGTCCAGCCCGGTCTCGTGGGCGTGGGAGGCGTGGTGGCGCGCGGGGTTGAAGCGCGCCAGCGGCTTGATGAACGGCCGCAGCAGCTTCTGGCCGGTGATCGACGGCATGATCATCTGCCAGACCTGGAAGCACGCCAGGCTCCAGTGTTCCTCCAAGAAGCGGTGGAGGAAGGTGGTGCCGCTGCGCGGAGTGCCGATGATGAACACCGGCCGGTCCAGCTTGACCTTCTTGAAGCCCGGGAAGAACAGGTGATCGAGCCACAGGGTGAAGGTAGCGAAGGTGCGGAAGGAGATGTAGAGCCAGAAGGTGAACAGCGGCTTGATCGAGAAGCCGAAGGTCCGGTTCAGCGCGCCGTAGACGGTCAGCAGCCTGCCGAGCATTGTGGAAAGCCCCGTTCTCCGGGAAAGTCCCAGGATTCGCAGGTTCTAGAGGTGCCGCCGGAGAAAGGCAAGCGCCAGCGCGTCGCGGCCAAGACGGCCGGAGTGCATGTGGACCGAATCATGCTCTATGGTGGACCGGTGGTGCGCTCCCAGGCGCGCGGGAGGATCCAATGCTGGTGGTCGGCGTCTGTGGCAGTCCCCACCCCGACGGCAGCTCGGCGCACGCCCTGCGCCGCGCCCTGGCCGCGTTGCGGCGCGAAGCCATCGACACTTCGTTTGTCGACCTATCGGCCCTGAGCATCGCGCCTTGCCGCGGCTGTTTCGGCTGCCGCGAGGGGGGACTCTGCGTCCAGGAGGACGATATGGCCCCGCTGCTGGACGAGCTGCGCGGCTGCGACGGGGTACTGCTGGCCTCCCCGGTGTACATGGGTTCGGTGAGCGGGCAGCTCAAGGTCTGGATGGACCGCACCGTCGCCCTGCGGGCGGACCGGGGATACGGGCTGGGCGGCCGGATCGGCGGCGGGATCGCCTGCGGCGGCTTCCGCAACGGCGGCCAGGAGCTGACCCTGCAGGCGATGCACACCTTCTTCTTGCAGCAGGACATGCTGGCGATCTCCGACGGTCCGCCCCTCAGCCACGGCGGCGCCGCCCTGGTCGGAGATGCCCGCACCGACGAGGTGGGCCTGGAAACCGTCGACTTCCTCGCCCGGCGGATGGCCCGGGCGCTGGCGGAGCGGCGGGACTAGCTCCGGCGCTGGCGCCGTAACGCGAGCAGGAACGGGACGAGCAGCGCCAGGGTCGTGCCGGCCGGCCCCCGGGCCGAGATGCGGCACTGGCAGTCGCCTGCTGTCTCGACGGCCGCGATGGTCAACTCGCCGTCGACCTCGGTGACGTAGGGATCCTCGCCGTTGTGCAACCGGACCACGAAGGGGAGGGGAGCCGTCGCCCCGAGGGGTGGCCGGATCGATGCCTCGATGCGCAGAGCCACACCGTCGCGGATCGACTCCTCCAGCTGGCACCACAGGGTGTCGTCGGACGCCCAGCCGGCGGACGCAGGCGTCTCCTCGTCGACCATGAGCTCGATCCCCGCGGCCGGCTCGAAGGGCGCTGGCACCTGGACCGAGACCCGATCGAACCCGGTACTGGTCTCGTCCATCGTCACCTGTGCGGTGATCACGACGGGTTGGATACCGCCGCCCACCTCCACTTCGACCGGGTCCACAGCGCCGCTCGCCGAGGCGGCCGGGTACCAGGCCACGGTCTCCCGCGTGCAGCGGGTCTCCCAGTCGAATCCGTCGGCGGCTGTCGACCAGCACGCGAGGATCGTCCCGTCGTCGAGGTAGGCCAGGGAGGGCTCCCGCGCCAGGCCGCCAGCGTCGGCCAGCACCCGCTCGTCCACCAGCACGCCGTCGCCGATGGCCGCCAGCCGGATCGTGGTCCGCTCCGCGTCCTCGGCCTGGGCCCAGGCCAGCCACGGGCGCAACCCGTCGCTGGCCAGCGCGGGTTGCCAGGCGCCGACGGACGCGTCGGTCAGCGCCCCCGCCTCGCCGAAGCTCTCGCCGTGGTCGACGGACACCGCATGGTGGAGCTGGAATACCCCGGAGGCCATGTCCGCCCAGACCGCGTGTACGCTGCCGTCGCCAGCGAGCACCATTCGTGGCTGGATGGAGGGGTGCTCGTCGTCGCTCAGCGAAACGTCCTCGCCCCAGTCCGCGCCGCCGTCGGTGGAGCGCAGCCGGTAGACCTCGGTGTTGTCGTGGGGGCCGGCGAGGTCGGGATCGTAGGCCACGTTGGCCGAGAACAGGACCAGCAGCGATCCGTCGGCGGCCCGCAGCGTCGACAGGTCGCGGGGGAAACGCTGGGGCTCGTAGCTGAAGTCCCTGGCGGGAGCGTCGAACCAGGTTCGCCCCAGGTCCTGGCTGGTCCAGGCCCGGATCCGCCGCTCCCGCGGGCTGTTGACCAGCAGCAGCATCCCGTCGTCGAGCCGGGTGACCGCCAGTCCGCCGCGGGGCGTGGCCGAGCTGGGTTCGATGGCGTCGAGGACCTCGCTCCACGCGCCCTCTTCGGCAGACCAGCGCAGCAGTCGCGAGGACCACGGCTCGCCCCGCGGCTCGAAGGACAGGAATCCGGCCAGGATCACCGAACCGTCGCTCCACAGGGTGGGCGCGTGCTGGAGTTCCCCGTCGTGGGGTAGCTCCAGGTCCTCCCAGCTGGCCCCACCGTCCTCCGAGACCTCGACCACCACGCGGTGTGCACCCTGGTCGTCGGCGATGGCCGGGTCGAAGCGTTCCACCGATCGGACCGCCAGGCCATCGGCTGCGATCGCGATCGGGGCGGCGTCGCCACCCGCGCCCGGGTCCGATTCGTCGCCATCCTCGAGGATCGAGGTCAACACGCGGCCGCGCGCGTGAGGGAAGTCCAGATCCAGCAGGCTCGCCACCGTCGGCGCCACGTCGAGCAACGAGGTGATGTCGTCGCCCACGTACCCGGCGCGGATCCCCGGTCCGGCCGCCAGCAAGAAGGTCTGGCGGCAGCCCAGGCACTCGTCGCCGTGTTCGATCCACCCCTCCTGCACCTCGTCCAGGTGCCGTCCGTGGTCGGTGACCACCAGCAACGCCGTGTGGTCTGCGTACTCAGGATCCCCCTGCAACCGGTCCCAGAACGCCACCAGGTCCGCCGCGGCGTTCTCCATCGCTCCGGTGTAGGCGCCCCACTCGTCCGAGTGGGCCTTGCGGTCGGTCTCGTGGAGGTTGACCAGCATCAGGTCGACGGTGTGCTCGGCCAGCACCGCGTCGATCTGATCCCAGACCCAGGGATCGCTGTCTCCGCCGGTCAGGCTCACCTCGCGTTCGGCGGCGAAGGGCTCACCGTAGCCCGGCATCAGGCTGCGGTGGGTATCGAACAGGTGGGGCGTGTTGGACACCACCCAGCAGCTGTCGGAGTCGGCCCCGGTCTGGTGGCGGTAGGCCTCGAACAGGGTCGGTGATCGGGGATGAAGGTACTGGCGGTCGCCGTTGGGCGGCATGGTGTCGTAGTCGGCGTAGTTCCCGGTGACGTAGACCTGGTGCGCGGGCAGGGTGGTGGTCAGGGCCCGGTTCTCCACGAAGGTCAGCAGGCTTCCTTCGGGGGCCAGGCCGTCCAGCAGCGGCGCCAGACCACCCCCGCCCGGTGCGTCGAACCCCTCGGAGGCCCGCACACCGTCGATGCAGAAGATGAAGACGTGATCGACCGTGGCGGCCCGGGGTTCCCGGGTCGATGCGAGCGCCAGCAACAGCGCCAGCGCGGCGCTCATCCTGCGCGGGCTGACTCGGGGGAGGATCATGGACACCCCAGGATAGTAACCGTTCCGGGGCTCGCGGCGGGAGCCGTGTATGCGCCGGGGTCGAGGTTCGGAGTCACTCGTCGATGGCGACGAGCATCTTCCCCTCCCAGTCGTCCTTGGCAGCGTCCGCCGATTTGGTGAGCTTGTCGGCCTTGTCCGAGGCCTTGTGGAATGGGGGTTTGGCACGCATCTTGGAAGTGAACCGTGCCGGACGCGCGGCTCCCATGGGGCCCGCTTACATGGGGGATAGCACATCACCACAGTCACCCGGCTGCCCGCGGCCCCGTGACGGGGAGATATGACCGATGAAGATGACCAGATCCGCGCAGTTCGCGTTGATGGCCGCCATGCTCGTCGGCGCGCTGCCAGCAGCCGCCCAGGACGACCCGGACTACATCCCGGACGAGATCAAGGCGGTCGAAGACGACGGCACCCGCTGGAGCCCGACGCTGAAGGCCTCAGCCACCGTGTCGATGAACCACAGCCACAACGTGGTCGGCGCCACCAACGGCCTGACCTTCACCGGCGGATTCCTGCTCTCCGGAGGCCTGGGGTACCTGAGTACCAACAAACAGCACGAGTGGCGCAACTCCCTCAACTGGGGGTTGAGCTACACCCGCACGCCCACGGTGCCCAAGTTCTCCAAGAGCTTCGACTCGCTGGACTTCGAGACCCTGTACCTGTGGCATACGCCCAGGGCGCCCTGGTTCGGTCCCTTCGTCGGCTTCGAGCTCAAGTCCGCCGTGTTGCCCGGCTACTACGTGACGCCGGCCGATGTGACCGCCAGCCTGACCGATGTGGACGGCACCACGTCCACCGAGACCATCGCCGCCCTGGACTCCATCGACCTGACCAACACCTTCGCCCCGCTCACCCTGCGCGAGAGCCTCGGCGCCTTCGCGGTCCCGGTCGAGAAGCCGGAGATCCGCCTGGAGATCCGCGCCGGCCTGGGTGCGATGGAGGCCTTCGTCCAGAAGGGCTACATCATCGACGACAACGCGGATACTCCGGAGCTGGAGCTGATCCAGATGCAGGACACCGCCCAGCTGGGCGCCGAGGCCAGCCTGGCCGTGGGCGGGACCATCAAGGAGTTCATGACCTACGGCGCCCAGGCGGCGATCCTGCAGCCCTTCGTCCACAACGCCGAGACCGATCTGAGCGGCGCCGAGCTGCTGAACCTGGACTTCGAGGTCCTGCTGGGCTTCAAGCTCACCGAGTGGGCGTCCCTGGACTACCAGTTCAAGGCGTTCCGCACCCCGCTGGTCTACGACGGCTGGCAGGTCACCAACGGCCTGCTGTTGACCTTCACCGCCAACGTGGTCAAACCCAAACCGGTGGCCACCGAAGAGGGCTAGAGAGGCACGACGGCGCCGGGCTTACGGCTTCCTTACACGGGGATGTGCCTGGCGAGACGTCGGCGGTTCAGCCGTGCCAGGTCGGGGGCGGCCGGCGATCGCGCGGCCGGCGCCCGTAGGCCAGGTCGTCGGCCCAGATCGCCAGCCGGCGTGCCGCCGGGTTGCGCTGGATCGCCGAACGCACGAGGTCGTGGGCCCAGGATCGCGGATGGGCGTAGGGACAGACCTTGACGCAGAGGCCACAGTCCGAGCCCCGCAGACGCCAGTAGCGGTAGCAGCTGTCCCGTTCCGAACGCCAGCGAACCACGCCGTTGTGTTCCCCCGGCGGGCCTCGATCGATGGAGCGAGACGGGCAGGCGTCGGCGCACTTGAGGCAGGCGGCGCAGAAGTCCTGGATCCCGAAGGCCAGCGGCCGGTCCAGGACCAGCGGGGCGTCGGTGGTGACCACCGCCAGCCGGATCCGCGGACCGAACTCCGGGGTAATCAACAGGCCCAGCCGACCCAGTTCCCCCAGCCCGGCGTCCGCAGCAACCGGGACGCACATGACCCGGTAGTTGGCGTCCACGTGGGCCCGCGCCCGGTAGCCCAGCTGCTGGATGTAGCGGGTCAGCGCCACGGCGATCTTGGCCACCTCCAGATACCGGCTGGTGGTCTCGGTGACCGTGGCCAGCCCGGGGGCGTGGCGCACCATGGCGCGACGCATCTCCACCGCGATTGCGATCGCCCGCGGGTGATCCAGCTCGATGGGCGTTCCCCACTCGCCGGGCCCGCGGCCCACGTGGCTGTAGACCCACGCCGGATCCAGCTCCGTGCAGCCCACCAGATCCCCCCCGAGCAGCCTCGCGAGGCCCTTGAGCCGGGCGGTGAGTTCGGCCGGGGCAACGTCGACGCGCTCGTCCGCGGGCGGGAGGCCCTCCGCTGCGGTCGCCAGCAACGCCGTCACCTCGTCGCACACCGACGAGTACGGAGAGGCGAGGGGGTCGTGGGTCCGGGATCCGGGCGCTCCCAGGTGGGGCAGCGCCCGCACCTCGTCGTCGAAGGCGCGAAGCTCCGGGTTGGCGGTGTAGTAGGCGTCGAACGTGGGCGTGCCGGGGCGCAGGCGGTAGAACCGGTGGAAGACCGCGTCGCGTTCGTCGACCCGCGCTGGCGGTGCCACTCGCCGGACCCCCGCGACCCGGCCGTAGGGTAGCGACAGCGCCAGCCCGACGATGGCCGCCAGCACCAGCATGCCGCCCACCACCCAGCCCCGGCTGGGGTAGTCCAGCACGAGGGGAGGGACGCCCACGGCGAGCACCGCCAGGATCGCGAGCAGGGACACCAGCGCCGCCCGCCGTTCCCCCTCGCGGAGGCTGGCAACGAGGAACAGGACGCCCAGGCCGGCGCAGGTGATCAGGACGATCCAGCCGAGGGTCAACAGCTGGTGCATGGGCGGGAGTGTAGCCGGTCGCGGGTTCAGGCGCGTCGACGGTGGCGCAGGGTTGCCAGGACGAGGACGGTCAGCAGTGCCAGCGAGCTGGCGGGCAGGGTCCGACCCACGTTGGACTCGCAGTCGCAGCCACCGGCGAATTCGTCGTCGGTGTCGTCGTCGTCGGCCGCGGTATCGTCGTCGCCCGTGGTGTCGTCGTCGCCCGTGGTGTCGTCGTCACCCGTGGAATCGTCGTCGTCCCCGGTGGTGTCGTCGTCGCCGCCACAGTCGTCCCCGTCGTCGGCGTCGACATCGCCGTCACAGTCGTTGTCGACACCGTCCTGGCAGTCCTCGCTGGCGCCTGGATACACCCCCGCGTCGTCGTCGTCGCAGTCGTCACCCGCCGCTCCGCCGTCGAAGCCGTCCCCATCGACGTCGGTCAGATCGCCGTCCAGGCAGTCGTTGTCGACGCCGTCGTAGGGCGTCTCGGCGTTTCCGGGGAAGGCGTTCGAATCCTCGTCGTCGCAGTCGCCGTCGCACAGGGGAACCCCGTCGCCGTCCAGGTCGGCCTCGTCCGTGGGTAACGAGCCGTCGCAGTCGGAATCGACCCCATCGCAGATCTCGGGCGCGCCGGGGTAGACGGCGGGGTCGCCGTTGTCGCAGTCCCCCTGGCAGGCGTTGTAACCGTCGCCGTCCAGGTCCTGGTCCGCGTCCTCGTCGACGTCGCCGTCGCAGTCGTTGTCGAGGTTGTCGCACAGCTCGGGCGCACCGGGGTAGGTCAGCTCATCGAGGTCATCGC
>CAYTBN010000008.1:0-96003 GCA_964436045.1 uncultured Rickettsiales bacterium | reverse complement strand
ACCCCGTCGCCGTCGTCGTCGATCTCTCCTTGATCGACGGCGCCGTCGCAGTCGTTGTCCTGGCCGTCGCAGACCTCGGGATTGGCCGGGGCGTTGGCCCCGTCGTCGTCGTCGCAGTCGCCGTCGCAGATCGTCACCCCATCGCCGTCACCGTCCGTCTCCTCGTCGGAGGCCGGATCGCAGTCGTCGTCGATGCCGTTGCAAACCTCCTCGGCGCCGGGATTCACATCCGGATCGTCCCCGGCGCAATCCCCCTGACAGAGACTGTAGCCGTCGCCGTCCGGATCCGCGTCCTCGTCCGTGGTCGGATCGCAGTCGTCGTCGATACCGTTACAGATCTCCTCGGCGTCCGGATTCACCGCCGCGTCGCCGTCGTCGCAGTCGCCGGGGATCGCCACGTGATCCGCCGGTGGATAGCACGCGGCTGTGACGGCCCCGGGATCCCCGTACCCGTCCCCATCCGCATCCAGGTACCAGGTGAGCGCGTCCAGCGCGTCGTCCTCGTCGATGGTGCCGTCGCAGTCGTCGTCCACCCCGTTGCACAGCTCGTCCGCACCCGGGAACACCGCCCCGTCCAGGTCGTCGCAGTCGCCCGCACAGACCGTGATCCCGTCGCCGTCCGCGTCCCAGCCCTCGTCCACGTCGCCGTCGCAGTCGTTGTCCAGGAAGTCGCAGACCTCGGCCGCTCCGGGGTAGGCGTCGGCGTTGTTGTCGTTGCAGTCCCCGTCGCAGGTGGTGACCCCGTCCCCGTCCAGGTCGAAGCCCTCGTCCATGTCGCCGTCACAGTCGTCGTCGACGTCGTTGCACAGCTCCGCAGCGCCGGGGTTGATCCCCGCCTCGTCGTCGTCGCAGTCCCCGTCGCAGCTGGTGTAGCCGTCCCCGTCCAGGTCGAAGCCCTCGTCCACGTCCCCGTCGCCGTCGTTGTCGAGGCCGTCGCACTCCTCGGTGTCGAAACAGTCGGCGAGCCCGTCGCCGTCGGCGTCGAAACCCTCGTCGGCGGCGCCGTCGCAGTTGTTGTCGATCCCGTCACAGACCTCGGCCGCATCGGGGTTGATCGCCGGATCGGTGTCGTCGCAGTCCCCGGCGTCCGTCGAGTAGCCGTCGCCGTCGTAGTCGAGGCAGGAGATGTCCAGACCCACCGAGGGGATCAGACCGAAGGGCGAGGTGACGAACGCCGTGTCGCCCTCCAGGGTCCCGTCCCAGTTCCCCAGACTGTCCGGGGCCACGGTGGCCCCCGGCAGCTCGTCCATGGCGTAGTGGGCGTACAGGCCGGGCTCGGTGCCGGTCAGGGCGTAGTCCATGGTGCACAGGATCTCGTCGGCGGTGCGGGCGCCGCTCCACACCCGCACCTCGTCCAGCCGGCCGTCGTACCAGTCCGAGTTGAAGACCCCCGGGCTGTCGGTGTCGCTGCCCAGGATCCAGGTGGTCGCGCCGAACACGGGCGACACGGTGACCGCCAGGGTGTCCAGCAGCGCGCCGTCCACGTACAGCGCGACCTCGTCGGGGGTGACCGTCACCGCCACGTGCATCGGCGTGCCGGTGGGCGGCGATGCGGGAACGCACAGCGTGCGGTCCGGCAGCTGGTTGCAGGTGCCACCCTCGGTGGAATTGGTGTCCTCGATCTCCACCTGCCAATGGTCGCTGATGTACCCCACGTGGAAGGTGTTGATCGACGTGGCCAGGTCCACCGCTTCGACGAGGGTGTGGTAGCTGTTCCAGGCGTCGGACTCGACCCACGTCTCGAAGGTGAACGACGTCCCCGGATCCAGCACGCCGAGCACGATGTAGTCCTGGTTGCCGTCGTAGTCGGTGGCGTTGCCGGACGCGCCCGCCGGGCCCGGCGCCGCGGTCAGCGCCAGGGCCAGCGGCAGGATCCACAGCACTCCCCGCCGCCGTCGCAGGGCGAGCCAGCCCAGGGGGGCGACCAGCAGCAGCAGCCAGGACCGGGCGGGAACCCCGGTGGCCGTGTCGCAGTCGCAGCCCCCGCTGATCTCGTCGGTGTCGTCGTCCCCGTCCACGTCGTCGTCCCCGGTGGTGTCGTCGTCCCCGGTGGTGTCGTCGTCGCCGGTTGTGTCGTCATCCCCCGTGCTGTCGTCGTCGTCGCCGGTCGTGTCGTCGTCCCCGGCGCACTCGTCGTCGTCGGCGTCGGTGTCCCCGTCGCAGTCGTTGTCGACACCGTCCTCACAGACCTCGTCGGCGTCCGGATTGACACCGGGATCCCCATCGTCGCAGTCGTCGCCTGCACCACCTCCGTCGAACCCGTCGCCATCCACGTCGGTCAGGTCGGCCCCGTCGCAGTCGTTGTCGACGCCGTCGCACTGCTCGGGGGCGCCCGGGTAGGTCAGCTCGTCCTCGTCGTCGCAGTCGCCGTCGCAGATCAGATGCCCGTCGCTGTCGTCGTCGAACTCGGCGGGGCCAACCAGGCCGTCGCAGTCGTTGTCCTGGCCATCGCAGACCTCGCCGTTGCCCGGGAAGTTGGCGGGGTCGCCGTCGTCGCAGTCGCCGTCACAGACCGTCACGCCGTCGCCGTCGCCGTCGCCGTCCTCGTCGGTGGTGGGATCGCAGTCGTCGTCGATGCCATTGCAGACCTCCTCCGCCCCCGGGTTCACGTCCGGATCGGCGCCATCGCAGTCGCCGTCGCACAGCGAGTAGCCGTCCCCGTCCGGATCCGCCGCCTCGTCGGTGGCCGGATCGCAGTCGTCATCGATGCCGTTGCAGATCTCCTCGGCTGCCGGGTTCACCAGCTCGTCGCCATCGTCGCAGTCGCCGGGGATACCCACGTACCCGGGCGGGGGCTCACAGTCGTCGACCGTCGCCCCCGGATCGCCGAATCCGTCCCCGTCCAGGTCCTCGAAGCAGGTCAGGGCGTCCAGGGCCCCAGGCCCGTCGATGATGCCGTCGCAGTCGTCGTCGACGCCGTTGCACAGCTCGTCGGCCCCGGGGAACACCGCCGGATCCAGATCGTCACAGTCCCCGTCGCACAGGGTCGTGCCATCCCCGTCCGCGTCCCAGCCCTCGTCCACGTCGCCGTCGCAGTTGTCGTCGCTGCCGTTGCAGACCTCGAGGGCAGCCGGATTGATGGCCGGATCGTCGTCGTCACAGTCGCCAGCGCAGGAGGTGAAGCCGTCGCCGTCCAGGTCCCAGCCCTCGTCCACGTCCCCGTCGCAGTCGTTGTCCAGGAAGTCGCAGAGCTCGGCGGCCCCGGGGTAGGCGTCGGGGTTGTTGTCGTTGCAGTCCCCGTCGCAGCTGGTGACACCGTCGCCGTCGACGTCGAAGCCCTCGTCGATATCTCCGTCACAGTCGTCGTCGGCATCGTTGCACAGCTCGGGCGCGCCCGGGTTCACCCCGGCCTCGTCGTCGTCACAGTCTCCGCCGCAGATCGTGTAGCCGTCCCCGTCGTCGTCGAAGCCCTCGTCGATCTGCCCGTCGCCGTTGTTGTCGAGGCCGTCGCACTCCTCGACGTCGAAGCAGTCGGCGACGCCGTCGCCGTCGGCGTCGAAGCCCTCGTCGATCTGCCCGTCACCGTTGTTGTCGAGGCCGTCGCACTCCTCGGCGTCGAAGCAGTCGGCGACGCCGTCGCCGTCGGCGTCGAAGCCCTCGTCCACGTCGTCGTCACAGTCGTCGTCGAGGCCGTTGCACTCCTCTTCGGCGCCCGGGAAGACCGCGGGATCGTCGTCGTCACAGTCGCCCTCGCAAGCGCCGAAACCGTCGCCATCCAGGTCGTCGAGGGCCACCGGCACCTGGGCGACCATCAGGTTGATCCACTGATTGTGGTGGCTCACGGAGTGGGTGACCGTGAAGCCGGTGGCCCCGGCTGCGATCAGGTCCGAGACGTCGTACAGCTCGTCGTCCAGCCGGCCGTCCACGGGCGGGCCGTCGACCACGTCGGCGTCCACGCCCACCGGAGATCCCACGTAGGGCGCGGTCTCGCCGCCGAAGCTCCCCACGGTCCACAGCCCGTTCCACCAGTTTTCCGAGACCCCGTCGTCCGCCCCGCCAGCCTGGGAGGTGAACTGGACGCCGTCGACGAACAGCTGGTTGTCCTGCTCGGAATCCACCTCGTGCTCGAAGGACACGGACAGGACCGCAGCTTCGCCCGTGTCCTCGTAGCCCGAGCAGGGCCACGACAGGTCGGTCAGGCTCCCGTCGCTGCCCTGGAGCACGCCGTCCATCAGCACCAGCGCCCGGTAGGGGGCGTCGTCGTGGGCGTAGATCGCCACCAGGGCCGAGCCGTCGATGCTGGTGTGGACCTGCTCGCTGGCGGCGCCGTACATGTCTCCCCACTCCTCGATGGCAAAGTCCAGCGAGTCCCCGGCGACCGCGTCCCGGGCGGCCTGGACCTCGGCGGTCACGTCCCAGCGGTAGACACCGAGGCTGCCGATGTCGGCCAGGGGTGTGGCCGTCAGGTCCATCGACTGGCCGTCCAGCAGCAGGTAGGGCGAGTCCACCTGGGTGTACCCGGGCGTGGCGGGGTCGTAGGAGTCCTTGTACGCGCCGTACATGTAGGCCTGGACGATGGTCGCCCCCTCGGGCACCGCCAGGGTGATCGTCCCGGTCTGGGCGGTGGTGTGGGACACCTCCCCCCACCCGTCGACGGCGATGCCACCGTGGAAGACATCCGAGAACGACTCGCTCAGCTGGGCCCGGGCCGGGGCGGCGAGGGCGAGCATCAAGCCAAGGGTGATACAGGCGGAGATACGCGCGCAGGTCGTGGGTTGCATTCGATCCTCCGTGGCAGGGAGCCATGGGGATCATACGGGATGTGGGGCAAGTCCGAGACCGATCCCCAGTCCCCCACGTCGTCAGGCTGCGGGCCCCTGGCCCGTCATCCCCCTCCCAACCCCGTCGCGCCGGCCGCGGTTCTGGCGCGGGCGCAGCCCGACAGCAGCGACTGCGCTCGGCCCCGCAGCCCCTCTTCGCTACTCGGATTTCTCCAGCACGATGAACTGCACACGCCGGTTCTTGGCGTGGGCTTCCTCGGTCTCGGCGGTGTCCAGAAGCTTGGTCTCGCCGTACCCCTTGGACTGCAGCCGCTCGGCGGCCACACCCTTCTTGACCAGGTAGGCCACGACCGCGTCGGCGCGGCGCTGGCTCAGGTCGAGGTTGTGGGCGTCGGAGCCGCGGATGTCGGTGTGGCCCTGGACCTCGACCAGGGTGATGAACTCGTACTTGGCCATCACGGTGTAGACCGCGTCGAGGATCGGGTAGGACTCCCGCTTGATGGTGGCCTTGTTCAGGGCGAAGTGGACCTTCTCGAAGATGTAGATCTCCTTCTTGTTCAGGTCCAGCTGCACCACGGCCTCGTCCGGGCAACCGTCCTCGTCGTCCACGCCGTTGAGCACCTCGGGGACATTCGGGCACTGGTCGTCGGGATCGAGGATGCGGTCCTGGTCGTTGTCCGGATCCGGGCAGCCGTTCTCGTCCTCGAAACCGTCCTTGTCCTCGGGGTCGTTGATGCACTGGTCGACGTTGTCCAGCAGCCCGTCGCCGTCGGTGTCCGGGACGGTGTCCAGGCAGCCGTCGGTGTCCTCCCAGTCGTTGAAGTTCTCAGCGATGTTGGGGCAGGCATCATCGACATCGAGGATGCCGTCGCCGTCGTTGTCCACGTCCGGGCAACCGTCGCTGTCCTCGAACTCGTCGATGTCCTCCGGATCCTCGGGGCAAGCGTCCTTCTTGTCGGGGATCCCGTCCTCGTCCGTATCCGCGGCCCGGGTCGCCGCGTAGCCGATTCCGAACACGATGCGGCCCTCGGGCGAGCTGTAGCCGTTGCCCAGCGCGGTCCCCGCCGCCAGGCTGATGCCCAGGCCATCGGTGGGGTGGAGGGTCACGCCGGCGAGCCACTCGGCCGGGTTGTTGCGGGGGATACTGTGGGCCTCACCGAAGATCTCGGCGCCCACGGTCAGGGCGTCCACCGGCTGTACGCTGGCCGCCACCCGGTACAGGAATGCCTGGCCGGCCTTGAGGTCGTCGACGTCGTCGGCACCGGCGAGGCGGTACCCCAGGTTTCCGCCCAGGCGCACCTTCTTGACGTGTCCGGTGACCAGCAGGGTCGGGGCAAAGGACACGGTGCGGCGACCCACGTAGTTGTCCTGGTCGCCGGTCGGGAAGGTCAGCGGCAGTGCCAGGCCGAGGCCAATCCCCTTCTTGTCGGGGTCCAGGAAGCGGACCTTGGGCAGCAGCCGCAGGTCGCCGACCGCGGTGCTCGAGAACGCATCGTTCCAGCCCGCGAAGCCATCCCCCGCCACCAGCAGGTTGATCGGCAAGTCCAGGGCCAGGTCCACGGGACCGAACCCGATTGCGGCCTGCAGGTCCATGGTCAGCAGGTCCTTGACGACCAGGTCGGTGGCCTCGCCGTCCACGTAGTGCACCAGGGGCTTGTTGGCGTAGCTCAGCCACAGGCCGAAGGCCGGCTTCCACAGGCCCAGGGTCTGGGCCGACTCGGTGACGAACCAGCCGGTGCGGTCGCCGTGGGGCTTGAAGTGCTGGATGTCCATGGGCGGCGGTGCCGCGAACGCGGTCGCGGGCGACACTCCCATGGCAAGGATCAGCAGGGTGGAAAGGGCACTGCGTTTCAGCATGACGTCTCCCGTTGGTTGCGGCGAGTACCTGCGACCGCCGTTTCACGCGCGAACTGTCAGCGGATGTTCCCCGACCGAAAACTACCCACGGTGTGCGGATTTGGCAAGGCCCGTGCACGGGCGTGTGTCCGTGCGGAACGGGGGACATCGAGCCAGGTGCGTGAACGCGGAGCCGGGGGGGAGAGGGCCGTGGTATTCCACGCTGGATCGCCCCCGGGACACCCGGGTGTATCGTTCGGGTGTCTCACTCCGAGGTTCGCTGCCCGGTCTCCAGCCCCTCGTACTGGCCATAGCAGCCACCCTGCTCGCCCACCGCGCGCATCGCGTCGATGACCTCTTCGATGGGCGTGTCCACGATGTTGCCCGCGGGTAGCTTGAGGAAGGGGCACGGGCGCACGTCACCGCGGGGATCCACGTACAGGAACTGCTGGCCCGCCGAGCAGCCCCGCCGCCGTTCCCAGACCACGGCGGAGTAGGCGATGGGATCGTCGCGGTGGGCCCGGCCGCAGTTCACCCGGTCCATCAGCGCCTCGAGATGGAGCAACTGTTCGTTGCTCAGGGTGGGGATGTCGTACTTCTCGACTCCTCCGATGGTGTGGGCAGGGAAGAAGTTGACGAAGTGCACACCGAGGCCGCGCAGGAACGCGATGTAGTCGAGGTACTCGTTCTCGTCGAGCAGCTCGGCGTCGACCATGCAGTCCACGCTGACCAGCAAGCCCAGGTCGACCGCGGCGCAGATGGCGGACACGGCGTTGGCGAACGCCTCCCGGTGACCCTTGAGCTTGTTGACCTGCGCCTCGTGGTGGCCGTCCAGCGAGATCACGACGCCCTTGAGCTTGTGCGGCAGCAGGGGCTCGAGCGCGGCCCGGTCCATCCGCCAGCTGGTGGACACCAGCCAGAACGCGTCCACGTCGTCGGCGGTCGCGGCCAGCAGCGCGGGCAACTCGTCCGCCCGGTACATGACCTCGCCGCCGGTCAGGAAGATGTTGCGCACGTCCCGGCTGGCCAGGCCGCGGATGGTCCGCTCCAGGGCGTCGACCGGTACCACCTCCTCGTCCCCGAGCTCGGACAGAGCGTAACAATGGCGGCAGCGGTAGGGGCACCGGGAAGAGGTGGACAGCAGGGCGAAGAACATCGGCGACGGCTGCTTGTGGTTGAAGGTGACGATCTCGTCGAGCAGGTAGCGGACAAACCGCC
Organism: uncultured Rickettsiales bacterium; assembly: GCA_964436045.1. Lineage (GTDB taxonomy): Bacteria > Myxococcota_A > UBA796 > UBA9615 > CAYRNR01 > CAYTBN01. The sequence continues at coordinate 88,228 of CAYTBN010000008.1, read as the reverse complement.
CGCTGTTGACCGCCGGCATCGCCGAGGCGGCGAACACCTCGCCATCCCGCAGCAGGTAGCGGTCCGCCGACCCGTCCAGCAGGTTGCGGTTGTCCCGCAGGTAGGCCCGCAGCTCGCGGATCAGCCCCAGTGGCCCCAGAGCGCCGAGACCGCGGACGACCACCCGCACCATCAGCCACAGGTCCACCAGCCACTTCCGGGGCCCGCGCAGAACCGTCACGCTCACGAGCGTGCCTCCGTCCCCGGGCCGTCGATGGCGTAGGGCGCCAGCACTTTGATCTCGTCCGCGTGTTCCTCGAAGTAACGCTGGAGGAACTCGCGGTCGGTGTAGAACAGGCAGTGGACCTTGTCGTTGCGGCCCGTCTCGCGGTTGGTCCGGGCCAGGTCCGCGTGGCGCTGGCGCTGGGCCTGGTAGAGGGGGTCGTCGACGAAGATGTCCCGCAGGTGCCGCTGCTTGACGTTGGACTCGGTGCGGCCCGCCGGGATCGCCAGGCAGGGGGTGACCGTGCCGTCGTGATACACGGTCATCGTGTAGACCCCGGCGGGGCAGGAGGTCAGCTTCTGTTCGATGCCCAGCAGGTCGAACACCGCCAGCCGCCGCGCCCCGCGGTTGAGGACCAGCGACCGCTCGAACAGCTCCTCCCTGGCGGCCTCGTCCATCACCAGATCGGCCTCCTTGCGCCGGTCCACCGGGGTGTACGGCGCGTAGGCCAGGAAGTAGGCCCCCCGCTCCTCCAGGGTGTGCACGAACGCCTCGCCCGTGACCTCGTCCAGGTTGGCGGTGGAGACTATGGTGGACACACCGAACACCATCCGCCGGTCCCGCAGCCCGGCCAGCAGCCCATCGACCCGGTCCCAGCTGCCCTCGCCCTTGCGGCGCTCGGTGGCGTCGCGCAGACCGTCGATGTTGAGCACGGGCACGATGTTGCCGGCCGCTCGGATGCGGTCCAGGTGGGCGTCGGTGATCGCCTGACCCTCGGAGAACAGCAGGAACAGCTGGTAGCGACGGCGTGCCAGCAGGTCGAGCAGCGCGTCGATGTCGTCTCGGTAGAAGGGATCGGCGCCCAGCAGGTAGACGTTGGTGACGTTCATCTCCAGCGCCTGGCCCAGCAGCCGGTCCATGTCGGGGAGATCCAGCCGCGCTCCCTTGTCCCGCATGGCGGTGTACACGCAGTTGGCGCAGGCGGCCTTGCAGCCCACGTCGTCGATCACCTGCAGGGTGACCGGCATCCGTACCCCCAACCGCCACTCGCGAATCCGGGCGGGCAGCCAGACCAGGGCCCGGCGCAGGCTCATCCGCAGCATCGCCATCCGCATCGGCCAGCCTGCGAACCACAGCCCCCGGACCAGCGCCCGCAGCATCACCGGCGCGTAGACCTTGAGCAGTCGCAAGCTCAGCCCGTAGTTGCGGAACAGCACGCGGGGGCTCCCTCCTAGAAGATGTTCGGCGGCACGCGCTTTTTCACGTAGTGCCGGTAGTGGAGGTTGACGACGAACGAGAAGATGGCCAGCCGCGGCCGGCGGAGGAACCAGGGATTGAACAGGGTGCGGCGCAGGATACCGGCCCAGGAGAACACCTTGCGATAGAGGCTCCAGTATTCCTCGGTCAGCGCCTCGGGCTCGATCCGTTCCGGCCGGTGAACCGCCTCGGAGCCGCTGTAGCGGGTGTGATCCTCGGTCAGCAGCCGGCCGTCGTCCTTCAGCTCCTGGTAGAGGTCCGTGCCCGGCATCGGGGTCAAGATGTAGAACCGCGGGATCGGGATCCGGGTGCGATCGATGAAGTCGGCGGTGGCGCGGATCGACTCGAATCCCACGATCAGCCCGGTGACCCCCACCGCCCGCAGCTCGGGCAGCAGCTCGGTGTGGTGGGTCACGAAGCCGGCGCCGCCGTAGATGATGTACTCGTGGCTGTCGGCCAGCCCCCGCTGGCGCAGGCCGTCGCAGAACTCCCGGACCCTCCCCGCCGACGACAGGAAGTTGTCGTCGAGGATGAACACGTTGCGCTCGGCGATGCCCTCGAGCTCGTCGAGCACCGCGTCCATCGGCCGCGGTCCGTAGCCGCCCCCGTGCATCTTCGTGCAGAAGCAGAAGCTGCACCGTTCGTTGCAGCCGAACGCGGTCTTCACCGAGGCACAGCGTCGGTAGTACAGGTAGTAGTAGCGGTCGGGGTCGTCGTCGAACAGCACCCGCCGGGGGATGGGAAGGTTGGCGGGGTCGATGGGGGGCGCCGGGTTTCGCGTCCAGCCCTCCTCGCCGGGGAAGGCCCCTCCGGGCACGTCGTCGAAGGGCTGACCCGCCGCGATGCGGTCCACGACCTCGGCGATACCCCGCAGCTGGTCTCCGAAGAACACCCCGTCGACCCCGTCGGCGAAGAAGTGCTCGGGCATCACCTCGGCGTGGGGCCCCCCGACGAACAGCTTCGGGGGCTCGGGCAACGTCCGCAGCTCCGCGGCCATCCGCAGCACCCGGTCGATGTTGGTGATGAAGGCGGTGACCAGCACCACCTGCGCGCCGAGATGCCGAGCCGCGACGACGGGGTCCCTGGTCTCCACCATGCCGTCCAGCAGGAAGATCTCGTGACCCTCGAGCACCGTCGCCAGGTATTCCAGATCCAGGGGCTCGCAGGTGATCAGCCGCTCCATGCGGATGGTCTGGGGTTCCGGGCTGGGCTTGTACGCCAGCACTCGGAGCGGGCCACTCACGCGTCCCCCCGGAAGACGTGGGTCGCCGGCACCGTCTCGCCGTACTCGAGCCAGCCGCGGGCCCGGTGGAGCAGCCCGCGGACTGCGCGGCGGCGGTGGTAGCCGAACAGGTATCGCTCCTCGGCGACGCCGCCCAGGCGGGTCTTGGACGTCTCGGCGGTCTGACCGAGGTCCAGCACCGCCGCCGAGCCCTTGCACTGGTGGTCCGCGACCGGAGCCCTCTACCGCCACTTCTCGGCCTTCGGACACGTCCGGGGCGAGCTCGGGCTGGGGGATGCCACCTTCCATCTCGACGCCTCCATCTCCCTGGAGCACGGGAACGGCGGCAGCCTGGCCTTCGTCCCGGGCGAACCCCGGATCCCCGCCGCCATGTTCCACTACCAGCTCGGCGCACTGTCGGACGGCACCTTGTTTGCGCTGGGGTGCTTCTCCGCGGCTGGTCTGGAGTTCTTCCGCCGGGGGGTCGTCCTGCTGCCTTCGGGCCGGCGGATCCCCATCGAGACCTGGGAGCTGGCCCACGCCCGGACCGCCACCATCGACGACCGCTGCGGCGGCTCGATGGAGGTCCCGGTGGCCTACGACCTGACCGCCCACGGGCCCGGACTGCAGCTGCGGTACCACGGCGAGTCGGCGAGCCCCCCGTTTGCCAGCCGCGGGCGCCTCACCGCCGGAGCGGCCGGTCTCGCGGGATCGCTTCAGGTCGCCGGTGCGCGTCCCATCGAGGTGGCGGGAACTGCCTACGTGGAGCACCTGTACCGGGACGGCGATCCCGCGCTGCCGTGAAGCGCGGGTTGCACCGTTCGCAGCGCAAGGCGGCTCTTTCCCGGTGAACATCGACCCCCAGGTCCCGCCGGGGGATTGGAGACCGGCGATGAGTGACGGTTCCACCTATTTCGGCGATCCCTCGTTCGGCATCGTCGGGGATCCCGACCTCGAGCCCCTGGCCGACGAGGTGGCCGCGAAGCTGCGCCGGGTGTTGGCTGCTCTGTAGTTCCGCCTCCATCCTGATCGCCCTCCGATCCGGCGCGTTTTTCTCCGTCTGGGAGGTTCGCCACTCGTGGTTCGCCCTGACGCCCGACGCCCCACGCCTGACGCCTCGCTCAATGGAAGTCGCGCGAGCCGCCCGAGACCGGGATCAGGTCGACCTCGGGCTTCCACAGGCTGTTGGCGATCAGGTGGACCACCCCGTCCTGGGACTGGATCTTGCCGGTCACGCCCAGGAACGACGTGGTCTTGGCCAGCAGGGCGTAACGCTTGAAGACCTTCTCCCAGATCACCAGGTTCACGAACCCGGACTCGTCCTCCAGGGTCATGAACACCACCCCGTTGGCGGTGCCTGGCCGCTGGCGGCAGATCACCATCCCGGCGTAGCGAGTGACGCGGTCGTGGTCCAGCTTGCTCACGGCGCTGGCGGTGGGAAGGCCCATCCGTTTCAGCTGGCCGCGCAGGGTGGTCAGGGGGTGGCCCCGGGGGCTGTGGTAGGTGGCCCGGTAGTCCCAGTCGATGGTCTCGAAGGGATTTAACGTCGGGAACAGGGGCAGGGTCTCACCCCGGGGCAGCTCCAGGGTCCAGGTGGTGGAGTGGACCAGGGCCCGGATCTCCCACAGAGCCTGGCGGCGGTCGATGACGAAGCCGTCGAAGGCGCCGCCCTCGGCCAGGGACGACAGCTCGTCCACCGACAGCCGGGTACGGCGGACGAAATCGGCCAGGGAATCGAAGGGCGCCTCGGCCCGGGCCGTCAGGATCGCCTCCCCGCTGTCACTGGCCAGCCCCTTGACGTAGCGCAGCCCCATCCGCACCGCCCAGCCGCCACGACCCCCGGGCTCCATGGTGCAGTCCCAGTCGGAGCGCAGGGCGTCGATGGGCCGGATCTCGACCCGGTGGCGCTTGGCGTCCTCGACCAGGGTCGCCGCCGAGTAGAAGCCCAGGGGCTGGGCGTTGAGGATCGCGCAGGTGAACTCCTCGGGGAAGTGGCACTTGAGCCAGGCGGTGGCGTAGCTGATCAGGGCGAAGCTGGCCGCGTGGCTTTCGGGGAAGCCGTACTCGCCGAAGCCGCGGATCTGCTCGAACATCCGCTCGGCGAACTCCCGGGCGATACCCTTGTTCTCCATCCGCGAGATCAGCTTCTCCCGGTGCTTCTCGATGCGCCCCGAACGGCGCCAGGCAGCCATGTCACGGCGCAGCTGATCCGCCTCGCCGGGGGTGTAGTCGGCGGCCACCACCGCCAGCCGCATCACCTGCTCCTGGAACAGGGGGATCCCCAGGGTCTTGGCCAACACCGGCTCCAGGGAGGGGTGGGGGTAGTCGATGGGCTCTTCGCCATGGCGGCGGCGCAGGTAGGGGTGGACCATGCCGCCTGTGATCGGTCCCGGCCGGACGATGCTGACCTCGATCACCAGGTCGTAGAACGACCGCGGCCGCAGACGGGGCAGCATCGCCATCTGGGCCCGGCTCTCGATCTGGAAGACCCCGACGGTGTCCGCCTCGCAGATCAGATCGTAGGTGGCCGCGTCCTCGGGGGGGATGGTGGCCATCGTGAGATCGATCTGCCGGGTCTGACTCAGCAGCTGGCAGCACAGGTCGACCTGGGTCAGCATGCCCAGCCCCAGCAGGTCGACCTTGAACAGCCCCAGCGCCTCCACGTCCTCCTTGTCCCACTGGATGACCGTGCGGTCCGCCATGGAGGCGTTCTCGATGGGCACCAGGTCGTGGACCGGCTCGTGGCCCAGCAGGAAACCGCCGGGGTGGATCGACAGATGGCGGGGGAAGTCCTGGATCTCCTCGCACAGCCGCACCAGGTGGCGGTGGGCCGGGTTGTCGGGATTGAACCCGGCCTGGGACAGGGTCTCGGCGGAGATCCCGTTGTAGTGGGACAGCAGCTTGGAGAGCCGGTCCAGGGTGGTCTCGGGCAACCCCAGGACCTTGCCCACCTCCCGCACTGCCGACTTGCCCCGGTAGCGGATCACGTTGGCCACCATCGCGGCGTGGGTCCGGCCGTACTTGCGGTATACGTGCTGGATCACCTCCTCGCGGCGGGTGTGGGAGATGTCCAGGTCGATGTCCGGGGGTTCGGCCCGCTCCAGGGACAGGAAGCGCTCGAACAGCAGCCCCATCCGCACCGGATCGACGGCGGTGATCCCCAGGCAGTAGCAGACCGCCGAGTTGGCTGCCGAGCCCCGCCCCTGGCAGAGGATGCCCTCTTTGCGGCAGAAGGCGACGATCTCGCACATGGTCAGGAAGTAACCCCCGTAGTCCAGCTGATCGATGAGCTCGAGCTCCTTCTCCAGCTGGGCCCCGACCGCTGGTGGAACCTGGCCGTCGTAGCGCTCGCGGGCGCCGCGCATGGTCAGCTCCCGCAGCCACTCGGCCGAGGTCTTGCCATCGGGGAGGCGTTCGGAGGGGTAGCGGTAGCGGATCTGGTCCAGGGAGAAGCTGCAGCGCCCGGCCACCTCGGCGGTGCGGGCCAGGGCCGCCGGGTCGTCATCGAACAGCTCGGTCATGGCCACCGATGTCCGCAGGTAGTGCTCGGCGTTGGGCCGGATCAGCCGGCCGGCGGCGTGGAGCGGTACCCCGTGGCGGATGCAGGTCAGCACGTCCTGCAGCTGACGACGGGCCTCGCTGTGGTAGAGCACCTCCGTGGCGGCCACCAGCGGTACGTCGAGGCGATCGGCCCAGCCCCGGGTCTGCGCCTCCCGCTCCGGATCCCCGGGCCGCAGGTGGCGCAGCAGCAGGCCGTACAGCCGGTCGCCGAAGGCCTCTTTGAGCTGCCCGCCGATCCGGTCCCGGCTGGCGCCCTGCCGCACCACCAGCGAGTGTTCGCCACCCCACAGGGCCAGCAGGCCGTCCGCGTGGCCGGCCACCTCGTCCCAGCTCACCGCGCACTCCCCCTTGGGCGAGCGGCGCAGGCCGCCCGTCAACAACCGGCAGAGGTTGGCGTAGCCGGGGCGATCGGCGGCCAGCAGCAGGATCTGCGAGTCGTCGTCCACGGTGATCTGGGCACCGAGGATCAGCTGGACCCCCAACTCCCGGGCCTTCACATGGGCCCGCACCGCCCCGTACAGCCCGTCCCGGTCCACCAGCGCCAGCGATCCCAATCCCAGCCGGTGCGCCTCCTCCACCAGCTCCCCCGGATGGCTCGCCCCCTCCAGAAACGAGTGGTTCGACTTGCAGTACAGCGGCACGTACCCGGTCATCGCCGCCTCACTCCACCCGCCCCTGGATGACCCAGCGTTTGCGGCGGCGGTCGCGGTAGGCGACGGCGATCTCGCCGGAGCGGGTGGTCAGGTAGTGGTACTCCCGGTGGAGCTCCCGGGCCCACCAGCCGCCGCGGACCACGAAGGGACCGGCGGTCTCGACCACCGAGCCGCGGCCAGAGCGGGTCAGCAGCCAGCCCTTGGGATCGCGGGCAAAGGGCTCGTGGACCGTCTCGGGGCGGACGAACAACCGGCGCACCAGCGGACGGGGAGGGGAGCCGTCGGCGGCGGGGTGGGGCTGGACGGTGCGGAACAGGGGTTCCCAGCTGAAGCGGGCCTCGGGCAGGTGGGCGTCCCGCAGGCAGGGACGGACCACCGCGTCCTCGCCGAACTCGGCCTTGACGAAGGCCAGGGCGCGGTCGGCGGCGGCCAGGTCCCGCTTCGGTGCGGGCGCACCAGCGCTCTTCAGCAGCCGGTCCTGGACCACCGCCGCCGACACCGTCTCCGCCTCCAGCTGCAGCTCGAGCACGCCGGAGGTCAGCCGCATCGGCTCCAGCCGCAGCCGGGCCAGCAGCATCAGTTCGGTGACATCCCGGGTCGGGGCTGCCGGCTGGATCGTCTCGGTGTGATCCCGGCCCCGCTCCATCCCGAACCGCAGCTGCAGCGCAGTCAGCGATTCACCTCGTTCGATCAGCTGCGCCAGCAGGGGGTGGAGCTGGCGCTTGACGTGAAACAGCAGCTGGGTGGTGTCGAGCACCGGATCGGTCAGCAGCAGGGTCCGGGTGGTGGGCTCGGGGATCACCTCGGGTTGCAGGGGGTCCCACAGGTCCCCCGACGCCATCCGGTGCAGGCGGTGGGCCTCGGGCCCGAAGCGCTCGCGGATCCCTGCCGCTGGCAGCTCGATCAACCCCCCCAGGGTGGTCACCCCCAGCTTGTGCAGGGCGTCGCGGAAGCCGGGCTCGATGTTCAGTCGCGCCAGCGGCACCCAGCGCGCCACCTCCCGCTCGTGGGCCGGATCGCGAAGGGTCCGGATCCCCTTGCCAGACTTGACTGCGGCATAGGAGCCAAACTTGCTGAAACCTATGGAAACCAGAGAGTTGAACCCTTGTTCTTCGAGTTCTGAAATAATCTCGTCGATCCAGCTCCGCGGGGAGGGATAGAGCCGCTGGAGTCCTCCGGCGTTGAGCCAGAACACCCCCGGCTCGTCACCGCAGGGCTCCACCTCGGGGGTGAAGCGCTGGAGCCGCTCGCACAGCCCCTCCACTGCCCGTTCCACCTCCCGCTCGACCACGACTCCGGCCCGCAGCTCACCGGCCAGGGACAGGGCGGCGGCGTAACGCATCCCGGGCAGGACACCCGCCGTCCGGGCGTGCTCGTTGACCCAGCTCACCGGCGCCTGGGGCTTGTCCTCGACCACCACCGCGGCCGGATGCTCGGCCCAGTCGGCGTGGGTCCGCAGCAGCAGCTGCAGGGGCAAGGCCGGCAGGTCAACGCAGGCCAGGCGGTCCACAGCAGATCTCCGTATGGGTCCACCCCGGGGCGCGCCGCTTGTCCTTGACCGCCCGCAGCGTGGTGGCGAAGCGGTCGTCGCCCAGCCGCCGTCGCTCCGACGCCACCCGCAGGGAGACCAGCGAGCCGAGCTGGGGAGGACGGACGCCCGACTCGGTGAGGCAGAGCAGGGCGATGTCGTGTTTGATCGCCAACCCCAGCAACCGGGACAGCAGGGGGGAAGGGACAGCTGGCGAGGGTCCCAGGTCCATGGCGATCAGGCCAAAGGCGCCGCTACGAGCCAGGCGATCGGCGGCCCGGGCGACGGAGTGGGCGCTGGCCACCCGCACCACCACCAACGCCCCCAGGTCCACCCCCCAGGCGGCGATGTCCGGGGGAAAGAAGTGGCTGTCGGTGCGGGTGACCCAGGCGACCAGTTCCCCCTCCTGCTGGGCATCGAGCACCAGCGAGGTGGCCTGGGTCAGGGCCGAGGAGTCCGGTCCCCCAACCAGCTCGGTGATACGGCTGGCCAGGCCCGCGCGGCACCAACCCGTTGGCGCATCGACGGGGAGGGCGGGTCGCCGGAGGGCTTCGGGGAGGAGCAGGGCGGGGTCGGCGGCGGGGGGCATGACGGTTTCTCCTGTACGGATGTTCAGTAACCTGATCTAAGCACAAGATCGGGTACTGGACAAGTGTTCAGTCAAGAAGAACCAACTCGCCCTTGGAGTCCATGCAGATCTTCATCTCCGTGATGCTCGTCGCTGCTGCCGTCCTGATCGCGGGTCTCGTGACCGCACCGTGGCCCACGCGTGCCCCCGCGATCGAGCGCGACCGATCCGGCGACTGGCGCGAATAGCGCCGGCCGCGGGCTCTCTTCGTAACGGACCCGTCACACGGTCCGCGTGCGCGGAAGTATCCGCGTGCGCCCGGTGTTGACCCGCCGAACTGCACCCAACGCACCGGGGAGAGCGCCCATGTTCCACCACCACCGAGCCCTGCGCGGGCCCCTGTCCACCCTGCTCACACTGGCGACCCTCGTCGTGACCCCGATGGCCATGGCCGGGGGCGGCGACATGGACTTCGCCGCCGAGGCCAAACGGCGGATGAACCTGTCGTTCGACCTGGACGAGGTCGAGGGCATGCTGCAGCAGGAGATCCCGCTGGCCTACTCCTCGGTGGCCGTGGCACCACTGCCCCTGGAGCCCAACTCGGAGATGGCCGCGGTCACGGTGTTCCGCGACCGGGCGCTGGTGACGCGGGTACTCGAGGAGCGAGCCAAGCCCGGGGACGGCAGCGTCACCTTCGAGGGCCTGCCCCTGGGTATCGCCGCCGACAGCCTGCACGCGACCGTATTGAAGGGGGATGCCCGCATCATCGGTGTCGAGCTGCTGTCCGGCCGCGGCGAGGTCGAGGAGACCGACGGGATCCAGCAGATCCGCGACGAGATGCTGGGCATCACCGAGGAGCTGGGCCAGGTCCGCGACCGCATCGAGTCCCTGCTGGCCCAGCGCACCTACCTGCGCGACACCGTGCTGCAGGACCGCAACCAGGCCCCGGCCCCTTCCCTGGAGCAGATCCGCGGCACGCTGAACTTCGTCGGCGACGCCGAACGGGACATCGCCGCCGAGCTGCGTACGGAGCAGGAGCGGGCCCGGGAGCTGGACGAGGAGCTGCGGCCCCTGCTGATCAAGCTGGAGAATCCGCTGGCCACGGGCAACCAGGTGCGGGTCGATCTGGCCGCGGTCGCGGGTGGTCCGATCACGGTGGGGCTGCGCTACCAGGTGTTCGGCGCTGGCTGGTGGCCGGCGTACAACGCCCGCCTGGAGGAGTCCTCGGCCCAGGTGACCCTGGAGTACTACGGCATCGTCTCCCAGACCACTGGCGAGGACTGGGACGAGGTGGACCTGGAGCTTTCCACCGCCAACCCGTCGGTGTCCGGCGAGCTGCCCTCGCTGTCGTCGTGGTACCTGGGCCGCAACGCGTACGGCGGCTCGTACTCGGTCCAGGACAACCTGATGTCCGGCCGCGGGTACTACGACATGGCCGGCAACGAGATGCAGGCCAACCCCCAGACGGTGGTGCCCCAGGCGGTGGTCGAGACCCGGATGAACGCCTCGGTCCAGGGTACGGGTGCCGTGGTGTTCGCCATCCCGGGCGCCCGCACCATCGCCGGCGACGGCAGCGAGCAGCGGCTGCCAGTGGGCACCCAGACGTTCGCGGCCGTCATGGAGCTGGCCACCGTGCCCAAGCTGGTCCCCGAGGTCTACCGCCAGGCGCGGATGCGCTACCAGGGCGAGGCTCCGTTGCTGCCCGGGACCGTGGCCAGCTTCGTGGGCTCGGACTACGTGGGCTCCGGCCAGCTGGCGACGGTGGTGCCCGGCGAGGAGCTGCTGATCTCCTTCGGCACCGACGACCGGATGCGGATCGAACGACAGCTGGTCGAGCGGCAGCAGGACTACGTGGGCGCCGGCAAGCGCACCGTCCGCTGGACGCTGCACTTCCGCATCAAGCTGAGCAACTTCTCCGAACAGGCCCAGACGGTGCGGCTGGTGGACCAGGTGCCGGTCTCGGAGATGGACCGCGTCACGGTCAAGTTGCTGGAGACCACGCCCCCCCTGCCTGCTGCCGAGGACGACGGCCCCGGGATCCTGAAGTGGAAGCTGACGCCCGAGGCGGGGAGCGAAGAGTACGTGGACCTGCGCTTCAGCGTGACGGCCCCGGCCGAGGTCTACATCCAGGACATGATGTTCTAGGGCCGAGACCGAGTCCGAGACCGAGCTCGATCTAGTCCTCAGCCCCCTCCCGCACCACCCGCACGTCCTCGCCCAGGACCTCCAGCAACTCGATCGTGTCGCCGTAGTGGCTGGACATGCCCGTGTCGATGCGCCAGACGCCGTCGTCGCAGGCCGACGAGATGCCCGTCTTCTGGACCGTGTGGCCGACCACCATCCGGCGGACGCCCAGGGACTCGAGCACGCCGGTGAGCATCGCGCAGTCGACCGCGTCGGGCTCGTCGCTGTAGTGGCGGCTCCACACCGGGCTGTCATCGCCCCGGACCCAGGCGGGGCGCTCCGACACGATGCCGGTCAGCCAGGAGCGCGCGTCGCCGTTGATGCGGTCGAGGCCGTAGTCCACGTTGGCGGGCAGCACGCCGCCGTGGACGAACACCGAGTCGCCGACGATGGCCACCACGGGTCGCTCCGCCAGGATCCGGGCCATCGGCCCGCCAGGCGCGAACGCCGCGGCGTGGGCTCGCTCGGCCGCAGGCACGTCCGCGAAGGCGCTGACGTCCAGGTCGGGGATCTCGGCGTAGCTCGCCAGCGCGTCCTTCGACACGCTCCGCCGATCGCCCGCTGCGTTCATCATCTCGTGGTTGCCGTTCAGCGCGATGCACGCGCCCCCGGCCGCTGCGGCCTCGGTCCCCAGCCGCGCCAGCAGCTCCAGCATCGCCCGGTCGTCGTCACCGCGGTCCAGCGTGTCCCCGGTGTGCACGACCACCAGGTCACCTCCGACCCAGCGGTCCTTGCGGTCGATCGCCCCGCCCAGCCGCAGGACCCTTCGCAGGGCGTCCAGGTCCCCGTGGACGTCGCCGATGGCCACCAGGTGCTCGGGGGCGGGTAGGCGCAGGGGGACCGTGGCCTCGGGTGGGGTGGGCGTGACCTCCGCAGCGGGTGGCGGTTGCGGGGGGAGGCGAGCGTCTTGCGGCTTCGGATCCCCGCAACCGGCGACCAGGAACAGGACCAGCGCGAGGGCGGTCAGGGATCGATGCATGGTGCCTCCGGCGAAGGGGACCTGGCGTGGGAATCTAGCATCTCGGGGTTGAGTCCGGGACGGAGTCCGAGACCGAGACCGAGACCGAGTCCGATCCCGAGTCCGAGTCCGAGACCGAGACCGAGACCGAGTCCGAGTCCGAGATCGTCCCTCGTCTGGTACCCTCCAACCCCTGGAGGCCCGCCCATGACCGCCCCCATCCAGGCCGCCCTCGCCCTGCTCCCCGGGTTCGACTGCGGGCGCTGCGGACACTCCTGCCAGGTGATCGCCGAGCGGATCGCGGCGGGGGAGGGGACGCTGGCGGATTGTGACGCGCTGGTGGATCCGTCGGTGGAGCTGATCGTCAACGGCGAGTCGGTGCCGCTGACCGAGTTCCCGCGGGCATTCCTGGTGGGCACGGTCAAAGGCGCGATCCTGGCGTTGAAGGGGGTCGAGGAGATCCGGTCGCTGCAATTCCGGCTGGCGGAGCCGGGATCGGGCGAGGCCGGTCAGTGAATCCGCCGGATGCCGGTGGCGGCACGCCCTGGGGTTGCATCCTGTCCTGCGGTACGGGGCTGATGGCGATCACGGCGTTCGTGTTCGCCGGTATCGGCTGGATGGTCGGCACCACGGTGATGCCAGACGAGCCGCTGGCGGAGGTGGACGCCTTCGATCCCGGCGACGATCACGTCCGGCTGACCGTGAGTGGGACGGCACCCGACCCCAACGGGTACGGGTTTGTCCTGGAGCTCCAGGCCTCCGACGGCCGGGTGTTGCCGATGCTGATCGGCGGGGCCGAGGCCGACGCGATCCAGCGTTCGCTGAACGGTATCCCGGTCCCGCGCCCGATGACCCACGACCTGGCGATCCTCGTGGTCGAGGGATTGGAGGGGGAGCTGATCGGGGTCGCGATCCGCAAGCTGGAGGACGAGACCTTCCACGCGGCGCTGTTCCTGGAGCGGGCGGACGGGTCCCTGGTCCAGGTCGACAGCCGTTCCAGTGACGCCATCGCCCTCGCGCTGCGAGCCCGCGCCCCCATCTACGCCCACGAGGACGTGCTGGACAGCGCCGGTTTCTGACCCCGGCCCGGGAGTTCTTGTCCCTCCCCGGATCGGGTGATAGCGTGCGATCGAGGCGTTGAACCCATGCACGAGAGTTCGTAGAGACCCGGGAGAGCCGAAATGCGAGGCTTCCCCCGGCGCCTGGCACCCGTTCTGGCGGCTGCGCTCGCGGCGGTGTGCGCACCCGCGCACGCCACGACGGCCCTGATCGTCCAGAGCAACAACCCCTGGGGCCAGCACTACTGGACCGACGAGCTCGACGCCCGCACCATCGACTACTCGATCATCAGCTGGGGTTCGATCCCCACCGAGGACTTCGACGAGTACGACCTGATCATCGTCCCCAGCCAGCAGCCGGGGAACTTCAACGATCAGGTCAACGACTACATGTGGAAGTTCGAGGACTTCGTCACCGACGGCGGTGGCCTGATCCTGATGCTGTCGACCTATGACGCCTGGAGCCCCCACATCGAGACCCTGCCCTTCGGGGCCGACGGTACCCACGGCGAGTACTCGTATTATTTCTACAACGTCAACCCGACCCACCCGCTGATGGCCGGCATCCCGGACTTCGGCGATGCCACCTACTCGTCCCACGGTCGGCTGGAGAACTACGGCTCGGCCGACGTGCTGACGACCAACGATCTGGCCAACACCTCCTGCTACTTCCTGGACATGGAACCAGGGGCCGCCTTCGTCAGCTACCTGACCCTGGAGTGGCACTACTCCTACGATCTGCATCCCATCGGCGGCTCGCTGATCGACCACCTGATCGACCTGCAGTGCCCGGACGGCGACGGCGACGGCTACGACGACGAGTCCTGCGGCGGCGACGACTGCGACGACCTCGATCCCGCGATCAACCCCGGCGCCGTCGAGATCTGCAACAGCATCGATGACAACTGCGACGGCCAGGTCGACGAGGGCGAGGACGCCATCGACTGCACCACCTACTACCGGGACAACGACGCGGACGACTACGGCGTCGACGGCCAGACCCAGTGCTGGTGCGTCGCGACCGGCATCTACCGGGCCTTGATCGGTGGGGACTGCGCCGATGGCAATCCGGACATCCACCCCAACGCCGCCGAGCTGTGCAACGGGGTGGACGAGGACTGCGACGGCGACGTGGACGAGGGGCTGACCTTCCTGGACTGGTACCAGGACCTGGACGGGGATGGCCACGGCGACCCCTCGGTCACCCAGTCGACCTGCGATGGCGCCCCCGGCAACCAGTGGGTGCTCGCGGGCGATGACTGCGACGACAGCGATCCCCTGAACTATCCGGACAACGACGAGCTCTGCGACAACGAGGACAACGATTGTGACGGGGTGGCGGACAACGGCCTGACCTTCGACACTTGGTACTGGGACGACGACGCCGACCTGCATGGCAACCCCCTCACCTATGTGACCACCTGCGAGGGCGCCCCCGGGGCCCACTGGGTCCTGGTCGGGGACGACTGCGACGACGCGGATCCGGAGAATTACCCCGGCAACGACGAGATCTGCGACGCGGCGGACAACGACTGCGACGGGGTGGCGGACAACGACCTGACCTTCACGGATTGGTACGAGGACATCGATCTGGACGGCCACGGCGACGAGGCGACCCTGCAGACCACCTGCGACGGGGCGCCAGGGGCCGGCTGGGTCGACGTGGGCGACGACTGTCACGACGCCGACCCCACCAACTACCCGGGCAATGCCGAGGTCTGTGATCTGCAGGACAACGACTGCGACGGCGTGGTCGACGACGGGCTGAGCTACACCGAGTGGTTCGAGGACGCGGACGGCGACGGCCACGGAGACCCGGACGACGCGGAGTCGACCTGCGACGGCGCGCCGGGCGACGACTGGGTGCTGATCGGGGACGACTGCGACGACGAGGATGGCGACAACTTCCCGGGCAACGACGAGTTCTGCGACGGTGCGGACAACGACTGCGATGGTGTCGTCGACGAGGGCCTGACCTTCGTCACCTGGTACTGGGACGGGGACGGGGATGGGTTCGGCCACCCGTCGGTCTCCCAGTCCACCTGTGACGGCGCGCCCGCGGCCAGCTGGGTGCTCGAGGGGACCGACTGCGACGACACCGACGCGGCCGTGTACCCGGGGGCCATCGAGCAATGCAACGGCGCCGACGACGACTGCGACGGGGTGCCCGATCCGGACGAGGCCGACGACGACGCCGACGGCTACCGGATCTGTGAGGGCGACTGCGATGACGACGACGACGCCGTCTACCCCGGAGCGCCGGACGTCTGCGACGATGTCCTGGACAACGATTGCGACGGCGTGCAGGACGACAACGAGACCGACCTGGACGGGGATGGCCTGGGCCTGTGCGGCGGTGACTGCGACGACGGCGATCCGGCGGTCTACCCCGGCGCCGCCGACGTCTGTGACGGCACCCTGGACAACGACTGTGACGGTCAGATCGACCCCCTGGAGGCCGACGACGACGGCGACGGCGCGGCCGACTGCGGCGGCGACTGCGACGACGCCGACCCGGCGCTCAACGTGCTGGACGTGGACGCGGACGGCTGGACCAGCTGCGCCGGGGACTGTGACGACACGCTGGCGGCGCTCAACCTCGACGACGCCGACGGCGACGGCTCCACCACCTGTGACGGGGACTGCGACGACACCGATCCCGACCAGGACCTGGCCGACCTGGACGGGGATGGCTGGACCAGCTGCGACGACGACTGCGACGACGGCGATCCGGCGACCTACCCGGGCGCCCCGGACGTCTGCGACGACGTGCCGGACAACAACTGCGACTCGCTGCCCGACGCCTCCGAGTACGACGACGACGGCGACGGCTTCACCGAGTGCGAGGACGACTGCGACGACGGCGATCCGGCGGCCCATCCGATGGACCTCGACGGCGACGGTTGGAGCCCCTGCGAGGGCGACTGCGACGACGCCGATCCGGTACTCAACCCGACGGACTCCGACCTGGATGGCTGGACCAGCTGCGCCGGGGACTGCGACGACTACGACGACGCGCAGAACCTGGACGATCTGGATGCCGACGGCTGGTCCACCTGCGACGGAGACTGCGACGACGGCGACCCGTCGGTCACGCCCGCCGACGACGATGGCGACGGGCTGTCCGAGTGCGACGGGGATTGCGACGACGCCGATCCAGCGCTGAACCTGGACGACGTGGACGGGGACGGCTTCCCGACCTGCGCCGGGGACTGCGACGACCTCGACCCGCTGGTCCTCCCCGAGGACCTGGACGGGGATGGCTGGAGCCCCTGCACCGGGGATTGCGACGACCTCGATCCCGGCGCCTACCCGGGAGCGCCCCACGCCTGCGACGGGGTGGCGGACAACGACTGTGACGGTGCCGCCGATCCGGACGAGGCCGACGCCGACGCGGACGGCGTGTCGGTGTGCGACGGAGACTGCGACGACGGCTCGCCGACGATCTAC
Organism: uncultured Rickettsiales bacterium; assembly: GCA_964436045.1. Taxonomy (GTDB): domain Bacteria; phylum Myxococcota_A; class UBA796; order UBA9615; family CAYRNR01; genus CAYTBN01. Next base: position 71,587 of record CAYTBN010000008.1, on the reverse strand, counting down.
CCGGGGGCTCCGGAGATCTGTGACCACCTGGACAACGATTGTGACGGTCTCCTGGGAGCGATCGAGGTGGACCAGGACGCCGACGGCGTGGACGACTGTGGGGGCGACTGCGACGATGGCAACCCGGCGATCCACCCCGGCGCGCCCTACCTTTGCGACGGGGTGCTGGACAACGACTGCGATGGCCAGACCGATCCCGGGGAGGAAGACGCCGACGGCGACGGAGTCACCGCCTGCGATGGGGACTGCGACGACGGCGATCCCGCGCAGAACCTGGCGGATCTGGACGGCGACGGGTTCAGCAGCTGCGGCGGGGACTGTGACGACGGCGATCCCCAGGTGAATCCCATCGACGCCGACGGTGACGGCTACTCCAGCTGCGACGGAGACTGCTTCGACGGGGATCCCGCCCTGTCCCCGGCGGACGGTGACGGCGACGGCTACTCGACCTGCGACGACGACTGCGACGACGGCGACGCGCTGCTATCGCCCGGGGACGGCGACGGCGACGGGATCTCCAGCTGCGACGGTGACTGCGACGACGCCGCGCCGGATCTGCACCCCTTCGACCTGGATGGGGATGGGGCGTCCCCCTGCCAGGGCGATTGCGACGATGGTGACCCGGCCCTCAACCGCCTCGACCAGGACGGCGATGGGTTCTCGACCTGCGACGGCGACTGCGACGACACCGACCCGCTCTCGCTGCCGGTGGACGCCGACGCGGACGGCTGGAGCGCCTGTCTGGGGGACTGCGACGACAGCGACCCAGGGGTCAACCCGGATATGGACGAGGTGCCCTACGACGGCGTGGACCAGGACTGTGACGGCCTGGACGTGATCGACCACGACGGCGACGGCCATCCCGGTCTCGCGGCCGGAGGGCAGGATTGCGACGACACCGACGCGCTGATCCACCCCGGCGCCATCGAGCAGCCCAACGGCCGGGACGACGACTGCGACGAGGTGGTGGACGAGACCACCGACTGGTTCGACGACGACGGCGACGGTTACGCGGAGGCGGGCGGCGACTGCGACGACACCTACGCCCAGGTGTACCCCGGCGCGCCCGAACTCGCCGACGGGCTCGACAACGACTGCGACGGCGCCGCCGACGAGGGCACCCCGTTGGTGGACGACGACGGCGACGGCCACACCGACGCCGCCGGGGACTGCAACGACGGCGATCCCACCATCTACCCCGGGGCCCCGGAGCTGGCGGACGGCGTCGACAACGACTGCGACGGCACGGCCGACGAACTGTCGGACAACGATGATCATGACGGCGACGGCTACACCCCCGGAGGCGGAGACTGCGACGACCTGGCGCCGGAGAGCTACCCCGGGGCGCCCGAGCTGGTGGACGGGCTGGACAACGACTGTGACGGCACGGTCGACGACGGCACCGAGGTGTTCGACGACGACGGCGACGGCTTCGCCGAGATCGACGGCGACTGCTCGGACGCCGATCCCTGGATCAACCCGGACATGTCCGAGGTCGCCGATGGCGTGGACAACGACTGCGACGGTGCGGTCGACGAGGGGGAGGCGGGCGGCGCGGGCGACGGCGACGACGACGGGTACGCGGTATCGGGTGGGGACTGCGACGACGACGAGCCGACGGTTCACCCGGGGGCGCCCGAGCTCCTCGATGGCCTGGACAATGACTGCGATGGCGTCACCGACGAGGACACCGCCGCCACCGACGACGACGGCGACGGTTTCAGCGAGCAGGACGGCGACTGCGATGACGCGGATCCCGATCGCTCACCGGACGCGGTCGAGGTCGCCAACGGCAGGGACGACGACTGCGACGGGAGCGTCGACGAGGGTACGGAGGTGAGCGACGACGACGGCGATGGTTTCAGCGAGTTGGAGGGGGACTGCGACGACGGGGATCCCCAGGTCCACCCGGGCGCGGGCGAGATCGTCGACGGCGTCGACCAGGACTGCGACGGCATCGCCGACGACGGCACCGAGGCGTTCGACGACGACGGTGACGGGTACAACGAAACCGAGGGCGACTGCAACGACCACGACGCCTTCGTGTCACCCGACAGCGCCGAGCTCTGCGACGGCTACCACGACGAGGACTGCGACGGAGACGTGGACGAGTGGGACGCCTGTCCCGAGCCCGGCCTGGACAGCGTCGCCGCCGACGATGACGCCGCAGGTTGCGCCTGCCGCGTGGACCCCCGACGCGGCCGGGACCTGTCCGTCCTGGCCCTGCTGCTGGTCCTGCTGGGGGTTTGCTTGCGCCGACGCGCCGCTCCCGTCACTCGCCGCAGAGGGGAACGGACTCCGCCGGCTGCCCCAGCAGGCGGATGAACTCCCCCGCGATGGCCTCCCACAGCGCGCCCGGGTCCTCGCCCTCGTCCAGGGGGATCCGCCCGCCCGCGGTCATGCCATGCCCGCCGGCGGAGCCACCCCGGGAGCGCACCAGCGCCTGGGCCAGCTGGCCAGCCTGACTGGTCACCTCCTCGGTCCGCACGGACAGCCGCAGGACGCCGTCGTAGGTGCCGCCGCACAGGCACCAGGACTGGCCCCTGGAGCGCACGAAGAGGTCGGCGACCTCGGCCACCAGGTCCGGGTAGTCCAGCGGTCCCATCTGCACCAGCACGGCGTCGCCGTGGACCCTGGCCACCCGCAGCGCCTGCAGCAGCATGCGGAAGTAGCGGGCGTTCAGGGGTGGATTCACGATCCGGCCGAGGGCCCGCATATCCGCCAGCGGCGACACGTGATTCCAGGCCTCGAGATCCCCGTCGCTCGCACCCCGGGAGAGGTCCCGGGTGTCGGTCTTCAGCGCGTACAGGATCCCGGTGGCGAGTTCGGGGGACAGGGGGACCGCTCGCTGGCGCAGGTACTCGAGCACGATGGTCGCGGTGCACTCGCCGTCGGGTCGCACGTCGAGCCAGGGCACGGGGGCGTCGCAGGGCAGCGCTGCGTGGTGGTCGACACACACCAGCACGGGCAGGGAGCCGGGCGCCGAGTGGTTGCGGGCGCCGGGCTGGGTGTCCATCAGCACGACTCCGTCGTAGCGGGCCGGATCAAGCGCCTCGATGCGCCGCAGCCGGATGCCGAGCTCCCTCACCATCGCCCGGTTCTCGGCCCGGCCGATGATCCCGTCGAAGGCCACGGTGGCCTCGCACCCCAGCTCGCGCTCCAGGAGCTGTCGCATCCCCCAGGCAGCGGCCAGGGCGTCCGGATCCGGATCGTCGTGGGTACAGACCAGCAGCCGTTCCCGGCCGCGCAGGGTGCCCAGAGCCCGTTCCAGGTCGAAATCCTTGGTCATGCACCATCCGCGGAGGTTACTGGCTCTTTGTACCACGGCGGCGGCACTATCCACGCCGCCTCCCGGCCAGCCGTGGACCCGGGAGAGATGGAGTGGAGTGATGGTCCACCGGGTGCCGTTCTCGGGTGCGATCTGGAGCTGAACGGGAGGGGGCTAGTTCTCGGTCAGGAAGTGCTCGTCGTACTCGACCTCGAAGCGCAGCTTGTGCTTGGCCTCTTCCTGGGCCAGGGAGAGGAAGGTCTCCCGCAGGCTGGCGTCCCCGGTGCTGTTGCCCAGATCGGAGTAGAGCCGGAAGGCCGCCTTCTCCTTCTTCATGGCCAGGATCAGCGCGTCCTGATACTCCATGTTCTCGGTGGGCTCGTTGGCCACGAGGTAGTCGCCGATCTTCAGGTCGATGACCTGCTTCGCGGCCGCCGCCAGCAGCTTGCCGTCCTTGATCGCGCTGAGCCGGGCCTGGTGACCCATCTCCTCGCGGGCGAACCCCTGGAAGACCTCCTTCATGTAGTTGCGTTCCATCCGGTCCGCCAGATCGCTGTAGAAATCTGCAGCTTCCTGCTCCCGTTCGATCGCGAAGTCCAGAACCTCGTCCACCGACTGCCACTGCTGCATTGTCGATCCTCCCGTACTTGACCCCGCCAACGGCGCGGGGGTGTTCGTCCTCTACGTCTTCGAGGAGGGTTTTTGTAGCACGCACCGTGCCAGCAGGCAATCGACCCAAGCGGCGCCCTGCGTGGCCGATGGAGACACCGAGTCGAGACACTCTTGAGACATACGTGGCCGGTGAGACACAGGCGGGACCACGCGTACTGGACGGCGCATCCTGTCCCGTCTTCGCTTTGCGCCCACACGCCCCGGCTGGCATGCGGATTGCTACTGTGACGGACGATCCAACACTCTTCGACTGGAGATCCGAGGCCCATGGCAGACAACACACCGATGACCCTCGAGCGGGCCATCCAGACCGCCATCGAGTACGAGACCAACGTCCGCGACCTGTACCAGGACGCCGCTGACAAGGCCACCGAGGAGGTGGGCAAGAAGATCTTCGAGGTGCTGGCCAAGGAAGAACAAGGGCACCTGGACTATCTGATCTCCCGCTTCGACGAGTGGGAGCGCACGGGCACCATCGAGTCGCCGGCATTGGCCACGCTGTTGCCGTCCCGTGAGCAGATCGCGGCAGGTGTCGACAAGCTGGGCAAGACCATCGAGACCGTGGACTGGTCGGTGGAGCTGGATCTGCTACGCAAGGCGCTGATCGCCGAGGGCCTGATGAAGGCCTATCAGGCCGAAGTGGACGACCCCCCCAAGGTCACCGAGTTCTTCGAACGCCTGGCCGAGTGGGAGTCGGGGCACTGCCACGTGCTCCTCCGGCAACACGACGAGCTGAAGCAGGACTACTGGTCTGACGGGGGCTTCTCGCCGTTCTAGGCCGAGTTCGAGACCCAGCTCCCGCCCTCGTTGACGACCGCTCGCCTCCCCGGAAAACCGCGACTACTTTACTATGGGAACACGCGCAGAATTTGGCTAGCCCGATGGCCCGGGCAGCAACACGAGGAACTCGACCCCCCCCTCGGACAGGTTGTGGGTTTCGACAAAACCGCCGTGCGCGTCGGCGATACGGGCGGCCACCGACAGGCCCAGCCCGGTGCCGCCCTCGCGGGTGGTGACGAAGGGATCGAAGATCCGTTCGCGCAGCTCGTCCGGGATCGGGGGGCCGGCATTGGCGATCGACAGCGCGTGGAACACGCGTGGCCCACGCCGCGCCTCCCGTAGTCCGATGGACAGGCGTCGCTCGCCCTCGATCTCCTTCATCACCTGCAGCCCGTTCAGCGCGATGGCGAGCCCGAGCTGCGCCAGGCGATCCGGATCCCCCTCGACCGCCACCGGCTGCCCGGGCAGGTCGACCTCGACCCGGATCTCGTCCCGCTTGGCCTGGGCTGCGATCAACTCCCCGATCCGGCCGGCCACTTGACGCAGGTCCACGCGGACCAGCACCGGGTCGCCGGGTCGGGCGAAATCCAGGAACCGCTCCAGCAGGCCGGTCAGGCGGTCGATCTCATCGATGTGCAGCGCCTGCATCCGCCGCTCGGGCGTACCCTCGTCGATGGCATCGCGGACGATCTCGGCGGTGCCGCGTAGGGCGTGCAGGGGGTTCTTGATCTCGTGGGCCAGCCCGGCGGTCAGCTCTCCGAGCGCGCCCAGCCGGCCGCTGCGAATCAGCTGGTGTTCGGTGGCCTTGAGCTCGTCGAGGGTCCGCTGCAGGGTCAGCGCCAGGTCCCGCTGGCGCATGCGCTCCGCCCGCTCTCGGTCCACGAGCACACCGCCGAAGGACCCGACGGCGACGTACAGCACGAGCTCGAGGAACTTCTCGAGCGCGGGCGCAGGGTCCATGTGGTGCAGGTGGGTGAAGGCGTGGGGCAGGTAGAGCGCCGAGGCGAGCAGGGCCAGCAGGAGGCCGCCGCGCAGGCCAGCGAGGAAGGCCGCCAGCACGATGGGCAGATAGTAGAGGCGCCGCGCCACGTCGTGGACCCAGTGGTGCTCTGGCGGCGTGCCATAGTGCAGGGCGGTGATCGCCAGCAGCGGCAGCCAGACCCCGAGGGCGGCCCGCCGGTCGACGAGCGCCCGCCAGGGATTACCTTCCGCGGGGGATGCCATGCTTCTCCACCCGGTAGATCAGGATGTGGCGCGGCACGCCCAGCCGCCGGGCCGCCGCCGACAGGTTGCCCCCGGTCCGGCGCAGGGCGTGCTCGATGGCTCGTTTCTCCAGGTCCACCAGCGACAAGCCCTCGGGCAGCTGATCCAGCCAGGCGTCGTCGCCCGTAGCGCCGCCGCCCGCGTAGACCTCCGGGGGCAAGTCGTCGGCCCGGACCCGACCCCCGGTGGCCAGGATCGCCATTCGTTCGCAGGCGTTCTCCAGCTCGCGGACGTTCCCGGGCCAGGGCCGGCCGTCCAGCGCGGCGATCACCTCGTCGTCGATCTCCAGAACCTGCTCGCCGCCGTGCAGCGCCACGAAGTGTCGGGCCAGCGGCTCGATGTCCTCCGGCCGCGCCCGCAGCGGCGGGATGGGCACCTCGACCACCGCCAGCCGGTAGTACAGGTCCTCGCGGAAGTCACCGCTGTCGCCGTCGGCGCGAAGCTCCCGGTTGGTGGCCGCGACCAGGCGGATGTCCACCGGGACCGGGGTGTCGCGGCCGAGTACGTCGACGGCGCGCTCCTGGAGGACCCGCAGCAGCTTGCCTTGCAGCGCCCTGGGCAGCTCGCCGATCTCGTCGAGGAACAGGGTTCCGGCGTCAGCGGCCCGGAAGCGACCCTGGCGGGCCCGGACGGCGCCAGTGAACGCGCCGCGGGTGTGGCCGAACAGCTCGGACTCCAGCAGATCGGCGGGCAAGGCCGCGCAGGACACCGACACGAAGGGGCCATCGGCCCGGCTCGAGCGGGCGTGGATCCGGCGCGCCACCAGCTCCTTGCCGGTGCCGCTCTCGCCGCGGATCAGCACCGTCGCGTCGCTGGCGGCCACCCGATCGGCGGTGGCCAGCAGGTCGGCCATCCCTCCGCCGCCGTGCACGATGGGACGCTCCACACCGGCCAGCTGCCGTCGCAGCCGCCGGTTGTCCCGCAGCAGCCGCGCCCGCTCGGCGGCCCGGCGCACGGTGAGCTCCAGCTGGTCGCGCTGGAACGGCTTGGCCAGCACGTCGTAGGCGCCGGCCCGCATCGCCTCGACCCCCACCTCCATGCTGCCGAAGGCCGTGATGACCAGCACCGGGGTGTCGGCGCAGACCTCGTGTACTCGTGCCAGGACCTCCATCCCGTCGATCCGGGGCATCTTCAGATCGGTCACCACCACCGCGTGGCGCTCCGGGTCGAAGCGGGCCAGCCCCTCCTCGCCGTCCCCGGCCGCCTCCACGGCGAAGCCGGCGTTGGCGAGGTTGTAGGTCGCCACCTCGCGCCCGGTCGCGTCGTCGTCGATGAACAGGATCGTCCCGTCGAACTCTGCCTCGGGCATCGCCGACCTCCCGATCCGCTGATTATGGCAGCTGCCCCGTGCCACCGCAGATCGGGTACCCTGTGGACCGCCGCCGCGCCAGCGGCCGCGAGGCGCCCATGAGCGAACGAGACCAGATCGACATCGAACGCGCCCGTTTCCAGCAGATCGTCGACGCCCTCGTGGATGGCGCCCTGGCGCACGACGAGCGCCGCCAGATCTTCCTGTTCAACCGGGCGGCGGAGCGGATCACCGGCCGGCCGCGGGACGAGGTTCTCGGCCGCGACTGCCACGAAGTGTTCGGCGCCGAGGGGATCTGCGGCGGCGAGTGCCGGTTCCGGGACGGCGCACCGGACCCGATCACCCCGGCGAGGTACGAGATCAGCCTGACCACCGCGGGCGAGGACCGCCGGGTGCAGGTCAGCGCCCACCCGCTGGCGACCGGCGTGGGCGGACAGCAGGCCGTGTTCGTCCAGCTGCGGGACGTGAGCGAGCTACAGGGGTTGCGGGCCCGGGTAAGCCGGCGGCGGAGCCTGGAGGGGATGGTCGCGATCTCGGCGCCCATGCGCGAGGTGTTCGAGATCATCGAGCAGGTGGCCACCTCGGACTACCCGGTGCTGGTGTTCGGCGAGAGCGGCACGGGCAAGGAGCTGGCGGCCAACGCCATCCACCGCCGCAGCCGGCGCAAGGGCGGTCCATTCGTCCCCATCAACTGCGGCGCGCTGCCCGAGAATATCCTCGAGAGTGAGCTGTTCGGTCACGTCCGCGGGGCGTTCACAGGCGCAATCCGGGACAAGAAGGGCCGCTTCGAGCTGGCCCACCGGGGCACGCTGTTCCTGGACGAGGTGGGCGAGCTGACGCAGGCCTTCCAGGTCAAGCTGCTGCGCGCCCTGCAGGAGAAGCGGTTCGAGCGGGTGGGGGGCGAACGGACGGTGTCGGTGGACGTCCGGATCGTGGCGGCCACCAACCGCGACCTGCGGGTGATGATCCGCAGCGGGACCTTCCGCCAGGACCTGTTCTACCGGCTGTGCGTGGTCCCCCTGACCATGCCCCCGCTACGGCGACGGGCCGAGGACATCCCGCTGCTGGTCGAGCAGATGATGGAGCAGATCCGGGAGGAGTCGGGCAAGGACATCGGCGGTGTCTCCGACCGGGCGATGCGGTTGCTGATGGGCTACCCCTGGCCGGGCAACGTGCGCGAGTTGATCAATGCCCTGCAGTTCGCATCGGTTCGCTGCACCGACCCCGACATCCGGTCCAGCCATCTGCCCCCGGAGATCCAGCAACTCAGTCAATCCCGGGGGGGGCCCCTGAACCTGCCGGACGCCCACCTCGCCAGCGGACCACGCAAGCGCACCAGGCTCGACGTGGAAATGGTCCAGGCCGCCCTCGCCGAGACGGGGGGCAACAAGGTGCGGGCGGCCAGGGTCCTGGGGATCGGGCGCGCGACCCTGTACCGGTTCTTGAAAGACCACCCGCTCCCTTGATATAGAGGGCCGCGCCGAGGAGGTTCGTATGACGAGCTCGATTGGGAGCCGCCATTTCTTGGCCCGGCGGGTCCACTCCCTGCTGGGGCTGTTGCCGATCAGCGGATTCATGATGTTCCACCTGTACGAGAACTCCCAGTCTCGCCAGGGCGAGGAGCACTTCAACGAGCTCGTCGTCAAGATCGAGAGCATGAACTACGTGCTGCTGGCCGAGATCTTCGTGCTGGCGCTGCCGATCCTGGCGCACGCGGTCTACGGGTTCTGGATCACCTGGGAGGGGCGACCCAACATGGGCCGCTACGGATACGCCCGCAACTGGATGTACTGGCTGCAGCGGTTCTCGGGCCTCGCGGTGTTCGTCTACCTGATCGTCCACGTGGGGGGCACACGCATCTTCAAGATCTTCGACGCGGCCGCGGCCGAGAACCTCTTCGGCCGGATGCAGGACATCCTCGAGAACCCGCTGTGGTTCGCCTTCTACGTGATCGGACTGCTGCTGTCCCTGTTCCACATGTGCAATGGTCTGTGGACCTTCGGCATCGTGTGGGGCGTCACCACCACTCCCCAGGCCCAGCGTATCTCGTTCGCCGTATGCACCCTCCTGTTCGCCGTACTGTCGTTCATGGGGGTTCACGGGCTGCTGGGGTTCATAGTCCAGGGTCTCGACTTCATCTGATCCGCTGTCTCGTGACACGTCTCAACGAGACAGGAACGGCGGGCGGACGACACCGCGCAATCGCGGAAGGGCAGCCCACGCCTGTTGATCCCGGCTTTGGCACACGCCTTGCTAAAGACAAGGTCCGCCGAGGAGCGGGGGAACGAGTTCCCGCGACCCCGGCGCGGGAGTGCCATGTCCGAACCACCGAACGAGAATCTTCGCAGGGTCATTCGCCTGACCCGCGAGATGCTGGCCCTGGCCGACGAGGGGGACCAGCACCGGGACGACGCCAGCTGCGGAATCCTCTACGGTCTGCTGCGGGACAGCGCCTATCGTGTGCGTCGCGTTGCAGAGGAGGAGTGCGAACGCCACAAGGCCGCCGGCAGGTGGGACGGGGAGTAGGCTCCCGCGCCACCGCCGTCGATCCACAGGCCCGTCGCCGTCCGCACCCCCGCCGCCCCTCCCATTTCTCCAGCAACACAGTCATGTTCATGCAATATTCGCGGACCCGCGCCCGGCGCGGTCTAACGGGCGCGCGCCCGTAGGGAGACTCGATGAGTCAGAACAAACCGAAGGTGGTGGTCGTGGGCGGTGGGCTCGGAGGCCTCTGGGCCACGCTCAAGATCGCCGAGGCCGGTTATCCGGTCGAGCTGTTCTCCCTGTTCCAGGTCAAGCGCAGCCATTCCGCCTGTGCCCAGGGCGGGGTCAACGCCTGCCTGGATACCAAGGGCCAGCACGACTCGGTGTGGCAGCACGTGGTCGACACGATCAAGGGTGGCGCCTACCTGGGCAACCAGCCGCCGATCAAGTCGATGTGCGAGCTGGCGCCGGGTCTGATCCGCACCTACGAGCGCATGGGTGTCACCTTCTCCCGCACGCCCGAGGGGTTGATGGACCTGCGCCTGTTCGGCGGGGTCAAGAACAAGCGAACCTGCTTCGCGGGCAGCTCCACAGGCCAGCAACTGCTGTACGGGGTGGACGAGCAGGTGCGGCGACTCGAGGAGGCGGGCCTGGTCCACAAGCACGAATGGTGGGAGTTCCTCTCGCCCGTGCAGGACGAGGCGGGGACCTGCCGCGGGATCGTGGCCATGGACCTGCGGACCATGGAGCTGCGGACCTTCCCGGCCGACGCGGTGATCCTGGCGTCCGGCGGGCTCGGACTCATCTTCGGCCGGTCGACCATGTCGACCAACGCCACGGGCGCCGCCGCCAGCCGCGTCTACCAGCGTGGCGCGGCCTTCGGCAACGGCGAGATGATCCAGTTCCATCCCACCGGGATGCTCGGCGATGACAAGCTGCGGCTGATGAGCGAGGCCGCCCGCGGCGAGGGCGGCCGGGTGTGGGTGCCCAAGGACCCGGCCGACCGCCGCCGCGCCGTCGAGATCCCCGAGGGCGAGCGGTGGTACTTCCTCGAGGAGTGGTACCCGGCCTACGGCAACACCGTGCCGCGGGACGTGGCCAGCCGCGCCCTGTACAAGGTGATCCACGACCTGAAGCTGGGCGCCCACGGCGAGGAGAAGGTCTTCCTGGACCTGACCCACATCGACGCCGCGTACCTGGAGGAGCGGCTGCACTCGATCATGGAGATCTACCGCAAGTTCCAGGGCGCCGATCCGGTCAAGGAGCCCATGGAGATCTACCCCGCCATGCACTACTCGATGGGCGGGTTGTGGGTGGACTTCGAGCGCGACGAGACCTCCGGCGGGATGAAGGCCGACAGCCCCCGCAACCAGATGACCTCGATCCCGGGGCTGTACGCCTGCGGGGAGTGCGACTACGCCTACCACGGCGCCAACCGGCTGGGGGCCAACTCCCTGCTGTCCGCCTCCTTCTCCGGCCGCGTCAGCGGCGAGAGCGCGGTGGCCTTCTGCAAGGGCCTGACCACCTCGGTCGAGGACCAGCCGTCGTCGATGTACGACGCCGAGTTGAAGCGGCAGACCGAGATCAACGCCGAGCTGATGAGCAGGGACGGGGGCGAGAACGCCTTCGCGCTGCACCGGGAGCTGGGCGACCTCATGACCGAGAAGTGCCACGTGGTGCGGGACAACGCCGCGCTGGACGAGGCGTACGCCCAGGTCCGCGACATCGAGGATCGCTTCACTCGCATCACCTTTGGCGAGGGATCGGCGTGGGCCAACCAGACCCTGCCGGTGGCACGCCAGATCAGCGACATGATCGTGCTGGCCCAGGCCATCGTGCGTAGCGCCCGGGAGCGGGACGAGTGCCGCGGCGCCCACTACAAGCCCGAGTTCGAGCTGAAGATCCCCGAGGGCAAGTTCCCCGGAGATCCGGAGTTCGAGGAGTACCGGGCGAAGTGGAAAGAGAACAACGAGACCTGGATGAAGACCACCATGGCCAGGTACACCCCGGAAGGCCCGGAGATCAGCTTCGAGTCCGTCGACCAGACCGTTCTGCCGGCCGAACAGCCGCGGGACTACCGCTAGGAAGGGAGGCAAACCAATGGCCGACACGATCCACTTCAAGATCCGCCGCCAGGACACCCCCGACAGCGCTCCCTACTGGCAGGAGTTCAAGATCCCGTACAAGGCCAAGCACAACGTGGTCTCGGCGCTGATGGTCATCCGCGAGACGCCGGTGACCGCCAGCGGCGAGACGGTCGATCCGGTGATGTGGGAGTGCAACTGCATGGAGGAGGTCTGTGGGGCCTGCGCCATGCTCATCAACGGTGTGCCGAGGCAATCCTGTTCGACCCTGGTCGACGACCTGACCCAGCCCATCGTGCTCGAGCCCTTCAGCAAGTTCCCGGTGGTCCGGGACCTGCTGATCGACCGCCAGCGGATGTTCGACGACCTGCGGCGCGTCAAGGCCTGGGTCGAGATCGGGGGCGCCTACGACGTCCACGAGCGCTCGCCGCGCATCTCGCCCCAGGACCACGAGGTCAACTACGCCTACTCGACCTGCATGACCTGTGGCTGCTGCACGGAGTCCTGCCCCCAGTACGGCCCCAGGTACGAATTCGTCGGCCCCGCGCCGCTGGGCCAGGTGCGGCTGATGAACGCCCACCCGACCGGCCGTTACTACCGCGAGGAGCGCCTCCACGCCATCATGGGCGAGGGCGGGCTGTCGGACTGCGGCAACGCTCAGAACTGCGTGCGGGTCTGTCCCAAGGAGATCCCGTTGACCACTGGGATTGCCGAGTTGGGACGGCAGGTTACGGTGCAATTGGTCAAGGATATCTTCGGGAAGTAGCTGCGGGGTCGAGCGCGGTTGCTGCTGGCGAGCGGAGCTCGCAGCAGAACCTCGACCGAGTCCGAGACCGAGTGCTGTTCCTCCCCTCACACGTGGTTGTCGTCGAACAACCAGGTGCTCAGGTAGCGCTCCCCCGAATCGCAGATCACCGTCACGATCCGTTTGCCGGCCATCTCCGGTCGCGTCGCCACCTGTAGCGCGGCCCAGAGGTTGGCGCCGGACGAGATTCCACCCAGGATCCCCTCCAGTCGCGCCAGCTTGCGGGCGGTCGCTCCGGCGTCCGCCGCGCCCACCTGGATGATCTCGTCGACGAGCTCCATCCGCAGCACCTCGGGGACGAAGCCGGCGCCGATACCCTGGATCTTGTGTGGGCCAGACACACCGCCGGACAGCACCGGGGAATCCGCGGGTTCGACCGCAATGGCGAGGAAGTCGGGGTTGCGAGCCTTGATCACCTCGGCCACGCCGGTGATGGTGCCGCCGGTTCCGACCCCGGCGACGATGGCGTCCGCCCGGCCGTCGGTGTCCCGCCAGATCTCTTCGGCCGTGGTGCGGCGGTGGATCTCGGGGTTGGCGGGATTGTCGAACTGCTGGGGGATGAAGATCTGGTCGTCGTCCGCCTTGAGCTCCTCGGCCCTGCGGATGGCCCCGGGCATACCCTCGGCCCCCGGGGTCAGGATCAGCTCCGCGCCGAGTGCAGCCAGCAGCTTGCGCCGCTCGACGCTCATGGTGTCGGGTATCACGAGCGTCAGTTTGTAGCCCTTGGCCGCACAGACGAAGGCCAGCGCGATGCCGATGCTACCGCTGGTGGGCTCGACGATGCGGGTCCGCTGGTCGATGCGGCCGTCACGCTCCGCGGCCTCGATCATGTTCAGCCCGATGCGGTCCTTGACGCTGGCCAGCGGGTTGGACGACTCCAGCTTCAGCAGGATCTCGCCGGGCAGTCCCTCGCCGAGGCGGTTCAGCGCGACCAGCGGGGTCCGGCCGACCAGGGCGGTGATGTCGGATACGATGTTTCCCATGGTTGCCTCAGGCACCTCCTACGAACTCGGTCGATTCACCGAGTGAGCGGATGCGCCACCTCCTTTATTCCGTCGCTCGCCGCTCGATTCACGCCCAGCCGGACCAGGTTCATCGCGGCCACCGAGTTGCCCGACGGCAGCGCACCGTCGTACACCTCGCGGGTGCGGACCAGCAGCGGTTCGCCGTCGTCGGCGGTCAGGAAGAAGCCGCCGTCGTCCCCGCAGTGCAGGCCCAGCATCGCCAGGGCCATCGGAACGAGGACGGGGGGGGTGTTCGTTTCACTCGGCGACCTCCGTGTGTCTTCACTACGCCTGTTGGGCTAAGTTGCAAGTTCGATGCCGGGACGAGGACAGGTCGGAGGGGGCGGCGTGGGGCCGATTCAGTAGAACGAGATCGTGATGGCCGCCACCGTCAGCAAGGTGAAGAAGGTCCACCCCTCGACCACGTGCAGCTTGTTGAGCACGTCGTAGCCCTCGGCCGGCAGCGGGGCGTTGGCGTCGATGATCCCGGTCGCGATCAGGCCGGCGAAGATCATCGCGTGGATCAGCGCCAGGGTCCGGTGGATCCGGGACGAGTCCTTGTTGGTCGAGGTGCCCGGGGTCCCCACCTTGTTCCGCAGCGGGTGCGGTGCCGCCAGCGCGAGGATGCCGGTGGTGGTGTACAGGCCCGCCGTGCCGATGGCCAGCCCCCGGTGGACGGCGAGCATCCCGGGTGTGACCGGCCCACCCTGGTCGATGGTCGCCCGGTTGATGGTGCCCATCACCGCCGCCGCACCCGCCACCGGCAACAGGATCACCGAGAGCACCTGGTGGGTCTGCATCATGCCGCGGCGTGCGCGGACCTGGCGGCGGATCTCCTCGGCGTCCTCGTCCGACGGTGTGTCGACGGACTGCAGCAGGGGCCGATAGGGGGTCCCTGGGGCGCGGCCAAGGGCGATCGCCGTGGCGTCGGCCGCCGCGGCGGGGGGCGCGGCGGTGGCGAGGCCGATGGCGGCGCAGGTGAGCAGGACCAGGGTGCGACGGTGCATGGGGGACCTCCGGTGCCGCCTCGGTTCAGGGCAGGGTAGCGCTCAGGTTCACGGTCACGGTCACGGTGTCGTCGGTCTTGAAGCCCAGCAGACTCGGGCGGTGGATTCCGTACTCATCGAGCGAGAGGGGGAAGCTGGCCTGGATCGCCACCGAATCACCCTGGAACGCCAGCCCGGCCTCGGCGGTCAGCGTGCGGATCTCACCCCGCAGGACGAGGGGCCCGCTGACCCGCACCCGGGCCTGGCGCGCCGGGCCGTCGGCCGGATCACGGGTCAAGACCTCGACCGATTCGGCGGTCCAGGAGGCGTTGGCGAACAGGAACAGCTCCAGGGCCTCGGCGGCGTGCTCGTCCCTCAGCTGGTTGCCGCTGTCGAACGAGCCCAGGGGGATCCGGGCCGTGAAGGTCAGCGCCTCGATCGCCGCCGGATCGACGGTCAGCGCGAGTTCGGCCGCGCTGGCCGGCATGACCGCGTCGAAGGACTTGAACCGGTGGTCCACGTGGTAGGTCAGCGTCCCGTCGACGATCTCGGCGGCGCGGACGGGACCCGAGGTCGCCGCCAGGGCGACGAGGCATAGCAGGGTCGTTCCCGGTGCGAATCGTTTCATTGTCTACCTCTTCAGTGGTGTCTCAGGGACAGACGCTGAGACGCCAATCCCCATTCGCAGCAATCGCCATGCCAGTTGCGGGTCTCCGACCGCGTATCTATCGTAAGCGTCCACTACGCCCGAGGCCAGAACTATGGACGACAGCCAGCACGGCGCCTCTCTCGAGGATCTGCGAGAGCTCATCGAGGGCGAGCTGTTCACCGATGACGTCCATCGGAAACTGTACTCCACCGATGCCTCGGTGTACCAGCAGCTCCCCCTGGGTGTGGTCTATCCCAGGCAACGTGACGACTGCCTGGCGCTGGTGCGCTTCGCCGCCGCACGGGGCATCCCGCTGATCCCCCGTGCGGCGGGCACCAGCCTGGCCGGCCAGTGCGTGGGCGAGGGGCTGGTGGTGGATGTCTCCCGCCATCTGACCTCCGTGATCGAGGTGGACACCGAGGGGCGCTGGGTGCGGGTCGAGCCGGGGGTCATCCTCGACGATCTGAACGACCAGCTGGCGCCGATGGGCCTGATGTTCGGCCCGGAAACCTCCACCTCCAACCGCTGCATGATCGGAGGCATGGTCGGCAACAACGCCGCGGGTTCCCACTCCATCGTCCACGGCACCACCCGGGACCACGTGCTGGAGATCGTGGCCGTGCTGGCCGATGGGAGCCTGGCTCGATTCGGTCCACTCGACGCCGACGAGCTGTCCGCTCGCAAGGGAGGGGAGGGCCTGGACGCGGCGATACACCGCGAGCTGTGCGACATCGTCGATCAGCGCCGCGAGACCATCGTGGCGCGCTATCCACGCCCCGAGATCTTGCGTCGCAACAACGGTTACCCCCTCGACCATCTGGCTCGCATGCAGCCCTGGAACCCCGATGGGCCGCCGTTCAACCTGGCGCCCTTCCTCTGCGGCAGCGAGGGCACGCTGGCGCTGGTGGTCGAGGTGCGGCTGAACCTGATACCCCCGCCCGCGAACAACCTGGTGGTCTGCTGCCACTTCCGCGAGCTGGACGAGGGTACCCGGGGGACGGTGATGGCGCTGGAGCACGGGCCGTCGGCGGTGGAGCTGATGGACGGGGCGGTGCTCGAGCTGAGCAAGCACAACCTGGAGGCGGCCCGCAACCGCTGGTGGGTCGAGGGTGATCCGGGCGCGGTGCTGGCCGTGGAATTCTACGACGACGATCCGTCCACCCTGCGCGCCCGGGCAGACGCGATGGTGGACGCCTTCCGGGCGGCAGGGATGGGATACGCGTTCCCGGTGGTCGAGTCGGCCCAGGTGCCCCAGGTGTGGGCGGTGCGCAAGGCGGGGCTGGGTCTGCTGACCGGTATGCCCGGCGACCGCAAGCCGGTGACCGTGGTCGAAGACGTGGCGGTGGCGGCGGCGGACCTGCCGTCGTACGTCAGCCGGATGCAGGAGCTCATGGAGGCCCACGGCGCCGAGGCGGTCTACTACGGGCACGCCTCGGTGGGGGAGCTCCACATACGCCCCGTGCTGTCGCTGCGGGACGCCGACGACCTGCAACGGTTCAGGGACATCTCGTGGGCGGTGGCCGAGCTGGCGGCCGAATTCGGCGCCTCGATCGCCGGTGAGCACGGGATCGGCCGGCTGCGCGGGATCTTCCTCGAGCCGCTGCTGGGTGAGGTGATTTACCAGGCGCTGCGGCGCGTCAAGCGCGCCTTCGATCCGGACTGTCTGTTCAACCCGGGCAAGATCGTCGACGCACCGCCCAACGACGAGAACCTGCGGGTGTCCCCCGAACGGCCCGTCCCCGAGCTGCCCACCGAGTTCGACTGGAGCGCCGACCAGGGGCTGCTGCGAGCGGCCGAGAAGTGCAACGGCGCGGGCACGTGCCGCAAGACCGCCGGACGCGGGACCATGTGCCCGTCGTACATGGCGACCGGCGACGAGCTGCACTCCACCCGCGGCCGGGCCAACCTGCTGCGCCACCTGCTGTCCGGCGACGAACCCCTCGAGGGGCTGGCCTCGCCGGAGTTGAAGGAGGCGCTGGAGCTGTGCCTGTCGTGCAAGGGCTGTCTGGGCGAGTGTCCATCCAACGTGGACATGGCCCGGCTCAAGGCCGAGATCATGCAGCACCATCACGACGTCCACGGCACGCCGCTCTCCGCCCGGGTGCTGGGGCGGTTCGGCAAGTTCGCGGCGATGGCGCGCTTCACTCCGACGGCGGCCTCGCTGCTGTCCAACACCGGGATCGCCAAGAGGACCCTGGGCGTCGATCCCCGCCGGCAGGTGCCGGCTTTTGCCCCCCGGACCTTCGACAGCTGGGCCCGTCGTCATTCACCCGCCGGGGTGGGCGAGCGTGGCGAGGTGGTGCTGTTCAACGACGAGTTCACCAACTACCTGGAACCGGAGCTGGGCATCGCGGCCGTCGAGCTGCTTGACGCGGTGGGCTACCGGGTGCTGGTGACCCGGGGGCTGGACTCCGGTCGTACCCAGCTCAGCAAGGGGCTGGTCCGGGCGGCACGGAAGGTCTTCGAGCGCTCGTTCGACACCCTGGCACCCCACGCGGAGGAGGGGCGCCGGATCGTCGGAATCGAGCCGTCGGCGATCCTGGGGTTCCGCGACGAGATGCCCGATCTGCTGGCCGACCACGCGCCCGCCGAGAAACGTCGGCAGCTGGCGGACGCCTGCATGCTGATCGACGAGTTCCTGGTCGCGGAGATCGAGGCCGGACGGCTGGATGGCCTCGACCTCGACGGCGGCCTGTCCCCGCGTTTCCTGGTGCACGGACATTGCCACCAGAAGGCCCTGGCGGGGCTGTCGGCCACCGAACGGTTGCTGGCGATGATCCCGGGGGCCCGGGTCGAGACGATACCGTCCGGTTGCTGCGGGATGGCCGGGTCGTTCGGCTACCACCACCACGATCTGTCGATGGCGATCGGGGAGCTGGTGCTCTTCCCCGCGGTGCGGGGGGCGGACGAGGACACGGTGATCGTGGCTCCTGGCACCAGCTGCCGCCATCAGATCCACGACGGAACGGGCCGCCGCGCGGTGCACCCGATCCAGGCGGTGAGGGACGCGCTCAGTAGCGAAGGAACAGGGTGAGCGAGGCGCTGCCCGAGGGATCGATGGCGGGCACCAGGACGGGCATCGGCCGACTCCTGCGCTGGATGTCGCGGGCCAGCGGGCCGTCGTCCAGAGGGGCCAGCAGGCCGATCGCCAGCAGCGTGGCCCCCACCGCTTCGACGATGGTGAGAGTGTTCGCCAGCGGGTAGAACTGCAGGGTGTTTTCGTAACACTCGCGGTCGAACGCCTGGGCCCAGTGGTTGTAGATCAGGCCCGGTCCGGCGAAGGGGATCAGGCCCCACAGCGGTAGCGTGCCCGTGGTGGTCTCGCAGGCCCGGGCGTAGAGCGAGGTGGTCCCCACCGCCACGCCCATGCCCCCCAGCAGCAAGGCACCGCCGCTGACGGCGAAGGCCATCTTGGCCGGCTTGCGCAGCCCCGGTCTGGTGAGCGCGTCGCGCCCCTGCCGGTCGCCGTTGTTTCCCGCCTCGGGGTCCCTGCGGTCGTCGCCGTTGCCGTCGACGCGACCGGTGCGAACGCCCTCGTCGGCCACGCTGCCGGGGATCTCCCGCAGCTCGCCACTGCCGCCGAAGAAGCGCAGGATGCGGCCCCGGATCGGATCGACCAGGTAGGTCTCGGGGTCGCCGTCGGCGTTGACCTCGGCCCGCAGCGCGGCCAGGGTCGCGGCGAAGCCGACGCCCCCCGCGAACAGCTCGTCGATCATCCGCGCCGTCTCCCCGATCCGCAGGGTGCGGCCGGCCTCGAGCCTGACCGCCAGCCTGACCGGGCTGCCGTCCTCGCGGGGCACGGTCAGCAGGTGCAGGCCGGGGCGGTACGAGCGGTCGCCGGGCAGGGCTGCGCCGTCGACCGTGACGCCCTCGACCTGGCCCTCGAGGATAGCCGCGGGCTGGCGCAGGTTGGCCAGCACGGCGTTGTTGAACACCTGCTGGGCGTCGGGGGGGTAGGTGGTGTCCCACTCCAGCTCCGGGTGGAAGGCAGCGGCCTGGTCGAAGGCGGCGGCGGCACCCTCCCGATCGCCCCGCTGGAACCGGGCGTAGCCCAGCAGCAGGGCGCCGCGGGCCAGGCCCGCGGGGTCGGGATCCGCGCCCACGCAGGCCAGATCCTCCAGCAGGGGCTCCAGCACCTCGTGGGCGCGTTCGAACTCCAGGGCGTCGAGGGCGGTCTCGGCGTCGCCGATGGCCGACGCGAGCTGGGGATGGCGATCGCTGGCGCAGGCCCTGGCGCCCTCGTCCAGCGGCCAGCTGCGGGCGCCGTCGAAGGCGAAGTCGGCGAGCGGGACCACCCGGGTCAGCTGGGAGTCACCGAAGCCGAGCCGGTCCGTCATCTGCTCCCTGACCGAACCGATGGGATCACGGCTGGACTGGGTACGGTAGAGCACCAGCGGCGCAGCGCTCGCCGCGCAGGTGCCCAGCAGCGCCAGGGTGGCGGCCAAGAGCAGCAGGGGATCGACGCTGGACCGCATGGCGGCATCGTAGAGAAGGCGCCCGCGCGCGGTCAACTGCCGGTTTCGATGTACAGTTCGTAGGCGTCGTCGCAGTCGTACCCCTGCGCGGCGGTCACGACGAGTTCGTAGATGCCGTCGTCGTTGGCGCCCCATGTGCCCTGGTGCTCGACGAATTCAACGCCTCCGTAGCTCTCCTCGTTCGAGACGTCCAGCTCCATGAACCAGGGCTCGTCGTCGGAGTCGGTGAGGCGGTTGAGGGTCAGCGATAGGTCGACGCCAGCGGGGATCGTGTCCACCTGCGCGTAGATGAAGAACCCGTCGCCGACGATGTCATTGTTGTCGTCCACGAAGAACTGGAATCGGTCGATGTCCCCCGGCGACTGGGCCCAGGTGAACAGCATCATCGAGTCCTCGGAGATTTCCCCGAGGTCGGTGGGGGTCTCGTCGTCGGGCTCGTAGGAGTCCCAGCCCACCGTGCCGTCGTTGACGATCCCGTTGCAGTCGTCGTCCTTCTCGTCACAATCGTCCCAGGCGCCGGGGTAGATCTCGGCGTCTTGGTCGTTGCAATCGCCGTCTTCCACCGACACTCCGTCCCCGTCCTCGTCCGTACCGGTATCGTCGTCGCCGGTATCGTCGTCGCCGGTGTCGTCGTCGCCGGTGTCGTCGTCGCCGGTGTCGTCGTCCCCGTCGTCGTCGTCCAGGGGTTCGGGATACACGCAGGTCGGGCTGACCAGCACCAGCGCCAGCAGCAGGATGGGCGTGAGCCAGCGGGCGGGATCCCTCATTCTCGGCGCTCCAGGGTTCATTCGGCGAACAGGTCCATGGACACGGCGTACAGACCCTCGATGGGCTCACCCACCTCGTCGACCATGGGGGCCGAGTCCACGACCGCGGGGGCCAGGTCGGCCAGGATGTCGCCGAACTCGCCGCCCTCGCCCAGGCCGCCCAGCAGATCCGCCAGGTCGATCTCGACCATGCCGCCCACCAGCGACAGGATCGAGGACAGGAAGTCCGCGAGCCCTTCGACGACCTCCTCCTCGGTCCAGGAGTCGGGATCGGCGCCGTACTTCAACACCGCTCCTTCGGCGACCACCAGGTCGAAGCCCAGCTTGGTACCGTCCTCGACGGCCAGCCCCGCCTCGACGGCCAGCGAAGCGTACAGCCAGTCCTCGCAGACGCCGTCGATCTTGCGGTCCACCTGCATCCGCAGGTCCGGCATGTACATCACCGCCAGCGGATCGATGCCCTCGTTCAGCCGGACCACGTGGGCGGTGCCGGGCCAGATGGAGAAGCACCAGCCCTCGCCGGCCGGGGCGTCCTCACCCCCGGGCAAGTTGGTGATCGCCGCGCCGATCAGCTCGCCCAGGCCGCCGGAGAGGTCCAGCTCCTGGTCGAGCAACTCCAGCAGGCTGTCGGACAGCAGCAGGTCCAGCATGCCCTCGTGCAGGGCGATCACGGCCTGGCCGTCCGGGGCGTGGGTCTCGTCCGGCACCGGCATCAGCGGCATCCCACCCGGCGCGGGTCCGCCGAGACCGACGCCCGCCCCGATGGCGATCCCCTGGAGATCGGCGAACAGGTCTGCCAGCTCCAGCCCGATCTCGAAGCCCATCAGCTCCGTCTCGAACGCAAACGGCCCCCCGAGCTCGAAGTTGCCGTATTCGGCCAGGACGTAGTCGAGTAGCAGCGCACCCAGGGGTTCGATCACCCAGTCGTTGAGGGCGTCTGCCACCCACTCGAGGATCCAGCCATCCAGGCTGCCGACCTCGACGTCAGCCTCGTCCAGGGCGATGGTCGCGTCCGACAGCGAGATGGAGATGATCCCGTCCTCGTCCATCGCGGGTGTGGCCGCCAGCTGAATCGCGATCTGGCCGAAGCCCACGGACATCGGCACGTTCCATTCCAGCTCCAGGACGGTGATCCACAGCTCGTAGGCCAGGGTCACGTCCACCAGGGCGACCGTGGTGTCCACGGCGGCCTCGGCCGGCGCCAGCACCACCTGGGTGTCGCCATGGGTCACCCCGGTGGGCAGCATCGAGATCAGGTCGGACTCGTACACCGGCAGGCTGGCCGCGATCAGCTCCGCCCAGCCGGCGGCGTCCACGGCCGCGCCGAGGGTCTCACCCAGCTCGTCCAGTCCGGCGGGCAGCAGCCGGCCGGTGAGCCCCTCGGTCCAGGTATCGGCCGGGTCATGCCCCGAGAACACCGGGATGCGTTCGCTGTCCTCCTGGTCGTCGAACACGGCCTCGACGTCCACGATGCGGTAGGCGCGGTCCATCGGCACCTTGGCCCAGAAGCTGCCGTCGGCCTCCGGGCGCACCGCCACGCCCTCGACCCACAGCTGGGTCTGGGCCGGTACCACGTGCCCCTCGACGATGGCCGGCCCGCCGCCGATGAACTCGCCGTACACCGGTGACGTCACCTCCAGCGACAGCTCGGGGGTCGCCGGCTGGCCCACCAGGGGGACGTCCCCCGACGGCGGGCAACCCACCACCAGCACCAGCGGGGTCAGCATCAACCAGGATCGGATCCTCATCCGCGCACTCCCGTCACCCGGCCACCACCGGGCGCGCACAGATTACCCCGCCTGGGGTCGAATTTGCACAAAAGCGACCGGACTTGCCCTGGGCGGGGGTTGGCGGCAAGGTGGCGGGAAGGGTGGGGGGGGCAACGGTGTCGGGGGTGACATGGCGCGGATCCTGATCGTGGACGACGACGCGACCCTGCTCGACGTGCTGTCCCTGTCCTTCGAGGACGAAGGCCACCAGGTGTTGACCGCCGCCGATGGGAACGAGGGTCTCCGACGGATGGGAACCGACCACCCCGATCTGGTGATCAGCGACGTGAACATGCCCGGGCTGGACGGCTTCACCCTCTGTCGCCGCCTGCGTGAGGCGGGCGACGGCGTGCCGTTGATCCTGCTGACCTCCCGGGATCACGAGGTGGACGAGGCCGTGGGTCTGGACCTGGGGGCCGACGACTACGTGACCAAACCGTTCTCGACCCGCGTGCTGCTGGCGCGGGTGGCGGCGTTGTTGCGCCGGGAAACCCTGCGGGCGGGCTCGGGCAGCCCGGCCGAGGATGAGGCGTTGCAGGTCGGCCAGCTGGAGCTGAGCCGCGAGCGGCTGGACGTGCGCTGGCGCGGCGAGGGCGTTGCGGTCACCGTCAGCGAGTTCCGGCTGCTGGATGCGCTGGCCAACCGCCCCGGGGTCGTCTTCACCCGCGATCAGCTGCTGGATCGCGTGCGCGGGTCCGACTCGGTGGTGGTGGACCGCATCATCGACACGTGGATTCGTCGGCTGCGCAAGAAGTTCCTGGCCGTGGACCCCACCTTCGACCGGATCGAGACCGTCGTCGGCGCCGGATACCGCTGGGCCGAATCGGGGCC
Source organism: uncultured Rickettsiales bacterium (assembly GCA_964436045.1). GTDB lineage: Bacteria > Myxococcota_A > UBA796 > UBA9615 > CAYRNR01 > CAYTBN01. The sequence goes on along the minus strand of CAYTBN010000008.1, from coordinate 48,441 downwards.
GTGAGCGGGCTGCTACCCCATCCGCGCTCGTTGCGGCTGCGCGCCATCGCCGTGGTGGTGGCCGTCGCGCTGGCGCCCCTGCTGTTCGTGGCACTGACCAGCTGGCTGGGGGTCGGTGGCGGCGACGGCCTGCTGCGCAGCGTCCGGGAGTCGGCGGCGCTTGCCGCGGCCGCGGTCGATGGGGGCGACGAAGGGACCTGGGAACAGGAGTTGACGGAGATCGCGCGTGACCAGCGGATGCGGATCCGGCTGGCGGACGCCGCCGGCCAGATCCTGGTCGACGTCGACTACCAGGAGCGGGGGTTGCTGCGGGATCCGGTGGAGATGGCCACCCTGCGGGACATGCGCGACGTGGACCTGGCGCTGGGGCCGCTGGCCGAGCGCCCGGAGGTGATCGAGGCGCGTCAGCAAGGGATCAGCGCCGACTGCCGCACCACCGACGGTGCCGAGTCGCTGGTCTGCCACGCCGTGCGGACGGTGAACGCGGGCGACACCCGCATCGTCTACGTCCAGGACAGCGCTGGCCGGAGCATTCGCAGCCTGTACGACGAGCGGTACGCCCTCGCGCGGCTGACCCTCTTCGTCTTGCCGTTGGCGTTGCTGCTGGCCCTGTGGCTCGGCTGGCGACTCGTGCGGCCGGTGGAGGATCTGCGCGCCCAGCTGCTGGCCGGAGCCCAGCGGGCGGCGCCCGGGGCGCGGCTGGCCCTTCGCCGGGGCGACGAGTTCGGCGACCTGGCGGCGGCCTTCAACGCACTCATGGCCCGGCTGGAGGAGCGGAGCCGGGCCAACGAGGCGTTCGTCGCCGATCTGGCCCACGAGTTCAAGAACCCCGTGGCGTCGATCCGCGCGGTGGCCGAGCGGCTGGAGAGCGGCCCGGCGGACCCGGAGCGGACCGCCCGCCTGGCCCGGGTGCTCGACGACTCCTCGCGGCGGCTGGAGCGGCTGCTGGACCAGTTCCTGGCCCTGGCTCGGGCCGAAGCGGGCCTGGAGAACGAGGAGCGGGCGACCGTGGACGTGGGCGCCCTGCTTCGCGGCCTGGTCGAGGGCCACGCGGGCCGGCTCACGGGGGTCGAGTTCCACCGGGAGCTGTCGGATGATCTGATGGTCGAGGCCGTTCCCCACGGCCTCGAGGCGGCGCTGCGCAACCTGCTGGACAACGCCGTCAGCTTCGCTGCCGGAGGAAACGTCTGGGTGTCGGCCAGCGCCAGCGCGGGTGGGGTCCACGTGTCGGTGGCCGACGACGGGCCGGGGATCCCGGCGGGCGAGCGAGACAAGGTCTTCGATCGGTTCTTCACCACCCGGGGCGGGCAACGCGGGACCGGGCTGGGGCTGTCGCTGGTGCGGGCCGTGATCGAGGCACACGGTGGGACGGTGTGGGTCGAGGGCGGGGAGGAAGGCGGCGCCGCCTTCCACCTGCGGCTGCCGGCGGCGGGCGGCTGACCCTACCTGTGGCGGGAGGCCAGGTACAGCTCGTTGGCCCGGTCCCCCAGGTTGACAGAGAATCCCTAACAACCGAGAGCGTAGAGGCACGGTTCGCTTCGCTCGCCGGCCAGCTCGAGACCTCCACGATCTGCGGGGCACGCTGCGGGACCTATCCCAGATCCGGCTCCGCGCCCAGGGCTGAGCGATTCAGATCCGTGCCACCCCCAACGTCGCCGCGTGCAGGGCCACCGCCAGGGCGATGAACACGCCCCGGGCGGCGTCCTGGCCCAGGCCCGGCAGCCAGTAGCCGATGTGGCGCCCGCGGCAGCGGCTGACGCAGTCCCCGCACAGGGTGCACGAGCTCGCGGGACGGCGGCGGTCGAGGTCCGCTGGGTTGAGGGCGTCGTAGCGGCAGGCGGGCGTGCAGGCACCGCAGCCGTCACAACCAGCCCCGAGCCGGATCCGGAAAGGGGACAAGCGGCCGACGGTGGTGGCCAGCCAGCCGATGGGGCACCAGCTCAGGCAGTGGACCATCGCTCCGGTGCGACGGGAGAGGGTGGCCATCACGGCGACTCCGGCCACGCCGAAGGCGATGGCCAGACCCGTGGCCGTCGTCACGGGCGCGCCCGCCCGCTGCAGGCCCCAGGCGATGGCGGCGACCATCCCCAGCATCGCCAGCTGCGTTGCGCGGCGCCAGCGCGGGAGGGGGAGGGGGCGCCAACGGCGGCTGGCCAGGGCGTCGTCCCAGGCGCCCAGGTAGCACAGGTGGCTGCACCAGGCCGGTCCCACCGCCAGCAGCGTGCCGAGGAGCAAGAAGACCATGAACGACGGGTGTCCGCGGAAGAGTGGGCCAGCGACGATCATCGCGGGCAACGGCAGGTGCAGCTTGCCGCTCATCAAAAAAGTCTCGAACCCCGCGAGCCCGATCGTCAGCTGGGCGAAGAAGACGAGCGAGAACAGCCGCCAGATCCAGCGCCGCACCAGGGGCTGGGCGCGGGGTGCCGCCATCCACCAGGCGACGGCGGCGGCGTAGAGCACGAGCACGCCGATCTCGGCCCAGCCGGCTCCGGGAACAAGACGTTCGGCCAGCAACATCGGCCGGCTGACCTTCAGCTGGATCGGGACCAGGAGGCCGGCGGTGAGCAGCGCGGCGGCCGCGGCGGTGGCCCGGCGGGCGGCGGGGGGGGGATCGGTTGGCGACATCGCAGGGGGATTCTACCTCCAACCCTCCGATAAGATCTCGCCGCGCAGGGGGTGGGCCGGGGCCTCGTCCGTGGGCGGGGCCGGGGGACTAGCGAGGGCGCGGCGATCCTGGTGAGATAGGCAGGCTAGGGATCCGGATCGGACTCACCGTCGCCGGGCAGCCAGGCACTCTTGTCACCCAGGAACCCGCGAAGCTCGACCAGGGCGGCGTGGTGCTCGCGCTCCTCCTCGATCATGACCTTGAGGAAGCGGCGCTCGAGGGGATCGTCGGCCAGGTCGAGCTGATTCTGGTAGAACGCCACCGCCCGCTCCTCGAACTGGATGCTCATCTCCAGTGCGGTCAGATCGTCGCCCTCGGGCTGGAAGCTGGCAGCGTGCTGGTGGGCCACCAGCGAGAAGAACGAGCGGATGTCCTCGGTGGTGGCCTGCAGCAGGCCCTCGTCCACCTCGTTGCGCAGGGAACCGTCGCCCCAGTGGGCTCCGCCGTCCAGCTCGGTCCACAGGCGGCGCAGGTGTTCCACGTGCGCCTCCTCCTCATCGGCCAGGGTCTGGAAGATGCGCCGGGCCAGCTCGTTGCGGCTCTCGGCGGCCGCCCGCTGGTAATAGCGGCGTCCCTTCTCTTCCATCTTCAGCGCCGTCGAAAGGACCTGCACGGCCCGCTCTCGTCCACCCATGGGACCCTCCGTCGTGTTACGGGGCCGGAGGCGTGAAGGTGCGCGCCGCCAGTTCGCGGTCAATCATCAGCAGGCCGGGGCCGAAGTCGCCCATCATCTTCAGCTGCTGGACGATGCCGTCGGCGGTGGCCTCTTCCTCGACCTGCTCATCGATGAACCACTGGAGGAAATTGTACGTCGCCTGGTCGTTTTCCGCCCGCGCCAGCGCAACCAGGTCGTTGAACCGGCCCGTGACGATCCGCTCGTGATGCAGGGCGGTCTCGAAGGCGTCCAGCGCCGAGGGCCACTGGCCGTCCGGCGCCCGGATGGTCCGCAGCTCCACCTTGCCGCCGCGCTCGCCGATGTAGTGGAAGAACTTCATCGCGTGGGCGAACTCCTCCTGCCACTGGATGAACATCCAGCTGGCGAAGCCGGGCATGTTCTGGGCTTCGAAGTTGGCCGACATCGACAGGTAGATGTACCCCGAGTACAGCTCGAAGTTCATCTGGTCGTTCAGGGCGTCTTGTAGCTTCTCGTTGATCATGATGGTGTCCTTTCAGATTCCGTGTGGCGCATAACCCAGCAGCAATCCCCGTGCCAGATCGTGAGCGCACGACTGTTGGACATGTCCCTGTCTCTGCCGCCCCGGTGGCGTGGACGATTGTGTCTCGCGAGACACCGCCCGTGGCTCAGTTGTCCACTTCCTCGAACTCCTCCACGCCCACTCCGCAGATCGGGCACACCCAGTCCTCGGGCAGGTCCTTGAAGGCGGTGCCGGCCGCCACGTCCATGTCCGGATCCCCCTCGGCGGGATCGTAGATGTATCCACAGGTGATGCACTCGTACTTCGCCACGGTCCGTTCTCCTCCTCCCGATTTCCCCCCGTCTGCTCCGGGGGGGGGGCGCCCAGGATACCCCAATCGCAGGTGGCTGTGCGGGCGGCCAGGAGGTGACGATCAGGGGCCCTGGACGACCAGCTGCATGGCCTCGGCGGTGGACAGGGTGACGGACTCGCCCCGTCCCCGGATCACCCGCACCTCGCCGGCGACCTCGTCCCGGTCGACGACCCGAACGGAGACGCCGGGCACCAGCCCCCGCTCCGCCGAGCGGCGCAAGAACGCCGGGTCCTGATCCAGGACGCGCACGACGTGCATCGGCTCGTCGAGAGCACAGGTGGCCAGGGTCGTGGCCGCCGGCGGGGGTAGCTCGCCGTCAGGAGAGGGAATCGGATCCCCGTGGGGGTCCCGCTCCGGGTGCCCCAGCATCTCGGCCATCCGCTCGACGAGCCCGTCCGACGCCGCGTGCTCCAGCTGCTCGGCCTCCTCGTGCACGTCGGCCCAGTCCAATTCCAGCACCTCGACCAGGAACAGCTCGAGGACACGATGCCGGCGCAGCACGCGAATCGCGACGCCGCGGCCCTCCTCGGTCAGCTCGACGCCCGTGTAGGGCTCGTAGCTGAGCAGTCCACGGGCCGCCATGCCCTTGACCATCGTGGTCACCGTGCCAGGGGTGACTCCCAGCATCGAGGCGATCTGCCCCATCCCCACCGGATCCCCTGGCCGCCGATGCTGGGCGAGCAGGATGTGCTTCACATAGTCTTCGACCGTCGGAGAGGACATCGAGCACTCCTCGGCGGCGGGGGGGATTGACACTCCCCGAAACCATGTCTACGGATTTTGATATGTCAAAATACCTTCGTCTCCAGCCGATGTCCATCCTCGTCCTGACCGCTGCCGGGCTGTTGTTCGTGGCCTGCGGCGGGGGGCAGACAACCCCGGCCGAGGACGCGGCCGCCGCTGCTGAACCTCCGCTGGTCGTGGCCACCACCGGCATGGTGGGAGACGTGGCGCGGAGGATCGCGGGCGACCGCGGGCGCGTCGAGGTGCTGATGGGCCCCGGAGTCGATCCCCACCTGTTCAAGGCCAGCGAGAGCGATGTGCGTCGCCTCGACGAGGCGGATCTGATCCTCTACAACGGCCTGCACCTCGAAGGGAAGATGACCGACATACTGGCCAAGATGGCCCGTGGCAAGCGGGTCGTGGCGGTGGGGGAGGAGGTCCCCGAGGGCCGCCTGCGCTCACCGCCCGAGTTCGAGGGAGCCCACGATCCTCACATCTGGTTCGACGTCGACCTGTGGTCCCAGGTGGTCGACCCCGTGGTGACCGCCCTGTCCGACGTGGATCCCGCCCATGCCGCCGAGTTCCGCACGAACGGGGACGCCTACCGCGGTGAACTGCTGGAACTCGACGCCTGGGTCCAGGCCCAGGTCGCGGCGTTACCCGAGGATCAGCGGGTGCTGGTGACCGCCCACGACGCGTTCGGCTACTTCGGCCATCGCTACGGCTTCGAGGTGGTGGGCCTGCAGGGGCTGAGTACGGCCACCGAGGCCGGCCTCAGGGACATGGACCGGGTGGTCGACGTGGTGGCCGGGCGCAAGCTACGCGCGATCTTCGTGGAGTCCAGCGTACCGCCCAAGTCCATCGAAGCGGTGCGCTCGGCCTGCGCAGACAAGGGACACGACGTGGCCCTCGGAGGGGAGCTGTTCTCCGACGCGATGGGCGCCGCCGGCACCCCCGAGGGGACCTACCTGGGCATGGTCCGCCACAACGTCGACACGGTGGTCGGAGCGTTGCGATGAGCGCGGACGCCGAGACCCCGGCCATCGAGGTCCACGACCTGACGGTCGCCTACCGGGCGCAGCCGGTGCTGTGGGACGTGGACCTGCACTTGCCGACCGGGCGACTCAACGCCATCGTCGGTCCCAACGGCGCCGGCAAGTCCACCCTGCTCAAGGCGATGCTGGGGCTGGTCAAGCCCGTCACCGGGTGGGTCAAGTTTTACGGCGAGCCCTACGCCAAGCAGCGGGACAAGGTGGGGTACGTGCCCCAGCGCGAGTCGGTGGACTGGGACTTCCCCACCAGCGCCCTCGACGTGGTCACCATGGGGCTGTACGGCAAGGTCGGCTGGCTTCGGCGCCCGGGCCGCAAGGAGCGGGATGCGGCGATGACGGCGCTGGAGCAGGTCGGGATGGCGGGCTTCGCCGGACGCCAGATCAGCCAGCTGTCCGGGGGTCAGCAGCAGCGGGTGTTCCTGGCCCGGGCGCTGGCCCAGGATTCGCAGATCTACCTGATGGACGAGCCCTTCGCGGGGGTGGACGCGACCACCGAGCGTGCGATCCTCGAGCTGCTGCGCACCCTGCGCGACCAGGGCCGGACCGTGGTCGCCGTCCACCATGACCTGCAGACGGTGGCCGAGTACTTCGACCAGATCGCGATGCTCAACATGCGGCTGGTGGCCTCTGGCCCCATCGAGACCACCTTCAACGACGAGAACCTGCACCGGACCTACGGAGGCAGGCTGACGGCCCTGACCCGGGCTGCCGAGGCGGTGCTGGCCGACCGGCAGACCCTGGACGCTGGACCGGGCAAGCGAAGCGGCAGGGTCCACGGCGACGAGGGAGTCCTGTAGACCATGGAGCTGGGGATCGCCCTGCGCAACGTGCTGCTCGGCGCGACCCTGCTGGGCGCGGTCGGCGGGCTGGTGGGGAGCTTCGCCCTGCTGCGCCGCCAGAGCCTGCTGGGCGACGCCCTGGCCCATTCCGCGCTCCCCGGCGTCTGCATCGCCTTTCTGATCACGGGCGGCAAGCACCCGATTCCCATGCTGATCGGGGCCATGGTCGCCGGGGTGATCGGCTCGCTGTTCATGGTCGCCGTCGTCCGCGGGAGCCGGATCAAGCAGGACGCGGCGATCGGCATCGTGTTGTCGGTATTCTTCGGCGGCGGGATCGTGCTGCTGACCGTGATCCAGAAGCTGCCCGGGGGGAACAAGAGCGGCCTGGACAAGTTCCTCTTCGGCCAGGCGGCGACCCTGATGCCCGAGGACATCCGCACCATGACCATCCTGGCGGTGCTCGTGCTGCTGGTGGTGATGCTGTTCTACAAGGAGCTCAAGCTGCTGTCCTTCGACCCCGGCTTCGGCCAGACCCTCGGGTTGCCGATGCGGGCCATCGAGATCCTGCTGACGACCCTGCTGGTGGTGGTGGTCGTGGTCGGCTTGCAGATGGTGGGCGTGGTGCTGATGGTGGCAGCGCTGGTGACCCCCGCGGCCGCCGCCCGTCAGTGGACCGATCGGCTGGGCTGGATGCTGGCGGCGGCGGCGGCGTTCGGCGCCGCCAGCGGGGCGACCGGTGCGGTGGGCAGCGCCCTCGTCCCCGGCCTCCCCACCGGTCCGGCGATCGTGGTGGCGGCCAGCACGGTCCTGGCATTGTCGCTGCTGTTCGCACCCGAACGGGGGATGATCTGGGCCTGGCTGCGGGCCGCGCGGCTGGCGGCGCGCATCCGCCGCGAACACGTTCTCAAGGACCTGTACGGCCTGGGCGAACGGCGGGGAGAGTGGGACACCCCGGTGCCCCTGGAGGCCCTGCTCGAGCGCCGGGCCCAGGGCGGCGGGGCGGCCCTGCGTTGCGTGCGGCGGCTGACCCGCGGTGGACAGCTCGAGCGATCGGAGGGTGGCTACCGGCTGTCCGCGGCCGGTCGCCAGGTCGCCGAGGCCGTGGTGCGCAAACACCGGCTCTGGGAGCTGTACCTGACCCGTAGGCTCGAGCTGGCAGAGGATCACGTGCACCGGGACGCCGAGGACATGGAGCACGTGCTGTCGGACGATGCGGTCGCCGAGCTGGACGAGCTGCTGGGCCACCCGGAGCGAGACCCCCACGGCCGGCGGATCCCGGGGCGGAGCGCCGCATGAGCCCGACCGTCTCGATCCTGCTCATCGGCAGCCTGGTGGCGGCGAGCTGCGCGCTGGTGGGCACCTTCCTGGTGCTCCGGCGGATGGCCCTGCTGGGGGACGCCATCAGCCACGCCGTGCTGCCCGGAATCGTGCTCGCGTTCCTGATCAGCGGCGAGCGCTCGACGCTGGCGATGATGATCGGGGCCGGCGTGCTCGGGGTCATCACGGTGCTGCTGGTCGAGACCCTCAACCGGACCCGACGGATGGCGTCGGACGCGTCGATGGGGGTCGTCTTCCCGGCCCTGTTCGCCGTGGGCGTGATCCTGGTCACCCGCTTCGCGTCGTCGGTGGACCTGGACCTGGACTGTGTACTCTACGGCGAGATCGCCTACGCGCCCTGGGACACCCTCGTCCTGGGGGGGCGGGTCCTGGGTCCCCGCGGCCTGTGGATCGGCGGGTTCGTGCTGCTGATCGACCTGGCGCTGGTGGTGGGGTTGTTCAAGGAACTCAAGCTCTCCACCTTCGATCCCGGGTTGGCGGCGACGCTGGGGTTCTCCCCGGTATTGCTGCACTACCTGCTGATGAGCGCCGTATCGGTGACCGTCGTCGGCTCCTTCGAGCAGGTGGGCGCGATCCTGGTGGTGGCGATGTTGATCGTGCCGCCGGCCACGGCCTACCTGCTGACCGATCGGCTGGATTGGATGCTGGGGCTCTCGGTGGGGCTGGGGGTGGCCGCCGCCATCGGTGGGTACGGACTGGCCCGCTGGTGGGACAGCTCCATCGCCGGGGCGATCGCGGTCGCCGCTGGCGCCCAGTTCGTACTGGCCCTGTTGCTCTCCCCCCGCCACGGTATCCTGGCCCGCCAGTGGAATCGGCGGAAGCTGGGCCTGAAGCTCGCCGGGCAGCTGCTGATGATGCACCTGGATCACCCGCGGCCGGTGGAGGCCCATGGCGCCCTGCGGCGACGCTTCGGCTGGAGCGAGCGGCGGCTGCGACGGGTCTCGGCCGACCTCGCGCGGGCCGGTTGGGTGCGCGAGGGCGGCGGGGGGCTCGTACTCACGGCCGAGGGCCGGGGGATCGTCCGGGACGCGGGCGGAGCCCAGCTGGCACACCGCAGCGAGGAGGTCTGAACATGTCTACGCGGGTCGAACGAGACAGCATGGGACCCGTCGAGGTACCCACCGACGCCCTGTACGGCGCCCAGACCAGGAGGGCGGAGCTCAACTTCCCCATCAGCGGCTGGCGACTGCCGAAGCCCTTCCTGCGGACCCTGGGCCGGATCAAGCGGACCGCTGCAGCCGTCCACCGGGACGCCGGTCGCCTCGAACCCCGCCTGGCGGGCTGGATCGAGGCGGCTGCTGGCGAGGTGGTCGACGGGCTCCACGACGAGCAGTTCGTGGTCGACGTGTTCCAGACCGGCAGCGGCACTTCGACCCATATGAACGCCAACGAGGTGATCGCCAACCGGGCGATCCAGCTCGCCGGAGGCGAGGTCGGATCGAGGGATCCGGTGCATCCCAACGACCACGTCAACATGGGCCAATCCTCCAACGACGTGATCCCCACCGCATTGCAGGTGGCGCTGCTCGGCGAGCTGCGGGGGTCGCTGCTGCCATCCCTGCGGCAGCTCCGGGATTCGCTGGCAGCCAAGGGGCGCGAGCTGGATGACGTGGTCACCATCGGTCGAACCCACCTGCAGGATGCCACCCCGGTGCGCCTGGGCCAGGTGCTCGGCGGCCTGGCGGCCCTGGTCGACGGGGCGGTCGCGCGGGTCGAGGCGGTCCAGCCAGCCCTCTGCCAGCTGCCCATCGGCGGGACCGCCGTCGGCACGGGCCTCAACGCCCCGCCGGGGTTCGGGGCCGAGGTCGCCGGGCGGCTGGGCGCCGAGCTCGGCCTTCCGCTGGCGGAGGCGGGCGACCACTTCGCGGCCCAGGGGGCCCAGGACGCGGCCGTGAACTGCGGTGCGGCGCTCAAGACCGTGGCCGTGACCCTGACCAAGGTGGTCAACGACCTGCGCTGGCTGGCGTCCGGACCCCGCGGCGGGATCGGCGAGCTGGAGCTGCCCGCGGTCCAGCCCGGCAGCTCGATCATGCCGGGCAAGACCAATCCGGTGATCTGCGAGTCGGTGATGCAGGTGGCGGCCTTCGTGGTGGGCGCCGACGCCAGCGTCAGCCATGCGGCGGCGACCTTGAGCAACTTCGAGCTGTGCGCCGCGCTGCCGTTGATGGCCCACCAGCTGCTGGAGTCGGTCCGGCTGCTGGCCGCGGCCGCCGACAATCTGGTGGAGCGAGCCGTCCGGGACCTGCGGGCAGACGAAGCGCGATGCGAGTCGCTGATCGAGGGCTCACTGGCGATGTGCACCGGCCTGGCGCCCGTCATCGGCTACGACGCGGCGGCCGAGATCGCCCACGAAGCCCACCGCAGCGGACGAACGGTGCGGGAGGTCGCCCGGGATAGCGGTCTGCTGGACGACGAGACCCTGGCGCGGGCACTCGATCCGCGCGCGGTGACCGGAGAGTGAGGTAGCTGATGGGCCTGCAGATGACGGTCGAGTTTGGCGAGAACAAGCGGGTAGACGCCCGGGTGGGAGATCTGTTGATCCACACCGACCAGTCGGTCAAGGGCGGTGGCGACGGCTCGGCCCCCGAGCCCTACACCCTGTTCCTGGCGTCCATCGGAACCTGCGCTGGTGTGTACGTGCAGGCGTTCTGCCGCAAGCGGGATATCCCCACCGAAGGCATCCGGATCGTGCAATCGATGGAGTGGGCGGCCAAAGGAGGTCCGCTGACCCGGGTCGAGCTGGACATCCAGGTGCCGCCCGGGTTCCCCGAGCGTTACCACAAGGCCCTGATCCGCGCTGCCGATCAGTGCGCAGTCAAGCGAACCATCGCGGCTCCGCCTGTGTTCCACGTCTCGACCTCGGTGGTGACCGGCCCGTGAAATTCCAGCGCGGCCCCCACGTCGTGATCGGCGCGGGTCCGACCGGGGTCGAGCTGGCCAACACCGCCTGTCGGCGCCGTTGATAGTGTTGGTAGCCATGCCTACCTTGCGAGTAGCCAGCATGGACAGCCCCGGAGACATCCCATGAGCGTTCCCGTAGCAAACAATTCGTTCGGCGCCCGGTCCACACTGGAGACCGCGAGCGGAACCGTCGATTACTATCGGTTGGCCCGGCTGGAAGAGCAGGGCTTCGGCGACATGGCCCGGCTCCCGTTCTCCATCCGCGTCCTGCTCGAGTCGGTGCTGCGCAATGAGAACGGCCGGGACGTGACCCGGGACGATGTGCTCAAGCTGGCCACCTACAGTCCGGCAGCGCCCGCGCGTCTGGAATTCCCGTTCAAACCCGCCCGCGTGGTACTGCAGGACTTCACCGGCGTGCCCGCGGTGGTGGACCTGGCGGCCCTGCGGTCGGCGATGGCCCGCATGGGCGGCGATCCCCAGAAGATCAATCCCCAGAATCCCGTCGACCTGGTGATCGACCACAGCGTGCAGGTGGACGAGTACGGCTCGCCGGCCGCGCTGCTGATCAACGCGGATCGGGAGTTCGAGCGCAACCGGGAGCGGTACGAGTTCCTGCGCTGGGGGCAGCAGGCGTTCGACAACTTCCGCGTCGTCCCGCCCGCTTCCGGCATCGTCCACCAGGTCAACCTGGAGTACCTGGCAACGGTCGTCCAGCAGAGGGCGGGCGTGGCCTACCCCGACTCGCTGGTCGGTACCGACTCGCACACAACGATGATCAACGGCATCGGCGTCGTCGGCTGGGGGGTGGGCGGCATCGAGGCCGAGGCGGCGATGCTGGGGCAGCCGATCTACATGCTGATCCCGGAGGTGGTGGGCTTCAAGCTGGTGGGCAAGCTCCCGGAGGGCTCGACAGCCACCGATCTCGTGCTGCTGGTCACCGAGGTGTTGCGGGCCAAGGGGGTGGTCGGAAAGTTCGTCGAGTACTACGGTCCGGGCCTGTCGACGATGACCCTGCCCGACCGGGCGACCGTGGCCAACATGGCCCCGGAGTATGGCTCGACGATGGGGTTCTTCCCGGTGGATGACGAGACCCTGCGCTACATGCGCCGCACGGGTCGCCCCGGGGCCCTGATCGATCGGGTCGAGCGGTATTACCGGGCCCAGGGGATGTTCCGCACCGACGACACCCCCGATCCCGAATTCGTCGACACCCTGGAGCTGGACCTGTCCGCCGTGCGGCCGAGCCTGGCCGGTCCCAAGCGGCCCCAGGACCGCATCGAGCTGCAGGACATGCGGTCCACCTTCCGCCGCGCGCTGATGGCGCCGGTCGGCCCCCAGGGCTTCGGCATCGACGAGTCGAGGCTCCAGGCCCGCTCGGCCGAGATCGAGTTCCGCGACGGCAGCCGGGGCTCCCTGACCCACGGCGATCTGGTGATCGCAGCGATCACCAGCTGCACCAACACCTCCAACCCGTCGGTGATGCTCGCCGCCGGGCTGCTGGCGCGCAAGGCGGTGGCCGCCGGGCTGACCGTCAGCGCCCAGGTCAAGACCAGCCTGGGCCCGGGCTCGAAGACGGTCACCGACTACCTGGCCAAGGCGGGCCTGATGGAGCCGCTGGAGGCGCTGGGCTTCCACGTGGTCGGGTACGGCTGCACCACCTGCATCGGCAACAGCGGTCCGCTGGACGACGCCATCGTCGGCGCCATCGAGGACGCCGACCTGGTCGTGTCGTCCGTGCTCTCGGGCAACCGCAACTTCGAGGGGCGGATCAGCCCCTACACCAAGGCCAACTACCTGGCCTCGCCGCCCCTGGTGGTGGCCTACGCCCTGGCTGGCACCGTCGACCTGGACCTGGCCAACGATCCGCTGGGGATCGGACGCGACGGTCAGTCGGTGTACCTGAAGGACATCTGGCCCAGCGCGGCGGAGATCACCGAGGCGCTGGACGCGGCGCTGGATGCCGAGATGTTCCACCGGGCCTACGACGGCATCGAGGGCGGCAACCCGCGGTGGAACGAGATCCCGGTCAGCGGCGGCGCGATCTTCGCCTGGAGCGAGGACAGCACCTACATCCAGGAGCCGCCGTTCTTCACCGACATGGCCCCCGAGCCGCGGCCCATCGCAGCCATCGAGGGCGCCCGCGTGCTGGTCAAGGTCGGCGACAGCACGACCACCGACCACATCAGCCCGGCCGGGGCGATCCCGGTGGACAGCCCGGCCGGGGCGTTCCTCATCGACCGGGGCGTCGAGATCCGCGACTTCAACTCCTTCGGCAGCCGGCGGGGCAACGATCGGGTGATGACCCGGGGCACCTTCGGCAACATCCGGCTGCGAAACGAGCTGGCGCCCGGCACCGAGGGCGGCTGGACCACCCACCACCCGAGCGGCGAGGTGATCCCGATCCACGAAGCCTCGCTGCGCTACAAGGACGCGGGCACGCCGACGGTGGTGCTTGCCGGGGTCGACTACGGCATGGGCTCCAGCCGGGACTGGGCGGCCAAGGGTACCTACCTGCTGGGGGTCAAGGCGGTCATCGCGACGAGCTACGAGCGGATCCACCGCAGCAACCTGATCGGAATGGGCGTGCTGCCGCTGGAGCTCGGGGAGGGCCAGACCGTCGCCGGCCTCGGTCTGGACGGCAGCGAGACCTTCGGCATCGACGTGGACGATGACCTGCAGCCCGGTCAGGCCGTGGAGGTGGAGTACACCGCCGACGGCGGCCGGCGCGGCCGCTTCTCGGTCACATGCCGGATCGATACCCCCATCGAGGTGGACTACTACCGCAACGGCGGCATCCTCCACACGGTGCTTCGCGCGCTGGCCAGGTGACGCGGGGCTTTTCCGCTACAGCCCGATCCCAGCTCGGTGAGGGCCTGCTCGAGGGTGATCCACGGCAGCAACGCACACTTGATGCGGACCGGGAACTTGCGAACCCCCGCCAGCGCCCCGTGTTGCCGGGCCCGGACCCTCGGTCGAACCGACGGGCTGGTCAAGGTGCTGCCGGATCCCGCTAGCGGACTCGTGCTCGGGGTCGGTATCGTCGGGGTCAGCGCCTCGGAGCTGATCGCCGAGGCGACCCTGGCCGCGCGGTTCGCCCCGGCGCTGGCAGCGTCCCTGGGCGCGGTTCAGGGTGTGTAGTCGTTGGCCATCTGCATGGCGTCCCAGTGGCCCATGTCGGTGCCGTCCGGCATCTCCTGGATGATCATGTCGGCGTCGATGAAGTACAGGGTCGGCCAGGCGTAGACCAGGTACTTCTCCCAGAACTCGCCGGTGTCGGCCAGCAACGGGATCAAGTCGTGGGGGTAGGACTCCTCCCAGGACTCGAGGACCTCCAGGCCCGGCGCGTTGCCGTAGTTGTCCTGGCCCATGACCGTCACCCACTGGATGTCGCCGTCGTCGACCATCTGCCTGACGTTGGGGTAGTAGGTCTGGAACGCAGCGCTGTCGGGTCCGCCCGCGAGCCAGCTCGACAGGGCCTGGCAGGGCGGGCACCACGTGGCGGAGATGTCCAGCACGATCGGCTTGCCCTGGCCGGAGAGGTCGTACAGGTCGAATTCGTCGCCGTACTGATCCATCATCTGGATCCGCGCCATCAGCTCGCCGATGGACGCCACGCCGTCGTCCACCGAGGGGGCGTCGTAGTCGTCCTTGTCCGGGTTGTAGGGCCAGTCGCCCTCGTAGATCTTGTCGTCCTCGTCCGTGGGATCCGAGTCCTCGGCCACCTCGTCGAAGTCGCTGTAGCCGTCCCCGTCGGTGTCCGGGTCGTTGGGATCGCAGCCCTCGTCCTTCTCCTCGCCGTCGTCGAGGCCGTCGCCGTCGCTGTCCGCCTCGAGGGGATCGGTGCCGTCGTCGAGCTCGTCGCCGTCGTCGACGCCGTCGCCGTCGGTGTCGGCCAGGTCCGGGTCGGTGCCCAGGTCGGCCTCCTCGGCGTTGCTCAGTCCGTCGCCGTCGGTGTCACAGCCCAGCAGGGCGAAGGCGGGAAGGAGCACACACAGGGTCAGCCAGTAGCGGGATCGACTCACGGGAACCTCCTTGCCGTCGCCGGCAGGGCGACCTCCGTCTTTTGCCTGGAAAACGCGGGAGACGCAACTCCGGCGCGCTGGATCGACATATTTGTCCGCGGGCGCGAGCGGGCCGGTCAGCTGCCCACGTAGCGCGCCACCAGGCTGCGGGCCAGGGCCGGATCGGTGGTGCCCTCGACGATGACGCGGCCGTCGGGGAACAGCAGCAGGGAGTGGTCGTCGACGTCGGCCTGGATCAGCAGCCCGTTGTCCCGCACGCTGCCCACCGCCTCCAGCCGGCTGCGCAATCGCTGTAGATCGGCGGCCGGTGCGTCGGCAGGGGGGGTGATCTGGACGGCATTGCGGCCGCACAGAGTGGTGGTCCACGAGCTGGCACGCTCGGCGAGGAAGTCGTAGCGGTGGGCCACGCAGGCCGGGCAATCCGGGGAGCGTTCGATGGTCAGGGCCCGGATGCTGCCGTCCCACAGGTCCACGTGCCTGAGCTTCCTGTCGACGGCTCCGGGTTCGATCCACAGCTTGATGGCCTCGGTGGCCTGCAGCGCCGCCACCAGGGCCGGCGCGGTGTTGAGCACGCCGACGGTGTCGCAGGTGGGCAGCGAGCCCGGGGGAGGCGGCTCGGGGAACACGCAGCGCAGGCAAGGTCCCTCGCCGGGCACCACGGTCAGGGTCATGCCGACGGTGCCGACCACGCCGCCGTAGACCCATGGCAGGCCCCGTTCGACGCAGGCGTCGTTGATCAGATACCGGGTCTCGAAGTTGTCGGTGCCGTCCAGCACCAGGTCGACGCCCTCGACCAGGCTGCCGATGTTGCGGGCGTCCACATCCGCGACCTGCTCGTCGATGGACACCTCGCTGTTGATCTCGTGCAGCCGGCGGGCGGCCGCCACCGCCTTGGGCAATCCGTCGGCCACGTCCTGTTCGCCGTACAGCACCTGGCGGTGCAGGTTGCTCTTCTCCAGCAGATCCCGGTCGACGATGCGCAGGTGACCGACGCCGGCCCGGGCCAGCAGGCTGGCCAGGCTGCTGCCCAGGGCGCCGCAGCCGACGATCAGGGCGCGACCCTCGGCGAGCCGGCGCTGGCCGTCGTCGCCGAACACGTCGAGCCGTCGTTGCCGGTCGTAGCGGTCCGCGTCCGCCATCACTGCTCCTCGGTCGGGGCCTCGGCTGGCAAGCCGCGTTCGATCCAGCCGCCGCCCAGCACCTGCTCTCCATTGTAGAAGACCGCGGCCTGCCCCGGGGTGACCGCCCGCTGGGGTCGATCGAACCGCACGCGCGTCCGTCCGCCCTCGCTGGCCTCGACGTGGGCGGCCACGGGCCGCTGCCGGTAGCGGCTCTGCACCAGCACGCGGTCCGCGAACTGGGGCGCTTGCGCCACCAGCCAGCGGGTGTCGGCCACCACCAGGCCCGGGGCGGCGAGCCGCGCCTCGTCGGTGGTCAGCCGAACCCGTGTGCCGTCGATCTCCCGCACGAAGGCCGGGCGACCCAGGGCCACACCCAGCCCTCGCCGCTGGCCGATGGTGAAGCGATGGACCCCGGGATGGCGCCCAACCTCCCGCTCCCGGTCGTCCAGCAGCGCCCCCGGACGGGCGTCGCCGTCGAAGCGGCGGCGGAGGGCCTCGGCGAAGCCCCCCTCGGCCGCGGCCAGGCAGGCGTCCTGGCTCTCCTCCCGTTCGGCGGTGGCGAGACCGAGCGAACGGGCGACCGCGCGGACCTCGTCCTTGGTGACCTCGCCAACCGGCAGCAGAGTGCGGGCCAGCTGCTCGGGGGTCAGGCGGAACAGGAAGTAGGACTGGTCCTTGCGCGGATCGACACCGCGGTGCAGCTGGGCAGGGCCATCACCGGTCACGATCCTCGCGTGATGACCGGTGGCGACGAGGTGCGCGCCAAACGAGTCGGCGTGACGCAGCAGGGCGGTCCATTTGATGCGAGCGTTGCACAGCACGCAGGGGTTGGGCGTGCGACCGCGGTCGTACTCGTCCCAGGCTGGCCGCAGCACCGCCCGGTCGAACTCCTGCTCCACGTCGACCACGTAGTGCGGCGCGCCCAGCGACCCGGCGACCGCGCGGGCGCCGGCGACCGCGTCCACGTCGCAGCAGGAGCCGCGGGTGCCGGGATCGTCGCAGGAGATCAGCCGCAGGGTCAGGCCGATGACCTCGTACCCCCGCTCCGCGAGCAGCGCGGCGGTCACCGACGAGTCCACCCCCCCACTCATCGCGACCACCACCCGCTCGCCGGTCATGGGAGGGCTAGCCCTCGATGCCGGGGCCGACGGGGACCATGCCCGCGTCGCGGATCATCTGCAGGTCCTCCTCGACCCCGCGCCCGGCGAGGGTCAGGTAGCCGCCGATCATCATCCCGTCCGCGCCGGCCGCGAAGATCCACGACTGCAGGTCCCGCAGGTTGTGCTCGCGGCCGCCGCAGATCCGGATCTCCTTGTCGGGCATCATCAGCCGGGCCACCGCGATCACCTTGAGACAGTCCAGCGGGGGCAACGGCGCGCTCCCCTCCAGCCGGGTGCCGGGGATCGGCCGCAGGAAGTTCAGCGGCACCGAGTCCACGTCCAGCTCCCGCAGCTTGGCCAGCAGTTCGATGCGCTGGGCCGGGTCCTCGCCCAGACCGAAGATGCCCCCGGAGCACACGCTCAGGCCGGCCTCCTTGGCCGCGATGATGGTCTCGAAGGCGTCCGAGTAGCGGCGAGTGGTACAGATCTCGGGGAAGTAACTCTCGGCGGTCTCCAGGTTGTGGTGGTAGCGACCCAGCCCTGCGTCCTTGAGCCGCCGCAGGGCGTCCGGAGTCAGATGCCCCAGGGACGCGCAGGGCTCCATGCCGGTCTCGGCGCCCACGGTCGTGACCGCCTGGGCGATGGTCTCGATCTCGCTTTCGCGCCACACCGAGCGGCCGGAGGTCACGATCCCGAACCGGGCCGCGCCGTCCTGCTCGGAGATCCGCGCCGCGTCGACCATCTGGTCGGCACCCAGCAGGCCGTACCGCTCGACGCCGGTCTTCGCGTGGGCCGACTGGGCGCAGAAGGCGCAGTCCTCGGGGCAGCCCCCACTCTTGGCGTTGACGATGCCACACAGGCGGACCCGGTTGCCGTGGTGCTCGTAGCGCGCCGCCGTCGCCCGGGCGAACAGCTGGTGCATCTGGGCACCCTCGACAGCGAGCAGCTCGAGGGCCTCTGCGATCTCGATCCCGCTCATGGCTGCTCTCCCGCGCTGGATTCCTCACCGTCGCCGCCGCGGAGCAACGTCTCGTTCATCGCCCCGGTACGGTAGCCGGTCAGGTCCAGGGACACGTAGGTGTAACCCGCGGTCTTCAGCGCGGTCACCGCGGCCTCGCGGATCGCGGCATCGGCCAGTCGCGGGATCTGGTCCGGCGGCAGCTCGATCCGGGCCAGCGTGCCGTGGTCGCGGACGCGAAGCTGCTCGAAACCCAGGCCCCGCACGGCTTTTTCCGCCGCCTCGATGCGGGCCATCCGCTCCGGGGTCAGCTCCTCGCCGTAGGGCACCCGCGACGCCAGGCAGGCCATCGCCGGCTTGGACCAGGTGGGCAGATTCGCCTCTCTGGACAGGGCGCGGATCTCGTCCTTGGTCAGCTCGACTTCGGCCAGCGGCGAGCGGACTTCCAGCTCCTGGCAGGCCACCGAACCCGGCCGGTAGTCTCCGCGATCGTCAAGGTTGCTGCCCTCGATGACCCGCCGAATCCCCTCGGAGCGGGCCACGGTCCACAGGGTGGAGAACAGGGTCGACTTGCAGTGGTAGCAGCGGTCCGGCGGGTTGACCGCGAACTGCGGGTCCTCGAACTCGGCGGTGTCCACCACCCGGTGGCGAACGCCGATGCGCTCGGCCAGCGCCCGCGCCCCCTCCAACTCGTCGGCGGGCACCGACGGCGAGCGGCCGGTCACCGCCAGCGCCGCGTCCCCCAGTGCCTGGTGGGCCGCATACAGCAGAAAGGTGCTGTCGACTCCACCGGAGAACGCCACCACCACGCTCTCCATCTCCCGGATGCGGGCGAACAAGCGCTCGTACTTGGTCTGGTGATCCATGGTCTCAGCCCATCTCCCGAAGCCGCTCGAGGACCTCGTGCAGCGCATCCACGGTGCGGTCGATCTCGTCTTCGCTGTTGTCCCGCCCCAGGCTCATCCGGATCGCCCCCTCGGCCCGTTCCCGGTCGCGCCCCATGGCCAGCAGAACGTGGGAGGGTTCGGGGGAACCCGAACTGCAGGCAGATCCGGAAGATACGGTGACGCCCAGCACGTCCAGGTTCATCAGCGCCAGCTCGGCGTCCACGCCGGGGAAGCTGACATTGACCACGTTGGGCAGCCGCTGGTCGGGGTGGCCGTTGAACTCGCCCCCCTCGACCCGGGCCCGGATCGCCGACTCCAGCCGGTCGCGTAGCCCCCGGATCCGCGCCACGTCCTCGTCCAGCCGCTCGCGGGCCAGCTCGCAGGCGCGACCCAGCCCGACGATGCCCGCCACGTTCTCGGTCCCCGCCCGCCGACGGCTCTCGTGGGATCCGCCGCGGAGCAGCGGGGTGATCGGCGTCCCTCCCCGGATCCACAGCGCGCCCACACCCTTGGGACCGTGGAACTTGTGTCCGGACAGGGAGAGCAGGTCGACGCCGAGTTCGTTCACGTCGACGGGCAGCTTGCCCACCGCCTGGATCGCGTCGGTGTGGCTCAGCACGCCCCGGTCCAGGGCCGCCGCTGCGATGGCCTCCACCGGTTGCAAGGTGCCCACGTCGTTGTTCGCCAGCATCACGCTGACCAGCGCCACGTCGTCGCCGAGGGCCGCGATGGCCTCGTCGGGGTCCACCTGGCCGTGGCCATCGACCCCCAACCGGGTCACTGTCAGGCCGTCGCGCTCCAACTGCTCGCAAGGGGTCAGGATCGCCTGGTGCTCGATGGCGGACGTGATGACGCGGTTGCGACCCGTGGCCGCGACGGCCCCCAGCAGGGCTTGGTTGTCAGCCTCTGTGCCGCCGCTGGTGAAGACCACCTCGGCGGGATCCCCGCCGATGAAGTCGGCGACCTGTCGGCGGGCGCGGTCCAGGGCCAGGCGCGCGCGACGCCCCTCGTGGGTGATGGCGGACGGATTGCCGAACTCGGTGGTCAGGTACGGGAGCATCGCGTCGACCACCAGCGGGTCGACGGGGGTCGTTGCGTTGTGATCCAGGTAGATCCGCTCCATCACATTCCCGTCTGCGAATTGCCGTCGACGCGAGACGTCGGACAGACTAGCTACATGGCGTCCGGAGTCAACGATCGATATCGTCGCGGGAGCCCATCGGGCAGCACGCGCCTGGCCGTGATCGACGCCCACGCCCACTTGTTCACGCCGTCGATCATGCGGAGCATGGCGCGCAGGCCGCAGGTTCTCGCTGAGCTGCGCCTGGAGGTGAGCGTCGCGTCGGCCCGACTGGATCCGGCCCAGCTGGACAGGTCGGCGGCGGAGGCCGGCGTGCGCACCTGTCTGCTGCTGCCCACGGCCCCCCCCGACGGCGTCGAGCAGGCCAACGAACTCCACCGCCGTGCGGCCGCGGCCCACCCCAGGCTGGTGGCGGCATCGACGCTGCACCCGGAGATGGCAGACCTGGCCGCGGCGATCGAAGCGGCCCTGGCCCGACGCCCGCACACGTTCAAGCTGTCTTCGTTCACCCAGCGCTTCGCTCCGCTCGGGGATGCGGCGCTGGCGATGTTCGCGCGGATCGAGGAGGCCGGCGGGCGGGATGGGCGGCGACCGGTGGTGGTGCTGGACACCTACACCCGCGCTGCGGACCACTTCCGCTGCGAGCAGGCCCACGTGACCACGCCGCCGCGGCTGGCCCGCCTGGTCCGGACACTCCCGGGGATCGACTGGGTCGGCGCCCACATGGGGGGGCTGGCCGCCGATCCCGATGAGCTGCGGCGCGAGCTGTCCCCGGCTCACAACCTGTATCTGGATACCTCCAACGCCGCCCACGTGTTGCCCGGCGATGCCTTCGTCGCGCTGCTGCGCGACCACGGCGCTGGCCACGTCCTGTTCGGCACCGACTGGCCGTGGTTCGGCCATGGCGGCGAGATCCCGCACATCCGAGCGCTACTGGAGCGGGCGGGGTTCGACGAGGCCGAGCGAGCGGGCGTGTTCGCCGGCAATGCTTCGAAGTTGCACGGGATCTAGCCGGTCCGTGTCATGGGCCGGCGTGGTACATTCCCGCCCCGGAGGATGCCCATGCTGCGGACCGCGATCCGCTCCGCGCTGTACTCGCTGTTGTTCGCGCTCGCGGGCGGGCAGGCGGGCTGCGGCGCGGCGGGAGGAGCGGACGTCGAGCAGGAGGCCGGGCTCGACGTGGTGGTCAGCATCGAGCCCCAGCGCTGGCTGGTCGAACGGGTCGGCGGCGATCGGGTCCGGGCGACCGTGATGGTGCCGCCGGGCCAGAGCCCCCACGGCTACGAGCCGGTCCCGGCCCAGCTGTTCGAGGTTGGCCGGGCCGACCTCTACCTGGCCGTCGGCACCGGGGTGGAGTTCGAGGTCGCCCACCTCGACGCCCTGCGCGAGTCGGCGCCTTCGATGAAGGTCGTGGAGATCGCAGCCGACGTCAGGCTGAGGGACTGGTCCGTGCAGAACCACGACGGCCACGGCCACGGCGATGGCCACCACCACGGCGTGGCCGATCCCCACGTCTGGCTGGCGCCGGCCAACCTCCGCGAGATGGCCGGCAACGTCCATGACGCGCTGGCGGAGGCCGATCCTGCCGGGGCGGCCGGGTACCGCGAGCGGGCGATCGCCCTGGACGCCGAGCTGGACCGGCTGGATCGGGATCTGCGGACGCTGCTGAAACCCCGTATCGGCAGTGGATTCCTGGTGGTTCACCCCTCGTGGGGTTACTTCGCCGACGCGTACGGGTTGCGACAGCTGGCCGTCGAGGAGGATGGACAGCAACCGGGCCCCGCCGGCCTGGCCGAGGTGATCACCCAGGCCAATCGCGAGTCCATCGACACCGTGTTCGTGTCCCCCCAGTTCGACGCCTCGGCGGCCCAGGTGATCGCCGCCGAGATCGGTGGACAGGTCGTCACCGTGGATCCCCTCGCGGCGGACGTACCGGCCCAGCTGCGGGCGCTGGCGGAGGCGCTGTCGAGCGGCTCCGGGACCGGCCAGGCGCCCGGGGGTGGGTAGGATGGGAGACCTCGCCATCGAGATCCGGGAGCTGTCGGCGGGGTACGGCGGTACGCCGGTGATCGAGGGCATCGATCTCCAGGTCCATGCCGATGGCTACCTGGGCATCATCGGCCCCAACGGCGGGGGCAAGACGACCCTCCTCAAGAGCATCCTGGGGCTGGTCCCCCCCCTGAGCGGTTCGATCCGGATCTTCGGCCGGGAGCCCACCGCGAGCCGGGTCGACGTGGGGTACGTGCCCCAGTACCCCGAGTTCGACCCCGCGTTCCCGATCTCGGTGTGGGATGTCGTGCTGATGGGCCGGCGCGCGCGGCGGGGAATCGCGCCGGGCTGGCGACCCGAAGATCGCAGCGCGGCGGAGCGGGCGCTGGAGCAGGTCGGGATGGCTGACCTGCGCGGGGAACGGATCGGGGATCTGTCCGGCGGACAACGCCAGCGGATCTACATCGCCCGGGCGCTGGTGGCCAACGCGCGGATCCTGCTGCTGGACGAGCCCACGGCCAGCGTGGACAGCCGCTTCCAGGAGAGCATCTACGGATTACTTTCCGAGTTGAACCACGACGTGGCCATCGTGCTGGTGACCCATGACGTGGGCGTGATGTCGTCCCACGTCAAGCAGATCGCCTGCCTCAATCACCGCCTGTTCACCCACGGAGACCAGATGCTGACGGCCGAGATGCTCGAGCAGGCGTACGGGTGTCCCGTCGACCTGATCGCCCACGGAGTGCCCCACCGGGTGCTGGCGCATCACGAGGGGGACAGCTGCGGGATCGACTGTCAGGGGGAGCACGCGGGGAACGACGGGGAGGAGCAAGGGCAGGGGCAAGGGGAGGGGGGC
The DNA here is from genome assembly GCA_964436045.1 of uncultured Rickettsiales bacterium. Classification (GTDB taxonomy): domain Bacteria; phylum Myxococcota_A; class UBA796; order UBA9615; family CAYRNR01; genus CAYTBN01. The sequence continues at coordinate 25,460 of CAYTBN010000008.1, read as the reverse complement.
TGAGGGTGGGGGACGGATTCCTCGACATGCTCGCCATGCCCTTCGTCCAGCGGATGCTGGTGGCGGGGTTGCTGGCGTCGGTGGCCTGCGGGGTGGTGGGGACCTTCGTGGTGGTGCGGCGGATCGTGTTCGTGTCCGGAGGGATCTCCCATACGGCCTTTGGCGGCATCGGGCTGGCCTATCTGCTCCAGGATCGGCTGGGGTGGGCCGGGTTCGATCCCCTGGCGGGCGCGGCGCTGTTCGCCCTGGCCGCCGCCGCCGTGCTGAGCAGCGGCTGGGTGCGTCGACGCATGCGGGAGGACTCGGCCATCGGCGCCCTGTGGGTGATCGGGATGGCGGTGGGCGTGCTGCTGCTGTCGCTGGTGGACCGCTCTGCGGTCCGGGTCCAGGACCCGGCGTCGATCCTGTTTGGCAACGTGCTGCTGATCCGCGCCGTCGATCTGTGGGTGATGGGCGGGCTGGTCGTCGGAATCCTGGCGGTCGTGGCCCTGCTGTACAAGGACCTGCAGATCCTGGTGTTCGACGAGGGGTTCGCCCGCCTGTCCGGGATCCGCGTCGGCGCGATGAACTTCCTGCTGCTGGTGCTCGTGGCGCTGACCGTGGTCGTGCTGATCAAGGTGGTCGGCGTGGTGCTGGCGATCGCGATGTTGACCCTGCCGGCGGCCATCGCCGGCCTGTTCGCCCGCGGCCTGCCGGTGATGATGTTGCTGGCGGTGACCATCGGCGCCACCCTGACCGCGGCGGGCGCTCTGCTCTCGCTGTGGCTGGATCTGCCCCCCGGTGCGGTGATCGTGTTGCTCCTGACCGCGGGTTTTGTGGTGGCCGCGCTGGGGCGCGGGATCCTCGGCCGCTCGGCCTGAATGGTCGCGCCTCAGCCGGGGCGCAACACGCCGACCAACCACACGACGAATACGGCTTCGACGGCCAGGATCGCGGCCGCGGGCACGGTCCACGCTACCCAGCGCCAGCGCACCGTCGGCCGGTCGGCGGTGGAGTTCATGCGGCGGATGGTCGACAGGGCCGGGTGTTCGGGATCCGGGATCGAGGCGCCACTGCCCCCCATGCCCGACGGAATGCCGACGGCGGCCGCTGGTGCGGCCACGTCTTCCGGCTCCAATCCCAGCTGCTCGCGGATGAACTCCCGCAGCTCGTCGTCGCCCAGCAAGCAGCGGTCGAAGTTGATGCCGTGACCGTGCTGTTGCCCACCGCTATCCGGGTGATCCACCGGAATCCGCCGCGCCACCGAGCCCAGCACCAGCACCTGATCGCGCCCGAAGCGCCCGGCGATCTCGAAATCCACCCGCACCTCGTCGCCGATGTCGAGGGCCTGGTCGGTCTGCACGAAGATCCCGCAGGTGGACAGGTTGGTACACACCCCGGTCAGTTCTCGCTCGTCGACCATCACCTGGGCCGGGAAGCTCACCCACACCCGCGGCGCGCAACGCTGTTCCGGTGATGTCCGATCCCTGCCCATGCGGGAACCCTCCCTCTGGGTCATCGGATGGTCCTGTTCGGGCTTGAGGCCGCAACCCGTCGGCGGGCTCAGGGGACGACGATCAGGGGAACAGCCGTGTGTGTTCGCGGGCCAGCCCGGCCCAGTACTCGGTGGTCTCGTCGTCGCTGTCGAACTGCCAGTTCTCGGTGTCCGAGGCGCCGTGGTGCGTCCGCATCACGGGCGAGAAGGCGCCCAGGGAGGCCCAGCGGTAGCACAGCTCCCGGTCGGCAGCGCCAAGGTGAGGGCGACGCCGCGGGTCCGACTCATCCCCTCCACCCCTGCGCGATCGGCATCCTGCGGCCGAAGCCGAAGGCCTTGGAGGTCACCTTGAGACAGGGCGGGGCCTGGCGGCGCTTGTACTCGGCGATCCGCACCTTGCGCATCACGTCCTCGACCACGTCGCCGTCGAAGCCGCGCGCGACGATGGCTTCCCGGTCCTCGCCGCGCTCCACGTGGTGGTAGAGGATGGCGTCGAGCACGTCGTAGTCGGGCAGGCTGTCGCTGTCTTTCTGGTCCGGCCGCAGCTCGGCCGACGGGGGCTTGTCGATCACGGTCTGGGGCACCTGCTCGCCGTCGCGGTTCATCTCCACCGCCACCCGGTAGACCAGGGTCTTGGGCACGTCGGCGATCAGTGCCAGCCCGCCGGCCATGTCGCCGTACAGCGTGGCGTACCCGACCGACATCTCCGACTTGTTGCCCGTGGTCAACAGCATGTGGCCAAACTTGTTGGACAGGGACATCAGCACCACACCCCGCACGCGGGCCTGGATGTTCTCCTCGGTCACGTCCGCAGCGCGTCCATCGAACAGGGGCTCCAGGGCGTCGAGGAACCCCTGGAACAGGCCGTCGATGGGCAGCACCTCGTAGTGGATCCCCAGATTGCGGGCCAGGGCTTCGGCGTCGGTCAGCGAGCCCGCGGACGAGTAGCGCGTGGGCATGGCCACACCGACCACGTTGTCGGGGCCCAGGGCCCGGGCGGCCACCGCCGCCACCACGGACGAATCGATCCCGCCGGACAGCCCGACCAGGGCCGAGCTGAATCCGCAGCGATGGATGTAGTCCCGGGTGCCCAGCACCAGGGCCGCCAGCACCGCCGCGTCATCGTTGGGTTGCCCGTCGCGCTGTGTGCCCGTTCCCGCCGCGACATCCACCATCACCAGGTCGGTGTCGAACTCCGCACCCCGGGCCCACGGGATCCCGTCGGGGCCGAAGGCCAGGCTGTGGCCGTCGAACACCAGGTCGTCGTTGCCGCAGGCCTGGTTGACGAACAACATCGGCACGCCGAACCGCCGGGCAGCGGCCTGGAACATCCGCGGCCGCTCGTCGCGCTTGGGCAGGGTGAAAGGGGACGCCGACAGGTTGATCAGCAGCTCCGCGCCCGCGTCCACCAGCTCCGCCAGTGGATCGCGGGCGTAAAGGGGATTCGACCACAGCTCGGTATCGTTCCAGGCGTCCTCGCATACCGAGATGCCCAGCTTGACCCCGTCGAGCTCGGTCACGTGGACCGCTCCGCCGGGGGAGAAATACCGCGCCTCGTCGAACACGTCGTAGGTGGGCAGCAGCACCTTGTGGTGCACGCTGACCACCTGTCCGCCGGCCAGCAACGCTGCGGCGTTGCGGAGCTGCTTGCCGTGCCCGTGATCCACCCGGTCGACGAACCCCACCACAGCGGCGATCCCGTCGGTCTCCCGGGCCAGCTCGCGCAACACCACCAGGTTACGCTCGACGAACGCCGGTCGCTCCAGCAGATCATGGGGCGGATATCCGGTCAGACACAGCTCGGGGAACAGAACGAGCCGCGCCCCCAGCCCCCGCGCCTCGCCCAGCGCCCGCCGCACGAGCGCCGCGTTCCCGTCGATGTCTCCCACCACCGGTGCGATCTGACCCAGCGCGATCTTCATGGCTCCTCCGGATCCGGTTGGAGCATTGTACGGATAACCGAGCCCGGGATCTGCTGGCGCCTTCCGACCAGCGCCAGAGTGCGGCTAGCGCCGGGCGCTAGCCAGCGATCAGCGTATGCGCCTAGAAAACCGGCGACATCCCCGCACAGCGGGTGCCGAAGCGGCGGCGGTTCTCCTCGATGGCTTCGCGGTCCTCGTCGGACATGGGGACCGGGTAGGCGCCGTCGAAGCAGGCCATGCAGCGCCCGCCGTCGCCGGCCTCGCGCAAGGTGGCCACCGACAGGTAGGTCAGCGAGTCGATGCCCAGCTGGCGGACCAGCTCGTCCTCCACCTGCTCCCGGGTGGTCTCCAGGGCGTCGGGACCGGGCGCGTCGGCGTGGATCTGGCGCGCGACGAGTTCCTCGGGGGTGCTCATGTCGATGCCGTAGTAGCAGGGGAAGAGCACGGGGGGTGCGTGGATCACCACGTGGACCTCGGTGGCCCCCTGCTGCCGGACCAGCTCGACGATGCGCGAGACCGTGGTGCCGCGGACGATGCTGTCGTCCATGATCGCCACCCGGTAGCCGGCGAACACCTCGCGGATCGGATTGAGCTTGAGCCGCATGCCGTGGGAGCGGGTGACCGAGTCGGGCATGATGAAGGTACGGCCCGAGTAGCGGTTCTTGATGAAGCCCTCCCGGTAGGGCACACCCAGCTCCTCGGCGAAGGCCATCGCCGCTGGCCGGCTCGTGTCCGGGACCGGCACCACGCGGTCGCAGCTCAGCCCCCGGGCCTGCCACTGGCGAGCCAGCAGCCGTCCGAGCAGCAACCGGCGCGCGTAGACAGTGTTGCCCGACACCACCGAGTCGGGGCGCGCGAAGTAGATCTCCTCGAACACGCAGTGGGCGTGGGGACCCTCATCGATCTCCACCTCGAGGGGCTCCTTGCCGGCACGGAAGAACATGGCGTGCCCCGGCGGCAGGTCGCCGCGGCTGCGGATGTCGAGGGCGTCGAGGGCCACCGACTCGGACGCCACCGCGTAGGTGCCGTCCGACTCGCCCCAGACCCCGGGCCGGATACCGTTGGGATCCCGGCAGGCCACCAGGGCGTCCTCCCCGTCGACACGCACGGCCAGCGCGAACGAGAAACCGCCGCGGGCCCGGTAGTAGGTCACGCGCAGTGCGGCGATCACGTCGTCGACCGTGTGGCCCGCCGGGCGGCGCTCCATCAGCGCCTCGCTGAACTCCAGCAACATCGGCTCCACGTCGCAGGTGCTCAGCACGTGGACCGAACGTTCGGCCAGATCGCGGCGCATCCGCTCGTAGTTGATGATGTTGCCGTTGTGAGCCATGAACACGCCGGGCCGGCGGTAGAAGAAGGGCTGGGCATTCTCCAGCGACAGCGAGCCCATCGTGGGGTAGCGGACGTGACCGATGCCGATGCCCCCGGTCATGTCCGCGACCACCTGGGTCGAGAAACCGTCCCGCACCAGCCCCATCGAGCGGTGGGTCAGGAACCGCTCCCCGTCTCGGGTCAACATCCCCGCCGAATCCTGTCCGCGGTGCTGCAGCGCCTGCAGCGCCGTGGAGATGGCCGGCGAGACGTCGCCCTCACTCACCATGCCGACGAATCCGCACATGGTCTCAGTCCTTCCCGCCTGCGCGCCTGGCACGGTGGGCGATCGACGCGCCCACGAAGTCCCGGAACATCGGGTGGGGCTCCAGCGGTCGCGACTTGAACTCCGGGTGGAACTGGCTGGCCAGGAACCAGGGGTGCCCCGGCAGCTCGACCATCTCGCAGAGCTGGCCGTCGGGGGACGTCCCGCTGAACACCAGCCCCGCCTCTTCCATCCGCTCCCGGTAGGCGTTGTTGACCTCGAAGCGGTGGCGGTGGCGCTCGGAGATCTCGGCCTGTCCGTAAGTCCGACCGGCCAGCGACCCCTCCTTCAGCACGCAGGGATAGGCCCCCAGGCGCATGGTCGCGCCCTTGTCGACGATCTTGCGCTGGTGATCCATCAGGTCGATGACAGGGTGGGACGTGTCCTGGTCGAACTCGGTGCTGTGGGCGCCGTCCAGGCCACACTTCGCCCGGGCGTACTCGATGACCGCCATCTGCAGTCCGAGGCAGATGCCCAGGAAGGGGACGCCGTTCTCACGGGCGTATCGCGCCGCCGCGATCTTGCCCTCGATGCCCCGCTCACCGAAGCCGCCGGGCACCAGCACGCCGTCCACGTCGGCCAGGCAATCGGTGCCGCCCGGTTTCTCCAGGCCTTCGGAATCGACGTAACGCAGGTCGAGCTTGCAGCGATGGGCCAGCCCGCCGTGGACCAGCGCCTCGTTGAGGCTCTTGTAGGCCTCGACCAGGTGCACGTACTTGCCGACCACGCCGATGGTGGCCTCGACCTCGGCGTTGTTGTACCGGTTCACCACCTCCTGCCAGCGGGACAGGTCGGCGCGACGGCCCCAGATGTTGAGCTTGTTGCAGATCCGGTCGTCGACCCCCTGGGCGTGGAGGTTGACCGGCACCTCGTAGATGCACGACGCGTCGGCGGCGGCGACCACGTCCTCCCTGGCCACGTCGCAGAACAGGGCGATCTTGGCCTTGATACTGTCCGGCAGGTCCCGATCGCAGCGGCAGACGAGCACGTCCGGGGTGATGCCGATCTCGCGCAGCGCCTTGACGCTGTGCTGGGTCGGCTTGGTCTTCAGCTCGTCGGCGGTCCAGATGAAGGGCACCAGGGTCACGTGCAGGTACAGGACATTCTCCCGACCGACATCGGTTCGGAACTGGCGGATCGCCTCGTAGAACGGCTGGCCCTCGATGTCTCCCACCGTGCCGCCGATCTCGGCGATCACCACGTCGGCCTGATCGGCGACCCGGGCCACGCTGGCCTTGATCTCGTCGGTGATGTGGGGAATCACCTGCACGGTCCGGCCAAGGTACTCGCCCCGCCGCTCCTTGCGGATCACCGACTGGTAGATCCGGCCGGTGGTGGTGTTGCAGTCCTGGCTGGTCTTGGCCGAGGTGAAGCGCTCGTAGTGGCCCAGATCGAGGTCCGCCTCCGCGCCGTCGTCGGTGACGTACACCTCGCCATGTTGGTAGGGGTTCATCGTGCCCGGATCCACGTTGATGTAGGGATCCAGCTTGAGCATCATCACCTTGAGGCCCTTGCTCTCGAGGATGGCGCCGATCGACGCCGCGGTCAGTCCCTTGCCCAGTGACGAGAGCACCCCGCCGGTGACGAAGATGAACTTGCTCTGCATACTCCGCGATCCCTTTCCAGAACCCCAACAGACCGCGGGGCGCGTACCCCACCCGGCGGCGATTCGTGTTCCAAGATGTCGGTGATGACCGAAAGTCCTTCCAGTAAAGACGCATTGTACGCGCCCGGGGGTCTGGCACAAATGGAACGTGGGACATTTTCGCCGATGCCGGCGCAGGCGTTCGATCAGGGGGAGGGGAGGGGGGCGTCGGGGCCCGGCTCGGTCCGCACGAGAACCGTGCGGGATCCATCGTCGGCCGCGCCTGGATCCACGATCACCAGCTCGCTGCTCGACAGGGTTCTCTCCACCGACTCGAGATAGAGCCGAACGCGGGTCGCCCGCGGGGCGGTCTTGTGGGCGTCGGCCAGCGCCTCGAAACGCGCGGTCCAGCCCCGGGCCTGGGCCACCCGCCGCTCGCGGTGGGAGCGGGCCGCCGACAGCAGGCTCGACGCCTCGCCACGAGCCTCTGGCAGCACCGTGTTGGCGTATGCCTCGGCCTCCTGGTGCATCCGCTGGCTGTCGGCCTTGGCGCTCTGGACCGCATGGAAGGCGTCCACAACCTCGCGGGGGGGCTCGATGGCCTCGAAGTTGATCGAGGTCACGGCGATGCCGCATCCCCAGTCGTCCAGCAATCCCTGGATCCGCCGCTGGCTCTCGGCCAGGAGGTCGCCGCGGCCGTGGGTCATCACCTGTTCAACAGCCGTGTGGCCCACCAGATCGGTGACCACGGATTCGCCCGCGTGGCGAACCAGCAGGTCCGGATCCTCGGTTGCCAGCAGGTAACGCGCCGGATCCGTCGCCCGGTACTGGACGACCATCCGCACCTCGATGATGTTGGTGTCGCCGGTGAGCCACTGGCTCTCGGCCGGCGGAGTGGGGATGCCCAGCACCATGTCGCGGATCTTGAAGCCGACGCTCATGGTGTGGGTGGTCGAGGTGTCCACCAGCCGGATGGCCGTCATCGGCCAGGGCAGGCGGTAATGCAGTCCGGGCGGGACCCGGTCCTGCAGCACACGTCCGAAGGCCGTCAGTACACCACTCTCGCGCTTGTCCACCACGTAGAGGCCCGACAGCGCCCAGCCGACGGCCAGCAGGGCGATCAGGGCCCACGGGCGTCGCAGCTGGCGCCAGGCGGCGCGGATGGCGCGGGCGGACGGAGACGTCACCGATAACCCTCCGGTCCGTTCACCAGCAGGTCCAGCAGCTCCGCATCGGCGGGCAGCACCAGCGTGGTGTCCTCGTCCACGATCTGTTCGTACGCCTCCAGGGTGCGCAGGAAATCGAAGAATGCCGGGTCGACCCGCACGGTCTCGCCGTATATCCGCGCGGCCTCGGCCTCGGCCTCACCACGGGTCTCGGCGGCCTCCCGATCGGCCTCGGCGAGGATGCGGGCCCGCTCGAGATCGGCTTCGGCGCGGATGATGGTGGCCTCCTCCTCGCCCTCCGAGCGGTACTTGACCGCGATCCGCTTGCGTTCGGCGCGCATGCGCTCGAACACGCTGATCCGGTTGCGCTCCGGGAATCCCAGCCGCCGCACCCGTACGTCCACCACCTCGACCCCGTACTCGGCCTGGGCGGTGGCTCGACAGCGCTCGAGCAGCCCGGAGTCCAGCTCGCCGAGCCCGTCCTGGTCCGGGTCGGTGTTGATCAGCGCGGCGAACTCCACCTGCCCCAGGCTCGTGCCGAGCTCGGATGACAGCAGGTATGCCAGCCTCGCCTCGGCTCCCTCACGGGTCCCCACGCTGCGGAGGAAGACCAGGGGATCGGCGACGCGCCACAGCAGGAAAGAGGAGACTTCGAGGTTCTTCTTGTCGCGGGTCAGGTACTCGGCGTCCGGGGGAATCAGCAGATGCAGCTGGTTGGAGATGCGGTCCACCCGCTCGATCCCCAGGGGCCAGCGCAGGCCCAGCCCGGGTTCGAGGCGGGTGCGCACCGGGTCGCCGAAGAGGGTGACCACCACGTACTCCGTGGTGTCCTGGACATAGATCGAGCTGGCCAGCGCGAGGATCACCAGCGCCGCCAGCCCGGTCCCGCCGATCCATCTCACCAGGGTCGCCATGCGTCCCTTCCTTCCCGCCGCTGGCCCCCGCTCAGGGGTAGCCCGCGCTCAGGTCCACCGTGGCGCTCGTCGGATCGCCCGGTGCCTGGGGGATGACGGGGACCGCAAGGGTGTCCCGATCCCCCTCCTCGGCCGGCGTCACCGCCGGCACCAGCCATAGCTCGAAGGCACCGGCGCCGGCCCCGGGCCGGATCACCTTGTGCCGCCCCGGGAGTATGCGCTCGAGGGTCTCGAGGTACAGCCGCTTTTTTGTTCCCGCGGGTGCGGCCCGCGCCGCCCGCGTCAGGGCTGCGAACGCATGGGCCTCGCCCGCGGCCTGCGCCCGGATCCGCAGGGCGTCGGCCTGGGCGGACAGCCGCGCCTCGGCCGCATCGCCGCGGGCGCCGGACAGCGCCCGATCCCGTTGCCCCTGGGCCGTGCGGATCGTGGTCGCCGAGTCCTCCTGGGCGCTGGCCACCTCGCGGAAGGAGTCGTGGACCTGGGGTGGGGCGTGGACATTCATCAGCCGCAGGGCGAGCAGCTCGACCCCGATCCCGTAGCCGTCCAGCAGCTCCTGTGCCCGCTCCAGCGCCCTGTCCTGCACGGGGGCTCGATCCGTGGACAGCACGGCGTCGATCTCCCGATCCACCAGGGTCTCGTTCATCGACGCGACGATCACGTGCCGGATGATCTCCTCCGGGTCCTCGGCGTCGAACAGGAAGGTCCGTGGATCCAGCGCCCGGTACTCGACGACCGTGGTCAGGTCGACCAGGTTCTCGTCCCCGGTGATCAGATCCAGCTCGTCGGCCACCTCGGGTTCCCGGACCGTGTAACCCCCCCGCATCCGGAAGCCGAGCTCCAGCAGCCTCGCCTGGCCGACCGCGCAGACGTCGACGCGGTCGATGGGCCGCGGCCAGTGCAGGTGGAGCCCGGGCTCCAGCACGTTCGCGCGGGGAGCGCCGAAGTGGCGGACCACCCCTTGCTCGCCGGGGCGGACCTGGGTGAAGGCGGTGCCCAGCCAGGCCAGCGCGGCCACGGCCAGGGCGATGGCGACCACCCGCCGCCAGGGGCGCGCGCCGTCGGGGCCGCGTCGGAAGAGCACACCCAGCGCCAGCGAACCCTCCCGCAGCTCGGCCAGGGGCTGGCGAAGCCCGCTGCGCCAGAGGTTCCCGCCGATCAGGGCCGCCAGCACCAGGGCCGCCAGCAGCTCCATGGGCCCGATGCCTGCCATCTCGCCGCTGCCGACCCGGGCCATCACCGACCAGCCGGTGGCCGCCAGCAGGGCGTTGAAGCCGAGGCCCGCCGCCACGGCCACACCCGCGATGGTACCCAGGTAGATCCGAAGGAAGCGGTCGCCGTAGATCCGCCGGACCAGCGTGATCGTCGCCACGTTGGTGGCCGGGCCGGTCAGCAGGAACACCAGCGCCGCGCCCGGGCTCACCCCCTTGGCAACCAGGGCGGCGGCCATCGGCGTCGAACCGGACGCGCACATGTAAAGCGGCAGGCCCACCGCGATGGCGAGCAACATCGCCGGCAGCCCGGTGCCGACGAGCTTGCCCTCGAGCACGTCATCGGGGATCGAGGCGCCGATCAAGGCGGTCAGCAGCAGCCCCACCAGCAGCCACGGAGCGAGCTCGGTGAGCAGCTCGACGAAGCCGTAGTGCAGCGCCTGGGTCGTCCGGGAGCGGCCCGGCGGGGATGCGGGCTCGTCCCCAACGGCCTCGGCCTCCTCACAGCCGTCCTCGGCGCTCTCGTTGGCGGACCCATAGGACCCGCAGGCCGGGTCGACCTCCTCGCCCTCGCTGCCGTCCTCGCCCTCTTCGCCCAGCTGCTCCTGGCCGTCCAGCGAGCCGGCCTCCTCGTCGGCCGCCTCGATGAACAGGCCGGCCAGCACGGCGGTGATCCAGGACACCAACGGGCGGATCACCGCGAGCAGGGGACCCAGCAGCCCCCAGGTCAGGGCGATGGACGGTACGCCGGTCTCCGGGGTGGCGATCAGGAACGCCATGGTCGCGCCGCGGCCCGCGCCCTTGCGCCGCAGGCCGATGGACAGGGGAACGATCCCACACGAACAGATGGGGATCGGCACACCCAGCAGCGACGCGGTCAGCACCCCCCGCCGCCGGGATCCCCCCAGCCAGCGCACCAGCAACTCGTCGGGGACGAACACCCGCAACACGCCCGCGGCCAGCAGGCCGATCAGGAAGTACGGCGCGCTGGCGGAGAACGCCCAGATGAACTGGCGGAGGAACTCGAGTACGAATGACCACATGGGAGAACCGTGGGAATGCTGTAGGGTCTACCCAGGGGATGTCAACGACTACGCGGAGGTCCGAACGGCCGCGCGACCCCGGGCAAGGCTCAGTCGGCGGCCTCGTCGCCGTCTTTGGTCGCACCGACGTCGGTCATCTTCACCCCCGGAGGTGGCGCTGCCCCGAAGGCGAATTCGTAGCTCACCGCCTCGTCGAGCTGCACGGGTGCTGGACGCAGATCCTCGCGCCTGGCCAGGGTGACCATTCCGAAGTAGGGGTGGCAGGACGGCAGGAAGACCGAGACCCGCCCCTCGCCGTCCGGTTCCCCCGTGTCCAGCTCGTTGGAGGTGATGAAGCCCAGCGCGATCAGACCGTCGGAGACCTTGACCCACACCGCCTCACGGAAGGGGCGGTCCTCCTTGCGCGCCAGCGGGTCGAGCAATCGTTTGATGGCGTGGTAGAGCTGGCCGAGCCCGGGGACCCGCAGCACCACCTCCTCGACCCAGGTGAGCAGGCGCTGGGTCAGCCACCAGCGGGTCAGCAGACCGGCCAGGAACACCACGAGGAATGTCGCCACCACTCCGGTGCCGTACACGTAACGTCCGAACAGGGGCTCGAAGACCGTGCCCACGCTCTTGTCGACGAACAGGAAGATCCAGACCAGCACCTGGATCGTCAGGTAGATCGGGAGCAGGACCAGCAGCCCGGCGAACAGGACTTCTCCCAGCTTGTAGAACAGCCGCATCGATCGGACCTCCGAAAGAGCATCCTAGATCAGGGAGTGACGTTAAGCGTCTGGATCTGTGTCGGAATCCCCAGCGCACCGAGTTCGTTGGGCGTCTGCCAGAGCTGGCCCGTGTTGTTCATGATCAGCACCTGGTAGGCGCCGCCCACGTCCACGGCCTGGGCCACCTCCTCCAGGGCAGCGGTGACCGGCGGGATCGCGTCGGCGTCGGTGACCACCACCTCGGGGATCATCACGTTCAGGTGGGCGACGGGGTAGACGGTCTCCCCGTCCGCGGGCAGCCCCGCGGTCAGGTAGTCCAGCAGGTGGTTGTGGGTGGTCGGGTCGTTGAGGTCCTGGGGCAGCACGATCCCCGGGATGACCACCGGTGGGTCCACCGTGGTCAGCCCGTTCTCGTCGGCCGGATCCAGCTTCAGGAACAGGACCTGAGGCCACAACACGTCCGGGGCGGTGTCCCCGTTCAGGTCGTCGGGCAGGCCGTCCCCATCGTCGTCAGCCGCGAACACCAGGGTGAACAGCGGCGCCTCGACGTCCACCAGCGCGGTGGCCAGGGGCAGGGAGTCCACGTCCACACACAGCAGGTCGTAGGGCAGCGCGAAGTCGGTGTCCTTGCCCACAGCCAGGCCCAGCGCGGGGTCGCCCCCCAGCTCGGCACCACAGGGCGAGATGCCCGTGGACTCGTGGGTCGGCGTGATCTGGAACGAGGGGCGGTCCAGGGGCACCTCGGTCGCCACCACCAAGCTCACGTCCTCCACCAGGGGGATCGCCGCGCCCTCCTCGACCGGACCGGGGACGAATACCGTGACTGGCAACCCCGCCAGGTCACCACCCGTGACCTGGGCGGTGACGCCGTAGAAGGGGTTGAAGTCGTGGTCGGCATCCAGGAAGCCGGTGACCAGGTAGCAGCGGCTGGCGCCGCCCGCCTCGCCGGCCTCGACCAGGGGGAAGGTGAACGGGGCCTGGCTCTTGTCGAACGCCGCCTGCGGCACCACGACGAAGTCCAGCGGTCGCCCGCTCCCGGCGGGGGGCGGCGGCGCGCCGCAGTCGTACAGCATCAGATAGACGTCACCGGCCGGCGCCTTGTCGAGGAAGACCGTGCCGTGGATCGCCGATGCCGGCGCGATGCTGTCCCGGTTGGGCACCACCTCCAGGTCACATGCCAGGGCTGGCAGGACCAGCAGCGCGAGGGCGGGGAGGAGACGATGGTGTTCAGTGTGTTCCATGGTGTCCTCCTTCAGAACCGGTAGCTGACGGTGCCGTAGATTCGCGGTCCGATGCGGGTGCCGAACGCGTGTTCGCGGTGGCCGCCGTCGGGGCCGAACGCGGTCAGGTTGAAGGCGCTGACGCCGATGTTCAGGTGGTCTTGCAAGAGGCGCAGGACGATGCGCGCGTTGACGATGGTGTAGGAATCCATCTCCAGCGGATCGTTCTGGACGACACCGTTCGCGTCGAAGTTACGCTCGGGGATCGTGTATCGACTGACCCAGTGGAGGTCGACGCCGAAGTCCAGCAGGAAGGGCGAGCGGTACTGGATGCCCGCGTTGACCTTGTGCAACGGTGTCCGGGCGTCCCGGACCTCCAGATCCAGGTCGATCAGGTAGTTGAAGGCGTAGTTCACCGACAGGTCGAGGCCGTCGACGGGGAAGACGTGGAGCGACGGCTCGACACCAAATCCGCCGAAGACGGTGGCCTCGTTCTCGAACTGCGACGTGCCCACGACAAAACGATCCGGCTGGGCCGGGTCGAGCCCGAGATCGGGAGTCGAGATCACGTCACCGAGGGCGATCAGGTCGCTGACCCGCTGGTAGTAGCCCGCCAGATCGAACATGAAGTAGTCCGATCCCTCGTAGCGGAAGCCCAGCTCGACGCTGCGGATCAGCTCGGGCTGCAGATCGGTGTTGCCGTAGGTGATCAGCTCGACCCCGGTCAGGGGTCCGGGCACCCGCAGGGCGAGGTAGGACTCCATGAAGGTCGGGATCCGGAAGGCGGTGCCCGCCGAGGCGCGGATCGCCATCCGGGCGGTGGGTTTGGCCACCAGCGCGACCCGCGGGGAGGGCGTGAAGCCCACCAGCGGGTGCTGGTCGAAGCGGAATCCGAGCACGGCGGCCAGGCCGTCGAACCCCTTGCCGCCCTGCAAGAAGGTGATGCGGTCCTCGACGAAGCCGTTGAGGTGGCGCTCGGTGTGGGGCTCGTCCAGGAAGGCCCAGTCGATGGTCTTGATCCGGAACCCCGCCCCCACGGTGATGTGGTGGGGCACCCCCAGATCCACGTCACCGCCGTAAGACGCCTCGACGTCCACCGTGTTGGCCACGACGTCGGTGAACAGACTGTCCAGGCTGCCGGGGGCGTGCCAGGTCGGACCGGCGTCGGTGTCGTAGTGGTTCCAGAATGCCCGGGCGTTGAGCCCCTTGTGCCGCACGTCGATGCGGGCCCAGGGGAAGACGCCGTCCACGTACATGTTGCGCAGCAGGCCGATGGCGTAGAAGTCCTGGAACGCCGAGGACACGCCACCGGACAGGGCGAACTGGGTGTCCCGGCGCGGCAGCCAGTTGACTCCGCCGTTGACCCGCAGCGCCCGCACCGCCAGGTTCGGATCGGTGACCTGGGGCAGCAGGTCGGTCCGCTGGGGGTCGTACTCCAGCTCGAAGCGGTCGGTCTGCTCGTAGCCCACCGACAGGGCGTATCCCACGGTCCGGATCCGGTCCGAGTAGCGGACGTTGCCCTGGATCGTGCGGCCCATGCCGCCGATCACGCCGAACTCCGCGGAGCGCTCTCCCTTGGGTCGCGTGATGATGTTGATCACGCCCGAGAATGCGTTCGCGCCGTAGAGGGTCGAGCCCGGTCCCCGCACCACCTCGACCCGCTCGATGTCCGCCAGATTGACATCCAGGGTCCGCCAGAAGGTGGCGCCGAGGAAGTCCATGTACACCGAGCGGCCGTCGACCAGCACCAGCACCTTGTTGTTCATCCGGGCGTTGAACCCGCGGATGCCGATGTTGTGGTTCCCCGAGCCCATCTGCATCACCTCGACTCCGGCTACGCTGCGGAGCAGGTCGGGCAGATTGGTCGCACCGGACATCCGGATGTCCTCGGCGGTCAGGATCACGGTGGAGGCCGGGGCGTCCAGGGGCGAGGTCGCCTGGCGGGAGGCCGAGACAACCTCCTCTTCGTAGACCGTCTCCAACGACTTGGCGGCCAACAGCTCTTCGGCGGACATGGTGGCCTCGCCGAGGGCGCCTCCGCCCGGGCGTCGGCCGCGCCCGTCCTCGAGCTGCTCGGCGGCCCGCTCCAGCCGCTCGGCCAGCTGCGTGAGGGCCTCGATCTGCTCTGCGGTCGCCTCACCGGTCACCGAAGGGGGCGGTTCATCCGGGGTGGCCGCGTCCGCCAGCTCGCGTTCGATGCGCGCCACCAGGAACTGGACCTCGGCGGCGTCCGGGGCGCCGCTGTCCACGTAGCGCTGGAAGTAGGGGAGGCTCTCCTCCTGGTGCTTGGCGTCCAGGTAGGCCCGGCCGATGTTGAACAGCACGTTGGGGTGGGGGAGGATCTCGTAGGCCTGTTCCAGGTCGGCGATGCCGCCGGTCAGATCTCCCCCTGCGATGAGTTCCATCCCACTGCGGAAGTGGCGCTTGGCCTCGTCCCGTGGGCCGGCCTGAGCCGGCCCGGCCGCGGCCAACAGCGCCAGCAGGAGAATCCAGCGAATCCAGCTCATGCGGTTGCGGTACGTCCCCGGCTCGCGTCCCACCGTCGCCTCCGATCGTCGCGGGCGCCGCGGAGGGGCACCCAGCCCGGTATCTCGATCGCGTCGCTGCTAGTACGGATCGTCCTTGTAGCCCTCGACCGAGGGGGCCTCGGTCGAGGACTCGGCCTCTGTCTCTGTCTCGGTCCCGGCCTCGGTTCCGGTCTCGGTCTCGGCGTCGGACCCGGACTCTACCGCCGTCGATGCCGCCAACTGCTCGGTCGGTGCGGCCATCCGCTCGGTCTCGGCCGCCGCCACCGGTACGACCGTCGGCGGAGCCGCCACATCGGCCGGAGTCCCGACGGCGTCCGGAACTCCGACCTCGGCCGCGTCCTCGACCACCACGTCCGCCACGCCGGTCGTGGGATCGGCGGCGGCCTCGCCTCGATCGGGTGTCGGCGGGTGCACGGCCACTGGCGGGTCCGGGTCCGGGGTCACCTGGCGACCGGCCAGCAGCCTCTGGACGCCCACGACCCCGATCGCGGACAGCAGGGCGAGCACCACCAGGGCGCCGAGCAGCCATGGCCACAGCGCTCGGCGGGGCGCCGCCTCGATGTCCTGGGTCGTCGAGCTGTCGTGCGCGGCGGCGGCGAACTCGTCGGTGATCTCCTCGGCCGCTGCCTGATCGCTGATGAGCAGCTGGCGCTTGCGCCGCTCCTGCTCCCGTCGCAGGGCGAGCAGGGCATCGTCGGTCTCGTCCAGATCGATCTCGGCGGCAAAATCCGCCATGTCCGCGTCGGTGGTCGTCGGCTCCTGCTCGCCGTCGGTGTAGGTCACGCCACCCAGGGCGCGGATCAGCTCGGTCATGTCGGCGAAGCGCTGGGCCGGGTCCTTTTCGAGACAGCGGTAGACGACCGCCGCCAGGGAGGGGGGGACGTCGATGTTCCGCTCGTCCATCGGCTGGGGCGGCTCGAGCAGGTGCTTGTGCAGTAGCTCGCGCGAGGTGCCGTCGAAGGGCGGTTCGCCCACCAGCAACGCGTAGATCAACAGCCCGCAGGCGTAGATGTCGGCGCGATGGTCGACGTCGGGGCGGCGCTGCAGCTGCTCGGGCGAGGCGTAGCGCGGGGAGCCGATGAAGACGCCGGCCAGGCTGGCCTCGTCGTCCTCGCCCGCCGCGCCGCGGTTCTTGGCGATCCCGAAGTCCAGGACCTTGACGAAATCCGGGTCGTTGTTGCGGTCGACCAGCATCACGTTGGCGGGCTTGAGGTCCCGGTGGACCAGGCCCTTCTCGTGGGCCTCGCGCAAGGAGCGGCAGGTCTGGACCGCGATGTGCACCGCGCGTCGCGCCGACAGCGGCGCGTCCTCGGCCAGGACCTGGTCCAGGGGTCGCCCCTCCAGGAACTCCATGACCAGGAACAGGGTCTCGTCGTCGGCCTGGCCGAAGTCGTACAGCGTGATGCTGTGGGGGCTCTTGAGCTGGGCGGCCGTCGCCGCCTCCTGGAGGAACATCCGGTCGAAGGTTTCGCGTTCGAGCGCGGATCCGAGCGGGGGCTCGAGCACCTTGAGGGCGACCTCGCGGTTCAGCACCTGCTGGCGTGCGCTGAAGACCCGGGACATCCCGCCGACGCCGATCAGCGCCTCGATGTCGTACTTGCCGGCAAAGGTCGTGCCCACCAGCGCACTGGCGTCCGCGTCCCGCGCGTCGTTGGACGCGCGGACGACCTCGCCGGACATTCCGGCGCCATCCTGTCGAGTCACGTTCCGCTCCTGCCGTCAGGTGAATCCCCGTCCACGCTAAGACGATTTTTCCCTAAAATCCCAACGCGGTCAAAAGCCGTGTCCTCGATCGGACGTCGGAAGGGGGTGTCAGGAGGGCTAGAGCTGGACGACGATCCGGGCGTTGGCGCCCAGGATCACACCCCGGAGGTAGCCGTGGGTGGCGAAGGCCTCGACGGGTACATGCAGGGCGATGCCGAGGTTGTCGTTGATGTTGAAGCGGACGCCCACGTCCAGGCCGCCACGGATGGGCACCCGGTAGCGGTAGTACAGGCCCTTGTCGATGTCCGCTTCCTCTTTCTTGTACCAGGACTTCCACGCGTCGATCATGTGGAAGTCGGCGTCCCAGGTGACCCCGACGCCGACGCGCAATCCCAGCAGGGGCGTGAACTTGCGATCCGGCAGGAACACGTAATGCCCGCCGACTCCGATCAACAGCAACGCGGGCGAGTAACGACGCTCGCCGATGCGGTCGATCACCGTATCGGTGCCGTTGTCCCACTCGGCCACCATCGCCGCGCCGACCCGCTGGGACATGCCGGAGACGCCGATGTGGAAACCGAGCACCAGCCGGCCGCCCGCGGTGGCGACGCCCAGTTCCAGGTCGGCCATCGGCTTGGCTAGGAAGTAGTATTGGCGGATCTCTTCGTCCTGGACCAGCCCGTCCTTGTCCTCCTGGTATCGGGAGTCCACCGTGTAGTCCATCCACAGGTGCCCCGCGGCCACGCCGCCGCCCAGGCTCGCGTGGAAACGCGATCCGGACGACGAACGGGACGAACGCGACGAGCGGGCCCGCTGGACGGGTACCCATTCGCTGGCGTCGAGCATGGCGGACTCGTCCCCGTCGTCCGCGGCGGCCACCGCGGGGGCGCAGACCAACAGGGACACGAGCGAGACGAGGGCGACGGGGCGCCGGAGCGGGGCTTTCATCGTGTGCACTGACCTCTCGGCGCGCTGCTTCTTCACGTGCATTTCGAGACCGCGGTTGGCGTCAGCTTCGCCGACGCGCGATCAGGCCCGCGAACGCGGCGATCAAGACGGTCCCGGCGGTCGCCGCGTGACCCGTGTGGTTAGCACGGGCCCCGGTACAGGCGCAACCCTCGGGCTGGCCGTAGTCGTCCTCGACAAAGGGCTCTGGGATCTCGGAGATCACGGGCAGATCGTCGTCGTCATCGTCGTCGTCGTCATCGTCGTCGTCGTCGTCGTCCGTGGGAACCTCGTAGGGATCGAAGTAGTCGTCGATGAAGTTCAGCTCGGCGTCGGGGCGCATCTCGAAGCCGTACCCGGAGCAGGGGTCCCCCCCGTTCTGGGTTGCTCCCACCGACGAGTTGATGCCGGCGACGTACCAGCGGCCGTCCAGCTCGACCAACCCCGGTCCCCCCGAGTCACCGCTGCAGGTGTTGGTGTTGGGCGTGTAGTGCATGTACTCGTACGAGTAGACCTCGTAGATCTGGATGTCGGTCTCGCGCTTCTCGCCGGCCCCCGGCCCGCTGTAACTGCTGTTGGAGCCGAAGCCGACGTAGTGGAGCCAGGTCCCCGACCACGAATTGCTCATCGACTCGGTGTTGATGGGGATCGGCGCGACGTCGTTGATGGGCGACTGCAGGCGCATCACGGCGACGTCGTGGGGGTGGTAGCTGTTGGGGTTGTATCCCGGGTGGGCGAAGACCTCGGCGATGCGGTGGAAATCCGAGCCGCCCCCCGCGTTGATGTTGTCGCCAATGTAGAAGTAGTCCATCCCGGACTGGTCCACGCAGTGCGCGGCGGTCAGCAACCATTCGTTGGTCACCAGCGTGGCGGTGCACATGCCGCCGTAGCCCTGATCGATGAGGTAGGCGCCGACCGCGGGCCACTCGCTGGTGTTGTTGCCGCCGACGATACCCTGGCCGAGCATCTGGATCTCCTCTGGAAGATCCGCCGGATCCAGGAATTCCTCGTACATACAGCCGTTGATCAGCGAGACGAGGAACAGCAGCAGGGCGAGGCGCGACGCACGGTGGAGCTTCATCGTCCATCCATCTCGTTCGGCGTGTCCCGGAGCCGCCCGCGCAGTGCCGGACCCTCCCCCCCGCCCTGATCGATTAGCACGATCCAGCCCGCAGTCCAATCGAGACGGCCCCGCGTTTGGGCAAGCGATTGTCAAAGTTGCGGCGCGTGCGGGTGCTTCGCCGCGGGCGCCGGCCCCTGCGGTGGACAGCAGCCAGCCGTTGCGGGCAAGATGAGGCTCGATGTTGGCCGATCTCCACATGCATTCGAGCTGCTCCGATGGCCGGCTCCCACCCGAGGAGCTGGCTCGCCGTTGCCACGCGGCCGGATTGCGGGGCATCTCGGTCACCGATCACGACTGCTGGGACCAGAATCGCCGCCTCGCGGCCGCCGACCTGCCCGCGGACCTTCGCTGGGTTCCCGGCATCGAGCTGTCGACCTTCCACCGCGGCAGCGGGCGGGGTTTTCACGTCCTCGGATACGGGCTGCTCCCCGACGCCGGGTTCGAGCGCGACCTCGCCCGGCTGCGCGGCGCCCGCCGGGAGCGGGTGCGGGGCATCGCCGAGTCGCTCTCGCGGCTGGGGATCCCCGTCGATCCGGAGCCGATCCTGGCCACCGGCGGTAGCCCGGGCAAGCCGGCCATCGCCCGCGCCGCCCTCGCCCTGGCCGGCGAGCGGCTCCGCGGGGAGGGGATCGTGGACGTGGGTGGGTTCTGCGTCGCCTATCTGGCCGAGGGGCGGCCCGCGTACGTGCCCAAGTTCAAGCTCTCGGCGGCCGACGCGGTCGCGTCCATTCGCCGCTGCGGGGGCCACCCGGTCTGGGCCCACCCGGCGGTGGACCTCCGCCAGCCGCCCTCTTCTCCGGGGCTGCAGCGGGAGCTGCGCCACGTGGCCGAGGAGCTGGTCGAGGCCGGCCTCGAGGGGCTGGAGGCGGGGAACCTCTCCCACACACCGGCCGAGGCGGCGGCAGTGGAGAGGGTCGCCGCTGCGCTGGGCTTGCGGACCAGCGCTGGATCGGACTTCCACGATCCCGACGATCCCGAGACCGCAAGGTTGCTCCTGGATGTGGACCAGGATCTGGACTGGCTGACGAAGGCGAGCTAGCTGTCGGTGGAGCCGCTGCCGGGCCGTTGGCGCTCCACGAGCCGCTTGCCCTCGTAGTCGGCGAGCACCTGCTTGCGGTCGATGCGCACGGACCAGTCGCCACCGTCGATCCGCTCGACCGTCGAGGGCTTGGGTGGCGGGGGGGGGCGATCGGAGGCGCGTCCCGCGCCGAAGATGGCGCGCACCAGGGTGTGGAGGTCGCTGTCGTCGCTGACCTGGCTGCGGGCCTCGCGCAGGGCCGCGACGAACTCGCCCGCCGACGCAAAACGGGCCGCCGGGTCTCGCTGGAGAGCCTCCTGCAGGATGGGCAGCAACGGTTTGCAGTCCGCCGGTACGCGCTCGAGCTGTTCTTTCACCTCGGCCAGCGCCACCTGACGCAGCAACTCGCGGACCGTGTCCGCCTGGAAGAGGGGCCGGTTGGTGAGCAGCAGGTAGAACACCGTGCCGAGGCTGAAGATGTCCGAAGCCGGCGTCACCGGCTTGGCGCGGACCTGCTCGGGCGCCATGTACAGCGGCGTGCCCTTGATGATCCCCGCGGTCGTGGACACCTCGGCCAGGGGCCACTTGGCGACGCCGAAATCCATCACCTTGATCTGGGCATGCCGGCTGACCATCACGTTCGCCGGCTTCAGGTCCCGGTGGATGACCGGGCGGACCACGCCCTCGTCGTCCCGCAGATTGTGGGCGTGCTGCAGCGCCGACGCCACCTGGAGCAGTACGTCGCTGGCCGCCACCGGACCGAAGGTGATCCCACGACGCGCGCATCGCTTGAGCATGTCTCGCAGGGAGAGGCCGGCGATCAGCTCCATGGCGATGAAGTAGCGGCCCGAGATCTGCCCGAACTCGTAGACCTCCACCAGGTTGCGATGGTGGAGGCGAGACATGATCTCGGCCTCGTTGGTCAGGGCGCGGACGACCTTGCGGCTCTTGCCGTCGCCGCAGTCGCGGGCCATCTTCACCGCCACCAGCCGCATGTCGCCGTCGAACTCTTCGGCTCGGTACACACGGGCGTAGCCGCCAGCGCCGATCAGCGACAGCAGCCGGTACCGTCCGAATACCGGGTTCTTGCGTGTGGTGTGGGAGATGGCCGTCATCGGGCCAACCGCTAGCAGAGGTCCCCGGCGACCACCTCGACGGTCACCAGGATGTAGATTGCCCGATCATTGGTGTCGAGGAACACGTACCCCTCGCGGGTGCCTGCGCCGCCCGGTCCGGGGGCGACCTTGATCGGGATCGAATGCTCGTCCCCTGGGTCCAGGGTGGCCTCCGGCGTGAAGCCGGTGACCGCGTAGCCCTCGTCGATGATCGAGTCCAGGTCGATGCTGACCGTCTCGATATCGGGCCCATGGTTGATGATCAGGATCTGGTCGGTGGCGTCGTCACACTCGTACAGAGTGCCGAAGTCGAGGGTTTCGGGGGGCTGGACCTCGATCCCGGTCTCCACGGGATCCTCGCCCTCCTCCGGGCAACCGAACAGGAACAGCGCCGCGATCAGGCACCAGGTCACGCGTGCGTACATCCGGAGCTCCCGTGGCCGGCCACCCCTCGCCGGCCGGCTGTTCAATCGTCGCCGAGGACCCGCACCGCCGAATCCCCCTGGTCGCCCCCCACCTTCTCGGCGAGCAGACCCTGGAAGCGCATCAGGTAGCGGCTCAGCTCCTGTAGCCCCTCCTTGCCCGCACGCTTGACCAGCGCCATCCGCCCGCGTTTGAGCGCCTGTTCGACGTCGAAGATGTCCTTCTTCTTGAACCGCGCCTTGTTGGCCCGGAGCATGCTCTCGAGTGAGTACAGCTGCTTCTCTATGTTGCGACGCAGCTCACGAAACTCGTCGTCGCCGTCACCCTCTTCGCTGACGGAGCCGACCTGCCGCTTGGCCTCGTCGATCTGTTCCTGCGTCATGCAGGTCGGCGAGCGGATCACGATGCTGTTCTGGCTTCCAGTGCGGGTGTCCTGGGCGCTGACGTTGACGATCCCGTCCGAGTCGATGGTGAAGGTCACCTCGATGCGCGGCACCTTGGCCGGGGCGGGCTCGACGCTGGTCAGCTCGAACTCGCCGAGGCTGACGTTGTCGTGGGCGCTGTCCGACTCCCCCTGCAGCACGTGGATCTTGACGGTCTTCTGGTTGTCGACGACGGTCGAGACCATCTGGCTGCGGACCGCCGGAACCGTGGTGTTCTTCGGGATCAGCTTGGCGAAGCGCCGGCCCTTGACCTCGATCCCCAGCGAGAAGCTGGTGACGTCGAGCAGGGTCACGTTCTCGATATCGCCACCGAGCATCCCGGCCTGGATCGCGGCGCCAACCGCGACCACATCGTCGGGATTGAACGACTTGTCCAGCGGCCGCTTGAAGACCTCGGCGACCGTCTTCTGGATCTTGGGGATGCGGCTCGAGCCGCCGACCATCACCACCTCGTCGATCTCCTCGGCGCTGATCTTGGCCTCGGCCATCGCCCGCTCGCACTCGGTGATGGTGGCGTCGAGGAGGTCCTCGCAGAGGAACTCGAAGTTGGCGCGGGTCAGGGTCGCCTGCAGGTGCTTGGGCCCGGTGTCGTCGGCGGTCAGGAAGGGGAGGTGGATCTCCGCCTCGTAGGCCGACGAGAGCTCCATCTTGGCCTTCTCCGCGGCGTCGACCAGCCGCTGGCGCACCATCTTGTCCTTGGAGACGTCGATACCGTTGGTGCGCTGGAACTCCTCGATCATCCAGTCGACGATCCGGTAGTCCAGGTCGTTGCCGCCCAGGTGGTTGTTGCCCGCGGTCGCCCGCACCTCACCCACGTCCTCTTCCACGTCGAGGATCGACAGGTCGAAGGTGCCGCCGCCGAAGTCGTAGACCGCGATCGACGCCGCGGTCTGGCGGCGGGAGATGTAGGCCAGCGCGGCTGCGGTGGGCTCGTTGATGACGCGGAGCACCTCGAGACCGGCGATCTTGGCCGCGTCCCGGGTGGCTTGCCGCTGCCGGTCGGTGAAATAGGCCGGGACGGTGATCACGGCCTCGTTGACCGACTCGCCCAGGAAATCCTCGGCGGCCTTGCGCACCTTGCGGATGATCAGCGCGGTGATCTCCTGGGGCGAGAACACCTCGTCGTTGATCGCGATGCCGAGCTCGTCCCCGCCCCGGTCCGTCAGCTTGTAGGCGACGGTCTCGACGTCGGGCTTGGCCTCGGAGTAGCGCTTGCCCATGAAGCGCTTGACCGAATGAACGGTGTTCTCGGGGTAGATCACCATCTGGCGCTTGGCCACGTCGCCGACCAGTCGCTCGCCGTCGCGGGTGAAGCCCACGACCGACGGGGTGTGCCTCGACCCCTCTTCGTTGATGACGATCTTGGGCTGGTCACCGTCCATGTACGCCGCGACGGTGTTGGTCGTCCCCAGATCGATACCGATGATCTTGCTCATCGTGACGTTCCCGAGCCTCGGGAAACCCCGCCTGATCGCGCGTTTCCCGGGCGCACCTCCGGCGCGTACCCGACCGAACCACTGCTGTCGAACCACGCAACTCCACGGAATAGTTGAGCTTTCCCGGAGGATAGACCGGTCGATTATAGAGACGGGTGTACGTGCCGTCAACGCGCCGTGGGCGCGCGAGAGCTCCGACATCCTCCGGTATCGGCGCTAT
Organism: uncultured Rickettsiales bacterium; assembly: GCA_964436045.1. GTDB lineage: Bacteria > Myxococcota_A > UBA796 > UBA9615 > CAYRNR01 > CAYTBN01. The sequence continues at coordinate 1,630 of CAYTBN010000008.1, read as the reverse complement.
CATGGTCGCCACTGCAAAACGACAACGAGGGAAGACAGCCATGGCCACCCGCCCGGACCACTCCCCCAGAGGCGGCAAGACGGAAGACGGAACGGTCGGTATGTTCGACCGCATCCTCGAGGACGCCGTCGCCGCCCGCGCCAGCGACATCCACCTGGAACCGCGGGAGGATCGGCTCTCGGTCCGGTTCCGGGTCGACGGTGTGCTGATCAAACAGAAGCCCTTCCCACCGGACATGAGCCGGACGCTGGTGTCGCGCGCGAAGATCCTCAGTGGGATGGACATCTCCGAGCGGCGGGTCCCCCAGGACGGCACCTTCTCCAAGGTCCTCCGCGGCCAGAAGGTCAACCTGCGCTGCTCGACCTTCCCGACCTCGGACGGGGAGAAGGTGGTCCTGCGGCTGCTGGCCGACTCCCTGATCCTCACCGACCTGGGCAAGCTGGGCATCCCGACGGACCAGTTGCAGACCCTGGTCCGCTGCGCCACGGCCGCGTCCGGCCTCGTCCTGGTCAGCGGGCCGACGGGCAGCGGCAAGACCTCGACCCTGCACTCGATCCTCAAGCGGCTGGACGCCGACAAGCTCAACATCGTCACCCTCGAGGACCCCATCGAGATCCGCAACCCCAGGCTCAACCAGGCCCAGGTCAATCCCAGGGTGGGGTTCACCTTCGCCGGCGGTCTGCGCGCCATGCTGCGCCAGGATCCGGACGTGATCCTGGTGGGTGAGATGCGCGACCTGGAGACCTCCCAGATCGCCTTCCGCGCGTCCCTCACAGGCCACCTGGTCTTCACCACCCTGCACACCTCCTCCACGGTCGACACCATCACCCGGCTGCTCGATATCGGCCTCGAACCCTTCCTGGTGGCCTCGAGCATGTCGGTGGTGATGGCCCAGCGGCTGGTCCGCGTGCTCTGCCCCCGCTGCCGCGAACCCTTCGAGCCGACCGACTCGATGAAAGAGATCCTGGGTTTCCCGCTGCCGCCGCTGGAGAAACACATCTACCGCGAGAAGGGCTGCCCCGACTGCGCCTACACCGGGTACCGCGGCCGCACCGGACTGTTCGAGGTGGTCGAGATCACCGACGATCTCCGCGGCCTGATCAAGCTCAAGAGCGCCTCGGACGCCTTCAAGAAGGTGCTCAAGGCCAGCGGCGTACCCACCGTGCGCCGCGACGGCATCCGCAAGGTGATAGCGGGCATCACCACCCTCGACGAGGTGATGCGCGTCACGTAGGGTCGTCCCCCTCCTGCCCGGGTGGCGGAACCGGTAGACGCAGGGGACTTAAAATCCCCCGGCCCCAGGGCCATGCGGGTTCGAACCCCGCCCCGGGCACTTCCTTTGCGTATACGGTTTTTCGATGAGTTGAGCTGGGGAGGGGGCTGCGCGAGCGGGCCATCCCGGCACACCACCGGCACACGGCGCCATCATGCCGCCCTCGATCGCCGGTCAGATCAGCCATCCCGAGCAAAGGCCCGGCAAGCCTATCCGGCTGCCTGGTTTTGCTAGCGGCTGCGATACGGTCGGCGGTGGTACGCTTCCGTCTGGAGGGACGAGTGCGATACGCGGTATTGGTTGTTGCAGCGTCCAGGAATGTTTGTCCCGGTTTCGCCCCTGTAATTGGTTGACACG
>CAYTBN010000007.1:132501-160770 GCA_964436045.1 uncultured Rickettsiales bacterium | reverse complement strand
GGTGGCGGCCGTGGCGGTGGCGGTGGCGGCCGGGGCGGTGGCCGCGGTGGCCGGCGCCGCCGCGGCAGGGGCGATCAAGGTGGAGGAGGCGGAGGAGGCAGCGCGGGCTGATGGGCTGGGCGGGTCAATTGCGAGGAATCGAGATCAAGAACGCCGCCGAGATCGAGGCCATGCGGGAGACCTGCCTGCTGGCGGCGGCGACCCTGGAGCACGTGGCACCCCACGTGACGCCCGGGACCGACACCGAGAGCCTCAACCAGATCTGCCACGAGTTCATCCTGGAGCACGGCGCCTACCCGGCACCCCTGAAGTACAGGGGTTTCCCCAAATCCATCTGCACCTCCGTCAACGAGGTGGTCTGCCACGGCATCCCCAGCCGCAAGCAGGTGCTGCGGGAAGGCGACATCGTGAACGTGGATGTCACCACCCGGTTGAACGGCTTCCACGGTGACACGAGCCGGACCTTTGCCGTCGGTCGCATCTCCGACGGGGCGCAGCGGTTGATGGAGATCACCCTGGAGTGCCTCGACCGCGGCATCGCGACGGTCGTGCGGGGCGCCCGGTTCTCCGAGATCGGCTGCGCCATCCAGCCCCACGCCGAGTCCCACGGCTGCTCGGTGGTCCGCGAGTACTGCGGTCACGGCATCGGCCGCGAGTTCCACGCCGAACCCCAGGTCGCCCACTACGACGCGGGCGAGGATCACCGCCGGATGAAGCCCGGCATGGTCTTCACCATCGAGCCGATGATCAACCTGGGCGTCTGGCAGACCCGCCGCCTCAGCGACGGCTGGACCGTCAAGACCCGCGACGGCCAGCTCTCGGCCCAGTACGAGCACACCGTGCTCGTGACCAAGACCGGCGTCGACGTGCTGACCGATCCGGCCAAGCTGGCCGGGACGAGGTTCGGGGCCTGAGTCCGAGCCCGAGCCCGAGCCCGATTCCGAGCCCGAGATTTACAGGTTCTTTTTCGCCGCCGCTCCCTCGATCTGGGCGGCGCGGGCCTTCTTGATGGCATCCAGCTGCTCGCGGGCGGCGGCGGTGGAGGCCTTGGCCTTGATCTTCTTGAGCTTGGTATCCAGGGAGGCGTCGCCGAGTTCGGCGCCCATTTCGGCCTGGGCCTGGAGCTTGCCGATGTGCTCGCGGACGTTCTCCAGCGCCTTGATGTCGGCGTCGGTGGACAGGCCGGAGAGGCTCTCCTGGATCTTGATCCGCGCCTGGGCGTTCTGCTGGCGCGCCAGCATCGCGTCTTTCTCCTTCTTGAGCTTGTCGATCTCGCCCTGGAAGGAGACCAGCGAGTTCTTGGCCTCCTCGGCCTCGACGGCGGTCTTCTCCAGCTCCGCCTGCAGCCCAGCGATCTCGCCGGTCAGGGTGTCCTTGGCCTCGATCAGGTGCAGGGCGACATCGTCCTCGCCCTCGTCCACCGCGATGGGGATCTGCTGGGTGATCTCCTTGATCTCCTTCTGCTTGTCCTCGAGCTCCTTGGTGAGCTTGTTGCGCAGATAGATGATGTTGGAGACCGCCTTCTTGAGCTGCTTGTACTGGCGGACCCGCTCGTTGATGGCGGCCTCGTAGACCGCCTCGGGGTTCTTCTTCTCGGCGCCGCCGATCCACAGGCTCCAGAAGCCGCTCCACAGGTTGCCCAGTCGATCGAAGAATCCACCGCCGTCGGATGCCATCGTGCTGTCCTCTCTGGTGCGCTCTCGCCGCCCGGCGGGCCAGTCGCGGGTTCAGTTGCGCAGCCGTCGAAAAGAGCCCGAAGTATACGCCGAATGAGGGGGGTGACAAGCGGGGGCCTGGCGTGGGTGGCAGGCGCCGGGGATGCGGATCGGCCGTGGCTCGATCGCAACCCGACGCCGGCGGCGAAGTTGCCGCACCACCCGACGCCTGACGCCTGACGCCTAAATGGCCTTGGCCAGCGGGGCGGCCTGCTGCTGGGCGGCGCGGGCCCGCTTGATGGCGTCCAGCTGGGCCCGGGCGGCCGAGGTGGAGGCCCTGGCCTTGATGCGCCGCAGCTTGGAGTCCAGCGATGCGTCGCCGAGCTCGGATCCCATGTCGGCCTGGGCCTGGAGCTTGCCGATGTGCTCGCGGACGTTCTCCAGCGCCTTGATGTCCGCGTCCGTGGAGAGCCCGGACAGGGTCTCCTGGATCTTGATGCGGGCCTGGGCATTCTGCTGCTTGGCCAGCATCGATGCCTTCTCCTTGCGCAGCTTCTCGATCTCGGACTGGAACGCGAGCAGGGACTGCTTGGCGTCCTCGGCCTCGGCCGAGGTCTTGGTCAGCTCCTGCTGGATGCCCGCGACCTCGGCGGTCAACGCGTCCTTGCGCTCGATCAGGTGCAGGGCGACCTCGTCCTCGCCTTCGTCCACCGCCACCGGGATCTGGGTGTTGATCTCCTGCAGTTCCTTCTGCTTGGCGTCGAACTCCGTGGACAGCTTGTTGCGCAGGTAAATGATGTTGGAGACGGCCTTCTTGAGCTGGCTGTATTGCCGCACTCGGCCGTTGATCGCCGAGAGGTAGATCGCCTCGGGGTTGCGCCGCTCGGCGCCGCCGATCCACAGGCTCCAGAAGCCGCTCCAGAGGTTGGCCAATCGATCGAAGAATCCACCGCCGTTGGATGCCATGGTTGGTGTCCTTTCGTACCACGTCGGGTTGCGTACCCGTCTCTACGCAACGGGCCGGTGGGGCATTTCAAAAAAAATCCGGAACCAACCGGATTCGGAGCTGTCGATGGATGGAGGAGGTGCCCCATGAGGCCCGACGCCGTCCGTCTGCTCGCTGCCCTCGCCCTGGCCACCGGTCTCGCCCTGCCAGCGGCGGCCGGTTCCTCCAACGGGTTGCGGGCCGACGTGGTGGTCTGCGGCTCCACGGCCAGCGAGTACAACCACCGCGGCACGACCTACATCGAGGCCCGGGACGGCTGCGAGTACGCCATCCGGCTGAGCAACGACAGCGGCTACCGGGTGGCCGTCCACCTGTCGGTCGACAGGCTGAACACCATCGACGCCAGCCAGGCCTCGCCCGCCCGCGGCCCGCGCTGGGTGCTCGAGCCTTACCAGCAAGCGACGATCACCGGTTGGCAGACCGGGATGGACAGCTCGCGCGGTTTCTACTTCACCACCGCCGACGAGTCCTACTCACAGTGGGTTGGCGACACCTCGGACGCCGGTCAGATCCGCGTGGTCGCCTACCGCGAGAAGCGCAACTACTCACCTCCGCCGGTCTACATCGAGCCGGGCTGGGACGGCACGCGGCGCGACCGGGGCGGATACGAGGAGTGGGAGTCGGCCCCCGGCAAGAGCAAGCGGGGCGACGCGGCCACCGGCGCGGCGGATGCCGACGCCCTGTCCAGCGGCCGCGCGGCAGCCGAGAGCCAGGCTTGGGGCGCGAGCCCCAGCTACCGCTGGCGGGACGAGCGGGCGGCCACGGGCATCGGCCGCGAGGCCTCCAGCCACGTGACCTACACCTCCTTCGACGCAGAGTCCCGGTCCTACGCGAAGCTGACGCTGCGCTACGGATTCTCCGACCAGTTGGTGTCCTGGGGGGTGTTCCCGCCGCCCTACAGCTGCCGTTGCTGTGGCGACGGCTTCTCGCCGGATCCCTACGACTGGCGTTGCCGCTGAGGGGAACCCGGCGCGGGGTCAGTAGCCCGGGTAGCCCGGGTGGTAGGTCGGAGCGTGGACCGGTCCCACATAGGTCGCGCTGCCGAAGCCGAGCATCGGGTAGAACACCCAGGGCAGGAAGATCAGCCCGATCCCCCACCCCGCGTCCTTGCCGAAGGCCTTGGCCATGTCCAGGTGCATGATGAACGAGAACACGATGTTGGCGATGGGGATGAACAGCATCGCGACCCACCAGATCGGCCGACCGGTGATCTCCAGGTGGACGATCTTGTTGTAGACCGGCACGATGGCCGCCCAGCCCGGCTTGCCGGCCTTGCCGGCCTTGCCGTAGAGCTTCCAGTGCGCGATCAGCGGCAACAGCGCGATGACCACCATGGCCAGCATGAAGACTGCGTAGACCAGCAACATCAAGACGCCGAAGATCACCCCGAGGACGTCGCCACCGCCGCTATTCATGGGCCACTCCCTCTCCGGGCACGTCGCGCGCCCTGCTGGCCCACGGTAGAAGAACGGAACGGCCCCGGCAACCGCGGCGTCATCTGGCCGGGGTGGGGCAATCCTGCGCCTCCTTGACTTGCGCCCCGACGGTTTCCAGACTGATCCGCTACGAGGTGCGCCGTGACCGAACTGTCGACGACCTACATGGGCCTCAAGCTGACCACGCCGATCATCGCCGGCGCCTCCCGGATGACGGGCTCCCTGGGCGGGATCAAGCAGTGCGTCCGTGCGGGCGCTGGCGCGGTGGTGCTCAAGTCGATCTTCGAGGAGCAGATCCGGGCGCAGGTGGCCGCCGAGCTGGACCAGGCCGACGGGGGCCTCTACCACACCGAGGCCGCCGACTACGTGAGCCAGTACAGCCGCGAGAACGCCGTCGGCGAGTACCTGGAGCTGATCCGCCGGGCCAAGCAGTCGGTGTCGGTGCCTGTGATCGCGAGCGTGCACTGTGTGGGTGCCGGCACCTGGATCGAGTTCGCCGAGCGGGCCGCCGAGGCCGGGGCCGATGGGCTGGAGCTCAACGTGTTCGCCCTGCCGTCGGACGCGGGCCGTGATGCAGACTCCTACGAGCGGGTGTACTTCGACCTGGCCAGCAAGGTCACCTCACGGGTCGGTGTGCCGGTGGCGCTCAAGGTCAGCCCCCACTTCACCGCGCTGGCCCGCACCCTCGGCCAGCTGAGCCGGACAGGAATCGCGGGGCTGGTGCTGTTCAACCGTTTCTTGCAGCCGGACATCGACATCGAGGCCAGGCGGATCGTGCACGCCCGCTATACCAGCGAGCCCGGGGAGCTGGCGCTGCCCCTGCGCTGGGTCGGCCTGCTGGCCGGTGACGTGAGTTGCGACCTCTGCGCCAGCACCGGGGTGCACGACGGGGCGGCGGTGGTCAAGCAGCTGCTGGCCGGAGCCGCCGCGGTCCAGGTGGCGTCCGCGCTCTACCTCCACGGCGTCGAGCAGCTGAGCCTGATGCTCGGCGAGACGCGGGCCTGGATGACCCGTCACGGCCACTCGAGCATCGACGAGTTCCGCGGCACCGTCGGCCTCGGCGGCGATGCTGCGGCCCTGGAGCGCGTGCAGTTCATGAAGAGCGTCTCGGGCATGGAGTGACGCCCCTGCGCGCCCCGTCCGGATCCCGATGTCCCCCCGCTGACCGTGCGGCTGATCTACCCTGATCGGACGGTGACCGATCCCCTGCTCTCGGTCCGCGATCTGCGGATCCTCTTCGACACCGACGCCGGCGAAGAGCGGGCCGTCGACGGCGTCAGCTTCGACATCCGCGCGGGCGAGGCCGTCGGCCTGGTGGGCGAGTCGGGCTGTGGCAAGTCGGTGACCGCCCTGTCCCTGCTGCGGCTCGTGCCCGAACCCCCCGGGCGCTACGCCGACGGTTCGATCCAGCTGCGCGGGAGGGACCTGCTCGGTGCGAGCGAGCGAGAGCTGCGCTCGATTCGCGGTGGCGAGATCGGGCTCGTGTTCCAGGAGCCGGCCGCCGCCCTGGATCCGGTGTTCACCATCGGCGACCAGGTGGCCGAGGGGGTGCGCGCCCACGCCCCGTTGACACGTCGCGAGGCCCGGGCTCGGGCCGTGGAGTTGCTGGACAGCGTGGGGCTCGAGGACCTACCGCCGCGCGCCCGGGACTATCCACACCAGCTCTCGGGGGGCATGCGACAGCGGGCGATGATCGCCGTCGCACTGGCGGGGGATCCGGCGCTGGTGGTGGCCGACGAGCCCACCACCGCCCTCGACGTGACCCTGCAGGCGCAGATCCTCGGGCTGCTGGAGAGGATCCGCCGCGAACGGGGTACGGCGCTGTTGCTGGTCAGCCACGATCTGGACGTGGTCGCCAGCCGGGTCGATCGGGTGCTGGTGATGTACGCCGGCCGCGTGGTCGAGGAAGCGCCAGCGGACCGGCTGTTCCAGCGTGCCGCCCACCCCTACACACGCGGCCTGCTGGCGAGCAGGCCACGGCTCTCGGCGGGAAGGGGAGGGCGCCTACCCGCGATCCCCGGCCGCCCCCCCGACCCCGCGGCCCACCCTCCAGGTTGCCGCTTCCATCCCCGCTGTGAGTCCGCCGTCGACCGTTGCCGCACCGAGTTGCCCGAGCTCCGCGCCGCCGGCGAATCGGGCCGGGCGGCCTGCCACCGACTCGAGGAGCTGCCGTGACCGTCCCCCTGCTCCGGGTGCGTGGCCTGACCAAGGCCTTCCCGGGGCGTCGCGTCTCCGTGCTGCGTGCGGCCGCCCCGCTCCGCGCCGTCGACGGCGTCGCCCTGGACGTGTTTGCCGGCAAGACCCTGGGATTGGTGGGGGAGTCGGGGAGCGGTAAGACCACCGTCGGTCGCTGTGTGTTGCGGCTGATCGAACCCGACGCGGGCGAGGTGATCTTCGACGGCAGAGACGTGTTGGCCCTGGGCGGTCGGGACCTTCGCAGCCTGCGCCGCCAGATGCAGCCGGTGTTCCAGGATCCGTTCACGAGCCTGAATCCCCGCCTGAGCGTCGGTCAGACCTTGACCGAACCCCTGGTGGCCCACGGCCTGGCCCGCGGATCGCAGGCCCGCGAACGGGCGGCCACGGTGCTGGAGCGAGTCGGGCTGGCCGCCGATCACCTGGACCGCTACCCCCACGACTTCTCGGGCGGCCAGCGCCAGCGGATCGCCATCGCCCGGGCGCTGATCCTCGAACCTCGCTTCGTGGTCTGCGACGAACCGGTCAGCGCCCTCGACGTCTCGGTGCAGGCCCAGATCCTCAACCTGCTGGCGGATCTGCAGGCCCAGGACGGCCTCGCCTACCTTTTCATCTCCCACGACCTGGCGGTGGTGCGGCAGCTGGCGCACCACGTGGCGGTGATGCACGGCGGCCGGATCGTGGAACAGGCACCCGCCGACACCCTGTTCGCCGACCCCCAGCACGCCTACACCCGGTCGCTGCTGGCCTCGGTACCCGGCGCGGACGGGTAACCTCCCCGCGTCCGGCGCGCTATGATCCGGAGATCCCCGCCCGGGGGTCCACTGGGAGGATGTCCAATGAAACGCTGGGCCTCGCGCGCGCCGATCGCGCTCGCGCTACTGACGCAGTCCACCCCCTGGCGGGCCGCGGCCGACGACATCTACGTGCCCACGGATTTCCCGACCATCTCCGGCGCGCTCGCGGTGGCGACCACGGGCGACATCGTCCACCTGGCCCCGGGGGACTACACGGAGTCATGGCTGACCGTCGGGCCGGGGGTCGAGTTGCAGGGAGCCGGCGCCTTCCGCACCCGGATCCACGCCATCGCACCGACCGCCACCATCCTGACGGTGAGCTCGGGTTCGGAGGTCAGGGCCATCGGATTCGACGGTGGCGACGTGGGTATCGACGGGACCAGCCTGGTCCACTCGCTGACCGTCGCCGGTTGTGTGTTCAAGGAGTTCAACACGGGCATCGTGCTGGGCAACGATCCGTCGGTGGGCTCGGCGGTGCAGTTCCTCATCAAGGGCAACGTGTTCGAGGTCTGCGAGGTCGGCGTGGACGCCTCGTTCCTCGAGGGCAGCGACCTCAAGCTGGCTCGCAACGTGATGTTCTGGGTGGATACGGGCATGTACCTCGCCATCGAGGACTACGCCATCGACTCCGGGATCAAGATGTTCAACAACGTCATGATCAACGTGCTGGATTTCGGCGTCTTCATCGACATCGATGGGCTCGAGCCGGTGGAACCCAGCCTGGAGGCCCACCACAACGTGTTCGCCTCGTACACCGACGGTCTGGTCATCACCTGTTCGGCCGAGGGGGCGGGAACCCTGGTGGCGTGGAACGACATCGCCCACGAGGGAACGGGGGACGCGGTCTTCTACGACAACAGCAACGGCGACTGCCTGGCGGTGACGGACCTGGACTTCGTCGGAACGTTCAACGGAGGCAACCTCGCCGGAGTGCCCTTGCCCGGGATGATCACCGCGGATGCCGCGCCCTTCCTCGCCCTGGACGTCAACGCGAACGACTACCTCGAGATCGACCTGCGTCTGGTCTTGAATTCGCCCTATGTCGACTTTGGCACCGACGCCGCCCTGGGAATGGACCCGGACGGGAGCGATCCGGACCTGGGGGCGTACGGCGGCAGCGAGGCGTCGAACTGGGACTACGACCATGACCTCGCGTCGCTGGCCGACGGGGATTGTGACGACTTCAACGACGCGGTCTATCCGGGCGCGGTCGAGGACTGTGACGGATTCGACAACGACTGCGACGGCGTCGTGCCCGGGATGGAGCTCGACCAGGACGGTGACGGCTTCCGGGGCTGCGACGGGGACTGCGACGACAACAGCGCCGACGTCTACCCCGGCGCCGCCGAGGTCTGCGACGGCCATCCGGACAACGACTGCGATGGCCTCATGGATCCCACGGATGACGACGGTGACGGCGACGGCTACAGCCTGTGTTTGGGCGATTGTGACCCGGGCAACCCTGCCATCAATCCCGGCGCCGCGGAGATCCCCTGCGACGGGGTCGACAACGACTGCTCGCCGGGGACCGGTGACGATCCCGACATGGATGGCGACACGTACACCGTCTGTTTCGGGGACTGCGACGACAGCTCGCCCGCGGAGTTCAGCTGCCGCTGCACCGCGGGCGCCCGGACCTCGGCCGCCTCCGCGCCCGGCCTGGCGCTCCTGCTGTCCGCCCTCGGTCTGGCGGTGCGCCGCCGATCCCACCGCTGAGATCTCCACAACACCTGGGTCATCGATCGTGTCACCCCGTGGCGAAGGGTGTGACACGGTGGCACACCCCGGAGGCGCGCCTCTGGCGCAGGTTGTGTAAGTAGCGGAAATTAAAGAAGAAAAATAAGTTGGCATCGTGCTTGCTGGATCTCCGGCTGTCGCTCGCAACGACAGAAAACGGAGACAACGATGACTCACTCCACGTCGCTCAAGACTCTGGCCTTCTCGCTCCTGCTGGCCCCCTCGCTGGTGTTCGCACCGGCCGCGGCTGCCGACGACGAACTCGACAACGACCTGGCCGACAGTGAGACCTCCTACAAGGGCGCGCAGATCATGGAGGGGGACGTGGACATCGTCCTTGGCGACGTGATGTCGGGCTCCTGGGGCGACGCCGACGACCTGTCGACCTACGGATTCTTCTCCGGCAACACCCTGTATGCGGGCGCCGAGGACTACGACGGCAACAACGTCGACATGATCGGCGAGTTCTTCTGGTTCGAATCCTCCATCGACCGGGGCTCGGACTTCTACGTGGGCGTCTTCAAGGTGCGCACGAGCCCCAACCTCGACGACTTCGAACTGCCGCTCGAGCACGACCCGTGCCTCTACATGGTCGCGGACACCGACCTCTCCTACGGCACCGGCGCGTTCCGCTGGGACTGGTCGATCCCTTTCGAGAACTACGGGATCGACTCCTACGGCGAGGCCACCCTGGGCACCTCCTACGGGCTGGGCGCCAACGTCGAGGGCTCGGTGATGGAGAGCACCACCAAGGACGAGGAGGGCGCCACGGTCGAGGGCACCATCCAGGCCAAGGGCTTCTTGCAGGGCGACTACAAGGTCTCGGCCCAGTACCAGGTCACCCTGTGGCGCTGGGAGGTCGACGTGCACGCCACTCCGGGCAGCATGGAGTGGGACATGTACCTCAACACCAGCGACCGCCAGGATCAGAACGCCTACCACGAGTTCTTCCTGGTCATGCAGTCCGAGAAGGACGAGCCCTTCGTCATCGACTGGCTCGAGGTGGGCGGCACGGTCAGCGACAACTTCTGGTGGTGGGAGAACGAGCTGAGCGTCGCGCTGACCGACGTCACCCTGGTGCCCCCCGCGACCGACGACGCCACTGGCGACGACGATGACGACGACGTCGAGGGCGACGACGACGATGACGACGACATCGAGGGCGACGACGACGAGAACGGCGACGTGGCTGGCGGCCCCCCCGACCACGAGGACCTGCGTGACCTGGCGGACGCCGATGCCCCGGACGCGATGGACGACGGCGTGGACCACAACGGGATCGACCGGATGGGTGACGGCGCCGGCTGCAGCAGCGCGGGCAACACCGCCTCCCCCCTGATGGGCACGATCCTCTGCGGAATGGTGCTGTGGCTGGTGCGGCGGCGGAATGGCTGAGGCAGAGCGGAACGAAACAGAGCTGACGCGGAAGCAGAAGCGAACGTAGTTGCGAGCGAAGAGCAAAGGGGCGGCACCCACCGGGTGTCGCCCCCTTCTCGTTCTGGCTCTGCGGGCGGACATCTTCGTCTTCCCGCCCCCCGCTCCTTGACCGGGTCCGAGGCGCCCCCCGATACTGTGATCTGGAAAATGGCGTTCAACTCGCTGGAATCACAGGTGAAAGGAGTGGCCTGGGCGCTCTTGACGCTGTCCGTCGCCGGGTGCGGCGGCGAGCGTACTGCGCCACCCGACGGCGGTGAGACGCCGCCGCCCACGGTCGCCGTGCCCGAGCCGGTCCAGGGCGGCGCGCTGGTGGTGGCCTACGGAGCCGACGTCGACACCCTGAACCCGGTGGTCGCCAGCTCCGACCTCAGCGGCCAGATCCTCGACTTCCTCTACCCGCTCCTGGTCACGCCGCGCTTCGACTGCCGCTGTAGCTACGAGCCCGGTCTGGCCCGCCAGTGGTCGTGGAGCGACGACGGCCTGACCCTGACCCTCCAGCTGCGCGACGACGTCCGCTGGTCCGACGGCGAGGCCGTGGACGCCGACGACGTACGCTTCACCCTCGAGCTGATCCGGGATCCGACGGTCGCCAGCGGCTACGGGTCCTACCTGGAGCACCTGCGCCCCGAGACTCCCGTCGAGACGCCGGATCCGCACACCGTCGTGGTCCATTTCGCCCGCCACTACGATCCCGACACCATGCTCTCCCACGTGGGCGGCTGCCCGATCGTGCCCCAGCACGCCCTGGCCGACGTGCCCCGCGACGAGCTCCGGGCCGCCCCCTTCGGCTCCTCGCCGGTCACCGCGGGCCCCTTCCGCTTCGACCGCTGGGAGCGGGGCCAGCGGCTGCTGCTCGAGCGGGACACCACCGCGGTGACGCCGCCGCTGCTGGACCGGGTGGAGTTCCGGGTGATCCCCGAGTACTCTACCCGCCTGATCGAGCTGGAGCGGGGTGAGGTGGATCTGCTGCCCGGGCTGCAGGTGGCCGACGCCGAGCGCCTGTCCCGGGAGCGCCCGGAGATCCGGATCATCCCCCGGGGGCATCGCTACCTGGATTACATCGCCTGGAACCTGCGGGACGAGCGCTTCGCTGACGAGCGGGTGCGGCGGGCACTCGCCCACGCGGTCGACGCTGATGAGCTGATCGACGCGCTGCTGCGGGCCGGCGACCGGCGCTTCGGCACAAGGGCGGTCGGCACCATCACCCCGGAGCTGTGCGATCTGCGGGACGAGGCGACCACGCCCGTTCCCCACGACACGGCAGCGGCAGCGGCCCTGTTCGCCGACGCGGGCTGGACCGACAGCGACGGCGACGGCTGGCTGGACCGGGAGGGGCGCAGGTTTGCGTTCACCCTGGAGACGAACGGTTCGAATCCGCGCCGGGTCCAGGCCCAGGTGATCGTCCAGGAGCAGCTGCGCCGGGCCGGGATCGACGTCACCCTGGCGACCCACGAGGGCAACACCTTCTTCGACCGCCTGAAGAGCGGCGAGTTCGAGGCCGCGCTCACCGGGTGGGGCGCCGCCCTGGTGGTCGACCCCTCCCGGCTGTGGAAGAGCGATGGGATCTACAACTTCTCCGGCTACAGCAGCGCCGAGGCCGACGCCCTGATCGAACAGGGGCTGGCGTCGACCGATCCCGCCGAGTCCGCCCGCCGGTGGCGGGAGCTGCAGGCCCTGATCCACGCCGCTCAGCCGGCGTGCTTCCTGTACTGGCGGGACGAGCTGGTGGCGATCCACGAGCGGTTCGCCGACGTGGGCGTTGACACCCTGTGGCTGTTCACCGACCTGCACCGCTGGTGGGTGCCGACCGAATCCAGGCGGCGCCCGTGACCGGCACGGATCCGCGTCGATGCTGAGCTACGCCGGCCGCCGCCTGCTGCTGGCGATCCCGACCATCCTGGGGGTCTGCACCCTGCTGTTCTTCGCGCTGCACGCAGCGCCCGGAGACCCGGCGGATCGGTTCCTCGATCCCCGGTTTCCCACCGACGTGCGGGACGCGATGTCCCACAACCTGGGTCTGGATCGACCCCTCGGGATCCAGTACCTGCGCTGGCTCGGGTCCCTGGTGCGCCTGGACTTCGGCCACTCCTTTGCCCAGGGCCGCCCGGTGCTGACCATCCTGGGCGAGGCGATCCCCAACACGATCGTGCTGTGCGGCACGTCCCTCGTGCTGGTGTTCGGACTGGGGATCGGGCTGGGGGTGGTGTCGGCGCTGCGGCGCGGCACCGCCCTGGACGCCGGCTTGACCGTCGGCTCGCTGGCCCTGTACTCGGTGCCCGGCTTCTGGTTGGCGCTGATGTTGATCCTGGCGTTCGCCTACGCCTGGCCCGTCCTGCCCGCCACCGGCGTCGTCGCCTGGGACCACGATTTCTTGCCCTGGTACGGCCGGCTGTGGGACCGCCTGAGCCACCTGATCCTGCCGGCAATCGCCCTGGGGGTCGCCCCGGCAGCGGGGATCGCGCGGTACGTGCGTGCGGCGATGATCGAGGCACTCGCCCAGGACTACGTACGCGCCGCCCGGGCCCGTGGCTTGTCGCCGGCCCGCGTCGTGCTGGGGCATGCCCTGCGCAACGCCGCGCTGCCGCTGGTCACCCTGCTGGGCCTGTACCTCCCGTTCCTGCTGGGGGGTTCGGTGTTGATCGAGACGATCTTCGCCTGGCCGGGGATGGGGCTGTTGATGTACAGCGCCATCGACGGCCAGGACTTCCCGCTCGTGCTGGGCTGTGCGGTGCTCTACACCCTGGCGGTTGTGCTGGGAAACCTGCTGGCGGATCTGCTCTACGCCAGCGTCGATCCGCGGGTGCGGCTCACATGACCGCGCTCGCCCCATCCAGCCCCGTGGCCCGCGCGTGGCGCCGCTTCCGCCGCAACCGCCTGGCCGTCGGCGGGCTGTTCTGCCTGGTCCTGCTGTACGCGGCGATGGCGCTGGCTCCCCTGCTGGCACCTTACGAGCCCCACGAACAACTGGGGGTGGTGGCCAACGGCCTGAAGCCCCCGTCCTGGGCCCACCCGATGGGCACCGACTTCTACGCCCGCGACGTGTTGAGCCGGGTGCTCCACGGCGCCCGCATCTCGCTGACCATCGGCCTGCTGGCGGCGACCATCGCGGCGCTGGTCGGCACCGCGGTCGGGGCAGTGGCCGGCTACGGTGGGCGCTGGCTGGACGGCGTTCTGATGCGGGGCGTCGACGTGATGATGGCCTTCCCCCGGCTGGTGTTGCTGTTGCTGCTGCTGGCCCTGCTCGAGCAGCGCAACATCTATCTGGTGGTGGCCGTGCTGGCCCTGACCGGCTGGATGGACGTGGCCCGCCTGGTCCGGGGCCAGGTTCTGAGCCTTCGGGAGCGCGAGTTCATCCTCGCTGCCCGCGCCGCCGGCCTGTCCGCCCCCAGGGTGGTGCTTCGGCACCTGCTGCCGAACGCCGCCGCCCCGGTCCTGATCTCCGCCACCCTCATGGTCGGCCACACGATCCTGATCGAGGCCGGCCTCAGCTTCCTCGGCCTCGGCGTCCCCCCCCCGGTCGCCGCCTGGGGCTCCATGGTCGAGGAGGGCCGTGCCCACCTGCGCGACGCCCCCTGGATCGCCGCCTTCCCCGGCCTGGCGATCGTCCTGGCGGTGGTCAGCGTGAACCTGGTGGGGGACGGGCTGCGGGACGCGCTGGGAGAGACCCGGGGATCCTGAACTCGGCCTCGGTCTCGGCCTCGGATGCCTCCCGGGCGCGATACCTCCGGACGGTGGGATGCTCTTCTAGCTTCATCTGGTCCTCCGCTCCATCACGCCAGGATGACAGGTCGGGGGTGGTCCGGCACCGACGAAAGCCGGGCCAGCGACCGAAGCTGCTATTGGTTGGTCGGCGGTCCGCCGAGGTCTTCGTGGGTCGTCAGCTCGTCGAGCACCCTCACATCCATGTCCGGCCAGTCGATCTCGGCGACCACCCAGGCATCCCCCTCCACGAGCGCCCCGGGCGCCTCCACCCGCCCGGCCAGCTCTTCGCCCGCCACGGAAACCTCGATCCACGGAACGACGGAGTACCCGGTGTGGTGGTCCGAGTGGAAGACCACCACCACGTGGTACTGGCCCCACGGCGGCCGCTGCAGCTCGATCCGCTCGTTCCCCGGGTTGATCCGGGTACCGCCCGAGTCGTCGTCAGCCACCAGGGTCGGGTCGTCCGCGCCGTCGCCGGGATTGCCCCAGTTCGGGTTCGGGTTGGCGAAGAAACAGTCGCCGTCGGTCCAGTAGTCACCGCCCGGGCCCAGCAGGTGGATGTCCACGTCGGTACCCACGGTGGCCCAGTAGAGGTCGATCTCCAGGTCCGTCAGGGCCTGCGCGAACAGCTCGACCTCGGCCGGCTCGCTGGTGAGGCCGACGTCGGGGTTCGTGACCGTCAGCTGGAACCGGTAGGGGCCGGCGACGTCGGGCAGGAACAAGGGGGTCGCCGCTCCACCCGCCCCGTCGGCGCCGGTGAACTCCAGCTCAGACAGGCTGCCCATCGGCGTGGAGAGGATCCGCCAGTCGAACTCCAGGTGGGCGTAGCCCCGGGCGGGCTCCAGGGGATCGTGGGACTCGGTTCCGTCCAGCCGGATCGCTCCGAGCATCGGCAACTCGGCATAGGGGGCCACCACCGCCGCACCCGCGGCGTCGACGGTCCGGATGCCGGCCATCGCCACCGGGGCGGTGGCCTCTGCCTCGGTGTCCTGGTCGCCGTCGCCGCATCCTGGCGACCCGAGCAGCAGGCACAGGCCGAACAGGGCGCTTCTTGCGAAACGACACCCCCGGTCAGCCCCCCGAATCGCCAAGGTCGGGATACGTTCATCGCCGTTCCCCCGTGCACATTGTCTCCCGGAAGGGCGGCCGTCGGCAATGATTCGCTGCGGGGGCGGCCTCTGGTAACGTCTGTCCAAGAACGCGGGGGAGCCCACCATGCGCCGGATCGTCTGTCCGCTGTCCGCCCTGTTGCTGATCGTCACCCTGGCCGGCTGCGACCGGGTCCTCGACACCGACTGCGGCGACGCCGACGACTGTCAGCTGGTCAACGGCTGCTGCGACTGCATGGCGATCCACGTGGACGAGACGCCCCCTGCCTGCGGCACCCAGGAGTGTTTCGCCACCACCTGCGCGGGCGACTTCGGCACCGACGCAGTCCACGCCGCCTGCATCGATGGCACCTGTCTCGTGGAACTGGACGAAGACTGATCTAGAGATCCGTGACCGTCTGGCTGGCCCAATCGATCTCGCAGAAGGGGACCTCGTTGCCGTCGCCGGAGATGGCCCGCGTGTCGGTCCACACGAGGATCGCGTCGAGGTAGATGTTGACGGTGGTGTGGTTGCCCTGGCTCGGGTCGGCGTCCCACTCGCCCGAGTTCGATCCGCTGTAGTCGTGGACGTAGACCTTGTACATCCCGTTGGGCTCGGGATCCTCCATGTTGATGTTCTCGGGGCCGGTGCCGGGGATGTCGTCCAGGTCCAGGGAGGGGTCGTCGCCGTCGTAGCCCTGCTGGCCCCAGTCGAGGTTGCCGCCGAAGATGCCGCCGCTGATGCAGTTGCCGAAGTGGCAGTCGGAGTCGGACCACAGGGTGCCGCCGGGGGCCAGCATGTGCAGGTCCATGTCGTCGTAGGGCAGGGTCCAGTACATCTCGACCCACAGCCCGGCGGGCGGGATCGCCTCCAGGTTGACCTGGCAGGTCCCGGTCTGGCCGATGAGGTTCTCGACGGTCAGCTGGGCGGTGTAGGTGCCCACCGAGTCGGCGGTGAAGGTGCAGTCCGTCGAGCCGTTGCCGGTGTAGCAGCTCAGGGGGAGCCAGGCCGACGAGCCGGCGGGCACGGAGACCAGCTCCCACTTGTAGCTGGTGAGCATGTAGCCACTGGTGTCGTAGGAGTTGTGGCCGATCCAGGTGGCCACGTCGACGATGGGATGTACGGGGTTGGGGATCACGTCACAGACCGCGACGGGACCGTCGCCCCCCGGCGTCCAGCCGTCGCCGGACAGGGGTACCACCAGCGGATCCTCGTCCGGGTCGTTGCTGTAGATCTCCAGGTCGGCCTCGTAAGGCTCCACCGCCCCGGGGCTGAACTCGACGGTCAGGATGCCGGGCAGCGAGCCGACGTCGAAGGTTCGCTCGGAGACCTCGTCGTAGGTGATTGCGAACACGTCGGGATCCCATCCCGTGATCGCCACCTGTCCCACCTCCAGCGGCATCAGGCCGGCGTTGCCCACGTGGAACTCCTGGATCGATCCCGAGTAGATCTGGACGTCGCCGTAGTCATGCTGGTCTGGATCCGCGTAGATGTCCGGCACGGGATCGCCGTCCGCGTTCATGGTGATCGGGATCTCGATGGGGCTCTCCGTGACGCTGTTGGTGACCACCAACGCGTTGCCCCACTCGCCGTTGTCCATCGGCGCGAAGCGAACCCGGGCGACGGTCACCTCGTCCGCGGACAGCTCGGTGGCCTCGGCCTCGAGGGTCAGGTTGTCCGAGGCGTCGGTGAGGCTCACGTCGCTGACGGTGAGCACTCCCTGGCCCGAGTTGGTGATGGTGACCGGCACCTCGTCATAGGTCCCCACGCTGACCGTGCCGAACGCGATGGCGTCCGGATAGCCGTGGTCGCCGGGCCAGGTGACCGAGATATCGGCTTCGGCCACGGTCAGGCTCTGATCGATGCAGCCGGTGCTGGCGCAGAGCAGGCCGGCGGCGAACAGGAGCGCGAGGGGCACCCGGGGTTGCCGCATGGGGATCCGGATCATGGTCGCTGTCTCCCTGCCCGGCCGCCTGCCCGCCCCCTCCCCGCGGAAACGCCGCTGACGCCCGAGTCGATTTTGTGCCGTACCCTGGCGAACCACGGCCCGTCAACCCTGACAATCCGGAATAAAGTCAAAAAAAGCACCGGGCGAGAAACGACACCTGGAAACCTACCTGCCATCCGGTCTAGTCTTTGGTCGATCGTGCGCGGAGCGTGGTGCTAGCCGCGCGCACTAGTTCAATAGGAGGCGCCATGCGTTGGTGGACGAGCCTGATTGCGATGTTGTTCCTGATCTCCCTTTGCGGATGCAACCAGATCCCGGTCGACGACGACGACGACGACGACGACGACGACGACAACAACGACTCGGCGGACGACGACGACGCCACCGGCGACGACGACTCGGCGGACGACGACGACGCCACCAGCGATGACGACGACGACACGGGCGCCGGTCCCCACCTGGTGGTCATACCGACCCAGCTGAACTACGGCACCCTGTGTGTCGGCCAGCCCGAGACGACCCTGCTGCGGCTGGTCAACGATGGGAACCAGGCGCTCAACGTCAGCGGCATGACCCACAACGTGTCGCCGGTCAACTTCACCGAGTTCACTGGCCCGATCGCTCCCCAGGAAGAAGAGGTCGTCGCCTTCACCGCGGGCTGTGGAAATTGGAACTCCTTCACTGGCGAACTGCACGTCTACAGCAACGATCCCGCGACCCCGGACAAGGTGATCCCGATCATGCTGGACTGCGACGACTGCTGAGACGGTGATCCGTCAGGATCTCCAGCGGCGATCCCGCGAGGCGCTCAAGGCCGGGGACCGGGAGACGCGGTCCCTGCTCAGCTCGATCCTCGGCAAGTTCACCGAGGTGGAGAAGGACAAGCGCTTCAGCGGCTGGTCCGAGGAAGCCGAGCGAGACGTGGTCGTTCGCCACGTCAAGGGTCTGCGCCAGGGAATCGAGCAGATGCGCGAGGGGGCGGTCGTGGACCGCTACCGCATCGAGATCGCGCTGCTGGAACGCTACCTGCCGACCCTGCTGGACGAGGCCGCCACACGCGAGCGGGTCGCGCCGCTGGCCGCGGACGCCCGCAACCTGGGCCAGTTCATGGGCCTGGTGATGAAGCAGTACCGGGGTCAGGTCGATCCCCAGCTTGTCCGTCGCATCGGCCAGGAGTTGGGCCTGTCCTGAGCGGCCGCGAGACCATACATCCGGGGCCCCCCGCCTCCCTTCGATCGTTCCCACGGCCCCTGGCAGCGACCTGCGTCGCTCTGCTCGCCCTCTGTCTGCTGGCGGCGGACGCCAGCCCGACGGCGACGTACGAGGAGGCGCGGCGGCTGCAGATCGCCGCGGCTCGCAAAGACCGGCCGCCAGCGTGGCTGAAGGCGGCGGCGGCCTTCGACGCTTTTGTCGATGCCTTCCCCGACCACAGACTGGCCAACGAGGCCCGCTTCGGACACGCCGAGTGCCTGCTCGCGGGCGGTGATGCGGCCGCTGCGCGTGCGGCGTACGCGGTCCTGCGCCGGCACGGGGTCGGTCGCGCGCGGGAGGGCGACCTGGTGGGGGGCGAGGCCTTCGCCACGATGGCCCTGTGGCAGGCGAACCCCGACGACGTCGGCTACCGCGAGGACTTCCTGGAGCGGGTCGGCGAGCTCCGCGGACTGGACAGCCGGCACGAACGGCTGCCGCCGCTGCTGCTCGCCTCCGCCCACGCCTACGGAGCGTCCGGCCGCCCCGGGGAAGCGGAGGAGGCGCTGGCAACTCTGGTTCGGGCCTGGCCCGAGCACGAGCTGGCCGGGAGCGCCTGGGACGATCTGGGCGCACGACGGATGGAGCTGGAGGACTGGATCGGAGCGGTCGAAGCGTACCGCGGCTATCTGCGGCACGTGCCCGACGGGGACCGCGAGGCCGACGTGCGCTGCCTGCTCGCCTTCGCCTACCTCCAGCAGGGACAACGGGACGATGCGGCCAGCGCGTCGGTCTCGCTGCTCGAGCGGCTGGATCCGGTCAAGAAGGAGCACGACCGGACCCTGTGGAACGAGACGGTCAAGATCCTCGCCGCGGCCCGGGCCAGTGGGGTCGACGATGAGCGGGATCTGCGCCAGCAGCTGGGCGGTGACGAGCAGCCGTGGACCGTGGACCTGTTGCTCGCGATCCTCGCCGTTCACGCCGCCGACGGGGAGGGAGAACTGGCCCTCGCCGGTCTCGAGCTCCTGCGCGAGCGGGGCAGGATCGAGCTGGACACGGCCAGCGACACCGTCAAGCACCAGCTCGTCGACTGCTGCCTCGCCCTGCGACAGACCCACCCCGACGACGGCCAGGTCCAGCGCTGGTTGCTGGAGGCCGCCGCGGCCCTCGACCTGCTGGGCAGGCAAGGAGAGGCTGGCGAGGTGCTCCAGTGGCTGCGCGAACACGCGGCGAACGCGTCCGTGCGCCGCGAGGCGCGGGAGCGCCAGCTGCGCGTGGACTGATCCCGGCCGGGCGGCGCCCACGGTAATTTTGCGTCGACCCCGACGTTAAATGGTCTGACCTCTTAACCAATTTCACTAAAAACCCTGTAAAAACAAAGAGTTGACTGCGATCTGGTCTGGGGGTATCTTCGGCGCCAGAAGTGGGGGGGAGCGCTCGCGCCCGTGCGGGGCGCGAGCACGAGGGACAGCCCCGCGCTGCAAGGAAGGTGCTGCATGTCCGTTGCCCTCCGAGAGGTCGCGCGCTCGCGCCAGACACTGACTCCGACGCCCGAACCCAAGAACGTGTTCGACAAGTGCCGCCGCTACACCCGCGCCGCCGAGGCCCGGGCTTCCGGCCTGTATCCCTACTTCTTCGCCATCGAGCAGACCGAGGGCACCGAGGTCGAGATCGACGGCGAGCGCAAGGTGATGCTCGGGTCCAACAACTACCTGGGCCTGACCATGGACCCGCGGGTCAAGGAGGCCGCCGCCCATGCCGTGTCAACCTATGGCACGTCTTGCTCCGGTTCTCGCTTCCTCAACGGCACGCTGACCCTCCACGAGGAACTCGAGGAGCGGCTGGCGGTGTTCCTGGGCAAGGAAAAGGCCCTGGTCGCCACCACCGGCTACACCACCAACATGATCATGGGCTGCCTGATGGGGCGCGGCGAGATCGCGCTGATGGACATCAGCAACCACGCCAGCCTCTACGAGGCGGTCCAGACCGGGTTCTCGACCCTCAAGCGCTTCGGCCACTGCGACGCGGCCGACCTGCGGCGCCGGCTCGAGAAGCTGGACCCGTCGCGGGCCAAGATGCTGCTGACCGACGGTGTGTTCAGCATGGAAGGCGACCTGGCGCCGCTGCCCGAGTACGTGGAACTCAAGCGCGAGTTCGGCTTCCCGATCGTGGTCGACGATGCCCACGGCCTGGGGGTGTTGGGCGAGAACGGGCGCGGCACCTGCGAGGCCCTCGGCGTCGAGGACGAGATCGACATCGTCACCGGCACCTTCTCCAAGTCCTTCGCCTCCGTCGGTGGCGTGATCGCCGGCCCCGAGGTCGTGATCGACTACGTCAAGCACAACGGGCGAGCGATGATCTTCTCGGCGTCCATGTCGCCGCCGGCCCTCGGCGCGGCGCTCAAGTCCCTCGAGTTGATGCAGGCCGAGCCGTGGCGGCGCCGCCAGGTGATGGCCAACGCCACCTTCATGCGCGAAGAGCTCGGCCGGCTCGGCTTCCACGTGGAGGAAGCCCAGAGCCCGGTGGTGGCGATCTGCATCGGCGACGAGGCGATGGCCTTCGCCACCTGGCGCGCGCTGTTCGACGGCGGCCTGTTCACCAACCTGGCCGTGCCCCCCGGCGTGCCCCCCGGCAAGTCGCTGGTCCGCACCAGCTACATGGCCACCCACACCCGCGAGCAGCTGACCCGCGCCCTCGAGGTCTTCGAGCGCACGGGCAAGCAGCTGGGGCTGATCTAGCCGCCTGACGTCCGGCACCTCCCATCTGGTATCCTCCCGCGCGCCGGACCTCTGGACAGATCGCGCGTGAGGTGACGACGATGAAGACAGCCCTGTGGACCCCGACGCCCGAGCGGGCGGCTGCGGCCAACATCAGCAAGTTCCGCGTGTTCGTGAACGATCGCCACGGCCTGGAGCTGGACGACTACGATGGGTTCTGGCGCTGGTCGGTGGACCACCGGGCGGAACTCTGGGCGGCGATCTGGGACTTCTGCGGGGTGGTCTCCAGCCGGCGTTGGGACGACGTGGTCGTCGACCCGGAGCGCATGCCAGGCGCCCGCTGGTTCGTCGGCTCGCGGTTGAACTTCGCCGAAAACCTGCTGCGCCACCGGGACGACCGGCCGGCGCTGGTGTTCCAGGGCGAACAGGGCGAGCCGATCACGGTGACCTACGCCGAGCTGTACACCGAGGTCGCCCGGGTTGCTGCGGCGCTCCGGGCCGAGGGAGTGGGCGTGGGCGACCGGGTCGCCGGCTTCATGCCCAACATGCACCACGCGGTGATCGCCATGCTGGCGGCCACCAGCATCGGCGCGGTCTGGTCGTCCTGCTCGCCGGACTTCGGCATCAAGGGGGTGCTCGACCGCTTCGGACAGATCGAACCCAAGGTGCTGTTCTGCGCCAACGGCTACTTCTACAACGGCAAGGCCTTCGACTCGCTGGGGCGGGTGGCGGGCATCCTCGAGCAGCTGCCTTCGATCCGCAAGGTCGTGGTGGTGCCCTACACGGAGGGGCGGGCCGACATCTCGGCGGTCCGTGACGGCGTCCACTACGCCGACTTCGCCGGGGACGGGCCGCCACCGGAGCTGGAGTTCGAGCAGCTTCCCTTCGATCACCCGCTGTACATCATGTACTCGTCGGGCACCACCGGCGTCCCCAAGTGTATCGTCCACGGCGCTGGCGGCACCCTGATGCAGCACCTCAAGGAGCTGTCACTGCACACCAACGTCGGTCGCGACGACGTGGTGTTCTTCTTCACGACCTGCGGCTGGATGATGTGGAACTGGCTGGTCAGCAGCCTGGCGCTCGGAGCCACGGTGCTGTTGTTCGACGGTTCGCCGTTCCACCCGGACCCGGGGGTGCTGTGGCGGCTGGCCCAGGACCAGGGTTTGACGGTGTTCGGGACCAGCGCGCGCTACCTGGCGGCGCTGGAGAAGTTGGGGTACAAGCCCGGCGAATCCGTGGATCTGTCGGCGCTCCAGGGGGTCCTCTCCACCGGATCGCCCCTGTCCGTCGAGTCCTTCCACTACGTCTACCGGGACATCAAAGCCGACCTCTGTCTGTCGTCGATCTCCGGCGGCACGGACATCATCTCGTGCTTTGCCCTGGGCAACCCGGCGGGACCGGTCTACGAGGGCGAACTGCAGGTCCGCGGCCTGGGGATGAAGGCCGAGGCCTTCGATGGCGTAGGCCAGCCCACGGTGGGCCAGAAGGCCGAGCTGGTCTGCACCCGCTCGTTCCCGTCGATGCCGATCTACTTCTGGAACGATCCCGCCGGGGCCAAGTACCACGACGCCTACTTCGCCGTGTACCCCAACATCTGGCACCACGGCGACTTCGTCGAGGTCACCGACACCGGTGGCGTGATCATCTACGGCCGCTCCGACGCGACCCTGAATCCGGGGGGTGTCCGCATCGGCACCGCCGAGATCTACCGGCAGGTCGAGGCCCTGGACGAGGTGCTCGACAGCATGGTGGTGGGCCAGGACTGGGACAACGACGTGCGGGTGATCCTGTTCGTCAAGCTGGTCGCGGGAGTCGAGCTGGACGAGGCGCTCGTGAAGCGGATCCGGGCCACGATCCGTGCCAACTGCACCCCGCGCCACGTGCCGGCCCGGGTACTGGCGATCGACGACATCCCCTACACCATCTCGGGCAAGAAGGTGGAGCTGGCCGTGCGCCAGGTGATCCACGACGAGCCGGTGCTGAACAAGGACGCGTTGGCCAATCCCGGTGCCCTCGAGCTGTACCGGGAGCTGCCGGAGCTGCAGAGCTGATCCGGCCTGACCCCCGGAGCGAGCCATGA
Source organism: uncultured Rickettsiales bacterium (assembly GCA_964436045.1). GTDB lineage: Bacteria > Myxococcota_A > UBA796 > UBA9615 > CAYRNR01 > CAYTBN01. The sequence goes on along the minus strand of CAYTBN010000007.1, from coordinate 137,782 downwards.
GACGCCGCTGGATCGTCGCGTTGCCGCTGCTCGTGGTGGCGGTCGGCGCCGTGGTGTTGCTGTTCTCCCGCTCGGGGATCGAGAGCAAGCTCCGCCAGCGGGTGATCGAAGAGCTCTCCGACCGGCTCGGCGGCACGGTCGAACTGGACGCCGTGCGGCTGACGGGCCACGACGCGGTCGTGCTCGAGGGGCTTCACTGGATTCCAGACGGCGGACCGGTGGAGAGCCTCGCGGTGGCGCGGATCGAGCTGGACGTGGACGGCGCGTCGCTGCTGGACGGCGAGCCGCGCATCCGTGGTGTCCGGGTGGTCGAGGCGGTCATCGAACTCGCCGGTGGCGACGAGCAGCCGGCCGAATCCGGTGGTGGGGACGAGGAGGAGCGGCCCACGGCGGCACTCCTTCAACGGGGGATGGACCTGACCACCGGGGACCTTCCCGATGCCCTGGCGGGCCCCCTCTCCCGGGCCCGTTCGGTGATGCTGCCCGACGCGGGGATGGCCCTGCAGGGGAGCCGCCTGACCGGGGTGCGGGGCCTGGGGGAGGTGGACGCCCTGGAGGGAAACGCCTGGTTCACGGCCGACGGCGCGCTCCACGGCGAGCTGCGGGGCGCCCTGGCGGACGGCGTCTCGGTCAACGGGAATCTGGAGCTGGTGACCGGCGCCCCTCCGCGGGGAACCGTCGCGATCGAGGGTGTGCCCCTCGCGCGCCTGACGACCACCCTGCCGCTCCCGGAGGGATCGAGCTGGCAAGGTGGCGTGGCGGACCTCTCGTTCACGACCCGGGCCGACGAGGGGGATCTGGCGCCGCGCTGGGACCTGCGGGCCGACGTGCGTGAACTGGAGCTGACCCTGGCCGAGCTGGGCGGGTTGCCGCTGATCGTGGAGGCCCGCCAGAAGGTCCGGATCCGGCCCGAGCCGGACGCCTCGCGGGTGGAGATCGAGGACTGGCGCTGGAGCTTCAACGGCGTCTCCGGCACCGGATCGGGGCGCGTCAGCGATCTGGACGGTGAGCCGGATCTGCGCCTGGTGCTGCAGCTGGAGGACGTGCCGTACGCTGACATCGCCGCTGCCCTGCCCGAGCAGATCCTGCCGCCCGAGTGGGGCATCCAGCTCGGTGGCACGCTGGACCTGACCGTGCGGGTGGGTGGGCCGCTCCACGACCGGCCGGCGTGGGACCTGGGCTGGAAGGGAGACTGGTCACGCCTCTCGCTGCGTTCTTCCCATGTGGGCGAGGAGATCACGTCGCTGAACGAGCCGTTCGCGTACTCGATCCCCCGCAAGGACCGGGAGCCGCTGGAGCGGGTGATGGGCCCCGAGGACTCTCACTTCCTCTCCCTTCGGCTCATCAATCCGGATCTGGTGGCCGGGGTACTGGTCTGCGAGGATGCCACGTTCTACAAGCACCAGGGTTTCGACGAGCGCGAGCTACGCAAGGCGCTGCTGGAGAACCTGCGGGCGGGGGGCGGCGGCCGCGGCGGGTCGACCATCACCCAGCAGGTGGCCAAGAACCTGTTCCTCTCCGGTGAGCGCACCTGGACCCGCAAGCTGCAAGAGGCCCTGTTGGCCTGGCGGCTGGAGACGAGCCTGGACAAGGACCGGATCCTGGAGATCTATCTGAACCGCGCAGAGTGGGGGCCTGGGATCTATGGCGTGCGCGACGCGGCGCACCACTACTTCGGCACCAGCACCAGTCAGCTCAACACCTGGGAGTGCATCTTCCTGGCGACGTTGTTGCCGTCACCCGTGCGCTACCACGGCTACTTTCACCCGGGGGGGCAGGTGACGCCCCGCTGGGAGGAGAATATGCAGCTGGCGCTCGAGCGCATGCACCACCAGCGTTACCTCGACGACGGCGAATACCAGGCTGCCGCCTCCCGCCTCCTGCGCTTCTCCTCTTGCGGCCGCTAGCCAGCTATCATGGAGCTGTCTTGACCAGCTACATCGGCAGCTACCTGGGCCACTACAAGATCCTCGGCCACCTGGGTTCGGGCGCGACCAGCGACGTCTACTTGGGCTACGACGAGAGTCTGCAGCTGCACGTGGCGATCAAGGTCGTGTCCGAGGCCGCCACCGCCCGTCCGGAGATGATCGAACGCTTCAAGCAAGAGGCACGGGCGACCGCGCGGCTCAACCACCCCAACGTGGCGCGGGTGTTCTACTTCAACTTCCAGGGCGAGACGCCGTTCTTCGCCATGGAACTGGTGGAGGGGGTATCGCTGGCGGACGTGCTCGAACGGCGGATGCGGGTCACGCTGCGTCAGCTGTTCGACATCTTCGAGCAGGCCATGCGGGGGCTGCGGGCTGCGGCGGTCCGGGGCATCGTCCACCGGGACATCAAGCCGGGCAACCTGATGGTCGGCCGCGACGGGCTGGCCAAGGTGGTCGACTTCGGATTGGCCAAGGTCGGCGACGACCAGGCGCTGACCCAGACCGGCACGATGATGGGGACGCCCTACTACCTGTCTCCCGAGGCGGTCCGCGGCGACACCATCGACCTGCGCAGCGACATCTACTCGCTGGGGGTCACGATGTTCCAGACCCTGGTCGGGTATCCGCCCTACGACGCAGACACCCCCTACGGTCTGATGATGCAGCACGTCAACGCGGCGGTGCCCGATCCCCGGGATCTCAATCCCCAGCTTCCGCGGCCGCTCTGCGAGCTGATCGTGCGGATGCTGGACAAGGAACCGGACGAGCGTTTCCCCAACTACGAGGCCCTGGTCAACGCGATGGCCCAGATCCGCGAGCTGGTCGCCAGCCGTCTGGACGAGGAGCTGAACTTCTGTGTGCGTTGTGACGTCAACACCCTTGCCGAGGGCGATCGTTGCACCCGCTGCGGAAAGGGGTATTCGTCGCGCGTGCGCCCCGAGGCCCACGACCTGATCCTCACCGGGTTCCGCGACGGGGAGTCCCTCGAGGCCTGCACCCGGTACATCAGCAAGGCGGTCGGCCGGCGCCCGGAGAACGTGAGGCGAGCGCTGGTGCAGCTGCCTTTCAAGCTGGGGCACCGGCTGCCCTTCGACCGGGCGAAACAGATGCAGCGGCAGTTCTACGAGATAGGTGGCGAGGTGGAGATGCGCCACGTGGAGGATCCGTCCGCGGACGAGGGGTCGCCGGGCCGGCTGGAGTTCGTGTCCGCCGCCGCCGCGCGCACGGCGAGCTTCATCGCGCCCATCCCGCGCTCCATGCGCCGCCGGTCGCGCCGATTCGGGCCGCGGACCCTGGCAGGGCTGGGGCTGGTGACCGTGCTCCTGCTGGCGGTCGCGGCCCTCGGCGTGCGGGTCTGGGGCCCCTGGCGGCCCGACCCCGATGACCTGACCGACGCCCCCACACCCGCGGAGGCGAATCCGCTGGCGGATGGCGAGGCGGCAACCGCGGAACCCGTCGAGGGTGAGACGCCGGCTCCGCCACCGTTGCTTCAGCTGGACGTGGAGTTGATCGGCGAGGTACCGGACGAGACGGTGGGTGCGGTGGTCGATGCGGTGCAGGCGGCCGCGGAGCGGCTGGGCACCACCTGCAGCTGGCAGCCCCAGGTCCGGATGCGGATCGTCCTGGACCAGGCGCGGCCCTATCGCACCGTGGAGGACGATCGAGCCTGGGAGCTGGTGCTCGGCGGCCAGCTGGAGCGTTTCCCGGTGGGCACCCTGGATCCCGCCGACGGCACCCTGGAGGTGTCGGCCGCCCACTGGATCGCGCACCGGGCGGTCCTGGACCTGGCCGGTCCCGAGGCCCCGGCGTGGATCGCGCTGGGCTTGGCCTTCCATCAAGAGGCGCGGATCAAGGGACTCGATCCGGCACCCTTCCTGGCCCTTGCCGAGGAGGAGGGACAGATCCCGGTCACCTTCTGGGGAGCCTCACCCGGACGCAATCCACCGGAGAACATCGCCCGCGCGCAGTCGATGGTCGAGTTCCTGGTGGACCGCTGGGGGAACGACCGGTTCAGGGATTTCCTGATCGCGACCCGGTCCGGTTCCCTGGACGAGGCGTTCGAGGGGGCGTTCGGTGAGCCGGCCGGGGATGTCCAGGAAGGCTGGGCGCTGTTCCTGCGCACCCGTTACGGCGGTCTCGGCGGGTAGCCCCCCCGTCGGGGCTGTGCCATATTTCTCCGATCCGGAGGGTCCATGGTCGTCGCAGTTGTCCGCTCGATGCGACCGCGACAGTGGTTCAAGCAGGTCTTCGTCTTCCCGGCGCTGCTGTTCTCGGAGCGGTTCACCGATCCCCGGGACGTGATGCTCACCCTCGCCGCGTTCGGCGTGCTGTGCCTGCTCAGCTCGTCCGGCTACCTGTTCAACGACATCCTGGACGTGGAGGCCGACCGGGCCCATCCGACCAAGCGAAATCGACCCATCGCCAGCGGAGAGCTGCCCGTTGCCGCCGCCTGGGGGCTGATGGCGCTGCTCCTGGTCTGCGGGCTGGGGGCATCGTGGTTCCTGGGGCCCGCGTTCACGGCGACCGCCATCGGCTACCTGGCGGTGACCTTGAGCTACAGCCTGTGGATCAAACACATCGTGCTGCTCGACGCGATGTTCCTCGCCGGGGGGTTCATCCTGCGGGCGGTGGCTGGTGCAGAGGCGATCGACGTCCCGATCAGCGCCTGGTTCCTGATCACCACCCTGTTCCTGGCGCTGTTCCTCGGCTTCGCCAAGCGCAGCGCCGAGCTGCGGCTGATGGAGGGGGATGCGACCAAGTCGCGCAAGATCCTGGCCGAGTACTCGTCCGAGTTGCTGGGACAGCTGATCACGGTCTGCGCCACCGGCGCGATCCTGTCCTACGCCATGTACACGTTCGACGCAGCGCGCACCCGCTACCTGATGGTGACGGTGCCGATGGTGGTCTACGGGGTCTTCCGCTACTTCTATCTGATCCACCGCCGGTCCGGCGGCGGCGCCCCGGAGCTGACCCTGATCCGCGACCCGGCGATGTGGATCACCGGCGTCCTCTACGCCGCGGCGGTGATCGCGGTGCTGGTGCTGATCCCCGGAGAGCCGACGGGGTAGGCCGGGGTCCGACTCAGCAGTCCGGGTGGCCGACGCAGTCCGGGTCGTCGCAGTCGATGAGGCCATCGCCGTTGTCGTCCGACCCGTTGGTACAGTCCTCACCGCCGCAGTCCGGATGGTAGCCACATATCGGGTCGTCGCAGTCGATCAGGCCGTCACCGTTGTCGTCGATCTCGTTCCCGCAGTCCTCGCTCTGGGCGGTGTCGTCGTCGTCGGGGGGCCCCGTGTCATCGTCGTCGGGGGGCCCGGTGTCGTCGTCGTCCGGGGGTCCGGTGTCGTCGTCGT
>CAYTBN010000007.1:66780-132401 GCA_964436045.1 uncultured Rickettsiales bacterium | reverse complement strand
GGGGGTCCGGTGTCGTCGTCGTCGGGGGGCCCGGTGTCGTCGTCGTCCGGGGGTCCGGTGTCGTCGTCGTCCGGGGGTCCGGTATCGTCGTCACCACCCTCGCAGACCGGTGCGCCGGCACAGTCCGGGTCGTTGCAGTCGTACAACCCGTCCATGTCGTTGTCGGCCCCGTCCTCGCACTCCCCGGCCACGTCCCCCTCGTAGCCTTCCGATCCCAGGGTGTCGTCGTCATCCGCCGCCATCCCGGGCGTGCACTCCAGGAACACGGGTGCGACGACGATGGTGAACAGCGCGGCCATCAGACGGAATGTGCGCATCGGAATCCTCCCGACGACACGATAACACGGCGGGAATCCTTGCGAACTACTCCGGTGCATCGGGGAAGGGCAACTTGCCTCGCACGCAGGCGACGTCGCGCTCGATCTGCTCGACTAGCTCCTCCCGGGATCCGAACTTGCGTTCGCCGCGGATGCGGTCGACGAAGTACATGCGGGCGCGGCGACCGTAGAGGTCACCCTCGAAGTCGAACAGGAAGGCCTCCACCGAGAAGTTCTGTTCGGCAAAAGTGGGGCGGTATCCGAGGTTGGCGACGCCCGACCACCGGCCGTCGTCGGTCTCGAGCATGACGGCGTAGACGCCCGGTCCGGGGGTCAGCTCCGTCCGGGGAGACAGGTTGGCGGTGGGGAAGCCCAGCGCGCTGCCGCGGCCCCGATCGTGCACGACGGCGCCGGCCATGAAGTGGTACCGCCCCAGCAACCGGGCGGCGCCCGCGACGTCGCCCTCGACGACGGCCCTGCGGATCCGCGTCGAGCTGACGATCTCGCCGTCGTGACGGACCGCGTCGATCTGTCGGGCGCTGGCGCCGTGGCGAGCCAGCTCGCGCCGGAGCAGCTCGAGGTCCCCACGCCGCTCCTGACCGAAGCGGAAGTCGTAGCCGATCAGCACTTCTCGTGGATGGAAGGAGGAGACCAGCGCCTCGTGGGCGAATTCCTCGGCTCCGAGCCGCTGGAAATCGCTGGTGAAGGCATCGGTGACCAGCAGGTCGACGCCCAGCGAGGCGATCAGCGCGGCCTTGTCCCCGAAGGTGGTGACCAGGAAGGGATTGGTGGTGCGCCCCAGAACCCGCCAGGGCGGCGGATAGAACGAGTACACCACCGAGGTACCGGCTGTCTCCCGGGCCCGGCGGACCACCTCGCGGATGATCGCCTGGTGGCCCAGATGGACGCCATCGAACGTGCCCACCGTCATGACCACGTCGGTCGGGGGAGGGTCGATGTTCTGGTGTCCGTACACGATACGCATCGTGGGCGGTGGGTATCCCTTCCCCGGAGGAAAGTCAATCGGGAGCGGATCGAGGTGATCCTGCTGGACTGACGCTCACTCGGTCAGGCACTCCTTCATCGACTTGATCGCCGGGTGCAGGTCTTCGGGCACGTTGGCGTCGGTCACCAGCAGGTTGATCTCCTCGCGGAGCCCCTGGGTCTCCCCCAGCCGCCGCTTGAGGTCGACGATCAGGTAGCGCACCTGCAGCTTGTCCTCCGGCGTGCCCTCGTCGGCCTTCAACGCAGCCTCGTAGTGGAGGATCGCCTTGCCCAGGAAGCGGTCCTCGATGGTGATCAGCTCCCGGGTCTGGGCCTGCAGTTCGGTCAGCTCGGCGGGCACTGGCGCCAGATCGCCGAGCCGATCCAGGTAGGCGTCGCGGCGGACGGTGAAGCCGCCCCTGTGGGCGAGCTGTATCAGCAGGAACAGGCCTCGCTGCTGGGTCAGCAGGTCGGGGATCGACAGCCACTGCTCGTCCAGCTCGTCCAGCTTCATCCGGACATCGAGGGGACCGTCGATGCCGGGCAGGAAGCCCACCACGCGGTCCCGGGCGGTCCAGGCGGCGGTGTGCAGCAGGTGGGCGCGTTCGAGGGCGGATTCGTCGAGGACTCCCGCGCACAGGACGGCCAGCTGGTAGCGGTCCCACGGCTCGAGTCGCTCGGCCGCCGGAAATCCAGCCGTGGCCGTGCCGAGCATGGCCAGCAGCTTCTCGCGCTGGGTGTCCGTCAGCGGCTGGCCGAAGCGACCCAGGCGGGCCGAGTAGTAGCAGCTGGGACAGGTGATCACCTCGTTCTCGCGGGCCTGGCTGCCCTTGGCGTACTGGCAGAAGTCGCTGTCCGTACCGCCCAGGGCGTTGGTCGCCACCGGTATCAGGGCCTCGACGGCGGTGCCGTCCACGGGGCAGGTGTAGTTCTCGGGGATCAGCGACGCCGCCTGGACCGCGGCCGCGACCACGAGGGCGGCAGTGGGCAGCAGGAGGCGGGCCAGGGCGCGGGGGAATCGGCGCATGGGAAGATCCTCGCGGAGCGGGTCAGAGGTTTTCGGCCAGGCGGGCGGAGTCGAAGAGGCGGTCGGGCAGCTCCTCGGCCGGCACGTCCAGCCGGTAGTCGGTGACCATCAGCAGGGTCGATGTGCCCTTCTTGAGGTTCTCCATCCGCAGCCGGGTGGCCACGGTCCGGGAGCCTTCGGTGGTGACCGCCTCGAAGGTCAGGCGCTTGGCCTCGGTGGTGCCGTCACGGTCGTACATCAGGATCTGCCGCGGCACCTTGCCGTCCTCGGCGATCCAGGTCACCAGCTTGCCGTATGCGGTCTCGATGCCAGCGGCAGGTACCGTCGCGATCTTGTGGCAGGCCACCGGGGAGCCGCCGACCTCGACGGTCTCGGTGCCCAGCAGTTCGTGGGTGCCGCTACCCACGTCGCCGAGCTCCATGTCCTCGTAGGAGAAGTCGGTGCCCATGAACGATCTCGTCCGCGAGGTACCGGCGATGCGGTTCACCCCGTCATTTACGGGCATGTACATCCACTTGTCGTCCTCGGCGCCCTGGCGTTGCACGCGCAGGAACTGCACGCCCGCGAGCTCCTCGGGCGAGGTGAACATCGCGTGGCTCTGCTCCAGGCCGTCCACGGTCCGCGTGTGGGTCACCAGCACGCGCTCCTTGACCGTTCCGGATTTCGACGTCTGCGTCAGCGCGATGGTCTGAATCGTGTTGCCCAGCTGGCGGCTGGCGTTGGCCTGCTCGATGAGCGACTCGGCCTCGCCGGCCGCAGCGGCCTGGCTTCCGCCCACCAGCATCCCGAACAGAATCAGCGTTTCCAGCACCCGGTACGCTCGCATCCCTGCCTCCTCGTGATCGCGCGGACCCGACGGATCGTGCCCATTCGAGCGGTTGGACTGTCGCGGCGGCGACTCTATTTGACTTCGCTGGACTGATCCAGATCCAGGATCTCGGTCTCGCCCACGTATTTCTTGGTCGAGAAACGGGTGATGCGACCGATCCGCTTCACGATCGCGCTCATCCGTTCCGTCTCGCGATAGATCTTGTCCAGCCGGGAGGCGACCGAGCCCTCTGCGCTGAGTTGCAGCAGCTCTACCAGCCCCATCACGGCGGTCAGCGGCTGGTTCAGCTCGTGGGCCGCGGTGCCCGCCAGCGCCGCCAGCGTCGCCTGCTTCTCGGTCTGCACCAGCTGGGCCGATATCTCCTCCAGCCGGGACTCGAGGGCCAGTCGCTCCCTCAGATCGTGGAAGATGCCGACGGTGGCGATCTCCTCCTCCCCCTCGCGGAGGATGGCGGCGGACAGGCTCACCGGGATGATCTCGCCGTCGCTGGCCACGATCTCGGTCTGCAGGCTGTGTAGCGATCCCACCTCGCCCGCCTCGTCGCTGCACATCAGCCGCATGTGCTCGCGGGCACCGCCCGGCAAGGTCAGGTTCTCCACGCGGAGGCCGCCGATGACCTGATCGCTCGCGTAGCCGAAGAGGCGCTCAGCGGAGCGATTGAACACCCGGATCGTGCCCTCCATGTCGGCCGCGACGATGGCGTCCGCCGAGTGCTCGACCAGGTTCACCAGCAACTTGTGCAACTCGCTGGTCTCGTCCGCTTCGCTCCACGATGGGACCATCGCGTCGCTGTCGAGCCAGGAGACCCGGGCCAGGTCGGCCGCCTCGCGACCGAGGGTCCGGCGGATCTCGGCCATTCGATGGGAACAGGCTTCAGCCACCCGCTGGGTGAAGGTCAGCTGCGCTCCCGAGAGCTGGCTGGTCGGGTAGGGGAGGATCAGCAACAGCACGCCCTGGCCGTGCCGGCCGCGGCGGATGGGGATGCCCACGAGGTTGGTGTCCAGATCTCCGCCGCCGGACTCCCAGCCCAGCAGGTCGGCGAGCAGGTTGCCCGGCACGTTGTCGTGCTTCAGCGTGCGCCGCAGCGCCTCTCGCAGCTCTCCGTGTCGCGACAGATCGACTTCCACGTCGGGGGCCGAGTTCTCCTTGTCGGTGGCCAGCGCCGCCACCAGCGCCCGGTCGCCCAGCGCAGTGCGGATGAGCAGCAACACGGTGGCATAGGGGATGACCGACGCCACCTGGCCGGCGACGGCGGGCAGCACGGCTTCCCACGGCTCGTCGCGGGCCACGAGGGACACGACCTCGGAGAGCGCGTGGTGGCGGGCCTCGGCGTCGCTCACGGTCGCTCCGGTCCCCCCGACAGCGCGGCGGCCAGGGCCGCCGTGTGGACGTCCACCGCCGGTACGCCGGCCTCCGCGGCCAGCCTGCGGCAGTCCTCGTACTCGGGCATCCGGTTGAACACCCTTCCGCCAGCGCCGCTCTCCTTCACCCGCACCTCACCGAAGGGCGTGGTCACCGTGCGCAGGGTGCGGTCCAGGCAACTGCGGCGGACCCGCTGGCGGCGCACGCCGATGGTGGTGGTCTCGCGGAACAGCACGTCCTCGAGGGCGCCCACGTGCCCCGGAGCACACAGGGCGGAGATCAGCACGCCCGGCCGCCCCTTCTTCATCTGCACCGGGGTCAGGTAGGCGTCCAGCGCGCCCGCCTCGATCAACCGATCGATCAGCGGACCCAGGAACTGGGGCGACAGGTCGTCGATGTTGGCCTCGAGCAGGGTGGCGGTCTCCTGGTGGATATCCCCACCGGCCTCATCGCCGAGGAGCAGGCGCAGCGCGTTGGGTAGATCTCCCCCGCGGGCCTTGCCCAGCCCGTATCCGACCCGCTCGAGGGTCATCGCCGGTTGGCTGCCGAAGCCGTCGGCCAGGGTCTTGGCCAGGGCTGCCCCGGTGGGGGTGGTCAGCTCCCGGGCCTGGCCGCCGTCATAGGTCGGACAGCCCAGCAGGACCTCGACCGTGGCCGGCGCGGGAACCGGGATCACCCCATGCTGGCAGCGCACCGTACCGTGGCCCAACGGCAGGGGGGAACAGACCAGGCGCTCGACACCCAGCCGCTGCAGGCCAGCGACGGCGCCGACGATGTCCACGATCGAGTCCACCGCCCCCACCTCGTGGAACCCCACCGACCCGGGCTCCTTGCCGTGGACCTTGCCCTCGGCCACCGCCAGGGTGAAGAAGACCTGGATCGACCTCCGCACGACCTCCTCGGGGAGCGACGAGGCCTCGATCAGGGCGCGGATGTCGGTGAACGTGCGGTGTACGTGGCCGGTCTCGGCGCAGTCGACGATCACCGAGGTGCCGCCGATGCGCGGGTCGCGGGCGGCGGGATCGGTCCGCAGCTCCCAGCCGGGCAGGTCCAGGGACGCCAGGTCGGCGGCGATGTCCTGCAGGGGCACGCCGGCATCCACCAGCGCGCCGAGGGTCATGTCCCCGCTGATGCCGCTGAAGCAGTCCAGGTACACGGTGCGCATGGTGCCCGCCCCTTCATCCCACCCGGTTGATCCGGGTGGCGGCGGCCGCCCCGCCGAAGCCGTTGTCCACGTTGACCACGGTCACGCCCGTGGCGCAGGAGTTGAGCATCCCGAGCAGGGCGGCCAGGCCTCCGAGGCTGGCTCCGTAGCCCACGCTCGTCGGCACCGCGATCACCGGGCGGCGGACAAAACCTCCCACGACACTGGCCAGTGCCCCCTCCATCCCCGCGATGACGATCACCACCGCCGCTCGCCGCAGGGTCGGTCCGGCCTCGAACAGCCGGTGGATGCCGGCCACGCCGACGTCGATCAACTGCTCGGCGTGGTTCCCCATGTGCCGGGCGCTGACCAGCGCCTCCTCGGCCACCGGTAGATCCGACGTCCCGGCGGTGACCACCAGCACCGTGCCGGCCCCGGTCACCGGGACCGGGCCGTCGCTCCAGGTCACGCAGCGGGCGGCCTCGTGGTGCTGGGCGTCCGGATGGACCTCGAGGATGGCCGCCGCGGCCGCCGGCTCGACCCGGGTGGCCAGTACCGGCGAACCCTGGCGGCGCAAGGCGCCGAAGATCTCGGCCACTTGCCGAGGTGTCTTGCCCTGGCCGAAGATCACCTCGCCCAGGCCCTGGCGCAGGGCCCGGTGGTGGTCGACCCGGGCGAACCCCAGATCCTCGAAGGGCAGGTTCTCCAGCGAGTGCAGCGCGGCGTCGACGTCCGTCTCGCCCCGCTGGACCCGTTGCAGCAGTTCCTTGAGCCGTTCGGCGTCCACCTGACTGGCCTCCAATTCGAGGGGCGACGCAGTGTAGCACGTGTTGCGAGGGGCATCGTTTCATGCCACGCTGCCCCGCATGCCCCACCTCCTCGTCGCGCTCCGGCGGCCCGTCGCGACCGGTCTCGTGCTGGCCCTGACGATTCTGTCACCCGCCGCCAGCGCCGACACCGCCACCGATGACGTCCTGCTCCGCGGTCTGGACCTCGTGGTCCAGCGCTACTGGCGTCCAGAGGAGGTGGTGCTGCCGGCCCTGCTGGCGTCGGGACTGCAGCGGCTGGAGCGAGCGGGCGACAGGGTGCTGGTCACCGGTCCGGACGAGCTGGGCCGGTACCGGATCAGCATCGACGAGGCCACCCGGGCATTCGCGACCACCGACGTCGCCGACGCGGAAGCCGTGGTCGGCCGCATGCGCGCTGCGATGGCCTTTGTCGACGGGGAGCTGGCCGAGGGTGAGGCGACCACCGACCTGGAGGTCCTGGCGCTGCAGGGGTTGCTCCAGCCGCTGGATCGCCACTGCCGGGTGATCGACGAGCGCAAGCTGGCCGACTTCGAGGCCCGCTACCGGGGCACACTCAGTGGGATCGGTGCCCGTATCGGCAAACGTTCCGACGTGCTGACCGTCGTCACGGTCTACGAGGACTCGCCCGCCCTCGATGCCGGCCTGCGGGCGGGCGATCAGGTCACCCACATCGACGGCGTCTCGACCCTCAACATGCACGTCGACGACGCCATCGCCCGGATCCGGGGCCCCGAGGGGCTGCAGGTCACCTTGACCATCCATCGGCCGGGCGAGGAGGGCCGCCGCGTCTTCCCCATCGTACGGCGAAAGGTCGTGCTGCCGACCATCGACGCGCGCCTGCTGGACGAGCGATACGCGTTGATGGTGCTGGACCACTTCAGCCAGCGGACGGCGGACGAATTCCAGCGCAAGCTGCTGGAGCTGGCCGAGGCGGCGCCCGCCGAGCTGGGCGGCGTGATCATCGACCTACGCGGCAACCAGGGCGGCTCGATGTTGCACGCGGCCCGCATCGTGAACTACTTCACCGACTCCGGGTCGATCCTGGTGACCCAGGGCGCGGACGGGGGCGCGGTCAAGGGTCTGCGCCACCGGGTGGATGCGGCCCCCGAGGACACCATCGCTCCGTGGCCGGTGGTGTTGCTGGTGGACCACAAGACGGCTTCCGGTTCCGAGATCCTCGCCGGTGGCCTGAAGTTCAACGGCCGCGCGCTGGTGATCGGCACCCAGACCTTCGGCAAGGGCACGGTCCAGAAGCCCTACGAGCTGCGCGAGAAGCTGCAGATGAAGCTGACCGTGGCCCGCTACCTGGTGGCGGAGGACGTGTGGCTGTCCGAGGTCGGCATCACCCCCGACCTGGTGCTGGGCGAGGTCTACGTGGACGACGACGGCGTCGACTTTCCCGACGTGATGCTCGACCCGCTGGTGGATCCCGACCTGCCCCACGCGGACTGGGAGCCGACCCGCTCGGGGCTGAACGCCGAGCCCGCCCTGCGGCTGGCCTACCCCTACCTGGCGTGGGGCGGCGATGGGTACCGGGATCCGGCGGCCGAGGGATGGCAGCCGGACCTGGCCGTCATCCTGGCCCAGCGGATCCTGGCGGAGGGGGGCAGAGATCGCGCCGCGCTGCTGGGATCCGCCGCCGGGGTGGTCGCGGCGGAGGCCGTGGTCCAGAACCGCCGCCTGCTGGACGCCCTGAGCGAGCAGGGTATCCCCTGGGCGCCGCCGGCTCCGGGATGGATGGACCTGTCCCCCTCCCGGGAGGCGAGCCAGCTGTCGGCCATGCGGTCGCCAGCGCCCGTGGATCTGGGGGTGGAGATCGAGGGGACCGAGCTGCGGGCCGGTGAGACCGGCGAGCTGCGGATCCGGGTGACCAACCGCGGCGACGAGGTGGTGCAGCACCTGCGGGCGCGCTCGATGAGCGAGCGCCGGATCATCGACGGTCTGTCCTTCGTGCTCGGAGATATCGCCCCCGGGGCCACGGCCAGCTGCGCGGTGCCGGTCTCGGTGTCGGCCCGGACCCAGACGAGGATCGACGACCTTCGGATCTATCTGGTGGGGGATGTTGGCCCCCTCGGGGGTCCGTTCGAGGCCCGCGTGACGACCCTGGGGACCGATACGCCGCGGCTGGCCCTGGCGGTGCATGCGACCACGTCGGCTGACGACGATGGGTCCCAGATGGTCCGCTTCGATATCACCGTCCGCAACGAGGGGGAGGTGGAGTCGGGCCGGGTCCGTGTCTCCTTCGACAACCCGGGTCTCGAGGGAGTGGAGCTCCAGGAATCCCACCGGACCCTGGACGGACTGGGCGCCGACGGCGACGGCGAGGTCACCCTGGAGGTGCGTTTCCGTCCGGGGGCCGCTCCTGCCTCGCTGGCGCTCAACGCCAGGGATCGGGATTTCAGCGTGGGTACGGCCGTCGAACTCCTCGTGGATCCCGGCGCCCCCGACCGGGCGGAGGGGGACTACAAACCGCCGACCATCGCGCTGCAGGGGGGGGACCGTCCGCTCCAGGCGAAGGACACGCTGCACTTCGAGGCGGTGGCCGAGGACGACGAGGGAATGGCGCGGATCGTGGTCTGGTTGGGTAGCGACAAGATCCACGTCATCGAGGCCGCTGACGATGGGAACGGGCGCAAGCGACTCCCGGTCGGGGTCGACCTGGCGCTGAAGCCCGGGATCAACTCACTGCGGTTGGTCGCGATCGACGCGTCCGGCATCCGCTCGGAGCGGCGCTTCGCGGTCCTCGGCGGCTAGCCCCCGCGAGGGGTCAGCAGAGGTCTTCGTCCGCAAGGTTGGCCGGGTTCATGCACAGGCGCTTGCCCCGCACGACGGCGTCCTCGATCTCGTTCATCGTGACCTTCTTGAGCGGGAAGGTCGCCTTGCGGATCCGGGCCGAGCGAAGGGTCACACCTTCGAGATTGGCAAAATCGAGATCCGCCCCCTCCAGGTTCGCGAAGTCCAGGATCGCGTTCTTCAGGTTCGCGTGCCACAGACTCGCGTTGCTGAGGTCGGCTCCTGTCAGATTGGCCCGGAACAGATTGGCGTCGCCCAGCTTCGAGCCCGACAGCTTGGATCCGGAGAGGTCGACTCCCGAGAGATCGCTCCCCCTGAGATCGACCCCCTCGAGGCTCTCCCCCTGGCGCAGCATCATGACGACTTCGTCCTTCGTGTACGATCTCGGTGATGGCATGATTACCTCTTTGCCCTCGGTCACCTGCGGCGACCGGGCAGATCACCCGGAGAATCCCCGTTCATCGGGGTCCCCAACCAGCGTTGAATGTTCCGCGAATACCCACCGCAGGGGCCGTACTGGCCCGAGCGGGTGACGACGCGCCACGGTGGTCCGCGATGCGTCGCTGCAGGCGGGCGATCAGCGGGTCGGCGACCCGGGCGCCCGTCGTAGCTTCGATGTTGGCGATCCCTCCAGGGGCCACCACGTTGACCTCCACCGCACGCCCGCCGATCACGTCGAGCCCCGCGAGGAAGATCCCGTCGGCCCGAAGCCGGGGCGCGAGCGCATCGACGATGTCGTGGTCGGCCCGATCGAGCCGACCCGCCACGGGCTCGCCGCCCAGGTGGATGTTGTGGCGAAACTCACCTTCTCCCCGCATCCTCACGTAGCACCCCACGGGTTCGCCGTCCGCCAGCAGGATCCGCTTGTCTCCCTGTTCCGCTCCCCGGATCAACTCCTGGGCGACCACGTACTCCGATCCGGAACCCGCAAGTTCCGCCAGAGCCCGTGCCACACCGCCCGGATCCCCGGGATCGACGATCCGCACTCCCTTGCCACCGAATCCCCGCACCGGCTTGAGCACCGCGGGCCGGCCCAGGTCCCCGAGGAACCCGTGCAGGATCCGCGGATCCCGCGTCACCAGCGTGCGCGGCCGCAGCGCGACCGGCAGCGACTCCAGCGCCAGCTTGCCGGCTCCGGCGGCGACCCCGTCCGGATCGTTGAGCACCAGGACGCCCCGGTCTCGTACCGCCCGCGCAAAATCGAGCACGGTGCGCCGTACCGGGTTGTTGCGCAGCAGGAGCACGTCCAGCTGGTCGAGATCGATCAGACCGCTGGCGAACGCCCCCGCTCGCGCGCCCGCGGCCAGGGACTCCGGGTCGTCCCCGTCCCGCGGGACCGCGTGGGCCCGCGCGAGGATACGACCGCTGGGGTCGAGTGTGAATCCGTCGATGTCAATGAACAGGGCACGCAGTCCGGCCCCGACCGCGGCGGCTGCCAGGTGTGTCGTTGTGTAGCTGCTCCGGAGACGCCGGATGCGATTCACCACCAACCCGATCCGCATCTGCTGTCCACTTCGGAATTCGGCCCCAACCACGACTACCGAGCCAGTCTCTACGGCCCGAAGTGATAGTGATCACGAGCGATCTGGTCAAGAAAAATCCGCGTCGGGCGCGCGCGCGCCTGGGGTTTGCGGTCGACGTCGCCGGGGCGGATGCGTAGACTCAGCCGAAATCGCTGCCCGGCGGCGGCCGCTGGGAAGGGGAGGAACGGCAGATGCGTACACGTTACGAACGGTGGCTGGTGATCTCCCAGCTGACCACCCTCGGCCTCGCCTTGGTACTCGGTGGCTGCGGAGCGGGGGGCGACGAGGAGGATGCGGACGTCATCGTCAGCCCGTCGGGTACGCCCGAGACCCTGGGCAAGCAGATGGCGGACGCCAACCGGATCGCGGGCATCGAGGGGGACATCAAGCAGGAGCAGGCCGACTTCATCAAGCTGGCCGAGCAGTACAAGGAAGCCACCGGCCAGAGCCTCAAGGGCATCGAGCTGAGCCAGGCCGAGGTCGAGCTGCTGCGCCGCAAGCTCGAGGCCGAAGAGGACGTGACCTACCAGGGTCTGGTCAAGGACATCCTCTCCAAGCAGGAGCGCATCGACGACCTGCGTGCCGAGATCGAGGAGCTCAAGGGGCGGCTGCCCGTGCCGGTCGTCGTCCAGCGTGGCGACAACCACCTGGGCATCGCGATGGACTACCTGACCAACGAGATCGGGCTCAGCGAGGAGGAGGCCAAGGAGGCGGTGCTGCGCTCCCTGCTCACCGACCGCCTGGTCGCCGGCCACGAGGTCTGGAACTTCTACGAGAACGGCGTGTACGGGACGGCGGTGACCCAGGGCAGCGCCAAGGTCAGCCCCTACTTCCTCAACGTCCAGGCCGAGAAGAAGATCAAGAGAGAGCGCGACGACGCCCAGAACCTGGCCACGACCCTGCAGGCGGAGCTCGAGGTGCTCGAGCACCAGCGCGACCAGCTGACCTCCGACCTCGAGGCCCTCGAGGTCCGCCACGCCGAGGTGGTGGCCGAGCGCGACGTCCTGTACGACGAGAACACGGAGATGGAGACGGTCATGGCGTCGGCCCACTACTACGTGGACACGGCGTCGAACCTGCGCCAGGACGGGGTGATCAAGGCCGGCGGCAAGCGGTTGAAGGACTACGATCCGGACCTGTTCATCTACTCCGTCGACCTGCGTGAGGACAACCGCATCGTCCTCGGCGCCCGCGCCTTCGGCAAGAACGCGATCAACAACGCCGAGCTGCTGCCCAACGACAAGTACAGGCGCAACGAGGACTACACCGTGGACACCACGGACAAGGATCGGGCCGTGATCCGGCTGCGCAACCTCGAGAAGTTCGAGAACGAGCGTTTTGTGATCGTGCTGCGCTGACGCGGCGGCCCGGATTCAGCCCCCCCCGGCGACCTCTCGATACAGCTCCACGTGAGCCTTCGCGCTCGCCCGCCAGCTGAAGTGGCGGGCGCGTTCGAGCCCGCGGGTGGTCAGCTCCTGACGCAGCCCGTCGTCGCCGGCCACCCGGTCCAGGGCTGCGGCGAAGGCGCCCGCATCCTGCGGATCCACCAGCACGGCGGCCTCCCCGGCCACCTCGGGCAAGGACGCGCGATCGCTGCTGACCACCGGGATCCCGCAGGCCATCGCCTCGACGACCGGCAGGCCGAAACCCTCGTACAGGCTGGGCATCGCCAGCAGTTGGGCCCCTTGGTACAGGGCCAGCAGCTGGTCGTCGTCCACCCAGCCGGTGGCCCGGATCCGGCCGGCCGCGGGGCTGCGGGCCAGGGCGACGTTGACGGCGTCGTCCCCGACCCGGAAGCCGCCGACGGTCCCGGCGATGACCAGCCTCAGGCCGGAGCCGGACAGCTGCTCGAAGGCGGTGATCAGACCGGTCAGGTTCTTGTGGGCCTTGACGTTGCCCACGTACAGCACGTAGGGGCCGTCGATGTCCATCCCGCGCAGTCGGGCGGTCACAGAGGCCGGATCGTCCGCCGGCCGGAAGCGCGGATCTACGCCGTTGTAGATCACGCGGATGCGTGCGGGATCGGCCCCCAGCCGCCGGACCAGCTCGTCTCGGCTGAACGCCGAGACCGTGATCACCCGCCGGGCCCGGGCCAGGGTGCCGCGCAGCATGGCGTTGGCGTAGATTCGCATCGCCCGGCCGCGGAAGATCTCGGGCAGGGCCAGGTGGGCCAGGTCGTGGATCGTGGCGACCAGGGGGCATGGGGCCGCCAGCGGCGCGTTGTAGTGGGGTGCGTGGAACAGGTCGGCCCCCAGGGCCCGCGGGGGGAGTGTCAGCTGCTCCCGCAGCGAGTAGATCCCGGCCCCCGATCGCACCGGTCGCAGCTCCAGGGAGTCCTCCCGGGAGAGGTGGTCCACCAGGGCATCCACGTAGGTGCCGATGCCGGACGATCCGGCCATCCGTACGTCGAAGGCCACTCGCAGGGGCCGCGCCATGCACGCGATCGTGAGGATCGCACGCGGGCGGGTCAAGCGCGGGTGGCCTCGCCGGGGGTACAATGACGCAGCGCTCCGGGCCGGGTTCCGGCGCCGGTCTCCGCAAATGGACCAGACCTCTCTCCGCGTCGCCTTCGTCGCCTCCCAGGACACCTCCGTGGCCCTCGAGCTCGCCCTGGCCCGCGGACTGCGCGCGCGCGGCGTGGCGGTGCGCTTCCTGCTCCCCAGCTCCGTGGGCGCCGCGAGCTGGCTGCGCCGCTGTGGCGAGCCGCCCACCCGCCCGTCGTGGTCGGGCCCAGCGGCCCCGGCAGACCTGATCGACGGCGCCATGGTGTTCGCCCGGCGCCGGGCCCGGGTGGACCCGAGGCTGACCACTGGCTGGCTCGCGTGGCGCTCGCGCCTGCTCGCCCGCCGCACCCGTGGGTTGCTCGGCACCCTGGAGCGGGAACCCGCCGATTGTCTGGTGGTGTGGAACGGCTGGCACCCGGAGGCCAGGTTGGCCCACCTCTGGGCCCGGTCTCGCGGAGTGCCCTGCCTTCACCTGGAGAACGGCCTGCTCCCCGGACGCCTGCAGGCCGACTTCTGCGGGGTGAACGCGGCCGCGAGCTTCGTGGGGGCGGGACAGGACCGATGGCCGAGTACGTTGGGGGACGGGGCGCTCGCCGCCCATCCCCGCCGGGACGGAGAGCCCGTTCCCCAGCCGGACGTCGGCGCCTGGCGCGACCATGTGCACCGCGCCCTTTCCCGGCCCCTGCACCCGGCCCGCCTGCGGCGCAGTCGGACTCCCGCCGGGCCTGCGGGGGTGCGCACGCCGCCGGACCGTCCCTACGTGCTGCTTGCCCTGCAGGTGCCCGACGACACCCAGGTGCTGATCTGGAGCGAACCGGCGCTGTGGGATCCGGCCGCCCTGGTGGCACCTGTGCGGGCCGCGGTCAGCCGGGCGCTCGGCCGGGACGTGTTGCTGGCGGTCAAGCCCCACCCCCTCGACCGCGGGCGGGCGCGGGCGGCCGCCGCGGTCGAGCGGGCCCGCGGCTGTCTGTGGGCGGCGGGGGAGGTGAGACCCTGGATCGCTGGCGCCCAGGCGGTGGTCGTGCTCAACTCCACCGTCGGACTGGAGGCCGTGGTGCAGGGACGTCCCGTGGTCACCCTGGCGCCGTCGGCGTATGGCGTGCCAGGGGTCGTGCAGCGGGCGCGGGGCCTGCGCGGGCTGGCTGACGCCCTGGCGACCGCCACCCACCAGCCCCCGGCGTCGGAGGTGCGCGGCCGTCTGTTGCGGCTGCTTGCGGGCCCCGCCGGCCTCCCCGGCGAGCGGGGGCAGCTGTACCCGGAGACCGTGGAGTCGCTCCACGCGCTGCTGGCGGCGGGGCGGCACCCCTGGGGGGGGGGCGAGGATGGCTGATGTCGCACCACTCCGGGTGCTCCATCTGCGGTCCAGCACCGAACCCAGCGGACCGGATCACGTGCTGCTGGACCTGGCCGCCGGACTGCCCGAACAGGGATTCCGCCCCTGGATCGGTGCGCTGTCCCACCGGATTCGACCCGCGGCGGCGCTGGGCGCCCGCGCCCGCGAACAGGGGCTCGACACCGAGGTGCTACCCAGCCGCGGGCCGGTGGATGCCCGACTGGTCGCCCGCGTCGTCCGTCTGATCCGGCGTCGCCGGATCGCGTTGATCCACGCCCACGAGCCCAAGGGGCAAGTGGTGGGGGCCGCCGCCGCCCGCCTGACCGGCTGTCCCCTCGTGGTGACCCACCACGGCTGGCTCTCCCGGAGCCGACGGGAGCGGATCTACGAGCGACTCGGCCTGCGGGCGATGGGGCGGGCGGCGGCGGTGGTGGCCGTGTGCGAGGCGGGGGCCGGGGAGCTGGCCGCGCGAGGAATCCGCGGGGTGGCCGTGGTGCCCAACGGGATCCGGCTGGCGCGGCTCGGGCCCCCGGCGTCGGACGCCCGCCTTCGACAGCTGGGGATCGACCCCCGGACGCCGCTGGTGGTGGCCGCGGGTCGCCTGGAGCCGGCCAAGGGGTTCGCCGAGCTGGTGGACGCGTCTGCCCGCCTGGCTGCCGGGCGACCCCTGGCGGTGGTCGTGCTGGGGGAGGGGGACGACCGCGGGGTGCTGGCCCGCCGCGCGGTGGATCGGGGGCTGGCGCTGGCGCTCCCGGGGCACGTGGACGACGCCGCCGCGCTGATGGCCCGGGCCGCGGTGTTCGCGCTGGCCTCGCGGGTCGAGGGCTCTCCCATCGCCCTGCTGGAGGCCATGGGCCAGGGGCGGCCGGTGGTGGCGACCCGGGTCGGCGACGTGGGTGCCCTGATCCGCCACGGGGAGCATGGTCTGCTGGTGGAGCCGGGCGACACCGACGGGCTGGTGTCGGCCCTGGCCGGCCTGCTGGACGACAGCCATCGGGCCGGGTCGCTGGGGCGTGCGGCGCGGGCGCTCATCGAGGCGCGGCGGGACCACGGGCGAATGGCCGCGCGCTACGCGGGTGTCTATCGGCGGCTGCTCAGCTGCTGAAGTTGTCTTCGTCCTGATCGAAGAAGTCGATGCGGCGGGTGTCGTAGGTCGCGGGTCGCGTGCGATCGCGGGCCCACTCGCGCAGCTCCTTGATCCGCTGGTCCATGGTCACGGCCAATGGCACCGACTCCCGGGTCACGGCCAGCAGATCGTCGTTGGTGACCTCGCGTCCGGCCGCGAACGCCGAGAACAGGGCGGCGACCACCACCTGCTCGATCTCGGCGCCGGAGAACTTGTCCGCGGCTTCGGACAGCGCCCAGCAATCGAACAGCTCCGGGCTGCGGCCTCGCAATCGCAGGTGAATCTGGAAGATCAGCGTTCGCTCGTGGATGTTGGGTAGGTCGACGAAGAAGATCTCGTCGAAGCGGCCTTTGCGCAGCAGCTCGGGGGGCAGGGCGCGCACGTTGTTGGCCGTGGCCACCACGAACACCGGCCGTGTCTTCTCCTGGAGCCAGGTGATGAAGCCACCGAAGGCGCGGGTGGCCCCCGCCACTTCGGCCGCCCCGGTCTCGACGCCGGCGAACGCCTTCTCGATCTCGTCGACCCAGAGCACCACCGGCGACAGGGACTCGGCGAGCTTGATCGTGTCGCCCAACTTCTCCTCGGCGCTGCCCGAGGCCTGTAGCAGGCCACCGACGTCCATCCGCAGCAGGGGGATGCGCCACAGGTTGGCCACCGCCTTGGCGGTCAGCGACTTCCCGCAACCCTGGACCCCGACCATGAACAACCCCTTGGGCTGGGGCAGGCCGTACTTGCGCGCCTTTTCGGTGAACGCACGGCTCCGGTTGGCCAGCCACTCCTTGAGCTGATCGAGGCCGCCCACCTCCTCCATGGTCTCGGTCTGGTCGTGGAACTCCAGGTACTCGGACTTGCGGATGATCGCCTTCTTCTCCTGGATCAGGAGGGTCAGGTCCTCCGAAGAGAACCCGTTTCCGGTCAGGGCGATGCGGGTATAGACCCGCTTGATCTCCGCCTCGGTCAGGCCCAGTGACGACTTGACGAACTTCTCGAACAGCTCGACGTCGATCTTGATCCCCTGACGTTTGATCAGGGTGGCCAGCAGCTTGGCGACCTCCGCCAGGTCGGGCAGGGGGATGTCCACCACCCGGATGTCCTTCTCCAGCTCGCGTGGCAGCGACAGCAACGGACTGATCACGCAGATCGCCTGTTCGCGCTCGGCCAGCTCCGGCTGGATGTTGCGCAGCGTGCGCATGACCGCCGGTTCCCCCAGATCGTGGTGGAAGTCCTTGAGCACGAACAGCATCGGCTGCTCCTGCTCCTGCAGCCACGCCAGCAGCTCCAGGCTCGATAGCCCACCGCCGCGGACCCCCTCGGGGCTAGCACCGGTGTGGGTCACCACCACCTCGCGGCTCACCTTTTCGCCCACCCGGCGGAGGAGCCGGATGGCGCGGTCTTCCTCCCAGGTCAGCAGGTAGAGGAAGGTGTAGCGGGAGCGCGCCAGGTCGGTGATCTCGTCGTAGAGCCGTTCCACGGGGGGATTATCCCACACAAGCGCGCGGGAAGGGCCCCGGGGGACAGCTATCCGCCGTTGTCGCGGGCCCAGGGCAGGCGTTCCAGGTCCAGGTTGCCCCCGCTGAGGACGACGGCGACGCGGTCGAGGCCGGACAGTTCGCCGAAGCGATCGGAGAGCACGGCAGCGACGGAGGTGGCGGCTGACGTCTCGGTGACCAGCTTCATCCGCTCCCAGATCAGGCGCATGGCGGCCAGGACGGCGTCGTCGACGACGGTGACCACCTCCTCGACCAGGTCGCGGACTACGGGCCAGGTGCAGTCACCGAGGCTGGTCAGCAGTCCGTCGCAGACCGTGTCGGGGGCGGTCTGTGGGATCAGCCGGCCGGCGGCCTTGGAGCGGGCGGCGTCGTCGGCGCCCAGCGGCTCGGCGGCGAACACCCGCACGCGGGGGTCCAGGCCACGGGCGGCGATGGCGATGCCCGAGATCATGCCGCCGCCGCCCACGGGGGCGACGATGGCGTCCAGATCCGGGACCTGCTCGAACAGCTCCAGGGCGATGGTGCCCTGGCCGGCGATGATCGGCGGGTGATCGTAGGGCGGGATCGGCGTGGCGCCGGTCTCCGCCTGGACCCGGGCGGCGGTGGCCTCCCGGGCGGCGACCGTGGGCTCGCAGAGCACCACCCGGGCTCCATAGCCAGCGGTGGCCCGTTGTTTGACGGCAGGGGCGGTGCGGGGCATCACGATGTACGCAGGGATGCCTCGCAGCCGGGCCGCCAGCGCCAGCGCCTGTCCGTGGTTGCCGCTG
Source organism: uncultured Rickettsiales bacterium (assembly GCA_964436045.1). Lineage (GTDB taxonomy): Bacteria > Myxococcota_A > UBA796 > UBA9615 > CAYRNR01 > CAYTBN01. Next base: position 114,393 of record CAYTBN010000007.1, on the reverse strand, counting down.
GAGTGGGTGACCACCCCCCGGTTCGCCTGGCCGTCGTCCAGGCAGCGCACCGCGTTGAGCGCACCGCGGAACTTGAAGGCGCCCACCTTCTGGAACTGCTCGCACTTGAGGAAGATCCGCCGGCCGGCGACCTCGTCCAGGGTCGACGAGGTCATCACGGGCGTGCGGTGGGCGTGGTCGGCGATGCGCCGGGCCGCGGCGCGGATGTCGGACAGGTTGGCGGCGTATTGCTCCACAGCGGCGAACTATAGCCCCGGACGGGCCACTGCGCCAGCCGGCCGTCAGCGGGCGCGAAAGAGGTAGATCCGGGTTTGACCGGGCCGGGTTTCGCGGGGGTGGGTGAGGTGGGTCGGGCGCGTCCGTCGTCGACCGCGGGGGTCCAGCTCGTACCCGTCCTGGCCGAACCAGGTGGCCAGCTTCAGCCCCAGCGGCCGGGCGAGGCCGTCGATCACCGCCTCCGGCCGGTAGTGGCGGACGTGGAAGGGGTTGGGGTGCAGCGCGAGGGGCATCCGCTCCTCGTCCGGTGCCGACACCCAGAGCCAGCCGCCGGGCCGGAGGGCGCCGGCCAGCGCGGCCATCAGGCCCCGGCCGTCGTCCACGTGCTCCAGGGATTCGAAGCAGACCGCGTAGTCCAGGGCTCGGCGGGGGAGGGGGGCGGGGAAGCGCAGTACCGAGAAGGTAGTGGCCGCCGAGGCGTGGTGGCGGCGGGCGTGGTCGATGGCAGCCGCCGAACCGTCGACGCCGATGATCGGACCCCCCAGCGCGTCGGCGAGTATCCGCGTGCCGTAGCCGTTGCCACAAAACGCGTCCAGGCCCAGGGGGCGCGGACCGCCCGCCAGCACGTCGGCCAGCTGGGAGGCGGCGAGGTCATAACGCTGGCGGTGGTCCCCCCGGATCTCGGCGAGGATGGCCCCGGTCTGGCGTTCACCGGACCGCAGGGAGAAGCGACGGGCGCGGCGCAGGCGGGCGGTCAGCGGTTGGAGCAGGTCGAACACGGTCGCGGTGCCGTCCGGCGCCTCTCAGAAGAGGTAGGCGGTGTAGTCGGCCTCGATGGACCAGGCGTCGAGCTGGCCGTCGCCGTCGGTGTCCGAGTCCAGCGCGCGGTTGGCGGAGATCACGTCCGCCACGCTCTCGGTGGGATCGAGGGGGTTGGGCAGCAGCGCCGCGTCGGCCTCGGTCAGCTCGCCGTAGAGGAATCCGTCGGCGATGATGGTCTGGACCTGATCGAACTCGCCCTCGCTGTAGTAGTTGTACAGCGTCAGCGACCCCAGGCCCGGCAGCGCGAACACGGTGGTGACGACCTGGCCGGCCGTGTCGAAGACCACGCCGTTCATGTTGGCCTGGAACTCCATCGGCACGCCGAAGGTCGGATCCCACTGGAAGGTCCCCTGGGACCAGTCACCTCCCCCGGTGCGGGCGCTGAAGGTGGGCGGGAAGGGGCCGCTGGTGGGGTCGAAGATCAGGATCAGGTCGTACCCCTGGGGCGGGAGGGAAGGGGCCAGCATCGTGTTGAGCAGCAGGTCCAGGAAGGCGTCGCCTGTGAGCAAGGTGAAGTCCAGGGTGTCGTAGACGTAGGCGGGCGACTGGATGACCAGGGAGTTGCAGCCCTCGTCGGTCTCTCCGTCACAGTCGTTGTCGATCCCGTCGGCGGGGATCGCGCAGGCGTCTTCGACCATTCCCGGATTGGCGTCGGCTTCGGTGTCGTCGCAGTCCCCGTCGCAAGGGGTGTAGCCGTCGCCGTCGCCGTCCACGCCCTCGTCCACCACTCCGTCGCAGTTGTTGTCCACGCCGTCGCAGGCCTCGTAGGCCCCGGGGTAGACCGCGCCGTTGGTGTCGTCGCACTCGAGGCAGCCGTCGTAGCCGTCGCCGTCACCGTCCCCCTGCAGGTCGAACAGGCCGTCGCAGTTGTCGTCGGTGACGTTGCCGCAGATCTCGGTGGCCCCCGGATTCACGGCTGGATCGTTGTCGTCGCAGTCGTCAGGGGCCGACCAGCCGTCTCCGTCGGCGTCCGCGGGGCTGCTGTCGTCGTCATCGTCGTCATCGGTGGCGTCATCGTCGTCGGCGGTGACGTCATCGTCATCATCGGTGGCGTCGTCGTCGTCGTCGTCGTCGGTCACGTCATCGTCGTCGTCGGTGGCATCGTCATCATCGTCGGTGACGTCATCGTCGTCGTCGTCGTCGTCGGTGATGTCATCGTCGTCATCGTCGGTCACGTCGTCGTCATCGTCTGTGACGTCGTCGTCGTCGTCGTCGGTCGCGTCGTCATCGTCGGTGACGTCATCGTCGTCATCGCCTTCGGTGGCGTCGTCGTCGTCCATCTGGTCGTCGTGGCTCTCGCAGGAGACGAGTGCGAGCGCGGCCAGCAGCGCGATCCAGCGCCAGCGGATCGAGAGTTCCATGGTGTCCTCCCTGGGTGACGAGTGGGCTCATCATGCCGACGGAACCAGGGGCGGGCAAGGGGCGCTGGGAACCCGGTTCAGCCGAACTGGACCTGGGAGATGAACTCGCGCTCGCGGATCAGGTCGGTCAGGGCGACCCGCTCGTCGGGATCGCGGATGGGCTGGACGAGCGCGTAACCGCAGCCACCCATGCCGCAGCAGGAAGTGTCGAAGATCGCGTGCCCCAGCACGTAGAGCAGCTCGCGACCGCCAACCTCCAGCCGCTCCTCGCGGGTGAGCACGTAGTGGCCCGCCACCGCGGTGACCTCGGTGTCCAGGGGTTCGTGAACGTAACGTTCGGCGCTGATCGGCATCGTTCCTCGCGGATGCTAGCATGCGCTCCCCATGACCGGACCGCACGCCACCCCCCGCGACGACACGCCCTCGATCCTGGCCGAGGACGGGGCTCTGCTGGTGCTGGCCAAACCGGCGGGCGTCGCAGTCCATCCGGTGGCGGAGGCCGGTGTCCCGGACCTGCTGACCTGGGCCCGGTCCGTGCTGGGGGCGGAGACCGGGTTGGCGCCCATCCACCGGATCGATCGGGACACGTCGGGCCTGGTCCTCTGTTCGGCGGACAGGGAGTTGCGGGGCCGGATCGGCCGCTGGTTCGCCGAGGGCGAGGTGGACAAGCGATACCGGGCCCTGGTCCAGGGCCACGCCCGCCGCAAGGGAATCATCCGCCGGCCCCTGCGGGATCCGCGGCGACGCGCAGCGCTGGAGGCCATCACCCGCTATCGGCGGCTGGCCGCGCTGGGACCCCTCAGTTACCTGGAGGCGCGGCCCTTGTCCGGGCGGCGCCATCAGATCCGCCGCCACCTGGCGGGCATCGGACTGGCGGTGGTCGGCGACAACCGCTATCGGCCGCGGCGCTTCCGACCGGTCCCCGGTTTCCCCGGCCGACTGTGGCTCCACGCGCACCAGCTGGAGTTGCCGGACGGACGGCAGTTCACCGCCCCGCTACCCGCCGCGCTGGCAGCGCACCTGGATCTGCTGAAGGAGCTTGCGGCCGGAGCCCGGCGCTAGCCAGTCTTCCCCAGGGCGGCCGGAGCCCGTCGCTAGCCAGTCTTCCCCAGGGCGGCCGGAGTTTGCGCTAGCGACGGAGACTAGCCCGGGTAGTTGGGGTCGTAGTTGGAATCCGGGTAGGGCGACGGGGTGTACCCCACCGGCGGGACCTGACCGGGCGCGCCGTGCGCCGGAGGGGCGGGTGCCCGCGGTCCGTCCACCAGGTCCAGGTATGGCGACATCAGCAACGACATCGCGATGGGCAACACCAGCATCGGTCCGACGATGGGGATGTAGCTCAGCAGGCCGGTCAGCATGCCGATCAGGAACATGTAGAGCACCGCGCCCCAGAAGTGGGGCTTGATCAGCTCGACCGAGGTCTTCATGGCCTCGATGGGCCCCAGCTCCTTCTCCGGATCCGCGATCAGCGGCATCGTCAGCATAAAAAGCGCACCCACCAGGAAGGCCGGGAAATAGCAGAACAGCGCAGCGGTCATCACCGCCGTCATCAGCAGGACCATCGCGATCGCGCCCTTGCCGGTCAGCCGGACGGCGCCGAACAGGTCGCCGACGGTGAAGTCCCCGCCCCGCATCAGGTTGATCGTGCCGCGCATGTACCCCAGCTGCAGGGGGACGAACAGCAGGTTCAGCGCGAGCATCAGCACCGTCATGATGCCTACCATCACGACCAGCCCGAGCAACCCGCCCACGTCGCCCATCAGGTCGGCGAGCAGCGCGACCAGGACGCCCCCGAGCATCGTGACCGCGAAGATGACCACCATCATCAACCCGACCACGACCATGATCGCCGCGTTGAACACCAGCGCCGGCACCAGGTGCTTCCGCCAGTGCTGTTGCAGATGCTCGAAACCACCGGAGAACCAGGGGCCGATCTTGTCCATGAGCTCCTCCAAGGCCGCGGCGGGCGCGGAACGCGGCGAGTATAGCGGTCCGGTCGATTTGGTTCAGGTCCGCGCCACCGGACTGTTACGATGCGGTCGCGCTCCGGAGGGTGAACGGGTGGTCGACGCTCCCATCTCCATCGAGTCGAGCACGCGGACGGCTCTGCTGCTGGCTGCCCTCGTCGTGTTGGGACCGGCGGCACCCGCCGCCGCCATCGATCCCTACGACGCCCGCTACCTCGACGACCCGGACGAGCTGCTGTGGTTCCTGCAGGTCACCGACTCCCACGTGGGCGCCGACCCCTGGTACGGCACCCAGGGGGTGGACAACCTGGACTGGACCCTGGGCGAGGCGGTCAGCGCCGTGCTGCCCGAGTTCGTGGTCCTGACCGGCGACATCGTCGACGCGTCCAACGAGCTGGGCATCCCGGTCTGGCAGTACCAGGACGAGTGGGACGACTACCGGGGAGTGGTGGACGGCTACGGCGTCGATCTGACCTTCTGGCACGACGTCTGCGGCAACCACGACACCTACCTGGACGCGGGCGCGACCCACTTCCTGGGCAACTCGCTCACGGGCAGTACCCAGACGGCGTGGCACGACACCTGGATCCACGCGTTCCCGTTTGGCGACTACCTCTTCATCGCCCTGAACACGGCGGACACCTCGGGGCCGATCCCGGGCTTCGATTCGGTGGGCCTCTCCCCCGACGAGCTGGACCACCTGGAGCAGGCGCTCATCGACCACGAGGACGCCGATCTCGCCTTCCTGTTCACCCACCACCCGCTGCCCTACCTGGACTTCGGCGACAGCGAGCTGCTCGACCTGCTGGAAGACCACGGGGTGTCCCTGTGGGCCAACGGCCACGTGCACGCCCACTCCGAGACCTTCGTGGACGGGACCCTGCACTTCAACCTGGATTCCCTGGGCAAGGCCGACTCGGACAACGTGGCGTTGTTCGCCGTCGACCACGACGGGGTCGCGGCCCGGGCCATCGACCTGGGCAACTGGCCGTTGGTGCTGATCACCGCGCCCGTCGACGGCGCTCTGGGGGGCCTCAATCCCTACGCCTACCCGGTCTCGGGGGGGCAGGCCGCCAACCCCGTTCGGGCGCTGGTCTTCGATCCCCAGCCCGTGCTGGACGCGGCGCTGGTGGTCGACGGCGGCCCGGACGTGCCGATGATCGAGGTGGCGCCGTCGGTGTGGCAAGCCGAGTGGGACTGCAGCGGACTGGCCGCCGGGGTCCATGAGCTGACGGTCTACGCCCTGACTGGCTCGGGCACCGGCTCGCACACGATCCAGGTCGAGGTCGGGATCACCGAGTGCGACGACGGGGCCGACAACGACGGCGACGGCGCGGTGGATTACCCGGACGACGGCGGCTGCTGGAGCCCTTCGGACGACAGCGAGGACCAAGGCGGACCCGGAGACGACGACGCCACCGGGGACGACGACACGACCGGGGACGACGACACGACCGGGGACGACGACGACAGCACCGGGGACGACGACAGCACGGGCGATGACGACACGACCGGGGACGACGACAGCACCGGGGACGACGACAGCACCGGGGACGACGACAGCACCGGGGACGACGACTCGACGGGGGACGACGACACGACGGCGGCCACGCCGGTGGCCGCGGGGCTGATGGGCGGCGGCTGTCGTTGCGGGGTTGGGCAGGGGACCAACGGTACGGCCCACGGGGTCTCGATCGCCGGCCTACTGCTCCTCGTCGGGGGCCTTCGCAGGCGCCTCCGCTGACTCCTCGGTGGCCTCCTCACTCGCGCCGAACAGCTCGTTGATCTTGTCGGTGGGCAGGACGCCGATCTTGTTCAGCAGCACGATGAACACCAGCAACGGGACGACGAACTTCAGCACGATGATCCAGGCCGTGTAGACGGTGCCCCAGAGGCCGGCCTGGTCTTCCGGTGTGCCGGCCAGCAGCTCCTTGCGGCGCAGGTCGGCCTGCATGAACCAGCCGACGAAGATCGCGATGAACAGCCCACCCATCGGCAGCATCCAGTTGGAGGCCAGGTAATCCATGGTGTCGAAGAAGTTCTTGCCGAACAGGGTGCCCCAGGCGCCGAACAGCTTGCCGCTGCCCGCCAGCGCCGAGGGGACGCCGAGGACGAAGATCGCGCTGGCCGACACCAGGGTCGCCTTCCGCCGGGTCCAGCCCAGCAGGTCGATGAACGAGCTGGAGACCACCTCGAGCAGGGAGATCGCGGAGGTCAGCGCGGCGAAGACCAGCAGGGCGAAGAACAGGATCGCCAGCAGCAGCCCCGCCCCCATCTGGGAGAACAGGATCGGCATGGTCTTGAAGACCAGCCCGGGGCCGGCGCCCGGTTCCATGTTGAAGGTGAACAGGATCGGGAAGATCGCGACGCAGGCGATCATCGCGATGGCCGTGTCCAGCCCCGTGATCCACAGCGACGAGGTGACGATGTTGGCCTTGCGGTTCAGGTAGGACCCGTAGGTCAACATCGCCCCCATCCCCAACGACAGCGTGAAGAACGCGTGACCGAGGGCTTCGAGCACGGACGAGGGCTTGAGCTTTGCCGCGTGGGGCATGAACAGGAAGTCGAGGGCGTCCCAGACCCCCGGCGTGGTGACCGCGCGCACCGCCAGGATCACCAGCAACCCGGCCATCACCGGCATCAGCAGGCGCGACCACTTCTCGATGCCCTTCTCGACCCCGCCGAGCACGATCCCGGCCGTCATCGCGATGAACACCAGGTGCCAGAAGATGTTGATGTCGCCGGCGACGAACAGCACGCCGAACAACCCCTCGATCTGCTCGGGGGACTTGTCGGCGAAGAAGTGACAGACGCACATCAGCAGGTAGTTGAGCGCCCAGCCGGCGACCACGCTGTAGTACGACAGGATCACGAACCCGCTGGCCACCCCCATCCAGCCGACCAGCTTCCAGCTGCTGTGTTCACCGGCCAGCTTGGCAAAGGCGCCCACCGGAGTCGTCTGGGTCGCGCGGCCCATCAGGATCTCGCCGATCATGATCGGCAAGCCCACCGCCGCGATACACATCAGATAGATCAGGACGAACAGCCCGCCGCCGTTCTCGCCGGTGATGTAGGGGAACTTCCAGACGTTTCCCAGGCCAACGGCACTACCCGCCGCCGCCAGGATGAATCCCAGCCGGGTCCCCCACATGCCCCGCTTCTTGCCGCCTTCGGTCGTCGCCATCGCTCTACTCCCGTGTCCCCGCTGCTACGATCTTCCCCGGGCGGATCCTATTCCGGCAGAGGGGAGGGGACAACCGGAGGTTGGGACCGAGGCCTACTCCGCTCCCGCCAGCAGTCGCTCGAGCCTTCGGGCGCACACCGGGTCGTCGGGGCACCGCCCGTACAGTGCAGCGGCCTCGGCTCCCCGCCCGGTCTTCTCCAGCAGCAATCCCAGGTTCGCCACGGGCGAGCAGTGATCGGGGACCATGTCGACGGCGGCGCGCAGGTCCAGCTCCGCCTCGGCCCAGCGGCTCTGGCGTGCCCGGACCACCCCCCGTTCCAGGTGGATCGAGCCCGGTTCGCCCCCGAGGGCCAGGGAGCGGCTGAGGGCGAGGTCGGCGCTGGCCAGGTCTCCCACGTCCGCCAACGCCAGCCCCAGGTTGTACGCGGTCCCTGCGTCGTCCGGATCGAGGGCGGCGGCCTGCACCAGCACGGGCACCGCGTCGGCCGACCGGCCGGCGTCGCGCAGGGACCCGCCCAGGTCCTTGCGCAGATCCGCGTCGTCCGGGTCGCGGTCCGCCGCTCGCGCCATGGCCGCGAACCCATCTTCGGCGCGGCCGTGGCGCAGCAGGAACAACCCCAGGGCGCTCTCGAGCTCCGGCCCGAGCCGGACCAGATCGAGGGCGCCGCGGTAGTGGGCCTCTGCCCCCGCCACATCCCCCGCCCGCTCGAGCACCTGGGCCTCCAGCTCGACCACCGACGCGATCTGGTAGTGGCGCAGGTCGAGGGGATCGAGGGTCGTCACCAGGGTCGCCGCGGCCAGGGCCGCCAGCAGGGCCGCCAGCCGGCGCAGGGCCCCCCCGCGGGCGGCGTCGACGAGCGCCACGGCGCCGATCCCGGCGTACACCGCCATCACCGTGGCGGCGGGCAGCCGGTAGCGTCCGGCGACCAGGATCGCCACGAAGCTGGCCGACCAGGTGAGGGCCCAGCCCAGGGGCAGGATGTGTGCTCGCCAGCGACGCCCCACCGCCACCAGCCCGGCGCAGGCCAGCGCCAGCAGGCCGCCGAACCCGACCCAGATCCAGGCCGAGAGGACCGGCGAACGGGCCCGCCGCCACTGGACCGTGCTATTGTTCGCCACCTCCCAGGTGCTCAGGTAGATCAACGCCTTGCGGCCCTGCAGCCCCAGGAACCGGCTCGGCTCTGCGGCCGCGAAGGCCAGCAGATCGGTCCGCAGCGCATGGGCGATCGCGTCCGTGTCGTCCAGGTCCCCCCACACCCCCCAGGCCTCGATGCGCTCGAACTCCTGGATGAACGGGTTGATGCCGTCCGCCTCGCGCTGATTGCCATCCCAGAGGGTCTTGGTGGCGAAGGCGGCGGTGGTCCCGCGGGATTCGCCCTCGAACAGGGCCGGACCGACGGCGGCGGCGATCACCGCGGCCAGCGGCGCGGTCAACGCCAGCAGGGCGCGCCGCCTGCGCAGCGGCGGCTCGAGTTCCCGCGACATCAACGCTCCGATGGCTGGCCACGGCGTGAGCAGCAGGGCGTTGGGCTTGGCCAGGCAGGCCAGCCCCAGGGCCAGTCCGCCGCCGATCCATGCGGCCGCGCCGCCCCCGCCCAGGGCGCGCACGTACGCCAGCAGAGCGAGCGCCAGCAGTGCGCAGACCAGGGTGTCGGGCAACAGCTCGCCGGCGTAGAACACCGATGGCCAGAAACCGGCAAAGGCCAGCCCCGCCAGGCGCCCCGCGCGGCGATCGGCCAGGGTTCCGGCGGTGAGGGTGACAGCCGCCGCCGCCAGCGCCGCCAGCAGGGCCTGCAGCAGGCGCATCGCCTGGGGTTCGGGCCCCACCGCCGCATAGACCCCGGCCAGCGCCCAGGCGTACAGCGGCTGGAACCCCGTGTCCCGGCCGAGCTTGCCGCCGTTGGCGATCCCGATGGCCTCGTGGTGGTACAGCCCCGCGTTGGAGATCAGGTCGCGACCGAAGGGATCGTCCGCCACCTCGCCGGCGTACAGGACGCGCAGGCCCAGCGCCAGGGCCAGGATCACCCCGGCGTCCAGCCAGTGGCCGCGGGTCAGCGGACCGCCCACGCCCATCCCGTCCGGGTCGGCGTCACCGGCGTCCCCCGCCGCCGCTGCTGCCCTTCTTGCTGCCGCCGTCCTTCTTGCTGCCCGACCCCTTCTTGCTGCCGGTTCCCTTCTTGCTGCCCCCTCCGCCGGACGATGGCGGCGTGCGGCCGCCGCGCTCCACCTCCCCGAGCTCGTAGGTGAGCGTCGCCGCCAGCCGCCCGTCGCCCATCACCAGCCGGCTCACCCGCAGGGTCAACGGAGCGCCGGCCACCTGGGGCTGGAGTACCCGCGAGATGGACTGGGTGAACTCGATGGGTTCCCCCATCACCTTCTCCTGGTGGGAGAGGACCAGATCCACCAGCTTGCCCGCTCCCTTGGCCCCCTCGACCTGGATGTCCGACGCGGTCAGCGCCAGCTCGTCCCACCCGCAGGGATCGTCACATCGGTACACCCGGACCCCCAGCTGGGGGTCGTCGTCCAGCTGCACCTCCAGGGGCTCCAGCCGGTAGGGACCCTCGTCAGCCGGCGCGCCGGCGTCGTCCAGGGTCCGGGGTATCAGTCCCTCGACATAGGCCATCCGGATCGCCTGGTTGAGGAAAGCCTCGCTGGCGCGCAGCTGGAGGGTGGAGCGTCCGCGGGCGATGGGCGGGGTCAGCGCGAGGGCCCCGGCGCCGGTGTCCAGGTCCGTGCGCAGGCCGACGCCGATCCAGCCGTTGCCGGTGCGCAGGCCCGCGGCCTGGGGTGTCAGCTCCAGGGCGCCCAGCTGCAGCGTGCCCAGCTCCATCACCACGACGTCGCCGATGCTGTCCTCGACCAGGGTCTGGACCACGACGGCCACGTGCTGATCGACCGCCTCGCGGGCGGCTTGCTCCAGCGGGGCGGCCAGCCCGCCGGCGTCCACGCCGATGGCGCCCAGGAAGTCCACGAGTCCCCCCGCGGGGAGCAGCCCCTCCAGGGCGGTGACGAAGGCCTGGCCCAGCACCTCGCCGCTCAGCTCCACCCTGGAGTCCCGCAGATCCCCGAGCTCCACGAACAGCGCCGGGGTGCCCCCCTTGGCAGTGCGAACCTCCAGCTCCACCGGTCCATCGACTGTGGCTTCGACGTCGAACAATTCCCGGTCTCCGGTCCCGCGCAGGCGCAGCTCGAGGTGGGCCTCCAGGCGAGCCGGATCCCCCTCGACCGCCTTGAAGCTCGCCCCCCGCAGATCGGCCTGGAAGCGGATCTCCAGCCCGCCGGTGAGGCCAGCCAGACCCAGGTCGCTGGTCAGCTCGTGGGAGGTGGGGATCTCCCCCGCCTCCATCATCCGCTGGAACGATTCGTCCACCAGCGCCGCCGGCACGGTCAGGGTCAGGTCGTACCCCTCGCCGCCGGGGTCCCGGTCACGCCGCAACTCGCTGGACAGGGCGTCGTAGCGCCGGTCCGCTTCGGCCTCCACCTTCGAGCAGGGCATGGTGCAGCCGGCCGAACCGAGCAGCGTCGCCACGGCCAGCAACGCGAGCCATGGCGCGAGGCCGCCTCGGGGGGGGAGACAGGGGGACATCGGATCCACCTCCAGCAACGGTCCGCCAGCTTAAGGTATCCTGCGCGACGTTCCCAGGAGCCACCCGACCCGAGGAGGATGGGCCATGGCCAGCAGCGCCCCGTTCCCCCCGTCGCGCGCCCCCGGATTGCTCTGTCTGTTGCTCGGCCTGATCCTGTCGGCCTGCTGCGGTGGCGGCGATGACGATCCCGGCGAACAGGCCGTGACGGAGCCGGCCGCCGACGACACACCGCCGGAGACGGCCGGGGATGAGGCAAATCCGACCCCGGCCGAACCGCTGGAGCCGCCCGCCAGCCTGGAGGAGGCGGCGACCCGCGTCCTCGGCCCGGACGACGCCTTCATCGCCATCGATCCCGCCAGCGGCGAGGTCGTGGCGCTGGTCAACGCGGACATCGCCGTCCGCTCCCTCTATCCGCCCGGCTCGACCTTCAAGCTGCTGATGGCCTACGCGTTGCTGGACGAGGGGCGAATCGGACCCCACGACGAGGTGGATTGCACGGGGAGCCACAGCGCCGCGGGGACGATCTACCCCTGCTCCGTGCGGGCGGGACACGGTCGCGTCGACCTGGTCCGGGCGCTCGCCGAGAGCTGCAACGTGTTCTTCTACCGCGAGGCGGGCAAGCTCGGCGTGGCGGGCATCCGCCGGGTGGTGGACGACTTCCGGCTCCTGGAGCCCACCGGGTTCGACCCCGCGGAGCCGCCGGGTCGCTTCCCGGACGACCTGGACGAGGAGCTGGCCTTCCGGCTGGCCGCGGGCAACGAACGGGGGCTGCAGGTGACGCCCCTGGCGATGCTGGTCGCCTTCTCGGGGCTCATAGGCGACGGCCAGTGCCGCAAGCCCTGGCGCGGCGAGCGGCCCAGGGGCGGTGTGCCCGCCTCCCTGCCCGCCCTGTTCGAGTACCAGGCCCTGCTGGTGGATGGCCTCGAGGGCGCCGTCGAGCGCGGAACCGCCACCGCCGCCCGTATCCCGGGCGAGACGGTCCTGGGCAAGACCGGCACCCTGATGCGCGCCGACGATCCCACCGCCGTGGTCAACTGGTTCCTCGGCTACCTGGCCGATCGCCGCCTGGCGACCTGCGTCATCCACACCCGTGCCAGCGGCGTCGAGCCCGCTGTGACGGACTTCGGAGAGATCTTCGCCATCGCGCCGCGTTCGCCCACCCCCGACGAGATCTAGAGTCCCAGAACCTCGCGAACAGCGCCGATCACCCGGTCGTGGACCGCGCCGTTGGTGGCGACGACGCCCTTGTTGTCGCGCAGGGTGCGGCCGATGGAGAAGTCCAGGTCGCGGCCGCGGACGTCGGTGACGCGGCCGCCGGCCTCGGTGACGACACGCCAGCCGGCGGCGTGGTCCCAGATCTTCTCCTCGTAGTCCGCACGGGTCGGCAGGCGCAGGTAGATGGCGGCGTCGCCGCGGGCGACCGCGGCGTACTTGCACTGGCTGTCGATGCGGACCGGGGGCGCCTCGACGCCCAGCAGGTTGGCGATCTGGGCCGAGTGGCCGTGGGACGAGTGGCCCGACTCGACGGACTCGACGAAGGAGGCCTCGCGGATGGAGGTCAGCGACGAGACGTGGATCGGGCGTTCGACGTCGTCGTCCACGCCGCGGGTGAAGGCGCCCTCGCCCTTCACCGCGATGAACAGGCAGCCCCGGGGGCCGTCGGGATCGGACAGGTCCAGGGGCAGGTTGGGGCATCCGAGGACCCCCAGCACCACCTCGCCGTCCTCGATCAGGCCGAGGGCGACCGCGTATTGATCGCCGCGCAGGAAACCCTTGGTGCCGTCGATGGGGTCCAGCGCCCAGTGGCGTCCGCGGGCGCCACCGCCGTGGTTGCAGCGGTCGATGGCGTCGAGGATGCCGTCGGTGTCGAGCTCGGGGAGCTCGGTGTGGACGTGCTGGACCACCCGGTCGCGGAGGTCGGCGCCCTCGGCGGTGCGCAGGGCATCGGCCGCCTCCTCACCGACGATGGGATCGTCCAGCGCGCGGCCAAGCAGGGTGGCGACCACGGCCTGGGCGCCGAAGTCGGCGACGGTGACCGGCGAGCGGTCCTTCTTGGCCAGCGAGTCCGCGGTGACCAGGTTGGCCTGGACGGATCGGCACAGCCGGCTGGCCGCCAGCACCGCCTGAACAGCAACATGACGTTCGAGCTCGTAGGACATGGGGAGCCTCGGGGTCCGGGGTGAGGTGAGGGGAGCGTCAGGCGTAGTCGGGCTTGGTGCCCTGGGGGCCCCGGGAGCCGCCGTCGCGGCCGAAGGGGCTGATCTCGCGCAGGCGGCGGATCACCGGCGGCAACTTCTCGAGCACGTAGTCCACCTCCTCGTCGGTGTTGTACCGGCTGAGGCTGAAGCGGACCGAGCCGTGGGCTGCGGTGTACGGCACGCCCATCGCCCGCAGCACGTGGGAGGGCTCCAGCGAGCCGCTGGTGCAGGCGGAGCCCGACGAGGCGCAGATCTTGAACTGATTGAGCAGCAACAGGATCGCCTCGCCCTCGACGTATTCGAAGCTGATGTTGGCCGTGTTGGGCAGTCGGTGCAGGGGGTGGCCGTTGAGCCTCGCGTCCGGCGCCGAGCTCATCAGCCCGTGCTCCAGCCGGTCGCGCATCGCCCGGACCACGGTGTTCTCGTGCCGGATGTTGCCCTGCGCCACCTCGGCGGCGGCGCCCAGGCCCACGAGGGAGCCCACGTTCTCGGTGCCACCCCGCCGGCTCTTCTCCTGGTGCCCGCCGATCAGGAACGCCCGGAACGGCGTGCCTCGGCGAACATACAGCGCACCGACGCCCTTGGGCGCGTGGATCTTGTGGCCTGACACGGCGAGCATGTCGATGTGGCTCTTGGACATGTCCAGGGGGATCTTGCCAGTGGCCTGGACCGCGTCCACGTGGAACAGCACGCCCCGCTCCTTGACGATGGCGCCCGCCTCCTCGATGGGGAAGATCGTCCCGGTCTCGTTGTTGGCGTACATGATCGAGACCACGGCCGTGTCCTCGCGGATGGCGTGGCGCAGCTCGTCCAGATCGATCCACCCCCGGCTGTCCACCGACAGGTAGGTGACGACGTAGCCCTCTTTTTTCAGGTTCTTGCACAGGCTGAGCACGGCCGGGTGCTCGACCCGGGTCGTCACGATGTGGCGTTTGCCGGGCCGGACCCGCAGGGCGCTGCGGATGGCGGTGTTGTCGCTCTCGGTGCCGCAGCTGGTGAACAGGATCTCGTCGGCGTTGGCCCCGAGCAGTGCCGCCACCTGTTCGCGCGCCCGCACCACGGCCGCGCCGACCTGGCCGCCGAAGGTGTACATGCTCGAGGGGTTGCCGTAGTAGTCCCGCAGATAGGGGATCATCGCCTCGACCACCTCGGGGGCGACCCGGGTCGTGGCGTTGTTGTCCATGTAGACCACGTCGGTGATCACGCCTGCACCTCCAGCACGTCGAGCTCTTCGCCGACGAAGTCACGGATCTTGGTCTCCACCAGCGACTTGAGGGTGAACCCCGCCGCCCGGCAGCCCTGACACGAACCCTTGAGGGCCACGTAGATCTTGAGCCCGTCGACGTCGACGAGCTCGATGTCGCCGCCGTCCTTCTGCAACGCGGGCCGCACCTCGCGCTCGATGGCTTGCTGGACCATCTGGATCCGCTGGAGGTTGGTCAGCGGCTTGCGATCGGCTGGCCCCGACTCCTGGTCGGTCCTCAGCACCGCCTCGCGGGCGATGGCCTTGCGGATGTCGTCCAGGATCCCGCGGATGTCCTCGTGGCAGCCCTCGCAGCCGCCGCCGGCCTTGGTGTAGTTCATCACCTGCTCGAGGGTCGACAGGCTGTTCTCCCGCACCACCGACTCGATCTTGCCCCGGGTGACGCCGAAGCAGGTGCAGACGATCTCGGTGTCGTCGTGGGCGTGGTCGTCGGCGTCGTACTCCTCGCCGCGGTAATTGGCGACCGCCGCCTCGAGGGCCTCCTTGCCCATCACCGAGCAGTGCATCTTCTCCTCGGGCAGCTCGCCGAGGTAGGTCGCCAGATCCTGGTTGGTCAGCTCCATCGCCTTGGCCAGGGTCTTGCCGACCACCAGCTCTGTCAGCGCCGAGGCGGACGCGATGGCGCTGGCGCAGCCGAACGTCTGGAACTTGGCGTCCGTGATCTCCTCGGAGGTCCGGTCGACCTTGAGGAAGAGCTTCATCGCGTCGCCGCAGGTGATGTTGCCAACCTCGCCGATGGCGTCAGCGTCCGGGATCTCGCCGACGTTGCGCGGGTTGAGGAAGTGGTCCATGACCTTGGATGAGTAGTCCCACATGTGTCTCTCCGGTGTCCGTGCACGCAATGTTGGTACGGGGGGGGCGGTGTCAAGCGCCCCCGACCCCGACTTTTCCATCGAAATCCGCCCCTATTCGGGATAATACTCGCCGTGCACCGGGACAAGCCCCTGGAGAGTCACATGGCACGGAGTCGATGGTTCGCGCGCACAAACTGGTTGCTCCTGCTCTCGCTGTGCCTGGTGGGGCCGCCGTCGGGCGGTTGCCCGGGGGACGACGACGATTCGGCAGCGGACGATGATGCCACCGGCGACGACGACGACGCGGTCGACCAGTGGACGCTCGGCACCGTGGTCGACACCGAGGGCCCCGGCGTGCTGGCGAAGATGGACGGCCCCTGGGGTACACCCCTGTGGATCATCCGAGTCGAGGGCTCCCACTACGACATGGGCTACCAGTACGGCCGGCTGCTCGGACCGCAGATGATCGACATGTGGTGGCTGTACATGGGCGTGCTCGGCGAGGAGATGGGCGCGGCCAACGCCGACGACGCCGACTTCATCCTCGGCGCCGTGCTCGACCTGGCCTGGGAGCACTTCTCGCCCCACGTGCCCGGGTCCTTCGCCCAGGAGTTCGAGGGGCTCACCGACGGGATGAAGGCGGCCGGGGCGGAGTACGGCGAGGGCGACGAGGACCTGGCCAAGATCCCGCGGCGCATCGTGACCCTGATCGACATGGCGATGGCCTCGTCGCTGAACTTCGACGACATCGGCGGGTTCTTCTCCTTCCTGCAGGCGGGCTACACCGACGATTTGCTGGCCTACTACGGGATGGAAGCGGCCTCGGGCGCCCCCCCCGGCGACGAGTACGCCGATCTGATGGCGGCCATCGCCACCCTCGACGGCCAGGGCGACGGGATTGGCCCCCACGGCCCCTTCCTGAACTGCAGCTACTTCGCCGGCTGGAACCAGCGCACGGTGGACGGCGGCCTCTACGCCACCCGCAACATGGACTTCACCACCGACTCGGGGCTCAACAGCTTCGCGTCCATCGCCGCCTTCGTGCCCGACGACGGCGTGCCCCACGCCTCCGTGTCGTGGATCGGAGCCAACCTCGGCGTGCTGGCCGGCATCAGCCGTGAGGGCCTGGCGATCAGCGCCGTCGGCGCCTCGAGCCCCTTCGAGCGGGCCGCCACCGAGCCCCAGATCCTCAAGGCGCGCGAGGTGCTGCAGAGCGCGACGTCCATCGAGACAGCCCTGCCCTACATGAGCAACGAGCTGGACGACGGCATCGTCCGGGCGCCGACCATCGGCTACAACGCCCTGCTCGCCTGGGGCGATCCGCGCGGCGGCGGCGCGGCGGCCGAGGCGGCGATCCTGGAGACCAACGGGCTGGAGATCGGCGTCCATCACCATCACACCGACTGCAGCGTCGAGGAGTCCCTCGTGCGCTTCGCCTACGACGGCTCGGTGGACTACGTCTGGACGGCCGACGACCACCCCGAGTGGGTCAACCGCGAGGCGGACACGGTGGAGATCGACGCCGACGGCCAACCCCGGCTGTTCGCCCACGACGGCAACGGCAATCCGACCCAGGACGCCCACGGCAACTACATCCCCGACCCGGCCAACGGCGTACCGTTGCAGACCGGCTTCCCCGAGGACTGCGCGCTCTACCGGGGCGACGAGGCGATGATCTACGGCGTCCGCGTCCACCAGACCGCGGCCAACGGCCCGGCGGAGGGCGGCGACGGCCTGATGTGCGACAGCGGCAGCTACCGGGGCCGCTACTGGCCGATGCGGGAGATGACCCTGGCCTACGCCAACGGCTCGGAGTACGTGTGGAAGGACCAGACGGTGATCCCCGACAACGGTGGAACCCCCGTGCTGATCGGCCTGGACGAGGCCGAGGCCATCTCCCGGGTCGCGGCCATGGACTCCAACGTCTACGACGTGGTCTACGACGCCACGAACCTGGTCGTGCGGGTCTCCTTCGAGAGCGGCGCGGGCGACAGCTGGCTGCCGGCCTCGGAGCAGCCCCCGTTCCTGGAGATCGACCTGATGGAGCTGTTCCTCACAGAGTGACCGTCCCCGGGGGAGGCGGAGCGCGTGCTATCCTCGGTGGCGGGAGTCGCCCCCGTCTTGGATCGCGGGGCGGAGGGCCGCGATGTCCGATGACGAACGGCGAGGATCGGCGCGAAAGTCCTTGCCCATCGGCGTCTACCTGGTGGTGGACGGCGTGCAGCATCCCGGCACCCTGCGAGATCTGAGCGCCGATGGCGCCGGATTCGCCGACCCGGTCCTGGCCGTCCGG
Source organism: uncultured Rickettsiales bacterium (assembly GCA_964436045.1). Lineage (GTDB taxonomy): Bacteria > Myxococcota_A > UBA796 > UBA9615 > CAYRNR01 > CAYTBN01. The sequence continues at coordinate 96,707 of CAYTBN010000007.1, read as the reverse complement.
CTGGACCTGACCGCCGCCCAGGAAGTGCAGGTCGAGATCCCCGGCGAGCTCGAGGGCCAGGCAGCCATGAGACTCCCGGGCAAGGTGGCGCACGTCAGCGCGGGGCTGCGACCGCGGCTGGGGATCCGCTTCGCCGATCTGGACGCCGACCAGGCGCGGGATCTGAGCACCCGGCTCGGCCGGACATCGGTGGATGCTCCGGACGCCCCCGACGCCGACCCGGGCCGCGATCTCCGCTTCGTGCTGGTCGAACCGTCTCGCGAGGAGGAGAAGGGGCGGGCGATCGTCACGACGACCCTGCTGGGTATCGTGGTCGTGGCGGCCCTGTTGATCTTGCTGTTCGCCCTGTCCCGGTTCGGCTGACGGGGCGGGTCAGCCGCGCACGGCGGCCATCGCGGCTTCGATCCGAGCGGTCACCTGCCCGAGCACCTCGGCCACCGGCAGATCCTCGCGACCCTCTTCGCCCCGGACGCTGAACTCCACCTTGCCGTCCTTGGCGCCGCGGCCGGCGACCACCCGCAGGGGCAGCCCGATCAGGTCGGCATCCTTGAACTTGATGCCCGCCGAACCCTTGCGGTCGTCGAACAGGACCTCGACGCCGGCGTCGGTCAGTTGCTGGTGCAGCCCCTCGGCCACCCGGCGCTGGTCCTCGTCCTTGACGTTGAGCTGCAGCAGGTGGACCTGCCACGGCGCGAGGGGCATCGGCCAGATGATGCCGCCCTTGTCGTGGCGCTGCTCCACCGCCGACGCGGCGATGCGACTGACCCCGATGCCGTAGCACCCCATCACGAAGGGCTGCTGGCCCCCGCTCTCGGCGGTGAAGGTGGCACCCATCGCCGCGCTGTACTTGGTGCCCAGCTTGAAGATGTGGCCCACCTCGATGCCCCGGGCAGCCGCCAGCGGCGCGCCGCAGCGCGGGCACCCCTCGCCGGCCTGGGATTCCCGCAGGTCGGCGAACTCGGGCGCGGGCAGATCGCGGCCGAAGTTCACGTCCAGGCAGTGGACGTCGGTGGTGTTGGCGCCGCAGAGGAAGTTGGTCATGCCCTCGATGGTCAGGTCGCCGAGCACCCGCACGTCGTCGGTTAGCCCGATCGGCCCGGCGAACCCCACATCGGCGCCGGTGACGCGCTTGACGGTCTCGTCGTCGGCCAGGGAGACCGCCAGGCAGTCCAGCGAGTTGGCCAGCTTGACCTCCGAGATGGGCAGATCGCCCCGCATCAGCACCGCGACGACCCCGTCCCGGTCGGCGAACTCGGCCTTGTACAGCACGGTCTTGACCATCTGATCGGCGCGTAGTTCCTGGAAGAACTGGTGTAGCTGCTCCACCGAACGCACGTCCGGAGTGTCCTCGCGCCGCAGGGGCCGGGGATCGCCGTTGGGGACCCGCTCCGGGGCCACGCTGGACGCCTTCTCGACGTTGGCGGCGTAGTGGCAGTCGTCGCAGTACAGGATCGCGTCCTCGCCCGTGTCGGCGATGACCATGAACTCCTGGCTGCCGCTGCCGCCGATGGCGCCCGGGTCCGCCTCGACCGCCATGAACTTCAGCCCGCAGCGGCGGAAGATGGCGTTGTAGGCGCGGTCCATGGCGTCGTAGGCGACGTCGAGCCCCGCCTCGTCCACGTCGAAGGAGTAGGCGTCCTTCATGATGAACTCGCGGGCGCGCATCAGGCCGAACCGCGGCCGGATCTCGTCCCGCATCTTGGTCTGGATCTGGTACAGGTTCAGCGGTAGCTGACGGTAGCTCCCGACCTTGGTCCGGACGAGATCGGTGATGACCTCCTCGTGGGTCGGTCCGAGGCAGACCTCGGAGGCCTTGCGGTCGTCGAAATGGAACAGGATGCCGTCAGTGACGTACCGATCCCAGCGTCCGCTCTGGTCCCAGATCTCCCGGGGTTGCAGGATCGGCAGCATCAGCTCCTGGGCCCCGGCGCGGTCCATCTCCTCGCGGACGATCCGTGAGATCTTGCGGAGCACCCGCCACATCGCGGGCGCGTAGTCGTACAGTCCTGCCGACAGCTTGTGGATGAAGCCGGCGCGGGACAGCAGGACGTGGCTGGCGACCTCGGCGTCTGCGGGGGCTTCACGCAGCGTGTACAAGAAGGCTCGGGACATGCGCATCGGGGACTCCTCGCGGGGGACGAAGGAGCGCATGGTAGGGGAAAAAGCCCGGACCGCCAAGGGCGGTGGAGCCGTGGCACCCGCTCGCGAGGCTGCTAGGATGCCTCCCCGATGAGAACCCGCCGATCCGCGCTGTTGCTGCCCGGAATGCTCGCCGTGCTGGCCTGCGGGGCGGGCGACGGCCCGTTCGTGGACAGCTGCGCGCTCGAGGGCAACATCCGGGTGCTCGCCAACGAGACCAATCCCTTCAGCGCGCTGGCGAGGGTGACCGTCGACTCGGAGATCGAGGTCACGGTGGAGTACGGCGTCGGCGAGGCCTTCGACCGGTCCACGCCGCCCCTCGTTCTTTCACCGGGTGTGATGACCGAGTTCTTCGTGATGGGATTACGGCCCGATACCCAGTACTCGATCCGCGCGGTGGCCGACGACGACAAGCAGAGCTGGATCTCGACCACCCAGGACTTCCAGACGGAGCCCCTGCCCGAGGGCTGGCCCGTGTGTACGGTCACGGCCCCCGATCCGAGCCTGTTCGATGTCGACGAGGTGATCTGCAGCAACCACCGGCTGGTGGACGAGACCCCGATCTACCTCTGCGTCGATCGCGAGGGAGTGCCCGTGTGGTGGCTCCGTCACCCCGACGGCGAGCGGATGCAGCAGGTCACCGTGCTCGCCGATGGCAGCTACGCCGCGGTGGGGGACAGCGACTCGTTCGTGGCCTTCTTCGACCGCTACGGCGCGATGACCGGCGAGTTCATCGACCTGTGGTTCGAGGGCCGCACCCGCTTCTTCCACGACTGGGTCGACATGCACGAGGTGATCGAGCTCACCGAGGGCCCCTGGGCAGGCGCGGTGGCGTTCACCACGGCCACGGTGGACATCGTCGACGGCGAGGAGCGGGGCGGGACCGGCCTCATCGTCTTCGACCGCCACACCGAGGAGGTGATCTGGGACTGGCACATCCACGGCGAGATGGGGGACGGCGTCTCCATCGATCCCACGATGATCGACTACGACCGCTACGGTATCCATGACGAGGGGGGCGCCCGCTACTGGAACCACGGCAACGCCCTGCTGCACGGCAATCACGATGGCGGCGAGTTCTTCTGGATGAGCCTGCGGGCCCAGGACTGGGTGATCAAGATCGACGTCGAGACCGACGAGGTCCTCTGGCGTCTCGGCTACGGTGGCGACTTCGAGCTGGTCGACGATCTGGACGCCGCCGACCCGGAACCCCTCGACCCTCGCCGCTGGTTCTACCAGCAGCACGCCCCCGAGTGGCAGGCCCACGACGGCGACCGCACCCGCTTCCTGATCTACGACAACGGCGTCACCCGCCCCGACGAGGACGGCGACCCGGACTCCACCGACCAGCACAGCCGCATCGTCGAACTCGAGATCGACGAGGACAGCCGCCGCGCCACCGTCCACTTCGAGTACGGCAGCCCCGACGAGGACGATCCCGCCCACTTCTACTCCAAGCAGCTCGGCGACGCCGACATGCTCCCCGGCGCCACCTCGCTGATGTTCGACGAGGGCCTCGGCGACCCCTGGATCGCCGAGATCACCTACCCCGGCGGCGAGGAGATCTGGCGCTACCACTGCCCCGACATGCCCCGCTTCTACCGGCTGAACTACTTCCCCAGCCTCTACGACACCACCTGGTGGTACGACGTGGAGCGCTAGCGAGTCCGGCCGGAGCTGGACTCGGTCAGGATCCCGAAAGGCGATCCGCGCGGCGGACCAGGTGTCGGCTGAGGAGCCAGGTGGTGAGGGCGAGCAGGGCGAGGAGGGCGCCGCTGGTGGGGGCGCCGAGGAGCAGGTGGCCGATGCCGATCAGGGCGGCGAAGACGGCGACGATGCCGGCCGCCCAGGCGCCGAGGAGGAGGCCCAGGCCGGGGGCGCCGGTGGCGTGGGGGCCCCAGTATCCGGGGGGGCGGACGCGGGCGACGAAGGTGCGCAGGACCTCGGGGGCGGTGGCGGGGCCGAAGGCGACGGCGAGGGCGGAGACGGTGACCGACGCCCCCGCGGTGATCCAGAGGCGGTGGGCGTGGATCAGGTCGGGGGCGAAGGTGTAGGTGATCACGGCGGTCACCGCCCCGGTGAGCATGCCCAGCAGCTCGGCCCAGGCGGTCATCCGCCACCAGATCCAGCGCAGCAGAGCAGGTGTGCCCATGCCGGCTCCGGCGGCGGCCAGGAACTTCCAGGCATCCTCCACCCGGTCGATGACCTGGCCGACCGCCAGCGCCAACGCAGCCATCCCGGCCATGCACAGCCACGAGGCGATCATCAGCTCGCGTTGCCCGGCGCGGGGCCGGATCAGCTGCCGGTACAGGTCGTTGACCAGGTAGGAGGTGCCCCAGTGGATGTGGGTGTCGACCGTGGACATGAACGCCGCCAGCAGGGCCGCGACGGCGATGCCCAGCAGCCCGACCGGCATCAGCTTCACCAGCAGGAGCGGGTAGGCGGCCTCCCGGTCCACGTCCCCCGCCTCGTTCAGCAGGGGTAGGCTGGCCAGCTCCTCGGCCGAGCCGGGCGGGAACAGCACCAGGGCCGCCAGGCCGACCAGGATCCAGGGCCAGGGACGGACGACGTAATGCAGCCAGACGAACCAGCCGGCTGCGGTCGCCGCCTGGCGGTCGTCGCGGGCGGCGAACATGCGCTGGGCCAGGTAGCCACCACCGTCGGCCGCCATCCGTGCCCACCACTGGACCAGGACGTAGGTGGCGAACACGGTGACCACCAGGGAGCCAGAGCCGGCGCCGGGCACCATCCGCAGGGTGTCGTCACCGCCGGGCAGGGAGCGGATCTGGTCGACCAGCGGGCCCAGTCCGCCCACCTCGCGGACCGCCAGGAAGGCCAGCGCCACCGATCCGGTCATCGCGAAGGTGAACTGGACCAGGTCGGTGAGGACCACCGCCCGGAGGCCGCCCAGGGCGCTGTACAGCAGGGCGAACAGCACAAATCCGACCACGACCCATTCCGGATCCCAGGGCAGCACCGCCGCCGAGACCTTCCTCATGGCCGCCAGCCCCCACCCCAGCACGATGCTGTTGATGGCCACGGCGTAGAAGCAGGCCTGGACCGAGCGCAGCACCCGCGCGGGCCGGCCGCCGTACCGCAGCTCGACCAGCTCCGCGTCGGTGAGGACCTCGGCCCGGCGCCAGAGGCGGCCGAACAGGACGATCGCCCCCACGTGGCCGATGGCGGTGGACCACCAGAACCAGTTGCCGACGATCCCGTCTCCTGCGACGATGCCCGTCACCACCAGCGGGGTGTCGACGGCGAAGGTGGTGGCCACCATCGAGACCCCGAGCAGCCAGCCGGGCAGGCTCCGGCCGGCGACGAAGAACGCGTCGGCGGAGCGCGACGCGCGGCGCAGGGAGACGAGCCCGACCCCGAGGGCGAAGGCGAGGTAGGCGGCGACGATGGCCAGGTCGACGGAGGACAGCACCATGCGCGCCCAGTATAGGGGCAGACCGTCGGCGTGGATCACCCACGTGTTGGCGGGCCTTCTGCTGCTGGCGTTGGCGGCTCCTGGCTGTGCCACTCGGCGCCTGCAGCGAGCCCTCGACTCGCGCCTCGATGCCCTGTACGCCGAGCCCGGTGATCCGCCTTCACCTGACCGGTTTCCCATCGGTGCGTCCCTGCGAATCGAGGCGGCCGCGGAGCTGGTCCGCCGGCGGGTGTTGCGGACCATCGAGGAGCGCGAGCTGGCCGAGATCGTCGTGGCCGGCGGCGCCGAGACCGGCGCGCCCTCGTTGGTGTTCGTACCCGACTGGCCGGAACTGGTCGTGGAGCTTCGACGGGCTCCCGAGCGGGGCGATGCCTCGGTGGACCTTCTGGTCTCGGTGCCGGGTACGGCCAGCGCCGAGGCGGGACCCCTGGCGATGGCGCAGCCCGTCAGGGTCGCCGCCCTGCTCCCCATCGAGCTGGGTGCGCGGGTGTTGGAGAAGGGGGGAGTCGAGCTGCTGGCGATGGTTGCGCAGCCGGACGGAGTGCGGGTCTCGGTCCAGCTGCCGGCGTTTCCGCCGGGATCCGGTGCCCTGATCTCCGGCGCCGCCCAGGGGGCGCTGCGGGAGCACCTGCGGCAGACCCCCCTGGATGCCCAGCCCCTGGCCAGCATCGAGCGGCTGGGCCCGGAGCCGGGCTTGTTACCCCTCACCGACGCGGTGGTGCGGACCTTCCCCGACGGATTGCCGACCTTGTTCGTCGGTCTCCACACTGCGCTTCCGACGGTGGGCGCGCCCTCCATCGCCCCCGGCGATCTTCGGCCCGTGGACGAGGACTGGATGGTGCAGGCGGACCAGGAGACCCTGGGCCTGGCCCTGGCGCGGGCAGCTCTGGCTGGCTACCTGGATGGGGGCATGATCGCGGCCCCCGACCGGCCCGACCTCTCCTTCCTGCACCTGGACGGCACGGGCTTCCTGGCCCGGGTGCGGGTCTGGCGCTTCCGGTCGCCCCCCGGTACCCACGATCTGGAGGCCTCCGGCGCCCTGCGCTGGGACGTCGACCACCTGGTGGTCCGGCTGGAGACGCTGGAGCTGGACGGCAAGGGTGAGGTGGCCAAGAAGCGGCTGCCCTGGGAGATCCCCCTGCCCCCGATGAACCTCCCGTGGCCGCTGGAGCGGCTGGAGACCATCGACGGATTCCTGGTGGGCGGCGGCCGGATCCCGGCCGCGGACTGATCCCTACTTCTTGGCCTTCTTGTTCTTCTTCTTCTTCTCGTCGGCAGGCGGAGGATCGCCGTCGACGGCGAAGTCGTAGAGATAGGCGTTCCAGGTGCCCGTGGTCTCGCCGGCGGCCTTCCAGATGGCGTACTCGCCGGGGACCAGCGTCTCCTCGGGCTCCAGCCGCCAGACCCCGGGCTCGACCTCGGTGGCGTCGTAGTCGATCGACCAGTCGGAGTCGGGCCGCAGCACACTCTGGGCGCCCCATATCCCGATCTGTCCGGCCTTGACCGACCGCTTGTCGTCGTCGTCGTCCTGCTCGGCCCGGCACAGGAAATAGGCGCTGTTCGGGTTGTGCTCGGTGGCGACCACGAAGGAGGGGGTGGTGTCCTCGGTGCGCACGGACGCGTCGCTGCCGTGGTAGTCCATGAACGCCAGCACGGTGATGACGTCGGCGTTGGTGAACGGCTCGTCGGCGGCCGCGGTGGCGGCCAGCAGGGAGCAGGTCAGCAGCGTGATGACCGCCAGCAGACGGAACACAAAATGGGTTCGCACGGCGACTCCTCGTGGCTCGAGGCTCGCCGTTCCGTCGGCTGCGACGAGTGTGCGCCATCCAGCCCCTCGCGGATCAACAGCTCCCGCAGCTCCAGCGCATCACGGCAGGTGGCGTCGCCGACGCCGGCTTCCTCCAGCAGCACCAGCAGATCGAAGTGGCGCCCGGCCAGCCGCCGTAGGCCGGGCAACAGGCGGCGGAAGGCGCCGATACCGTGGCGGTTGTGGGGCCGCCGGGGCGCGGGGATCCGGACCACCCCGCTGGGCCCGGCGATCACCGGCGGCGCCAGCTTGCGGGGGTCGGCCCGCCAGCACACCGAGACCCCGATCCGTTCCAACCAGGCGATCACGTCCGGGTCCTGCCAGGGGCCCGCGGGCAGGTCGATGGCGAGCCCCAGATCGGCGAACACCTTGGCCAGCTTGCGGAGGTGGATCGCGTTGGCGCGGGTGGGCGGCAGGCGATCGTCCAGGGGCAACCGCACGCCCGCCAGCGGCCCCCGGGTGGCCAGCTCCTCCAGCAGGTCGAGGCCGGGGTGGAAGGGGAGGCGCCCGCCAGGCAGGTGCAGCCAGGCCTGCGGCAGGGTCACCAGCACCCGCGGCCGCGGTCCGTTGCGCCGGGCGATCGCCCGCATGTCGTCCAGCCCCTCCAGCGGCAACTCCACCGCGTCGAAACGCGCCACGAACGCGTCGAGCTGGTCCGCCGTCCCCGCCCGGGCCGGATAGAAGGGTCCTATCCAGTGGGGATGGCGGAAGCCGACGACGCCGACGTGGAAGCGGGAGGCCATGGGGTTAGTATACTGAACAAATGTTCAGAATCAAGAAGGTACGGGGCCGAGCGGGAGGTCGCTCCGGCCGAGACCGAGACCGAGACCGAGACCGAGACCGAGACCGAGACCGAGACCGAGACCGAGCCCGAGCCCGCGTCCGAGCCGGAGAGGGGACTACTCGTCGATGGGTTCGGCCAGATCCTCGAACAGGGGTTCCCAGGAGAACCCGTCCCCGCTGTGCCAGTAGATGGCGATCGCACGGCCGCGGAGGTTGCTCAGGGGCAGGAAACCCCAGGCGCGGCTGTCCTGGCTGTTGCCGCGGTTGTCGCCCATCACGAAGCAGGCGTCGTCGGGGACGGTGACGAGGGCCTGGTCGGGCCCACCGCCGTCCTGGAGCCGCAGGGTGTAACGCCGCTCGCCGAGGATCTCGCGGGTCGTGCCGGCGTCCTTCTCCCAGCGGGTGGGCTTGCCGTTGACGTACAGTCGGCCTCCCACGACCTTGATCTTGTCGCCGGGGACCGCGACCACGCGCTTGATGAACACCGACCCGTCGGTCGGGGACCGGAATACCGCCACGTCGCCCCGCGAGGGAAGCTCGGCCCCCATCACGGTGATCGAGGTGAACGGCACCCTCAAGCCGTAGGCCGACTTGCCGACGAACACCCGGTCGCGGATGTTCAGGGTGGGCAGCATCGATCCGCTGGGGATCACGTAGTGGTCCGCGAGGCTAGAGCGCGCCGCCAGGGCGACCAGCACGACCAAGGCGAGCTGGACGATGGTCTTGGTCCAGCTCTCGGCCTTCGTCTCCCGGCGGGGCGCCGGCTTGGGCTGCTTGCGAGACATCTCGCCACTCCTCGGATCGTTGGATTCGCGCATGATCACCCAAGACCCCGGCTCAGGCAAGCCACCCGCGGCCCGGGGCCCTCAACTTTCCCTACCGGCTCCCGGATTTGCCTGGTATACAACAGCCGCCCGCAGCGGAGTGCCTGGAATGAGACTGGATACAGGACACCTGGCCGTCGTCATCCTTTCCCTGTGCTGCCTCCTCGCGCCGATCGCCGCCACCGCCCAGCCGTGCACCAACGGCCCGGCTCAGTACGACATCATCCAGGTGGGCTGCGCCACTTTCACCTTCGAGGGGTGCTGTGACGGCCAGCAGCTTCGCTGGTGCGACGTGCCCAACGACACGGTCTGCGGCATCGACTGCACCCAGACCCCCCAGTGCGGCTGGAGCCAGGCCGGCGGCTATTACGACTGCGGTACTGGCGGTCAGACGGCTCCCAACAACAACCCCCCGATGGCCTGCCAGCCAGTCGGGCCCGCCGACAACGACAGCGACGGCTACGACGAGGACGTGGACTGCAACGACAACAACCCCAACATCAATCCCGGCGCGAACGAGAACTGCGGCAACGGCGTCGACGACGACTGCGACGGGTTCGTGGACAGCTGGGACAACGACTGCGGTGGCGGCGACGACGACACCGGGGACGACGACACAGGCGACGACGACACAGGCGACGACGACACAGGCGACGACGACACCTGGGACGACGATGACGACGACGACGATGACGACGATCAGGCGGACGACGACCTGTCAGCCGAGGCGCTGGGAATCGTCTGCGATTGCCGCCACGCTGGGACGACCCGCGGAGGCTGGATGGCCCTGGCCCTGTTCGCCCTGATCCTGACCCGCCGCCGCCGAGCCATCCGGCTCCCGACAGGCTCCTAGCGCACCGCCGACTTCCGCTCGAACACGTCCGACAGCGCGATGGCGTCGCGCAGCACCGCCGGATCGAACAGCCCCTCGCGAACGTGCGAGGCGCGCGTCGGGGCCGCGGTCTGCTGGTCTTCGGGCCCACCGACGATGGCGCCGCGCAGCGTCGGAATCAGCGCGTTGCGCAGCTCCGGCTTGTGCTGGGCGGCCAGCGCGCAGGCCGACACGATCACCCGAGGGTCGTCGCTGGTCGGCACCCGTCCAGCCAGGATCTGGTCGACGGTTCGCTCCACCCTGCGTTCCCGGTCCAGCGAGTGGTGCAGGCCCGGTACGTCGAGCAGGTGCATGCCGGCCAGCGACTGCAGCTGGTGGTTGCAGACGACCGCTGCCAGCGTCTGCGCGGGCTGGGTGTACAGATCCTCGGGCACGGCGGCGTAGCGGCCGCCACCGGTGGGGTAGAAATACTCCAGGTCCTGGGGGTGCTGTTCACGCCAGGGAGCCAGCTGCCGGTCGGCCTCGGCGGCGAACCCGATCCGGGCCAGCACCTCCGCGGCGCAGGTCACCCGCAGATCGGCGGGCGGGGTGGGGGCCGGAGACCCGTCGTCCCGCAGCTCGACCATCCGGATCCGGTAGGGCTGGTCCGGGCTGTGTAACATTCCGGTGAGCGCGGCCAGGTAGCTGGGACCGAGCAGCACGGCGCCGATGGCGTCCGCGCACAGCTCGGTCTGCCAGGCCCCGAGGGCGCCGATCACGTCGTCCTCGGTCAGGTAGCCCGGCGCCGGAGGCGGCCGCGGCGGCGGGTAGCCCGCGGCGGCCCGCACCTGTTCGAATATCCCGTCGGTGCTCAGCAGGATGTCCCGGCCGACCTCGCGGGCCACCAGCGGCCAGGCGAGGGCGTCGACCTGGGTCCGCACCGAGACCTCGATCGGCGCCACGGTGGTGCCGGCCAGGATCGCGGCCAGCCGGCCAGGCGACTCGCCCAGGGAGGCCACCGTCCGCCGGGTGTACAGGGGAAACCCGCGGCGGTTCTGGCTGTCCAGCAGGGGTTGATAGAAGGCCATCGCCAGCGCTTCGATGTCCCGCAGCAGGGCGCGCCGGCCTCCGTCCGCCCGCTGCCCGTCCAGCTGCTCGAGCGCCGACAATACCTGGGTGTGGAACGACAGCCGACGGCGTATCAGATCCAGTTCGCGGGGGCGGTCGGCCACCCGGCGGACCGCGTCGGCGGCTTGCTGGCTCGTGACCGCGATCGGGTCCGCAGCCACCGATCGGAGTTCCCGCTCGGCGGGATCGCGCGCGCTGCGCCCGGCAAAGGCCAGCGCCCGCTCCGCCAGCTTCCGGCCCGTCCCGGCCAGCGCGGACGCGTGTCGCGCCGCCGCGTCGACCTGGGCCGGTGCGGTCGCCGGATGTGATGACGCCGCGGTCGGATCCCGGCCACCCTCGGCGCCCGCCGGAGCACCGGCCCCAGCCTGTCCGCCAGCTTGCCCCTGGCGTCGGCGGTAGGCCTTCAGCGCGGCCTTGGCGAGCCAGACCACCAGGTAGACCAGTGCGTCCACGCGCTACTCCTGGGGGCTTTCCGGCTCGCCGGGCGGAGGGAGCGGCCGGCGCGGTCGCGGGCGGAGCGCCAGCGGCGGTGCCAGCACCTCGGTCATGATGAAGCGGCGCAGGAGCGCCTGGGAATCCGCGAGCGCCCGCCGTCCACCGGCCGTGAACGGCGGCGGTAGGCGCGGAGGGGCGCTCCCGGACAGGCGGTTTCGGCTCACCCGGGCCTCACAGTTCCTGGTCCGGCAGCTTGCCGCCCGTGGCCTTGCCGATGGACTCGCGCATGCCGGTGTCGGCCTGGACGTTGCGCAGGTTGTAGTAGTCCATCACGCCCAGGTTGCCCTTCTCGAAGGCCATAGCGATGGCCGCCGGGATGCGGGCTTCGGCCTCGACCAGCCGCGCCTGCATCTCCTGGACCTTGGCCAGCATCTCCTGCTCGGCGGCCACGGCCAGCGCCCGGCGGCCCTCGGCCCTGGCCTGGGCCACCTGCTTGTCGGCCTCGGCCTGCTCGGTCTGCAGCTTGGCACCGATGTTGGCGCCCACGTCCACGTCGGCGATGTCGATGGAGACGATCTCGAAGGCCGTGCCCGAGTCCAGCTGCTTGGAGAGCACGGTCTGGGAGATCATGTCCGGATTCTCCAGCACCTGCTTGTGGGCATCCGCGGAGCCGATGGTGGTGACGATACCCTCGCCAACGCGGGCCAGAATCGTCTCCTCGCCGGCTCCGCCGACAAGCCGGTCAAGATTGGCGCGGACGGTGACCCGCGCGATGGCGATCACCTGGATGCCGTCCTTGGCCACCGCCGCCACCTTGGGGGTGGTGATGACCTTGGGGTTGACCGACATCTTGACCGCCTCGAGCACGTCGCGGCCCGCCAGGTCGATGGCGGTCGCGCGGTCCCAGCTCAGGTCCATCCGCGCCTTGGCGGCCGAGATGAGCGCCTTGACCACCAGGTCGACGTTGCCCCCCGCCAGCAGGTGGGCCTCCATCTCCGAGACGTCGATGTCCAGCCCCGCCTTGACCGCCATGATGCGCGGGTTGACCACGTTCGACGGTGCCACCCGCCGCAGACGCATGGCGATCATCTGGACGATTCCGACCCGGGCGCCCGCGGCCCACGCCGCGATCCACAGCCCCACGGGCACGAACCACCAGATGGCCAGCAGGATGATGAAGGCGAGAACGCCGCCGAACCCCGCCAGTACCAGGACCCCTACCGCTGCTTCTCCTCCACCCACGGTTTCCTCCCTCGGTCTAGATGTCCACGAAACGTTTCGGAGATCCGCCCGGGCGGGTTGCCCGGGAGCGGACCGTTAGTCCTCGTCCTCGATCGGCCGGACGATCACCCGGTTGCCCCGGATCTCGATCACCCGCACCGTTGTTCCCTCTTGCACGTAGTCCCCCTCGGTCACCACGTCCACTCGCTGGTCGCCGAAACGGGCGATGCCGGCGGGGCGCAGGTCGCCCACCGCCACTCCGCTCTGACCGAGCAGCTCGTCCTCCTCGGATGCTGCCGCGCCGCGTCCCTCGCGGGCCACGGTGCCGCGCACCTTCTCCTTGAGCATCAGCCGGCTGGCGAAGCGGCTCTCGGGGGCAAAATAGAGGAACCCCAGGAAGGCCATCAGCGCGGCGCCGAACGACGCGAACACACGCAGGATCGCCAGCCACAGGTCGCCGGTCTCCAGGGCGAACTTCAGGTCGAGCCCCAGCAGCGCCAGCACCAGCCCCAGTCCCAGCACGAACAGCCCGGCGAAACCGGCCCAGCCGAACCCGGGGATCACGAACGCCTCCACAAGCAGCAGGACGCCGCCGATGGCGATCAGCACGATCTCCTCGATGCCCGCCAGGTGGGACATGAAGTGGCCGAAGAAGAACAGCGCCAGGCAGGTGACGCCCACCCCGCCGGGCAGACCCACCCCGGGGGTGTACAGCTCGATGCCGATCCCCAGCATCCCGATGGTCATCAGCAGTCCGCCGACGGCGGGGTTGGTCAGGAACCGCACCAGCTGCTCGGCCCACGAAATCACGGGCCGTTCGACGGTCGCGGCGGTGAGGCCCAGCTTGATCAGCAGGTCGTCCAGGTCGTCGGAGCGGCCGTCGGCCACGCCCCAGGTCAGTGCTTCCTCGGCGTCGAGGGTCAGCAGCTTGCCCTCGTCGATCAGATCCTCGATGACCACGGCCTGGTCGACCATCGCTTCGGCCACCTGGGGATCCCGGCCCTGGTCCTTGGCCGTGGAGCCGAACTCGGTGCGCAGGTAGGAGGTGTACTTCTCGCCGACCGCGGTCGCTTCCCCCTCCTCCAGGTTGATCGGCATCGCCGCGCCGACGGTCCCCCCCGGTGCGATCACGATGCCGTCGCAGGACAGGGCGATCAGCGCACCCGCGGAGATCGCCCGGGGATGGATGAAGGCCACGCTGGGGACGTCCAGCTCCATCATCAGGTCGCGGATCTGGACCGCGGCGTCCACGCGGCCGCCGAAGGTGTCGATGTCCAGGACGACCAGGTCGACGCCATCGGCGTCGTCGAGGGCTCGGCCGAGGAACGCGCTGAGGCCCAGGTCGATGTCTCCTTGGACCGGGAAAGCGAGCACCCGCGCCGTCTCCGCCGGCCCATCCTCCCAGCGTTCGGAATCGCCGGCCAGCGTCGCCCTCAGGCCGTCCGCGGCCCGGTCCGCGGGGTCTCCGGCCTCCTCCTCGAGTTCCTGCGCCGACGCCTGCCCGCCCAGAGGCAATACCTCACCGAGGAAGGTGCCGACCACCATCGCCCCGCCGAGGACGATCAGGGTCAACCAGAAGCGGACCAGTGGCCGACGGTGTCTATGAAACATGCCCATGCTGTCGCTCATCTTAACTACGCTTCCCGACGGGGGGATAGGGGCGGTGCCGTTCCCCGCTCCGACTGTACCCCTTCTGGGCGGATGGCATTCCCACATCGGACCCAACCTTGTTGTAAACTGCCGCACGGCGTCGTGCTGACGCCCGAGGTGCGCCATGAAGATCCGCTGCCCGAAGTGCAACGCTCTGTATCGGATCTCGTCCAAGAAGATCCCGCCGCAGGGCGCGCGCGCTACGTGCAAGACTTGTGGCGCGCGCTTCGAGATCCCGGGTGGCATGGTCACCGCACCTGTACCCCGCGAGGTGAGCGAGACCGACCGCTTCGCCCGGCAGCGTCAGCAGCAGCAGGCCCCGCAACCGGCGGCGCCTCCCCCCGCGGCGCCGCGCCCGCCCACGCCTCCCCAGCCGAGCGTCCCCCTGGCTCAGGCCGGGACCCAGGGCATGGCCCAAGCTCCGCACTATCCACCACCGGCCGCGGTGCCGGCCCAGCCCATGGCGCCGCCCCAGCCCGTGGCGCCGGCCCAGCCCGTGGCGCCACCCCAGCTAGTGCCCCAGCCAGCGCCCCAGCCAGCGCCCCAGCAGCCTGTGGTCCAGCGTCCGCCCCAGCCGGCACCCGCGCCTCCGGCGCAGCCCATGGCGCCACCGGCCGCGCCGCAGCAGCGCCAGCCCGCTCCGGTGCCCCCCCCTCCGGCGGCCCCAGCAGCACCAGCAGCCCCGGCGCCCATGCCGGCCCCCCCGGCCGCCGTCGCGCCGACGCCGCCGCCGGCCGTCAAGCTGGACGCGGTGGAGCTGGCGAACCAGCTACTGATCCATCAGAACAACCTGGCGAACCTGCGTCAGCAGGGCGCGGACGCGGGCAAGATCGTCCCCACCTACGTGACGGTCGGGATCGACTTCGAGCTCGCGAATGTCCGCCGGATCGAGGAAGACCTCAAGCGGGTCAATCCCCCGCTGCAGATCAAGCTCAAGCGGTTCCCGGAGAGCAACGAGAATGCCGGTGAGGAGCGGGTCTTCCGCAAGTTGCCGGTTCTGCTGGGGCGATCGAACGTCTGCGACTGGAAGCTGGACAACTCCCAGATCTCGCAGTTCCACGCCCGCCTGGTGCAGGTCGGCGATCAGATCGGGATGGAGGACCTGGGGAGCACCAACGGGGGCGCGATCATCCGCAGCGGGGCGCTGGTCCACCGGTTCCAGCCGCGGATGGGCGCGGACGCCGACAAGACAGAGCTGTTGCCGGTCAAGAAGGGCGACCTGCTCTACGTGGCCACGTCCCGCATGACCGTCGAGGACATCGGCGAAGGACTCGTCCAGCCGGGTCAGTCGGGCCAGTCGCGCCTCGGCGACGGGCAGTCCACCGAGCGGATGGGCAAACCGCCGGCCCCGCCCAGGGGCTGATCGAATCGAACGGAATCCGGACCGTCCATCCCTCCGGGGAACGGGACGAACCGTGCCCGGGAGGTGAGCGATGAGGATCCTGCTCGCACTGCTGACCCTGTGCCTGGCAGCCCCGCGTTCGCGGCCAAGCCCGTCTACCCGACCCTGACCGACGCCGAGGAGGAGAAGCTGGCCGACGGCAAGCCGGTGCTCCGCAAGTCCGGCGACGGGGACGAATCGGGGAGCGTCGTGGGTATCCAGCGGATCCACGCCACCGAGGCCGCCGTCTGGCGCCTGTTGCTGTCCTTCGAGCGGATCCCCGAGAGTAACGACGCGGTGGTCTTCGCCGTGGACTACACGGCCGAGATGTCCCGCACCCCGCCCTCCGGCTGCCGCTACGTCGACGTGCACTACCAGCTCGAGGTGGTGGGCCAGACGGTCCTGTACAACATCCATCACACCTACTACCCCGCCCAGCGCTACCTGGACTGGACCCTCGACGACCAGAAGGACAACGACATCGATTCCACGGTGGGGAGCTTCTCCACCTGGCCGGTGGAGGGGCACGCGGACCAGATCGACTTCCTCTACACCACCCGTGTCGACACCGGCCGCTCGGTCCCCGAGTGGGTCGAGACCCTGCTCACCCGCACCTCGCTCAAGGGCTACTTCAAGTTCGTGAAGAAGGAAGCGGAGAGGTAGGCCGGATCGAGACCGAGTCCGAGTCCGAGACCGAGTCCGAGACCGAGTCCGAGACCGAGTCCGAGACCGAGTCCGAGGTCTACTCTCCCCAGCTCTCCCGGAACACCCGCAGCGCGTTGAGCCCGAGCACCTTGCGGACGACTCGTTCGGGGATGTCCGCACGGCGCATCAGCTGGGTAAGCCGGGGGAGGGCCGCGATGTCGGGCAGGTCCTGGGGCAGCGTGATGAAGCCGTCCATGTCCGAGCCGAGCGCGGGGCAATCCTCGCCGCCGATCTGGATGACGTGCTGGATGTGCCGGACGATGGCGGCGGCCCGCCGGGCCCCGGGACCCTTGCCCAGGAAGCGGGGAGAGAAGATCACCCCGACCGCGCCGCCCCGGTCCGCGACGGCTCGGATCTGCTCGTCGTCGATGTTGCGCCAGTGGCGGTAGACCCCCGCCACGCCCGTGTGGCTGACCAGCACGGGGGCGGTGCTTCGCCGGACTGCTTCGAGGAAGCCCGGCCGATTGACGTGGGCCAGATCGACCGTGATCTTGAGCCGGTTGAGTTTGTCCACCAGCGCCCGGCCGAAGTCGGTCAGCCCTTTCGACGCCGAGGCGCCCCAGCCATAGGCAGGGTGGCAGGCGTCGTTGCGGCTGAAGTGGGCCAGCCCCACGTAGCGGACGCCCTGCCGTCGGAAGCGCTCGAGCCCTTCCAGCGTCCCCCCGAGGGCGTGGGCGCCCTCGATGCCGGCGAAACAGCCGAGCCGGCCGGTCCTGTGCGCCTCCTCGATCTCGACGGCGGTGCCGCAGAAGGCGAGCTCGTCGGTGTGGGCCCGACACCAGCTGTGCATGCGTTCCAGATCGACCAGCGCGGCGGCGGGGGCCGAGCGGCGGCGGGTGGGGGAGACCACGACGCCGAGGGCGACGCAGTCCAGTCCGCCCTCGCGCATGCGCGGCAGGTCCGCGTGCCAGGCGTACGGGGAACTGGGGAGGACGTTGGCGTGCCGCCGGCCGAACCGATAGCCCGTCCAGTGGGAGACCAGCAGCGTGTCCACGTGCAGGTCGATGACCAGCGCCTCCCGGTGGAGCGCCGCCGCGTCGCCGTCCATGCCGCCGCTGTGCGCCATGTGGTCTCCACGCCTCGTTAGGAGCCTGTCGTGCATAGGGACATCGGCTGCAAAGTCGCCATACACACCATCTCCGCCCCCCAAGATGTGGGACATATAGCCCGATATGCCACCACATCTTGGGGGGCGGATCTGGCGCACCTGGCGAATTTTCGCTTCGACGCCCTATGCACGACAGACTCCTAGCGCTTGGGGGTCGGATCCGGCGGGCCGGTGGGTATTCCGTCCGCCTGGGACAGGATCACCATCGACTCCGCCCCCGGCGGCCCGCCCTTGACGTTGTCGCGCAGGGTCTCGAGGTGGTCCTCGACCAGCACGTCGATCTGGACAGCCGGCATGCCCGTGAGGATCTCGAGGGCCTGGTCGACGGTGTCCACAGGCCAGATGGAGAGCTGACCGAGCCGGACTGCTTCCACCAGCTCCTGATCCAGCATCAGATGGCGGACGTTCGTGCGGGGCAGGATCACACCCGCGGTGCGCCCGGGCTGCAGCGCCTGGATCGCGGTCCAGAATCCCTCGATCTTCTCGTTCACCCCTCCGACCGCCTGGACCTGTCCCATCTGGTCCACCGAACCGGTGACCGCCACGTCCTGGCGGAGGGGGAGCTCGGCCGCCGCGCTGACGATGGCGCAGATCTCCGCGAGGGTCGCGCTGTCGCCATCGACCGGCGAGTAGCTCTGCTCGAACACCACCGACGCGTTGACCGACAGGGGGTAGTGTCGGCCGTACTTGCCCTTGATGTATCCGGTCAGGATCAGCACGCCCTTGTTGTGGAACGGGCCGGAGAGCTGGACCTCGCGCTCCACGTTGACCACGTATCCCTGGCCGGCGGTGATCCGCGCCGACAGCCGGGCCGGCGCTCCGAACGGCGTCTGGCCCACCTGCAGCACGGTGAGCCCGTTGATCTGGCCCACCACCGGATCGTCGAGGTCGATGCGGATCGTGCCCTCGCCGATCAACCGAACGACCGTCTCCTGCAGGTTCCGTCCCCGATCACTGCGCTGGTTGACCGCGATGTCCACGTGGTCGGCGTGGATCGCGCATGGTGCTGGCAGGCCCTTGTCGTAACAGGTTTGCCGGGCCCAGAAGTCGCTCTCGTGGATCAGGTCGATGAGATCCCGGAAGCGGAGATCCAGCCGATCCTGCTGGCCCGCCGAGCGGGCGGAGTGCTCGCACAGCCGGGCCACCGCGTTGGCCTCCAGTGGGAGGAGCTCCAGCTCCTCGCAGCGTGCCGCGCAGAAGCCGGCGAAGGCCTCGATGGACCGGTCGGAGCGTCCCATGCTGGGGCGGAACTCGGCGGTGACCTTGAACAGCTCGGGGAAGTCCGAGTCGTTGTTGTGAAGCAGGTGGAAGATCAGCGGTGTGCCGATGAGCACCACCTTGACGTCCAGGGGGATCGGATCGGGCTCGATGTCCACGGTTGCCTGGATCTTCAGCTGCTCGAAGGGCTCCTCGAGCTTGAGGTGCTTGACCCGCAGCGCCCGCTTGAGGCCGTCCCAGGCCTGGGGATTCCGCAGCAGATCCTCGGCGTCGATCACCAGGAAGCCGCCGTTGGCCAGGTGCAGCGACCCCGGGCGGATCATCGAGAAGTGGGTGACCATGTTGCCGAAGTGGGCCTCGTGGTTGATGCGGCCCAGCAGGTTTCGGTAGGTGGGGAAGTCCTCCTGGATCACGGGAGCGCCCGCGTTGGCGCTGTTGTCCACCAGCAGGTTGACCTTGTAGCGATCGATGAAGGGGAAGGGCACCTCCATGTGGCCCGGGCTCATCATCCCCGCCTCGGCCTCCTCGTCGTCGGCCTTGAACTCGTCCAGATTGCCGAGGATGTCGCCCTTGACGGCCTCGAGATAGGCCTGCACGTCCTCGAGATCCCCGGTGGCCTCCATCAGATCGGAGATCGCGTGGGCCACCACCGAATCGGCGCTCTCCCGCTCCAGATCTTCGAGATCCCGGATCGAGCTCTTCTCGATATCCCGGAACTGGCGCAACGTCTGCCGCAACAGGTCGCGGACCGCCTTCTCGGCGACCTTGAGCTCATCCTGCTCCTCGTCGTCCAGCTCGGCCAGCTGCGCCGGTTCGAGGACGACACCCTCCCGCACGGGGGCGACCGCAAAACCCTGCTGGGTGCGGGCGATGGCAAACCCCTTGTCCTCCGCCGCCTGCCGCAGGTTCTCGAACACCTCCGCCTGGCGTTGCTCGATGGTCATCCGGATGGCCATCCGGTCGCGCTCGTAGTCCTCCTCCTCGAAGGCCCGCGGCAGGGACTGGCGCAGCTCCTTGACCACCGCCAGCATTCCATCCCGCAGCTTGCGGCCGGTGCCGGGCGGCAGGCGCAGCGCGTGGGCCTCGCCGCCGTTGTCGAAGTCGTGGACGTAGCAGTAGTCCGGCGGCGTCCGGCGGGTGGCCGCCAGCCGCTCGAGGAACTGGCGGGACATGGAGGTCCGGCCCGTGCCGTGTTGGCCCACGACGAAGACGTTAAAACCGGGGTTGTGTGCCTGGGCGCCAAATTGCAGGGCGCGCAGGGCGCGCTTCTGGCCCAGGAAGGGCTCGGGACTGCCCAGTGTCTCGGTGGTCTCGAAGTCGAAGCTGCCTGGATCGCAAGCCCAGCGCACCTCGTTCGCGGACAAGGGTTGGTGCTTGGGGCGCTTGGATCGTCGGGGTGCCATCGAACCTCCTGAGGCCCAGTGGCCGCGTTCCGCGGCGCGGTGCAGTGTACCAGCGTTCTTCGATCGACTCTTGCGCGCGATGCGCGAAGGCCCCTACGATCTAAGGATCGCCGGGATCAGCGAAACCCGGCCAGGGAGACGCGTGGCGGACGAAGGCGTCAAGAATATCGTCACCAGCGACGGCAGTGAGGAGCTACCCGCACTTCCGAAGGGCTACGAATACGGCCCGGGGATGCGGCGGGGGCTGCCCCCGGAGTTGTTCCCCCTGGCCAAACTGCTGACCTCGTTCGCGCGCTTCTCCCGGTCCCTGGGCTTCTACAACGCTTCCAACCGCGCCGTCGGCAACTTCTTCGAGAAGTTGTGGGAGGAGATGGGGTCGGTGCTCCACGACCGCGGCGAGATCGACCTGCGGGTCACCGCCACGGCCTTCATGATCGACGGCGAGAAGATCTACGAGGACTCGGACCGGGAGCACAGCATTCCATTCCGGCTGTTCCGCGATGGCATTCGCCGGCTGCACTTCAGCTCGGACATCACCGGCGAGGAGCTGATGGAGCTGGCCAAGATCCTGGGCATGCGCCTCACCGGGGTGAACCGCCACGGCGACGACGTTGTCACCCGGATGTGGAAGGCCGACTTCAAGACCATCCGCTATGCCGAGGTCAAGGGGTTCGTCCAGGCCGGGGTCGGCGCCGGACGGGCGGCCCAGGACGCAGCCGTGCCCGAGATCATGGACCGGATCAAGGGGCGCGGGAAGGCACGTCGCAGGCCGGGCAAGGCCCGCAAGCCGGGGTCGAAGAAGCGGGGACCGGGCGGCAAGGGTGGCGCCGGCGGCGGCGCAGGCGGCGGGCCGGGGGCGGCGGGCGCGGGCGGAGAGGGCGCGGGCGGAGCGGCGGCGGGCCAGGCCGGCGAGGGCGACGACGCGAAGCCCGATCTGTTCCACCTGGCCACGGACGAGGACGACATCGATGGGTTCGACCCCGCCGACTTCATCGGCGGCGACATGCAGGCCCGCTGGCTGGAGGGGATCTACCCCGGCCGCCAGGATTACGAGCTGGAGTTCGAGGGGACCGCCGTCGAGATCGCCTATCCCGAGCTCGGGGAGGACGAGATCGGGCAGGTCCAGGCCGAGCTGGACGAGGAGGAGACCAACGTCCTCACCCGTCTGGTGGACTACCTGTTGGACCTGAGCATGGCCGAGGAGGAGACCTTCGAGGTCGATCAGCTCAACGGCCTGGTGCGCGACGGCAAGCGATACCTGCTCTCCGAGGGGCTGGTGGACGAGCTGGGCAACCTGGTCGCCTTCCTGGTGGATGTGGAGACCTCCGGGGAGTACGCCGAGGTGATGGAGGAGCTGGCGCGCGACCTGCTGACCGGGTTCTACGGCGAGGAGGCATTGCAGCAGGTGGTGGCGGCCGCTCCGCCGGACGGGGACGGGCCCTGGGACCTGCGGGAGTACCTGCGGGCGCTGGACGCCCTGGTCAGCGTCGACGACCTGCTGACCCTGCTGCGCTGCGAGATGTTGCCCGTGTTCCGACGCGTGCTGCTGGACCACCTGCTGGAGAGCGAGGGCGTCGACATGGCGTGGCTCGGCGACCAGCTTCGGATCGAGAACGACCTCGACGTGATGACCGCGATGGACGCGCTGGCGCTGATCGAGGACGAGACGGCCCGGGCGACCCTGGCCAAGACCATCCGGCACCCCAGCCTGGGCGTCCGCATGCACCTGCTGGACCTGCTGTCGACCTACGAGTACGACGAGGCGGCCCGCAAGGCGCTGATCTGGGCGATGACCGACAGCGACCGCGACGTCCGTATCCGGGCGCTGGGGCTGGTCATCGAGCGCAAGGACCCGCGGACCCAGGTGGCGATGATGGAGCTCGCCGAGCTGCCCGACTTCGAGGGGTGGAGCCGGAAGCGGCGTGAGATGCTGCTGATGGCCATCGCCAGCGTCGGTCCCGAGGCGGCGCTGCGCTGGCTGGCCGACAGGATCAAGATCCCGCGGATCTGGGGTTTGCTGAGCACCGACCAGAAGGCGTGGAACGAGCACGCGCTGCCCGCCCTGGTCGAGATCGGGAGCGACGAGGCCCTCGATATACTCCGCCGATTCAAGGACACCGGTTCCATGGAATTCAGGAGGAAGGCGCTGCGGGCCTACGTCGAACTGGGCAGCCGCCGCCAGGCCGAGGCCATCTCCAAGGACGGGGGGGAGCAGGCGTGAGCGAGGCAGCCGACGAACGCGTCGATCTGACCAAGATGCGGGCCACCGCCCGCGAGGAGGAGGCCGAGGTCGCCATCTCCCGCGAGCGGGGCCTCGATCTGGTCAACGAGCTGTTCATGGCGACACGGACCTTCGTGATCCACGCGGCGGAGAACGAGGCCACCAACTATTCCATCGAGCGGATGGTCAAGACGATCCGCGCCCTGATCGAAGGGCTGGGCACCGCCCAGTTCATCGTCGCGGAGGGCGAGGCCTACATCAACGACGTGCGGATCCGGGTCGAGGCCCGCAACTACGGCAACTTGCAGCACATCACCACGGTGCTCGGGGGGCACGAGTGCGGCGGGCTGACACTGTCCAGGTCCCTCTCCGACGAGGAGGCGCGGGCCTTGATCATGGCGCTCGTGGCCCGGCCGCCGAAGGAAGAGGACAAGCTCGAGTCCCTGCGCGCCGCCATCGCCGAGGGCAACGTCCCGGTCGCCGCCGAGAAGCCCTTCGTCCAGGCGATGGGGGACGAGGAGGAGTACGACGAGGACTACGACGAGGATGATGAGGACATCGGCGAGGAGGCCACGACCAACTTCGCCTACGGCATCGCTGCGCTGCGCGACTACGCCGACGTGGTCGTCGCCGAGGGATTCGCCAACCCCCTGAAGGTGCGCCGCGCGGTTCAGGAGATGATCGACCTGAGCGTGCAGGACTTCGACGCGTCGCTGAAGCTGCACACGATCCAGGGGGCGGACGACCCCTACTTCAACCACAGCTTGAACGTGGCCAACCTTGCCATCGCCGTCGGCCAGAAGCTGGGGATATCCAAGGTCCACCTCCGCGAGCTGGGTTCGGCGGCCGTGTTCCACGACGTGGGCTACACCTACCTGGAGCCAGCGGTGCGGGGGGATCCGGAGTTCCAGCGGCGCCGGGAGGAGAATCGCCAGCTGCACCCGGTCACCGGCGTGATGATCGTCGGCAACGAGAAGGGCTACCAGCCCCACAAGGCTCGCCGGATGCGGGTCGCCCTCGAACACCACATGCACTTCCGCCGCCCCGGCGGCTTCCCGCCTATCTTCACCAACCGGCTGGGCGTGTTCAGCCGGATCGTGCAGGTCTGCGACCACTACGACGCGATGGTCGCCCCCGATCCCGAGACCGGCGAGCACGAGATCCTGCCGCCCCAGGCGCTGCAGCGGGTGATCGCCGGCTCCGGCAGCCGATTTGATCCGGTGATCGTGCGGGCGTTCGTGCAGGTGATGGGGCGCTACCCCTTTGGCACGTTGGTGCGGCTCAACACCCGCGAGATCGGTATCGTGATCAGCAGCGGCCGACCCGGCGACGGTTTCAAGCGCCCGGTCGTGCGACTGATCGTCAGCGCCGACAACGAACGCCTGGACGAGGCGGTCGACCTGATGGACGAGGATCAGCGCCACAGCTGGATCGTCAAGACCCTCAACCCCGAGGACGCGGGCATCGACATCCGCGGCGCCATCTTCGGCGACGCCGCGGCGCTGGGTGAAGTGGCCGAGGAGACGGCGCCACCGCCACCGCCAGTGGTGGAGGCGATCGGGCCGGAGGATGAGGCCGAGGGCGAGACCGAGATCGAGATCGAGGACGAGCGCGAGTCCGATGACGGCGACGTCCCGGTCATCACCTCCACCGTCCGCATCGTCGGGCCGGACAACCAGGTCGACGAGACGGAGGTGACCCTGGAGATCGAGGACTTCGACAGCGAGGACGACGAGGAGGACTAGGCTCCCGGGATCCCACCCCGGTTGTCCCTGCGCCATGTCCCCCGACCGCCGCTGGATCCTGCCGACGCTGGCCGCCATGGTCGCCATCGGAGTCGCCTGTGCCTGGGTGGTGCCCGGCCGCCCCCTCTGGCCCGTTGCCGCGGCAGGCATCCTCTTCGCCGGCGCCGTGGCCGTGGGCGTGACCTGGGTGGGCTCCGGGATCTTCGGCCAGGTGCTCGTCAGCGGACCGACGGCCGGGGATCGGCTGGCCCTGACCTTCGACGACGGTCCCGCTCCCCGGTTCACCCGCGAGATCGCACGTTTGCTGGAGGCGCGGGGATTCCACGGGACGTTCTTCGTGGTCGGCGAGCGAGCGGAGCAGCACCGAGAGCTGTTGCGTGGCCTGGTCGACGCCGGTCACGAGGTGGGGATCCACTCCTATGACCACTCCCTGGCCAGCAGCGTCCCCGCGATGGACTGGCTGGTGCGGGACTTCCGCCGGGCGGAGGCGGCGGTCGAGGGAGCCATCGGTCGCCGCCCGCGGCTCTACCGTCCACCGGTGGGGCTGCTCAACCCCCGCATCCACCGGGTGGCGCGCCGGGGAGGATGGACCATCGTCGGCTGGACCGTCCGCGCCCGCGACGGCGTGCCGACCAGCGCGGAGTCCCTGCTCCGTCGGATTCTCCCCGGGCTGCGTGCGGGCGCGGTGGTGCTGCTCCACGATCGGCTGCGCTCGGGGACGCCGGCGTCCCTGGAGGCCCTGCCAGCGATCCTCGACGAGCTGGAGGCCCGCGGCTTGCGGGGGGTCACCCTCTCGGCGTTGACCGGGGTCGACGCATACCGGCGGGATCCCGCCGCCGGGGGCGGATCCGCAGGCTGAGGAGCAAGCCCAGGGCGAGGAACGCGCCCGGACGCATCAGGTCGGCGGACCGCCCCGCGTCGCTCCAACCGCAACCCATCGCCGTCGGCACTCCCTCGTCGACCAGTCCGTCGCAGTCGTTGTCGACGCCGTCGCCGGTCTCGTCGGCGTCCGGGTGGATGGACGCGTCGTGGTCATCACAGTCGCGGACGGCTCCGCAGCTCGACCAGCCGTCCCCGTCCAGGTCGCCCAGATCGCGGTCGGGATCGGAGTCGTCGCAATCGCCGTCGCAGGTCGAGTAGCCGTCGCCGTCGCGGTCGCCCGGGTCCAGCTCGGGATCACCGTCGTCGCAATCTCCGTCGCAGGGGCCGTAGCCGTCGCCGTCGGCATCGGCGGGGTAGCGCTCCGGGTCGGCGTCATCGCAGTCCCCGCCGCAGGGCATGTGGCCATCGTCGTCTTCGTCGTGCTCGTCGAGGGGGACGACGCCGTCACAGTCGTTGTCCGCGCCGTCGCAGCGTTCCGTGGCGCCCGGGTAGGACTCCGGGTCGCCGTCGTCGCCGTCGCCGCCCGAGATCCCGAGTCCATCGCCGTCGTGGTCCGCGTGCAACCGGGAGAGCAGCAGGTGGGCAGCGCCGGGGATCGCGTCCTGGTCGGCCGGGACGCCGGGGGCGCCGACCACGATGTCGTCGAGGCCGTCTCCGTCCATGTCCCCTGGCATCGCCACCGAGTGCCCCAGCCAGGATCCCGGCTCGCCGTCCAGCCTCGAGACCATCCATCCCTCGGGGGGCGTGGCCAGTGGCGCCAGCTCGACGGAGCCAGCGGGCGCCTGGGTCCAGTCGGGCAACACGGCATGCAAGGCTCCGCGACCGCCGTCGAAGAGTGGTTCGCCGATCACCAGTCCCTCCTCGAAGCCGGCGGGCACATGGGCCGATCGCGGGTAGGAGGCCATGGCAGTTGGCGCGAACTGGAACAGCCCCGCGAAGTCCGCCAGGCACTGATGGTCGCCGTACTCCGGGGACAGCAGCAGGCACGCTGCGAGGAGGACCGTCCACCACCCGCTGGACGCCTCGATGTGCTGAGCGACCCGGCCCAGATCGGTCTCCAGTGCGTCCTCGTCCAGCCACTCGGGCGACGGGTGCTCGTCGCCGAGGATGCGCCAGGGCTCCAGGTCGTCGGTCTCTGCCAGCGTCCCTTGCAGCTCGTCGAGCCGCGCCCGCGGGACGAGCTCGGTGCCCGCACGGGGACGGGTCTCGGGCCCGGTGGTCTGCATGGCGGCGATGGCCAGGAAGGGGGCGCCATCGAGGGCGGTCGCCGCCGAACCGAAGGTGAACTCGCCGCCGACTGCGGTTCCCTCACCCACGCCGCTGAGCAGCCCGTCGTCCAGCTCGATCCGCGGGGAGAGACCGGGGCCGTCGACCCAGCCGGATGGTGAGATCGTCAGCGGTCGTGCCGGAGCGGCGACAACGGTCGCGGGCACCCTGACCACCGCCCCCGCGCCCCGATGGTGCATCAGCTCGCCGATCAGGAATCCGTCCGGCCCGTGGGCGGTGAGCCGAGGGAGGTAGGAGGCGCCGGTGAAGACGGGCTCCTGCTGACCCGCGCTGCCGGCCAGGAACCAGCCCTCTCTCACGCTGCCCAGGTCGCCGTCGAGTACCCGCCGGCCGGGCACGATCAGGGTCCCGCCCGCCTGCAGTTCGATGGGCAGGATCCCGGTATAGACGACCACCGAGGCGACGGCGATCGCCAGCTCGGGCAGCCCGTCCCCGTCTAGGTCATCCAGGGTCGCCAGCTCGTAGCCCACGTCGTTGGGGACCCAGGCGGCGCCGTCATCGGACTCCCCCTCCCACCACAGCCGGCCCCGCTCCCACAGCACTTCCGTCGCGTCCACGGCGCCAACGGCGGCGCCGCCGCCGTCGAGCAACCACACCTCGCCGGCGTGTACCTTGGCCGCTCGGCCTCCCGGGACCGTGGCGTCGCGCCCGCCGCAGAGATCGGGGAGGCTGGCCGCCAGCGCCGGGCCATCGGCCCCCGCGGGCCGGGACAGCAGCCGGTAGCCGAGGCGAGCAAGGCCACATCGATGGCGGCGTAGTGCGCGGGCAGATGACCCAGCGGTTCGTCGTAGACCTTCCCGGGCCAGTACGCCAGGGCGAGCCCGAGGTCGAGCCCGCGGGGCTGTGTGCGCCCCGCCAGCCGCTGCTCGAAGATCAGCCTCAGCGCGGGGACGGCCAGGGGCAGATCGTGGGGATCGTCGGTCGAGTCATCCGGATCGTCGTTGGTGCGGTTGTAGGCAGCGGCGCCGCCTACAAGAATCACGCCGGCCTCCAGGCCGAGCCACTGGTCCTCCGCGCGGGCGAGCACGTCCCCCACCGAGAGGTCGTCGCCGAGGCCGACCCGGAATGCCAGATCCCGGTCCGGTTGGCTGCCGTCGGGCCAGTGGAGCCGCAGGCGGTGGCTCCCGGCCTCGAGGGGCTGGCCCGGCGCAGAGGCGTCGACCGCCTCCTCGTCGATCCAGGCCCTGGGACCCTCATCGCCCCGGGGTCGGAGCCAGTCGGGCAGCAGCCAGAACACGCCCCGGCTGGCCTCCCGAGGCGCCTCCGCGGTGAGCACCACGTCCCGCTCGCCGACCGCGTTGAGATCCGCCGATGGCAGCTGGCGGCCGCCGGTGTGGTCGATGGTCCGCCCGGTGGCGAATCCATGGGCCTCGAAGGCTGACAGGGCGCCGTCACCGTCCAGATCCACCTCGCCATCGGCGGCGCGGGAGAGGGCGTCGAGAAGGTAGTGCGTGTAGATCTCGTGACCCAGGGTCGGGTCCTCCCACGCCGGACCGTCCTCGTAGGAGGCCGAGAGGACCACGGTCGCACGTCTGGCCTCGAGCGGCATCGGCGGCAGCTCCGGCCGGCCGCGCCGATGATCGGGCATCGGCCCCTCGGCGGACTTCACACCCGCACCCGTGCCCCCGAAGCAAGACGCCAAGACGATCACCTTCCAGCGGGGCGCCGAGGCCTCGACGATCCGGATCAGCTCGCGGACGTCGATCCCGGTGTTGCGCAGGTCGTCCCGACGGGTGTCCCTGGCCACCAGGAACCTCCGCGGCGGGCCACCGGGCTGCACGGAGCGGACGTGTACACCGAGTCCGTCCAGTACGCCCCCGACACCCTGGAGCCCACCGGCGAGGTGCTCGAGGGCTGGTTCGGCGCGCTGCTGGACAACAACACCGGGGCGAACAACGGCAACTTCGCGTCGATCGGCCTCGGGATTGGTCAGCCGGGCGCCGGCAACGGCATCGCCTGCATCCCGGCCGCCGCCGCCCTGCTGGCGGGGAACATGGATCGGGACGACGGGTTCGCGATGACCGGAGGGTATGCGGCCGACGTGGAGCTGGTGTGCCTGGTCAGCGATGGCGTGCACATCGGGGTGCTGAACCTGGGCCTGGCCGAAGCGGGCGCGTTCAGCGGAACCCGGCAGTAGGAGGCGCGAGGTGTCGCGCCGCTGCTGGATCGCGGCCCTGGGCGCGTTCGCCCTGGTGTCCGCCGTGGTCGCCCTGTCGGAGCGCGAGACCGTGCAGCCTGCACCCCCGGAGCCGACCGTGGGTGCAGGCTCGCCGTCGCCGTCGTCGGACCCGGCGGCCCCATCGCCGACACGGCCGCGGCAGGCGACCTCCCGCAGGGAGGCCCGTGCCCCGGTCGAGGGAGCCGCCGGGGATCTGCCGGCCTGGTCCGCCTCTCCGCTGGAACTCCAGGCCCCGACCCCGGATCAGTTGCCCTGCGGTGAGCTGGACTGCCTGACCGAGGATCCCGACCGCTACCGGACCGAGATCCACGGAACCCTCGCCCGGGAGGGGCTGGAGCGCCTGCTCGCGGATCTCTCGATCGGGGGTGAGGAGGCGGACGAGATCCGGTCCCAGCTGGAGGCCAACCTGGAGTCCTTCGCCAGCGGTCCGTGACCCCCGTCCGCTCGGCCTCGCCCTCGGTCTCGCCTGCTGACCACCGCCTGCGGTACCATCCCGGCAGCGACGGAGGACGAGATGGGACGGTGGATCGGTCTGGTGGCGGCGGCGGTGCTGTGGACGGCGGGCGGGGCGTGGGCGGCGACCGGCGGGCCGGACGCGTTCGGGTACTACTTCGTCGACAACGACGACCCGGGCGGTCCCGCCTGGGACTACGATGATCTGGACGTTCTGGGAGTCGACGCCGAGCTGTCGGATGACGGGATGGCGTGGGTCTCGATAGGGTTCGATTTTTTCTACTACGGCCAGCCCTACGATCAGCTCGGGTTCCAGTCCAACGGGGCGCTGACCTTCGCCAACGCCAGCATGTCGTACTCCAACTATTGTCTGCCCCACGGGCTCTCGACCCAGACCACGATCCTCGCCTGGTGGGACGACCTCTATCCGCCGGATGGACGGGCGTTGTACGGCACTTTCGGCTCGGCGCCCTTCCGGACCTTCGTCGCCTAGTGGCGCGAGGTCAGCCGCCTGGGCGCGACCGGTGTCCTGGACCTGGAGGTCGTGCTCCACGAGACGAGCAACGACATCGAGCTGCGCTACCAGGCCGCCACGCTGACCGAGGCCTACTACACCGGTGGCGCCTCGGCCACGGTCGGGATCCAGGCGGACACCTCCAGTTACCTCGAGTACAGCTGCGAGACCGCCGCCCTCCACGACGGGTTGGTCATCCTGTTCACCACCTGTCCCGAGCCCCTCGGGGACATGGACGGCGATGGACTGGACGGTTGTCTGGACTGCGACGATGGCGACTCCTCCGTGTATCCCGGCGCTGAGGACACCTGCGACGATGGCGTGGATTCGGATTGCCTGGGCGACCTGGAGGACACCGAGGTCGACAGCGATGGCGACGGCATCTCCGAATGCGGCGGCGACTGCGACGACACCGATCCCGCGGTGCACCCGGGCGCCGATGACCTGTGCAACGGCATCGACGACGACTGCAACGGAATCGTGGACGAGGATGGCGACGGCGACGGCTGGACCCTGTGTGCCGGCGACTGCGACGACGCCGACCCCGGACGTTTCCCCGGCGCCGCGGAGGTCTGCGACGAGCTGGACAACGACTGCGAC
>CAYTBN010000007.1:0-66770 GCA_964436045.1 uncultured Rickettsiales bacterium | reverse complement strand
CTGCGACGACGACGTTGATCTCCATGGCACAGCCCCCCCGGTCCGGCGGTCACCGACCAGTCGCCCACCTGCCAGCTGTAGACGAAGCTGTCGTCCGCTCGGAGGGATTGCCGCAGGATTACCAGCGGGCCGCCGGGTGGGGCACTGCTTGACACCCAACCCCAAAGGGATCACCTTCCTTGAGTCGTCGACGGGAGGGTGTCCGGGATGGGTCCAGTGCCCCAGATCGCCGTGACCGGGATGGGTGCGGTGACCTCCGCGGGGGCGGGGATCGACACCCTGTGGCAAGCGCTGGTGGACGGGCGCCCGCTCCACGAACCGGTCAGCGGCTGGGATACCGAAGGATTCGTCAACCATCGGGTCGCCGGGATCGCCGCGCCGCTCCGCCGTTCCCTGCAGGCCGCGGCCCCCGCCGGAGTCGACTTTCCCTCCGCACTGCTGCTTGCGTCCGTCCGGGAGGCCCAGGAAGACGCGGGCGGGCCGGCCCTGGCCGGCGACCGCGTCGGGGTCTACGCGGGCACCTCCACCGGCGGCGTACCCCGCTGGGTCGAGTATCACCGGGCGCGGGTGGAGGGGCGGCCACCGCCCTGGGGGCCGGCTGACACCGACTACGGTGCGCCTGCGCGCCACCTTGCCAGGGCGCTGGGAAGCGGTGGTCCCGCGGTCACCGTCAGCACGGCCTGCTGCTCCGCGACCGCAGCCATGGGGCTGGCCCTGGACGATCTGCGCCGCGGCGCCGTCGACCTGGCCGTGGTCGGCGGCGCGGATGCGGTCGATCGGTTCATCCACGCCGGGTTCGACATGCT
This sequence comes from uncultured Rickettsiales bacterium, assembly GCA_964436045.1. Classification (GTDB taxonomy): domain Bacteria; phylum Myxococcota_A; class UBA796; order UBA9615; family CAYRNR01; genus CAYTBN01. The sequence continues at coordinate 65,964 of CAYTBN010000007.1, read as the reverse complement.
CGGCGCGCTGACCGCCGCCGAGATGAACCCCTTTGGCCAGGACCGCAGTGGCCTGGTGCTGGGGGAGGGGGCCGGCGCGCTGATCCTGGAGACAAGAGAGCACGCCCGCGCCCGCGGGGTCACATCGCGCGCCTGGTTGGCGGGTGCGGGCCTCGGTGGCGACGCGAACCACATGACCGGTCCGGACCGCGAGGGCCGGGGGGTCGAGCGAGCCCTCCGGATGGCCCTGGACGACGCCGGAGTGACCGCCGACGACGTGGAACTGATCTGCGCCCACGCGACCTCCACGCCCTTCAACGACGCGATGGAGGCGCGGGCGCTGCACCGCCTGTTCGGCCACCGGCGGCCGGCGGTCCCGGCGGTGGCCTACAAGCCGGTGTTCGGGCACACGCTGGGCGCCTGCGGATTGCTCGAGGCGATCGCGTGTGTGCTGGTGTTGGAGCGGGGAACGATCCCGCCCACACCGGGTCCCGGGCCCCAGGACCCGGACTGCCCCTATCCGTTGTTGCGAGACGTCGCGCTGGACGGCCCGGTGTCGGTGGCCGCCTCGACCAACTCGGCCTTCGCCGGCAACAACGCCGCAGTGGTCCTGCGCCGCGCGGAGGCGCCGTGAGCGCGCCGGTCGCCGTCACCGGCATCGGCGTGGTGGGCGCGTTCGGCGTGGGGCTGGAGGCGCTGGCCCGCTGCCTGATGGGCGCGGATCTGGAGACCGCCCGGCACGAGGTCGACGGCGGAAGCCTGGAGGTGGGCCAGGCCGGCTGGAAGCTTCGCCAGCACTGGCCGGGTCTGCCGTTGAAGCTGGGCCGGGTCGATCGGGGGAGCAAGCTGGCCCTGATCGCCGGCCGCCAGGCGCTGGACAGCGCGGGGATCGACGGCGGTCAGCCCGCCGCCGTGGTGATCGGCTCGCGGTACGGCTGCCTGCTGGTCAACGAGGGCTACCACCGGAGCCTGTTGACCAAGGGGTATCGGCTGGCCTCGCCCCTGCTGTTCGGCTACACGGTGCCGTCGGCCCCGGCGGGCGAACTCAGCATCGCCGCCGGGCTCACCGGCCCCAACCTGACCCTGGTGGACGGCGATGCCGCGGGCGGGGCGGCCGTCGCCCGGGCGGCGGACTGGATCCGGTCCGGGCGGGTGGAGCGGGCCGTGGCCGGCGGGGTCGACGCCCAGGGGCAGTGGCTGGCCCAGGAGCTGTTCGACGGGGGCGCTCGCGACGGGGACCGGCCGGTCCCCGCCGAAGGAGCGGCGCTAGTCGTGCTGGAGTCCATCGAGAGCGCCCGCGAGCGCGGCGCTCCGATCCGGACGCTGGTGGGGGCCTCGACCGAGGGATTTGAACCGGCGGCTGATGGACGCCGCCTCCCGGTCGACCCCCTTGCGGATGCGATCGGGAGGACGTACGCTGCGGCGGCTCCCCTCGCGCTGGCCGCGATGGCCGGGGGGCTGCTCGCTCCGGAGCCGATCCGGGTCGAGGACGAACTGGGGCACCACGTCCAGCTGGACGTGTCGCCCCTGGGATGGGGATGACGGGAGGATCGCCGGGGATGTCGGACGCGACCGAGCTGAGGCTCCAGGTGAAGCAGCTGATCGTGGAATCCCTCAACCTCGAGGACATCGATCCCGAGGAGATCGAGGACGAGCAGCCCCTGTTCGGCGCGGGGCTCGAGCTCGACTCCCTGGATGCGCTGCAGCTTGCCGTGGCCATCGAGGAGCGCTTCGGTGTGCCGATCACCGACGAGGACATGGGCCAGAAGGTGTTTGCCTCGGTCAAGGCGCTCGCCGAGTTCGTCTCCGCCAACGGCGGGGCCGCCTGACCATTGAATCCGCCCCCGATCCTGGACGTTCTTCCCCACCGCCCTCCCTTCTTGTTCGTCGACGAGATCGTGGAGGTGGCCGGTGAGTCCGCCCACTGCCGGTTCCGGATGCCCGACCGCGAGGACAGCTTTGCTGGACGGATATTCGGCGAGCTGGTGCTGGTCGAAGCGCTGGCGCAGACCACCGCGGTGCACGTCGGTGTGAGCAGCCCCGACGCGGGGCCGGCGGTCGGCCTGCTGGGCGGCGTCGAGAAACTCGCGTTCGAGGACCGCCCTCGCCCCGGCGATGCCATCGACCTTTTCTGTACCCGGATCCGGGCCCTGGGTCCCATCGCGATGTACCGGGTGGAAGCCCAGCGGGACGGCGAGCGGCTCTGCCGTGCTACTCTGACCGTCCGTTCCGGAGGGGTGCCCTGATGCCGCGGGTCGTGATCACGGGGATCGGCTGCATCACGCCCATGGGCGCCGGTCTGGCCGCGTTCCGTGCCGGGCTGGAAGCGGGCCGGGACGCCATCGCCCCCCTCGATCTGTTCGATGTCACCGACTTCCGCAGCGGGGTCGCCTCGCGGGTGGGAGCGATCCCCCGTCCTGCCGGTGTCCCGCTGGCGAGCTGGCGCCGCCTCGACCGCTGCGATCGGATGGCGCTGTTCGCCGTCGACGAGGCGCTGCGGTCCGCGGGCCCGGTGCGCCTGGACGACGCCGCCCTCTGCTGCGGCCTCAGTACGGCGGGTATGTTCGAGGCCGAGCAGGTGCTCTATGGAGAACCCGAGCGCGGGCTGGCCGCCGTCGGACTGCGGCGGATGCTCGACGCGGTGGTCTGTTCGACCACCGACGTGCTCCTGCGGCACGTGGGCAGCCACGGACCGGTGATCACCACCAGCACCGCCTGTTCGTCCGCGGCCAACGCCATCGGCCAGGCGCTGGATCTTATCCGCGACGGGGACGCCGAGGTGGCCCTCGCCGGGGGCGCGGACGCCCTCTGCCGGTTGACCCTGGCCGGCTTCAACAGCCTGGGCGTGGTCGCCCCGGACCGCCCGCGCCCCTTCGACGCCCGCCGCAGCGGCATGGTGCTGGGGGAGGGCGCGGCCTTCCTGCTGCTGGAATCCGAGGAACACCTCGTCGCCCGCGGCGGGACGCCCGAACTGGAGCTGGCGGGGTATGCGTCCACCGCAGAAGGCCACCACATCGTCCACCCCGTCGATACCGGGGACGGGGCCCTGCGCGCCATGAGCTGGGCCCTCGCCGACGCAGGGGTGGACGCGGGGAGCGTCGACCACGTCAACGCCCACGGCACGGCCACGATCCAGAACGACGTCATGGAGTCCGCGGCCATCCGCCGGCTGCTCGAGGACAGGACGGACCGGGTACCGGTGACGGCCACCAAGTCGCTGGTCGGTCACTCGCTGGGGGCCAGCGGCGCCATCGAGGCGGTGGCCTCGTTGCTCACCCTGCGCCACGGCTTCGTCGCGCCGACGGCCGGGTACGCCGAACCGGATCCGGACTGCTCGGTGGACGTGGTCCACGGCGACGCCCGTCGGGGGCGCTATCGGACCGTGCTGAGTAACTCCTTCGCCTTCGGCGGCAACGACGTGAGCCTGGTGTTCCGCGGGTGGGGGACGCCGTGAGCGACGTCGTGATCACCGGGATCGGCCTGTTGACGCCGCTGGGCGTCGACGCCGACGAGCTGCCCACTTCGCTGGCGGCGGGGCAGTCGGGCGTCGCGCTGCACGACGACCTCAGAACGGGACACTCGGTGCCTGCGGGGAGGATCGACCGGGTACCGGTCAAGGAGATCGTGCGCTCGCCCCAGCTGCGCCGGATGGACCGTCTGGGCAAGATGGCCACGGTGGCCGCGGGATTGGCGCTGCGCCACGCCGGTCTGGGTGACGGGATCGGGGTGCGTAGCGAACGCGCCGCGGTGGGCTGGGCGACCGAATACGCCAGCCTGGAGCACACCTGGGCCTTCCAGGAGCGGGTACGGACGCGGGGGCCGCGGCTCGCCAACCCGATGTCGTTCCCCAACCTGGTGCAGAACGCGGTGGCGGGCTACCTCTCGATCCTGTTCGGGCTGCGGGGCCCGTCGGTCACGTTCTGTCACCACGAGACCTGCGGCCTGGAGGCGCTCTCCTGGGCTGCCCGCCAGCTACGTCGCGACCGGGCAGACCTGGTCCTGGTGGGCGTGTCCGAGGAGCTGGGCGAGGTGCTGTTCCGGGCGCGCTCGCTGATCGGGGTCGAGGCGCCCCCTGGCGAGGGTGCCGTGGCGCTGGTCCTCGAGCGCCGGGACGCCGCGGTCGAACGCGGTGCCAGGGTGCTGGCCACGGTGGCCGCCGACTCGGCCGCCGCCGCGCCGCTACCCTCCCACTGGTATCCCAGCCGCGACGCCGCGCCCCGGGTCCTGCAGGCGGCGCTGGAACGCGCCGGGCTGTCCGCCGAAGAGCTGGCAGCCGAGCTGGGTCGAGCCCGCCACCTGGCCGACGCCGTTGGCATGTCGGCTGTGCTGCCCCTCTTCCACGTGGCGGCGCTGGCGTTGGCCGGGGAGCTTCCCGCGGCCACGGTGGTGGACGCCCGTGGGGGCGCGGCCCGAGCCGTGGTGCTGACCGGACCGGGAGGGGCCTGACCGATGGACGGCACCCGCCCGGACGACGTCTGCATCACCCTCGACGTGGACTGGGCCTCCGACCAGGTGCTCGGCGACGCGCTGGCGTTGATCGACGAACTCGACGTGCCGGTGACCCTGTTCTGTACCCACCCCACGCCTCTGCTGGAGGGACTCGATCCCGGGCGCTTCGAGCTCGCCTGGCACCCCAACTTCCTGCAGCCTCGTGACGACGCGGAGACCATCGCCGAGATGGCCGCCTGGTTCCCCGGTGTCCTCGGCGTCCGCTCCCACGCCCTGTATTTCCACAGCCGGCTGGCTCCCCTCTACCTCCAGCGAGGGATCCGTTACCTCGCCCACGAGCTGCAGTTCGCCCAGCCGGGGCTCGCGCCCCTTCGCCACTGGAGCGGGCTGGTCGGGATCCCGGGATTCTGGGAGGATGACGTCCACGCGCTGTACCACGCTGGCGACTTCGATCCCGGCCTGGTCGACCTGGATACCCCCGGCCTGAAGGTGTTCGATTTCCACCCGATCCACCTGGCGCTGAACACCGACACCATGGACCGCTACGAGGCCGCCCGCGCCGACATCGAGGCTCGCCGGCCGCTGGCCCATCACGCCAATCCGGGGCTGGGATCGCGGACCCTGCTGCGGGCGGTGGTCGGGCGTGCCCGGCAGAACCCGGCGTGCAGCCGCTTCACCACCGTCGGCGAGGTGGCACGGCGTTTCGATCGGCAGCACCCCTATCCCGGTCGCTATCGTCCCGCCGATTGACGGAGGTCGGCGGCGTCCGTACGCTGGGCGCCATGGAGCTGACCGTCGAGTTCGGATTCTCCGCGGCCCACCACCTGCGTGAGGCCGACAGCCGCTGTCGCACGGTGCACGGCCACAACTACAAGCTGCGGGTCACCATCGATGGCCCGGTGCGCCCCGCCGACGGCATGGTGGTGGACTTCCACGAGCTGGACGATCTGGTCGCCGAGCGGGTGGTCGGCCGGCTCCACAACGCCGACCTCAACGAACTGATGGACTGCCCCACGGCCGAGCGGCTGGTGGAGTGGATCGCCGAGCAGCTCGCCGAACCGCTGCCGCTGCTGGCGGTCCTCGAGTTGTACGAGACACCACGCTACTGCGTCACCTGGAGGAGGGACCCATGAGCCCCGCTGATCCGAGGCGCGCCGCCTGGGACGGGATCCAGCGCACGACGGAGCCCGACCTGGAGGGAATGCGCCGCGGCCTGGATATCTTTCTCTCCGCCGCTGGATTCGACGCCGGGGGGGAGGTCCATCTCCAGGAGACCGCACGACGGGTCGCGGAGACCTGGGCCGACGACCTGCTGCGTGGATACCGCACCGAACCCTACGACGCGCTGGGCACGCCCTTCGACGATCCGTCCCGGGAGCTGGTGCTGGTCAAGGGTATCGAGTTCTTCTCGTCCTGCCCCCACCACCTGATGCCCTACCGCGGCACGGCGTACGTGGCGTACATGCCGGCCGGCCACGCGATCGGTTTCTCCGGGATCGTCCGGCTGCTGGACAACCTGGCGCACCGGCTCACCTTGCAGGAGTGGCTGACCCGTGGCGTGACTGGCGTGCTCGACCAGGCCCTCGATCCCCAGGGCTCGGCCTGCCTGATCGACGCGGAGCCGATGTGTGTCATCGCCCGCGGCGTGAAGCGGCCGTGCAACATCGTCACCACCAGCTTCACCGGGGTATTCCGCCAGGATCCGGCCATCCGTCACGCGTTCTTCGATGCCGCCGGGATCGGCGGCCGCCGCTGATCCACCCGCCGTCGTAATCTTCGTTAACAGACGTTTTCACTTCGCAACGCTGTCCACATCCTGTCGAGACCCTGACCGCCGAAGCTGGAACCATGGACGGTCGACGAACGGCCGCCTCGACAAGGAGACAGTCATGTTGAAGCGAAATCAGAAGATCGGGCGGTATGTGAGCATGGGATTCGTGGGCGCAGCGCTGCTGGCGCTGGGCATCCTCGGCGCGGGCGCGGCGCTGGCAGAGGAGGGAGAGGGCGACACCTGTGAGGGTGGTCGCTGCCGCGGTCCGGGGTCCGGGCGCCTCATGGCCATGGCCGAGGAGCTGGACCTGAGCGAGGAGCAGGTGGAACGCCTGGAGGGCATTCAGGGGTTGATGCGCGAGCAGCGCCAGGCGCGTCGCGATCGCCAGGGCACGGGTTTCTCGGTGGTCATGGATGCGCTGGACGACGGCCATGTCGACCCGGACGGGATCCACTCCAGCATCGACGAGCGGCTGGACGCCAAGCGGGCCGCGGCCCACACGGTGGCCGACGAGATGATCGACTTCTACGGGAGCCTGGACGAGGATCAGCGGGCTGCGATGGCCGCGCAGATCGCCGAGCGCCAGGGACAGCGGAGCCAGAGAGCGCGGCGCGGTGGGCGGAGCCAGGGCGACGACGGCCCCTGCGGCTGTAAGCAGCGGCGCGGCCAGCGCGGTGGCTCCCCGGCCGACGACGAGGAGTGACCTCGCCGCGCGGAGTACACCCCGCGCCCCGCCCGTGGCACGATCCAGCCATGAACACCCTGCTGATGATCGACGATGACGAGCAGCTGGTCGAGCTGGTGCGTGAGTACCTGACCCCCCACGGGTTCCAGATTCACGCCGCCCACGAGGGCCACGACGGGCTGGTCGCCCTGCGAGCCACTCCACCGGACCTGGTGATCCTCGACGTGATGTTGCCGGGCCTGGACGGCTACGAGGTCCTGCGGCGGATCCGCCAGTCGAGCCGCGTCCCGATCCTCATGTTGACCGCGCGCGGGGAGGAGACCGACCGCATCGTCGGCCTCGAGCTGGGCGCCGACGACTACCTCGGCAAGCCGTTCAACCCCCGCGAGCTGCTGGCCCGCATCCGCGCGGTGCTGCGCCGCAGCGGGGACGAGGGCGAGGACTCCCCCCGCGAGCGGTTCGAGGTCGGTCCGGTGCAGCTGGATGTGGGCTCTCGCACCGTCGCCGTGCGTGGACAACCCGTGGAGCTGACCACCGCCGAGTTCGACCTGCTCCACGTGTTGCTGGCCAGCGCCGGACGGGTGATGTCCCGTGATCAATTGATGCAGAGGCTGCACGGGTCGTCGTGGTCCGCCTTCGATCGTTCGATCGACGTCCACGTGAGCCGGATCCGGTCCAAGATCGAGCGCGACGTGCGCCGGCCCGAGCTGCTCAAGACCGTTCGCGGCGTGGGCTACCAGTTCGTCCGGCCGGCGGTGGACCGGTGAGGACGTTCTGGCTGACGGCCCGCATCGCTGCGGTCTTCGCCCTCCTGCTGGCATTCACTCTGCTGGCGACCTTCCACCTGTTCGGCAAGGTGCTGGGCCGGGACGTGGTCTCCGAGCTGATCACCTTGCGCAGCGACCAGGGTGTCCTGGTCGCCGAGCAGATGGAGCGGATGCTCGAGGACCACGAGCTGACCGACCCCGAGATGCGGGAGTTCGTCCACGACCGGGCGTCGGAGCTCGACATCCAGATCGCGGTCATCGACGAGGAGGGGGAGCCGGTCTACGGATCCTGTGGCGGCCGCCCCTGCCGACGGGCGAAGCGCTGGGCGAGGGGATTGGGCTCCGATCCGGACGATCCATCCCGGACGACGGCCCGTGAGCGGGGTCGCGCCGAGCGGGTCGACGCTGCCGAGGGCGACCCGGATCGGGCCGCGACCGGACGTCGCGGACGTAATCCACGGGGGCGAATGCGGGAGGTCGGCGGCGGACCGGCCTTCGAGCTGACCCTGCCGGTGACACACGGGGGCCAGACCGTCGCCACCCTGGCGATGACCCGTCCCGAGGACGACCCGGGGAACTCACAACGCGCCTTTCGCTGGGGGCTGCTGCGCATCGGCGCAGTGGGGTTGCTGGGGGTGATCCTCGTCTCCCTCTACCTGACCGCGCCCCTGCGCCGGATGGGTCGCTCGATGGATCGGATCACCGCGGGCGAGCTGGACCACCGGGCACCCGCTCGCGGGCGGGATGAGGTCGCCCACGTCGGCCGCTCGTTCAATGCGATGGCCGATCGCATCCAGACCGTGATCCGCGGACAGAAGGAGTTGATGGCCGGGGTGTCCCACGAGCTGCGTTCGCCCCTGGGAAGGATGAAACTGAACCTGGAGCTGCTGCGGGAGGCCGGCGGCGACCCCAAGCGCGTGGACGCCATGGGCCGGGAGGTGGACGCCCTCGACGAGATGGTGGCCGAGCTGCTCGTGGCCAGCCGCCTCGATCTGGGCTCGGCGACCCTGCGGCCCGAGCCGCTGGCGATGCCTGCGCTGGTGGACGAGGCCTGGGAGAGGGTCAGGGCGCCGGCCGAGTCCGCGGGCATCGAGCTGGCCCTCGAGCTGGCCGACGACGCCATCGACGTGGCCGTGGACAGGGGGCTGACGATCCGCTTGCTGGGCAACCTGTTCGAGAACGCCGTCCGCCACGGCGGTGTGGGGCCGGTCGTCCTCCGCGGGGAGCGCATCGAGGAGCGCGTCCGGATCAGCGTCCGTGACGCGGGCCCGGGCGTGGACCCGGACCAGCTGCCGCACCTGTTCGACCCCTTCTACCGGGCTGACCCCTCACGCTCGCGCAAGACCGGGGGAACCGGACTGGGGCTGATGATCGTCCGTCGCGCCGTCGAGGCCCACGGAGGCACCGTCCAGGCCCTCTGCCCGGACCCAGGCGGCCTCGAGATCCGATTTGATCTGCCCGTACCCGGGCTCGACGGCTAGAGGTGCTTCTTCAGCACGTCGATCAGGTCGAAGCGTTGTTTGTGCTTGTTGCCCGCGAGGCTGAACACGAACAGGACCTCGCCGTGGTCGGCGGTGTCCAGGTAGCCGACGATGGTCTTGCAGATCGATAGCGTGCCGGTCTTGGCCATCGAACCGCGGCGATCCCGGAGCAGGGACTTGTGGGGGCGGAAGGCGTCCAGCAGGGTGAGCATCGCGGCCGCAGTGACCTGGTTGTTCCGCGAGAGGCCGGAGCCCTCGACGTAGGTGATGCTGTCGGCCAGGCCGTGCTCGGTCAGCACGCCGCGCACCACCTCGACCCCCTTGTCCAGGGTCGCAGGCTCGCCCAGGCGCAGCGCGCCCATCTCCAGCAGCAGCTGATTCGCGGCGTAGTTGTTGGACCAGTACAGCATGCTGCCGACCACCTCGGACAGGGGCCGGGAGTTGGCGTGCACGTACAGGGGCTCGAGACCCTCGGGCACCGTGCCGGACCGCATCTCGTCGCCGATGGTCGCGCCGTGTTCCGTCAACTTGGCGCGGACCAGCTGACCGGCGTAGAGCAACGCCCGGCTCGGATCGCTGGCCAGGTTGATGCGGATCTCGCCGGAGTGGCCACTCTCCTTCGCCGCCTCGACGGAGATCGGCACCACCGGGGTCTGTTCCTCGGCCGACGTGACGGTACCCCCGGAGATCACCACGAACAGGGTGTTGAAGTTGACCGCAAGGGCCGAGTTGAGGGAGTCGTAGGGCCGGTCCGAGCCGCTGGTCCCCGGGATCTTGATCCCGTCTGAGTAGTACGAGTCGTCCAGGACGATGCCCGTGAACTCGGTCTTGCCCTTGGCCAGCAGCGCCGGGGCCAGCAGATCCAGCTCCTCGGAGACCAGGAACGGATCTCCTCGCCCCTCCACATAGAGCCAGCCGGCTTCGTCCACGTAGAACCGGGTCTCGAAGCGGTGGTCGGGACCGAGCACCTCGATGGACGCCAGGCCGGTGACCACCTTGAGGGTCGAGGCGGGGATGAACGCGCGCTCGGCGTTCATGTCCACCAGCTTCGTTCCCTCGCCGTCGACCACGACCACGATCCCGTCCCCCGCCAGGGCCTTGATCTCCTCCAGCATCTCGTCCGCCGAGGCCCCCCGGACGATCCAACCGCAGACCAGCAGCAGCCCGATAGTGATCCCTCGTCGCATCTGCCCTCCGTGTCTTCGGCCCGGGAGTATGACCCCGATCGGTTCGGACGTCATCCACGTCCGACTTCTTCACGGCGCGTGCGACAAAACCCAAAAAACCCCAAAAGAGAGCAGCGGGCTGGGGCGACGCCTTCCGGATCGCGGAAAACGGGGGTTTGTCGCCGGGTTGTCCTTGATCTGGACCCCGGGATCCGATTTGCTGGGGATGCCGATGAATCGCGCTCGGGATCGGGTCGGATCCCGAGTCGCCCATCGGGGGGGTCGCAGGGCCGGCCCAGGGTGTCGAACGGGGATCGCTCCACCCCGAGCCGGTCCTTTTTTTTGGCCGCTGGCCGGCCTCTCGCGCCGCCATGGCTCGCCCTCCGCCCTGTCCTTGCGCCACACGACGCAATGGCGGTATCTTCCGGCGGCGAGGTCTGGCCGTGCCCAAGTACCATTTTGCTACCCCGCCTCCCTACCGCGGAGTCACCCGCGTTCTCGGCGTGCTGCTCGGCCTGTCCGTGCTGCTCAACATCATCCTGCTGGTCACCGGAGGCGACGACGGGGGCGACGCGGATGCAGTCGAGCCAGCGGACGAGGTCACCGAAGAGCCGGAAGCGACGACCGATGAAGAGACCGCGCCGGTCCCCGACGGCGGCACGGCCGACGAGGGCGCGACGCCGGCCACGGCCGCGCCGGTCGCGGCCAAGGTGGGGGAGTTCAACGCGCTCGAGGGCATCGACGCCCCGCTGAAGGTCAACCTGTCGGTGACCATCGATGGCGTGGTGGAAGGACGGCGCAGCGCGTGGGTCACTGCCACCACCGGTCGGATCATGGTCTGGTGGCTCGACATGACCACCGATCTGCGGGCTGGCGACCGCCTGCGGATGCTCTACGAACCCGGCGACTCCGACGACGTCCGCATCGCTGTGCTCAGCTACGAGAGCCAGAAGATGCAGCAGGACTACCGCGCGTACTACTTCCGGCCCGAGGCCAACACTCACGGCAGTTACTGGGACGCGTCCGGCAAGGAGATCCCGCCCCGGCTGAAGGATCCGCTGATCGAGGACTACGATCAGATCACCGCAGTGCTGGGCGATGGCCGGGATCACAAGGGCTGGGACTTCCGCGCGCCGACCGGCACGCCGGTGTTCGCCCCCCGGGCCGCCAAGGTGCTGCGCACGACCTGGAACTTCAAGTACAACGGCAACAGCCTCGAGCTGCGCTTCGGTGACGGCACCATCGCCCGTTACCTGCACCTGGAGAAGCTGGCCGACGGCGTGACCGCCGATTCCAACGTCCGCGCCGGTCAGAAGGTGGCGACCAGCGGCAACACCGGTCGCACCAACGCCCCCCACCTGCACTACGAGGTCGAGCAGGCCGGCCGGATCGTCGACCCCGGCGAGTACCACGGCGTCTCCCACCGCACCCTGTCCGGCGACGACCTGGACAACTTCCGCGAGCAGGTCGTCCGGTTCGACGAGGCCCTCACCACCATCCTCGATGGAGACTAGGTTCTCCCCCGCAGCAAGGTCTCCAAAGGCCTGATCTGAGCCGCGGCCCGCAGATCGGCGCGACCGATCCGCTCGAACGACCGCCCGGGTCGGGCGTTCCACTCCAGGATCCAGGGCCCGTCCGCGGCCAGGATCAGATCGACCCCGACCTCGACGGCGTCACCGCCCCCCGGGGCACGGCCGAGGGCTGCGATGATGGGCTCCAGCAGGGCCGGGAGGACGGTGTGCTCCCGCGGCCCGGCGGGGCGGACCCGCGCGCCGCGGGCCAGCGACGCCACCGCCCCTCCCGGCGGCGCGACGCGGACCATCGAGCCGGCGGTGAGCCACCCCTGGACCCCGTCGCGCTGCAGCAGGATCCGCAACGACTCACCGGGGCGGGCGGATTCGACAGCGCGCTGCACGATCTGACCAGCGGACACGGCCTCGCCCTCGTGCCGGCGAACATCTCGGCCCCCCCAGCCAGCGAGTGGCTTGACGAAGGGCCGGTCCCAGTCCCGCCAGCGCGCATCGCCACCGGTCACCGTCTCGGGCACTCGCAACCCCTGCTCCCGGGCCCAGCGCGCGAAGGCCAGCTTGTCGTCACACAGGCTGCGGAACGACGGCGGATTGGCCACCGCCACGCCCTGTTCGATCCAGCCGTCGAGGACGTCGGCGTGGAGTGTGGGGTGGCGATCGAACACCGCGACCACCCCCTCCACCGCCTCCTCCCGCCACCCACCCGGCACCGGTCGGTGGCCGAGCGCCGCGCCTGGTTCCGCACAGAGCACCCGGATTCCCCGGCGCTCCAGCCGCAGGCCGAGCTCACCCAGGTACCTGGACTGGCCGCGGCAGCGGCGCATGGGCTCGCCGCTGTCGATGGCGCACAGGACCAGCAGGGAAGGGGGGCTCAAAGCCAGCCGCGTTCGGCCAGGTCCGCCTCCGAAAGGCCGAGGAAGTGGCCCACCTCGTGGATCAGCGTGATCCGGATCTCGTCGCGGAGCCAGTCCGGATGGCGGAACTGCCGCTCCAGGTTGCGCTGGAAGAGGTAGATCCGCGTGGGCTCGTCGGTGGCAACGTTGGTGGAGCGGGTGTCGGCGAAGGTGGGTCCGACGAACAGACCGAACAGCCGGGGGTCGTAGGGGGGCTGCTCGACGATCCAGGGATCGGGGTAGTCCTCGACGATCACGGCCAGGTTGGTCATCGCGGCTTGTACGTCGCCGGGTACCTCGGCGAGCGCCGAGGCCACGATGGCTTCGAACTCCTCGATGGTGAACAGGCGGGGCTCCGCGGACAGCCGCGACACGTCCAGCTCGTGGACCCGGCTGAACGCGACCCGGGTCGCCTCGGGGTTTCCCAGCGCCTCGTGGGCGACGGCCAGGTCGTACCAGCCGTCGGCCAACGTCGGCTCCCGCTCGCAGGCCCGGGCCAGGGGGGGCACGGCGTCCTCGAACGCGCCGAGTTCCAGCAGACACCACCCGGTCGCGTACAGCAGATCCGGATCGTCGGGATAAAGTGCCGCGCCTTGCTGGGCCACCTCCAGGGCGCGATCCATGTCCCCCTGGACGTAGGCGAGCCGCCACTGCAGGTCCAGCACCTCCGGGGCCTCCGGCTCCAGCCCCCGCATCCGGGCCAGCACCGCCCGCAACCAGCGCGGACGCCGGTCGTGGAACGCTTCCCAGCCGGCGTCGACCAGCTGCTGGAATCGTTCGCTACGCTGCGCCCGGTGCTGACTCGCCATCGAACTCCCGCGGCCCGTGGTTTCTAATCCAGCATCCATTCCAGCAAGGTCAGCATCAGCGGCCAGTCGCTGACCGGATCCACCAACGCGTCGTCCCAGCCGACGACGCCGTCGGCCGCCGAACCTTCTTCGATCTCCGGGTGGGGTCCGATCAGTACCACCCGCCCCTGACCGTAGCCACCGACCACGATCGCGGGGTCGCCTCCGGGGCCGTAACGAGCCAGCACGTCCACGGCCGGAGCCCCCTCCACGTCGAAGGCCGGGCCACCCCAGTAGAGCATCGGATCGATGGCCGGCAGGCCGGCGGTCAGCGGATGATCCTCGTACGCGAGCTCGGTCATCGCCAGGTCGGGCCACGGGGCGATCTCGACCACCGGGCCGACGGCCTGGATCGGCAGCAAGGAGAGGGGGCTGCCGTACTCCACCCCTTCCCAGGTCACGCCGCTGGACGCGAAGTAGGAGCCGGCGCAGGTGCCCAGGTAGCCGCCACCGCCCGAGACGAACGTCCGGATGGCGCCAAAACCCGCGCCAAACAACTCGTCGTTGTAGCCCGGCGCCCAGCCTCCGGGCGCGATGAACACGTCGAACGAACCGAGGGCGCCGTACTCGATGTCCCAGGCGGAGACGCGGTCGGATTCGTGACCGAAGGACGCCAGCATCGCCTCCAGCGCGATCAGGCAGTCGGCGCAGACCGAATCGCTCTCGTACAGCGCGACGGCCGGCGGCGGCTCGGTGTCGTCGTCTCCCGTGGCGTCGTCGTCGCCGGTCGCGTCGTCGTCGCCGGTCGTGTCGTCGTCGCCCGACGCGTCGTCGTCCGCTGGTTCGGTCGTGTCGTCGTCACCCGGTTCGGTCGTGTCGTCGTCGCCGGGTGCGTCCGGGCAATCGGTCGGTGGGCACGCGGTGAGGAATCCGAGCAGGGCCGCGAGCAAGCAGCAGAGTGATGTTCGGGATGCCATGGCGAGATGGTAGCAGCATCGCGACGGATCCACGCGCCGTCGCGGGCTAGAATGGGATCTCGTGTCCAGGCCGGACTGCGGAGGAGGATCGACGATGCGTGGGTGGCTGCTGGGATTCGGGTTGGGAGTATCGCTGCTCGGGGGCTGTCCGCAGCCGGCACCGCCGGCCGGAGACGTGGACGGCGATGGCTGGTCGACGGCGGACGGTGACTGCGATGACGAGGACGGCTACATCTATCCCGGCGCCACCGACACCTGCGATGGCAGGGACAACGACTGCAACGATGTGATCGACGATCCCTACGACACCGACGGCGACGGCGTCTCGACCTGTGGCGCGGACGGGGAGTTCGACACAGAGGACGACGACTGCGACGACACCGATCCGGCGATCTATCCCAACGCCGAGGAGATCTGCGACGGCGTGGACAACGATTGCTCCGGCGAGGCCGACGATGCCCCCGGTCTGGACGAGGACCATGACGGCTATTGTGTCGAAGAGGGGGACTGTGACGACCAGCGCGCGTCGGTCCACCCCGGCGCCGCCGAGACCTGCAACGGCGAGGACGACGACTGCAACGGCGTCGTGGACGACGGCTACGACGAAGACGGGGACGGCTACAGCCCGGCCGCCTGCGGCGGAGGCGACTGCGACGACGACGACGCCGATGTCTACCCGGGCGCCGACGAGGTCTGCAACGGCCGTGACGACGACTGCGACGGCGAGTTCGACGAGGACTTCGACGTGGACGGCGACGGCTGGGCCGACTGCTCGGGCGACTGTGACGACGGCAACGCTGACGTCTTCCCGGGGGCAGCCGAGCAGTGCAACGACATCGACGACAACTGCAACGGTCAGATCGACGAGGAGGTCGACGAGGACGAGGACGGGGTGACCCCGTGCGACGGCGACTGCGACGATCAGGAGCCGGCGGTCTATCCGGGCGCCCTCGACGGGCCGGACGGTCTGGACAACGACTGTGACGGCACGGTGGACGGGTTCTATGGCTGGGACGTGGAGGCCGGCGCGCTGCCGGTCTCGATCCAGGGGGTCGCCAACGCGCGGCTGGGCCTCTCGCTCGCGGGCGCGGGAGACGTGACCGGGGACGGGATCGACGACGTCCTGGCAGGAGCGCCCTTCGACGACGGCAACGCGCTGGATTCGGGCTCCGCCCAGCTGATCGGCGGCGAGACCGGGGACTGGTTCGGTGGGGCCATGGTCCTGGGCTCCGCCAGCGACATCGACGGCACCGAGGAGGACGCCCAGACGGGTGACGCCGTCGCCGTCGGCGACCTGGACGGGGACGGTTGGCAGGATCTGGCGGTGGGGGCTTCCTACCTGTGGTTCAACAGCAGCCCAGTCGGTGAGGTGTACATCTTCTTCGGCGGACCGGGGGCGATCGGGCCGTTTCCCTCCACCGACGATGCGGATGTGACGATCCGCGGCGGCTTCCCCGGCGAGCAGGCCGGCACCTCGCTGTCGGCCGCAGGCGACGTGAACGCCGACGGGATCGACGACCTGCTCATCGGCGCGCCGTACAACAACGCAAACCCCAACGTGGCGGGCATGGTCTACCTGTTCTTTGGCCGCTCGACGTGGAACGGGGACTACGAGACCACGGATGCCGACGTCCTGCTGGAGCCGACGGCCGACGACCACCTGCTGGGCACGGCGGTGGCCATCGTCGGCGACGTGGACGGCGACGGCGACGACGAGGTGCTCGTGGGCGCCGAGGAGGCCGGTTCCGAGGACGGCCGGGCCTATCTGGTCCTCGGGCACGCGATGTTCTGGGACGACCTGGACCTGGACGACGCGGACACCACCTTCCTGGGCGACGGCGGCGAGCGCTGGGGTGCCCGGGTGGGGGGTGCGGACGATCTGGACGGCGATGGGTACGGCGAGCTGTGGATCGGCTCGCTGGACCATCCGCCGGGGGGCGCGGTGGCGCTCCTGCTCGGCGCGGCGGATGGCTTCCCCTCGCAGGTGGACCTGGCGGCGGCTGCCGACGTGATCTTGCGAGGAGCCGACGCCGAGGAGGCCGCGGTTCTGCTCACCCCCGGTGACATGGACGGCGATGGCACGCCCGAGGTCGCGGTGGGCGCCCGCTCTTGCCCGGAGGCGGGGGCCGAGGCGGGGGCGATCTATCTATTGAGTGATCCGGTGGCCAACTGGCCGGCGAGCCTGGACCTGTCTACGGCGGACGTCCGGGTGCTCGGCGAGGCGGCTGGCGACTGGTTTGGCCATCAGCTGGCCAGCGGCGACCTGGACGACGACGGTCTTCCGGACCTGGTGGTGGCCGCCCCGTACAACGATCAGAATGGATCGCAGGCGGGCAAGGTCTACGTGTTGTATGGGTATTGATGGCGGGGGACGGGCAAGGGCGAGGGTAGGGGAGAGGGACGGGAGATGAGCGGGATGCGGTGGATCGTGGCGTGGGTGTTGATCGCGGTGCCATTCGGGTTGGGGGGGTGTCCCTTCGACTTGACCGACGACGACGCCGGAGTGGCTGTGCTGACGTCCAGCGGGGACGTGACGACCTTCGACGCCGACGGCACGTCGGTGGCCTGGAGCAGCCCGGTGGGATCCGTCGACTTCGGCGACCTGCTGGTGGACGGGGGAACGGTCTACGTCCAGTCCGGCGGCTCGACGGTGCTCGCCCTGGACGGCGCCGACGGCTCCGAGGTCTGGGCCGCGGACATCGGCGGCTCGGCGGTGGGGCAGTTGGCGATCCTGGACGACACCCTGTTCGTCCAGACAGCGGATGACGTGGTGGCGCTGGACGCGGACAGCGGCGCTGAGCTGTGGTCGGAGAGTTTCGCCGGATTGTCCGGAGCGATGGCCACCGGCGAGGGAGCCCTGTTTGTCGCCGGCAACCCGGTGCGGCGGCTCGACGTCGCCAGCGGAGCCGAGGACGCCAGCTTCGATCTGGGCGATCCCTTCGTGCCCGGCATCGGCGTCACGGGCGGTCGGGTGGTGGTGGGGGGCCGCTACGACGTGGTCTCGCTGATGCCCGGCGATCTGGCCGAGGACTGGGTCCAACCCCTGGACGACGCCTCGTGCACGGGGCTCGCGGTGGACTCTGGCGACGTCTACGTGAGCACCGACAACATCGGGCTGTTCGGCTACGATGCCGGCGATCCGACTCCCTTCATGCAGTCCCTGGACGACAGCGCGCTGGATCCCCCGGCGGTTGCCGGCGGGTTGGTGTACGTCACCGAGAGCTTTGGCGACCTGTTCGCCATCGATCCCGCCAGCGGAGAGGTGTCATGGAGCTGGGACAGCTCGGCCGAGCACCGGGGGGGGCTCGCAGTGCGCGGAACGACGCTCTACCTGGCCGACGGCTCCGCCCTGGTGGGCATCGACGCGGACGCCGGGACGGCGAGCTGGGAGCAGAGCCCGGGCGGGACAATCGTCGCCGTCGCGGTGTTCTGATCCCTCCGGTCCACCTCCCCCGCGATTCGGGGTAGGATCCCGGCACGATGGCCCCCAAACAGTCCCCCAAATCGATGGACGATCAGCGGCGCTGGCGAGCGGTGGCGGCGCTGCGGATCCTGATGGAGGAGCTGTTTCCCGACGGGGGTGCCGTCGGCGTCAAGACCCTGGCCAAGCAGATGGAGCCCCTGCTGGATCATCTGGCGGAGGTCCCGGACGAGATCCCGACCCTCGCACCCCGGGCGGGGCCAACCTCCACGCTGATGGAGCTGGAGCTGGAGGGCAAGGGCTCACCCCTGAGCCGCATCGTGCTGCCGCCGCCGGGCGGCCGCGGCACGGTCCCGCGCCCCTTCCCCAAGAAGGACAGCGCCGGTGGACCCAACCTCGGGATGCGCTACGCCTACCGGGACGAGCTGGGACGGGGCGGCCAGGGCACCATCATCAGCGCCTTCGATCGGGACGTGGGCCGGACCGTGGCGCTCAAGGTGTTGCGCAAGGACGCGTCGAAGAGCATGAGCGTGCTCGAGCGGTTCCTGGGCGAGGCCCAGGTGACCGGCCAGCTCGAGCATCCGAACATCGTTCCGGTCCACGACATGGGCCGGCTGCCCGACGGCACCGTCTACTACACGATGAAGAAGGTCGAGGGCCGCTCCCTCGACCAGATCCTGCGGGGTATTCGCAAGGCGGATCCGGAGATCAGCCGGCAGTTCACCTTGTTGCGGATGCTCTCGATCGTCCAGCAGGTCTGCCTGGGCATGGAGTACGCCCACGCCCGCGGGGTGATCCACCGCGACCTGAAGCCGGCCAACATCATGCTCGGGGATTTTGGTGAGGTCCTGATCCTCGACTGGGGGCTGGCCAAGGTGGTGGGCCAACCCGACCCCGAAGGCGAGGACGAGGAGTCGATGGAGCTCGAGCCCGTCGAACTCTCCGAGGGCGCCCAGCTCAAGACTCGCGACGGCTACGTCCAGGGGACGCCGCCGTTCATGGCCCCCGAACAGGCCAAGAACGAGCGGGACAAGATCGGACCGTGGAGCGACGTCTACGCGCTGGGGGGCATCCTGTACCAGGCGCTGACCCGCAAGCTGCACTTCCACGGCAAGAACCCCCGCGACGTGATGATCCGCTGCGTGGAGGAGGATCCCACCCCGCCCATCGAACGCGCTCCGCACCTGCGCGTCCCCGAGGAGCTGAGCGCGATCTGCATGCGAGCGCTGATTCGCGATCCCAAGAAGCGCATCCGCTCCGCCGGACAGCTCTCCGAGGAGATCGAGTCCTTCATGGAGGGCACCAAGCGCCGCGAGGCAGCCCAGAAACGGGTGGCCGAGGGCCGCAAGGCGATGGAGATGTACCACGCCACCCGCCTCGAGGCGGACCGGCTGCAGGAGGAGGTCCACAAGGCGCTCTCCGTCATCCGCGGCTGGGAGAAGCTCGAGGAGAAGGCGGCCGCCTGGGAGATGGAAGACCGCCTGGACGAGAGCGAGCGCGAGGTCGCGGTGGCCTTCCTCAAGGCCGAGGGGATCTTCGAGCAGGCCCTGGCGTACGACGACCGCAACGAGGGCGCACGCTCCGGGCTGGCCGCACTCTATTGGACCCGCTTCCGTGACGCCGAGACCCGCCGGGACGTGGCGGACCAGATCTACTACGAGGGGTTGATCCGCCGGAACGACGATGGTCGCTACGCGGAGCGGCTGCGCGGCGATGGCTTGATGTCGGTGGCCACGCACCGCGCGGGCGCCGAGGTGTGGATCTATCGATTCGTGGAGCGCAACCGCGTCAAGCGGGCCACCGAGCCGCGGCTGCTGGGGCGCACGCCGGTCAAGGACGTGCCGGTCTCCATGGGCAGCTACCTGCTGGTGCTGCGCCGGGACGGGTACCGGGACACTCGCTTTCCCCTGTTGATGAGTCGCGGCGAGACCCGCCGGGTCAAGGTCCGGCTGCACACCGACGAGCAGGTGGGCGAGGGGATGGTGTACGTCCCCGCCGGCTCCTTCGTGATGGGGGGGGACGTGCAGGCGCCCGGCTCCCTGTCCCGGACGCTCAAGCAGGTGGACGACTTCCTGATCTCGCGTTCTCCGGTGGCGGTCGGCGAGTACCTGGCGTTCCTGCGGTCCCTCGGCCCCGCGGACGGCGAGGCCGCGTCGTCGGCTTGCCCGCGGGCGCACGGCGACGGCGAGCCATTGTGGCCGGTGGACTCCGAAGGCCGTTTTTCGCTGCCCGTGGGGGAGGGACCCGGCGGCCGGCTGGATATCCGCCGTACCGTCGGCGGCATCGGCGTGGACGCGGTGGAGCGGTTCGCGCGCTGGCGCAGCGAGCAGGACAGCGTCACCTACCGGCTGCCCACCGAGGTGGAGTGGGAGAAGGCCGCCCGCGGTGCCGACGGCCGGTTCTTCCCCTGGGGTGACCGATTCGACCCCACCTTCTGCAAGATGCGTCTCAGCCGCTCCGGACCGCCGCGGCCGGAGCACATCGGGGCCTTCCCGGTGGACACCTCGCCCTACGACGTGCGTGACATGGCCGGTACCTGCCGCGAGTGGACCCGCTACGCGGATCCCGCCGAGGAGGGCCTGGTGATCCGCGGCGGTTCGTGGACCAGCCCCGCCGAGGATTGTCGCGCCGCCCGCCGCTGCCCCGAGAATCGGGACTTCAGCTCGCTGGACGTTGGTTTCCGACTCGTCCGCGAAGTGGAGCCGCGGCGGTAGCCAGATACCCGGGCGGTCTGAACCGGCTTCTGCTAAAATTACCCCCCACGATGACCAAGGAAGAGCTACTTCAGGACTTCCGGCAGGCGCGTAAGCAAAAGGACCGCGCCAGGCTGCTGATGCTCGCCCGCAAGGCGGTGCAGATGGACGCCAGCGACCGGGAGTTGCGAACGTCGGCGGCGGAGGGATTCCTCCGCGCGACCCGTCTCGAGGAAGCCGAGGGTATCCTCGGTCCTCTCCTGCGCGACAATCCCGACGATCCCTGGTTGTTGACCCTCAACGGCGATCTGCTGACAGCTCGTCGGCGCTGGGACGAGGCGGCCAGCCAGTACGAGCGGGCGCTCGAGATCCGGCCCGGAGCGATCTTCCTGTACCGGCGACTGGCTCGGTTCTTCGTGCGCCGGGGCGAACCCCGCAAGGCGATTCAGTGGGCCCACGAGGGCCTGGAGATCAAGCCCGGCGACGCCGGTCTGCGGGACGCCATCCAGCGCGCCGAGACCGCGCTCAACCACAGCGCCCAGACCCGCGCCCTCGAAGGCATCTAGAACCCCTCCCACGCATAGTCCTCGGGTAGATCGACGGTGTAGGCGAGGTGGATGCGCTGTTCTTCGCCGCCGGCGAGGGAGAGGGTCCACGAGTGGATGCTGCCGTCCTCGCTGATGTCGAAGTCGGCGGTCGTCTCGTCGCCGACGGCTATCTTGACCTGGGCCACCCGGCTGACCGGGATCGCCTCGGAGACCACCACCTCGGTGGGCTCCTCGCCGTAGTTGTTGATGACCACATCGTGGACGAAGTGGACCTTCTTGCGGCCTGCCGTTCGCTCGACCTCCCGGTTTCGGTGCACGTCGAACTCGCGCTTGGCCATCACGGGGCCGGCGGGGCCGAGGCTGACGGCGAGCTTCTCGTCCGGCGCCAGCGAGGCCAGCCAGATCGAGCCCACGTAGCCGCTGTCGCGGAACACGTCAGCCGGTCCGGCCAGCAGCTCCATCCCGGTCTGGTTGGAGGTCCTCGCCCGCAGGAAGACGTGGGGTGAGAGTCCGGGAGCGGCGTAGTTGTCGACGTCGGCTTCCAGCGGCATCTCGAGCACCGCGAGCCGATAGGGGCGACCGTCCGCGGGCACGGTGGCTGGTCGTGGCACCGTCAGGTCCACGGCCAGGGTGCGCTGGGTCACGGCGATCCCGGGCTCCGGCGCGGGCTCGTCCGCCCGGTAGTCCTTGTCCTCCTCCTTGGCCTCCTCGCGGGTGCTGCCGAGCTGGACGGTGGTCTCCTTCTCCTTGTAGCCGCTCAGGTAGAGGGGCTGGTTTCCCGGCGCGGGCACCATCTCGTCCGGTCGCGCGGTGGTGAACACCAAAACCACGTCCTCCCAGTCCTCGCCCGAGCTCTGGTTGACCTCGGCCAGGTAGTTCAGGCGGAGCTGGTCGTCCTGATAGACCAGATCGTAGCGTGGCTGCCAGGACACCCCGGCGACGCCGTAGCTGACCACCAGCTCGGTGGTCGCGCCCGCGGCGGACTCGAGGGTGACGGTCACCGAGGTGGTGATCCGCTCGGAGCCGTACTGCAGGTCGCCGACCCGCTGCTGGATCTCGGTCTGCTCCCGGGCCAGCACGACCATCTCCCGCTGGAGCGCGGCGCGGCGGTCTAGGATCTCCGAGGAGTCCTCGTGGAACAGGTCGAGGCTCTCGTCGAAGGAGCCCAGATCCAGGTCCGGCGAGGTCTGCTGGAGCACCAGCACCGTCCGTGTGTACTCCCGCAGGCGGCCGATCTGCTCCAGGCGCGACTGGGCAGATGCGTCCTCCACGCGCCGTTCGCGCAGTGCGGTCTGGACCTCCCGCAGGCGCTCCATCAGTTCACGGACCTCACCGCGGCGCTCCTTCACGTGAACTTCTTCACGCTGGGTCAGGCCGATGACTTCGGCACCTTCGTCCGCTGTCCAGGCCCGGACGCTGCCGGGCATCAGCGGCGACGGAAGTCCGTCGAGGATGACGTCGGTGCGGCCGCGGGGCACCTGGATGCGGGTGGTGCGGTTCACCTGGGCTCGATCGGCGAATACGCGGACCCGCTCGATGGCGGCCCGCTCCGTGTCCAGTTCCACCGCGGCGCGGGCGCCGGAGGCCGAGAGGGTGAGCAACAACAGGGTGATGAATGTCGAGGTACGCATGATTGCCTCCCTTCCTACGGATGCCAGACGCGGTAGTTCTTGTTGTGCTTGAGGGTGTAACCGAAGGTGAGTTCCAGCTTGGTGCCCGCCGGGACCTCCAGGCGCCACTCGAGCATCCCGTTGCCGTGGTCCACCGCCGGCTCGTGGGAGTGCTCGACGTCGAGGATCTTGATGTCCTCGTCGTAGGTGTAGGCGATGCGATCCAGTACCCGGGCCTGGACCGGCACGTCGTGGAAGTTCTCCAGCTCGACGGTGACCCGGTAGGCCCGGACCTTCTGGTTGCCGAACAGTCCGCCCTTGTCGCTCAGCTGCTCCTGTTTGCGCTTGACCTTGACCGTGCGGTCGATGCCCAGCGCCAGCTGCAGCGGCTGTCCCGGCGCCACGGACGACGAGGGCACCTGGCCCAGGAAGCCGCCGTCCAGGAACACGTTGTTCATCCCCGCGAGCAGCGGATAGGCGCTGCCGTTGTCCACCACCGCCTGGACGAACGCCGCCTGCTCCACCACGGGCACGATGACGTGCTCGAGGCGTGCCGGATGGGCGTCCACCCGCAGGGGCACCTTGTGGACCTGCCCGTCGCTGGGGATGGTGATCGGCTCGTCGGTGTCGAAACGGAAGTCGAATCCCATCGCGTTGGCTGCGGGCTGGTAGGCGTCCCAGTTGCTGATCGACGCCTCGTAGGCCGTCGATCCGGGGGGGACCTGTACGCCGGCCTCGGCGTTGGCGATGGGCGAGAAGGTCAGGCCGCCGCCGGTCAGCTCTTGCCGGCGACCCGAGGTGTCCAGCAGCGGGTGTGAGCGATCGGACAGGTACGGTCGTCCGCTGGTCTCGTTGGCCAGCTGTGCGGTCAGGCTGGCCACCAGATCCTCGCCGCCCGCGGCGCCGTGGCCGTGGAAGGACAGGGCGGCCATCCCGCCCCCGCTCGCGCCGCTCCCGCCGGTTCCGTAGCCGCTGGAGCCCAGCCCTCCGGTGTCCCGGGCGAGTTCGCCGGGGGCCTCGTATTCCATCGCCTCGTCGGCGCCCCCCCAGTCGTAGTCGTCCATCGCGGCGGCTGGAGCCGCCCTCGACGCGGGCGCCCTGGAGGATTTGCGCGACGATCGCGCACCGCGGGATCGCTCGGCCTCGGCGTAGGTCGCGGGGGGGGGCGGGGGCGGGGGCGCCTCCTCGACGAACCAGGCCATCAGCTTCGGTAGATCCGCGCTGTGGCTGGGAACCGCGGTGGACAACCGCAGCGGCACGCCGTCCCAGTCCTCGTCGGTCTGCTGCCAGACCAGCGCGTTGACCCCCAGCTTCACCTGCTCCTCGCCGGTGGCCAGACGGATGTCGTAGCTGGGTACCCAGCGGGCGTCCCAGGTGCGATACACCAGGGTCAACTCGACGGTGGCGCTCCTCTCCAGCTCGACCTCGGCGACGGCCCGCGGTCGCTGGAGCGCCAGGCCCGCCCCGGCGGTCCCCAGCAGCTCGGAGGCCAGCACCTCGCGTTCCTCGACCAGGGTCACGCGGGCCAGGTCGAGCCGCATCAGTTCGTCACCCGCCGCCTCCAGGCGACGGGCGATCCAGTCCAGGAGCCGGCTGTAGCTCTTGGGGTCGATGCGGGGGGCTTCGCTGTCCTTGTCGGGGCGCGCCGTACCGGGCGGCAGCTCGTCGAGGAAGGCCGCCTCGGCGCGGAGGACGGCCTTGTTTCCGTCCAGAACCGCGAGCTCCCGGTCGATGGCCTCGATCCGGTCCCGCTTGGCGGCGATCTCCGGCGGCAGCTCGGCGGCGCCGTAGCCTCGTATCACCTCGTAGGACAGCAACCGGCCGCCGTCGATCCGCACCCGCACCGAGTTCTCGTCGACGGCGGTGGGCAGTCCGGCGAACGCCAGCCTGTGGCGACCGGCGGCGAGCTGGACCCGCGCGCTGCGCAGCAGCTGGGCCTGGTGGGAGAACAGGGTCACCTCCTCGACCCGATCGTCGAGCACCCGCTCGGAGATCGGCGCAGCCCGGCTGGGCCGGGAAAGGGGGAGAAGTAACAGCAGTGCGACCAGGGCCAGCGGGGTCCGCGGGCACCAACAGGACGGACGGAACAAGACCATCGAGGACCTCCCGGAGTTCGACACGCACCCCCGTCGGACACCGTCCGGAGCGGAGGGTTCCAGAAGAGTAGCAGCGCGCCGAGTCCCGCGGGAACGGGAGGCTGGCCTTGCCCGTCCCGTGGTTCAGTGCTAGATCCCGACCGAATCGAGCGAACTCCATGATCCCCACGCTGTTCCGGATCCCCCGCATCGACCTCTGGCTCTTCGAGATCCCCTCGTTCCCGGTGGGTAGCTATGCGGCGATGATGACCTGCGGTTTCCTGGCGGGATGGTGGTTCCTGCGCCAGGGGTACACCCGTCGCGGGTACCCCCTGCGGCTGGCCACCGACCTGGTCATCGTGGCCGCGTTGACCGGGCTGATCGGCGCCCGGCTCCTGTCGGTGGCGGAGAACTGGGACATCTTCATCCAGAATCCAGTCGGCGTGCTGCTCGGTTCCGGCGGTCTGACCTGGTACGGCGGCGTCATGCTGGCCGTTCCCGCGTGTATCTACCTGACCTGGCGGGATGGCCTGTCGCCGCTGAAGGTGTTCGACTGCACCGCGCCGGGGATGTCGGTGGGGTACGCTTTCGGCCGCCTGGGCTGCCATCTTTCGGGTGACGGGTGTTACGGGATGCCCACCGAGCTGCCGTGGGGCATGGCCTATCCCCGGGGCGCAGTGCCGGTCTACGAGCCGGTTCACCCCACGCCGATCTACGAGGCGATCTTCGCGTTCGGAGTCGCGGCGTTCCTGGGCTGGCGTGACACCGACCGGCGGATGAAGCCCGGAACCCTCGTCGCGATGTTCTTCCTGTTGCACGGCGGCTCGCGACTGGTGGTCGAGTTCATCCGCATCAACGATCGCTACTGGTTCGGCCCGGGGGGGATCGTCACCATCAAGTGGGAGGACTACCTGGCCGGGTCCTTCGGCCTGAGCCTCAGTCAGTGGGTCAGCGTGGCGACGATTGCCATCGGTGCGTACTGGCTGTGGCGGCTCCGCCGGGCTCCGGAACCCGAGGTCGACGACGCCGCGGACGGCGTGGACGAGCCGGCCACCGTGGATGAGCCGGCCACCGCGGACGATGCCGGGGCGGACGCAACCCCCGCCGCGGACGATGCCTGATCCCCCGCGTCGCCCGATCCTGCTCCGC
The DNA here is from genome assembly GCA_964436045.1 of uncultured Rickettsiales bacterium. Classification (GTDB taxonomy): domain Bacteria; phylum Myxococcota_A; class UBA796; order UBA9615; family CAYRNR01; genus CAYTBN01. The sequence goes on along the minus strand of CAYTBN010000007.1, from coordinate 39,983 downwards.
CCGCTCCTGATTCTCGCGGTCTACCTCCCCGTGCTCGGTGTCGGTGTCCTGTGGTCCACGCTTGCCGGATCCCTGGGCGGCTGGCTGGGCCCGCCGGGCGGCTGGGCGGCGGACGCCCTGCTGGGGCTCGGTTGCGGGCTGATGGTGGTGGCGGGGAGCGCCGCGCTGGTGGCCTACTCCACGGCCTACCGGAGGCTCGCCGACGTGATGGCCGGGTTCATCGGGCCCGCGGGCTGGCCCGCGGTGGTGCTGGCGGCGGTGGCCAGCGGCGTGGCGGAGGAGTGCCTGTTCCGGGGCGCCGTGCAGCCGTCCCTCGGCCTGGTGCTCGCCTCCGTGCTGTTCGCGGCCTGCCATTTTGTTCCGGACCGGCGATTTGCGCCGTGGACCGTGTTCGCGCTGGCGGCTGGCTTCGGTCTGGGGGCGCTGTTCCTCTGGCGAGGAAGCCTGGTCGCCCCGGTCGTGGCGCACTTCACGATCAACCTGATCAACCTCAGGATGCTGTCCCGCCGAGCCGCCAGGCGGGCGGCTGGCTCCGGCCGTTAGCTGACGTCGAGGACGATGGTCGTCGACGCGGCGATACCACCCTCGTCGTACACCGTGATCACGGCGGTCTGCTGGCCGGCGGGGAAGGTGCCACCCGGGGCGGTGATGCTCCAGTCGCCAGCGCCGTCCGCGAAGGTGCTCAGCAGGATGGTGTCGTCCGCCGAGCTGCTGATCACCACGTACAGGGTGTCAAGCGCCTCGGAGTCGTTGGCGTTGCCCTCGAACGTGACCGGATCCGACGTGGCCATCGAGTGGGGATCCGCCGCCGGGAGGGTGAGGGTCAACTCCGGCTGGGTGTTGGTGGCGCGTCCGATCCAGGTGACGATGCTCCCGTCGTAGGCCGCGTCCGTGTAGGTGCCGGAGTAGAAGTAGTTGAACTCGCCGCCGTCGAACACCGCCTCGGTGGCGTACACGTCCTCGTAGTCCCAGCGAGCGGCCTGGGTGGCCGCCTCGAACGCGGGGCTGATGTCCGAGAGTTTGGTGGCCCCGGTGACCGCGAACGGCGTGTGCACGACCCCGGTGGAGCGGATGTTGTTGCCCTTGCCTGTGTGGAGCACCCAGTCGGTGGTGCCGTCGGTGACCGCGACCGGGTAGGAGACCGTGGTCTCGTCCCATTCGCCGGGATCGCCCTCGAGGAACAACGGCTCGGGGTCATAGTCGACCCCCGGCGCCGAATCCCACTTCGTCCAGGAGTACCCCGAGTCCACCGAGGTGGCCATGCAGATGCCGGCCAGGCTACCTGCGCGGCACAGGTAGAGCATCACGTAGGTAGTCCCCGAGATGTAGACGTAGGGCGTACCGATGTTGTCCTCGTCCATGTCGCCGACGCCACCCATCTCGACGATCTTCTCCGTCTCGAGGTTGATGTCGGTGACCCGGTTCCAGGTCAAACCGTCGGAGCTGACCGCCATCCCGAACGAGCGGGTGGTGGGCACGATGTTGGGGTTGCGGGCGCTGAAATAGAGCTTGTACGGGAACGCGGGATCGCCAGCGTCATAGATCACGTTGGGGTTGCTGATCCCCCAGCCATCCCAGTCCAGCGGATCACCCGTGCCCTGGAAGATCGGACCGTCCAGCGTCCAGGTCTGGCCCAGGTCGTCCGAGTAGTAGACGCCGAACGCCATCTCGAACAGGTTGAACCCGGTGCGGAAGTACATGGCGATCCGGCTGCCGTCGAACACGAGGTTGGGCTGCTCGACAGTTGCGAAGTACCACGCATCGTCGTCCAGGTCCGACTGCAACCAGGTGTCGCATTCCCGCTGCCAGCCCGAGGTCGAGGCCGTCTCGGGGAAGACGTTGTCGAACTCGTCGTTGCAGTCCGAACCGCCGCAGTCGGCGGCGTCGAATCCGTCGCCGTCCAGGTCGAGGACGAAGCTGGCGTCGGCCGCGTCGACGTCACCGTCGCAGTCGTTGTCCTGGAGGTCACACCACTCGGTGTTGCCCGGATAGTTCGCGTCGTCGTTGTCGTCGCAGTCGTCGTCGGTTGTGTTGGGCGTCGCGTCCGGGCCGCAGGTGGAGACCCCGTCGGCGTCGTTGTCCAGGCCTTCGTAGGCCGCGTCGGCGTCGTCGCAGTCCGTGCCTCCGCAGAGATCGCCGTCGTCACCGTCGGCGTCGAAGTCGGCGATGTAGGCCGGATCTGCCTGGTCGGTCAGTCCGGCGCAGTTGTTGTCGGCGCCGTCGCAGTACTCGTCCGCGCCCGGATAGACCGCCGGGTCGCCGTCGTCGCAGTCGCCGTCACACGACGTGACGCCGTCGCCGTCGGCGTCCTCACCGTTCTGGCCGCCGTCGCTGTCGTCACAGTCGCCGTCGCACTCGCTCTGGCCGTCGCCGTCGTCGTCGCTCTCCAGGGGATCGACCGTTCCGTCGCAGTCGTTGTCCAGCACGCCGTCGCAGATGTCCGGTGCGTTGGGGTAGGTCTGGTTGTCGTTGTCGTCGCAGTCGGCGGGGACATCGCAGGTGGTCCAGCCATCGCCGTCCACGTCCAGGTCGTTGGCGTCGGGGTCGCCGTCGTTGCAGTCCCCGTCACAGGTGGACATGCCGTCGCCGTCGTTGTCCTGGTTGTTGAGCGCGGGATCCCCGTCGTCGCAGTCCGCCGGAGCGTCGCAGGTCGACTCGCCGTCGCCGTCGGCGTCCAGGTCGTTGAGCGCCGGATTGCCGTCGTCGCAGTCCCCGTCGCAGCTGGTCTCGCCGTCGCCGTCCGAGTCGTCGTTGTTCAGCACCGGGTCGGTGTCGTCGCAGTCGGCGGGGACATCGCAGGTGGTCCAGCCATCGCCGTCCACGTCCAGGTCGTTGGCGTCGGGGTCGCCGTCGTTGCAGTCCCCGTCACAGGTGGACATGCCGTCGCCGTCGCCGTCGTCCAGGTTGAGCGCCGGATCCGTGTCGTCGCAATCACCTTCGCAGGTGTCGTAGCCGTCGCCGTCGGCGTCATCGAGGTTCAGCAGCGGGTCGGTGTCGTTGCAGTCGCCGCTGCAGGTGTCGTACCCGTCCGTGTCCAGGTCGTCGATGTTCAGCGAGGGATCGGTGTCGTCGCAGTCGCCGCCACACTCGGACGTGCCGTCCAGGTCGTCGTCGGACTCGGAGGCGTCGACGATCGCGTCGCAGTCGTTGTCCAGCACGCCATCGCAGACGTCCGCCGCGCCCGGGTAGACTGCGCTGTTGCCGTCGTCGCAGTCGCCGTCGCACTCGGAGAATCCGTCGCCGTCGTCGTCGGTCTCCTCCGGGTCATCGACGCCGTCGCAGTCGTTGTCCAGCTCCCCGTCGCAGGTCTCGCTGGCCCCCGGATAGACGGAGGCATCGCCGTCGTTGCAGTCGCCGTCGCAGGTGGTGACCCCGTCGCCGTCGCTGTCGCCGATGCCGAGGTTGGCGTCCGCGTCGTCACAGTCTCCGGCGCACTCCGACGCGCCGTCGCCGTCGTCGTCCGATTCCAGGGGATCGGTGACGCCGTCGCAGTCGTTGTCCAGGGAGGCGTCGCAAACGTCTGCCGCCCCCGGGAAGACCGCCGCGTCCGCGTCGTCACAATCGCCAGCGCAGTCGGAGTAGGTGTCGCCGTCGTCGTCCACCTCGTCCGACGGGAGGCTGCCGTCGCAGTCGTCGTCCAGGCCGTTGCAGAGCTCGGTGGCGCCGTCGTAGACCGTGGCGTCGTCGTCGTCGCAGTCCCCGTCGCACTCGCTCTGGCCGTCTCCGTCGTCGTCGGCCTCCTGGGGATCGTCGACCCCGTCGCAGTCGTTGTCCGCGACGCCGTCGCACAGATCGGACGCGCCGGGGTAGACGTCCCCGTTGAAGTCGTCGCAGTCCGGGCCCGGGTCGCAGGTGGTGAACCCGTCCGAGTCCACGTCGGCGATGTTCAGGGTCGGGTCGGTGTCGTCGCAGTCGCCTTCGCACTCGTAGGCGCCGTCGCCGTCTTCGTCGATCTCGTCGCTGGGGATGCCGTTCTCGCAGTCGGTGTCGACCCCATCGCACAGCTCCGCCGTGTCGGGGTGGATCGTGTCGTCGGTGTCGTTGCAGTCACCGGCACAGTCCGACCAGCCGTCGCCGTCCCCGTCGTCGCCCTCGTCGGTCGCCGGATCGCAGTCGTTGTCGATCCCATCACAGGCCTCGAGCTGGCCGGGATAGATCTCCGGATCGGCGTCGTTGCAATCACCGCCACAGGTGGTGATGCCGTCCCCGTCCGCGTCATACCCTTCGTCGGTGATGCCGTCGCAATCGTTGTCGACGTCATCACAAATGTCCTCGGTCCCCGGATGGACGGCGCTGTCCGAGTCCGCGCAGTCCCCGGCACAGACGGTCCAGCCGTCGCCGTCGGCGTCGAACTCCCCGTCTGCGTCCCCGTCGCAGTCGTTGTCGATGCCGTCACATACTTCCTCGGCAGCCGGGTTGACGTCGGCGTCTGCGTCGTTGCAGTCACCCTCCTCGGCGGTGACCCCGTCCCCGTCGTAATCCTCGATCGTGTCGGCCGAGTCGTCATCGACTGACTGGTCGGGACACCCCACCAACCACGTGAGGACGGCGAGCGTTGCCATCAAAGCGAATGCGTTGCGCATCGATAACTCCCCGGAACGCGGCTTTGGCCGCGGCAGATCTCCTCGTGTGTACCCAGGTACCTGTGTCGCGCGCGCCGTCGTAGTTGCGCACTGGCACAGTCCGACACGCGAGTATAACACCACGGCCGGGCGGACGCCCGCGCCCGGACGCCAAGCGTTCGCACGCGCGGCGCGCGTGCGAACCCCGCGGTTTGACTCCGATGGGCGACCCCTTCACAGTAGAACGGAACCGGAAGACGCGGACGCGGGAGACCACCTTCTCGCGGACGGGAGCCCGCCCGATGGCACGACGTTGGAAGACGCCGAGACCCCGTCGCCGGACGCTCCGGCGGCTCGGGATCCCGGAGTGTGTGGCGGGCAGACCGCGCCACCCGTTGCGTCGCGCGATCCGCAGGGTCTCGCTCGTCCGTCTCAACGAGGCCGCTAGCGACAACGTCGCGACCGCCATCGCCCATCGCACGGATCTCAAATTCATCGACACCCTCGAGAGCATCGCGGCCCAGCTGGACGGCGTGGGTGGCGAGGTTGAGCTCGAGCTGGGACTGGACGAGGGGGACGCCGCAGCGGACGAGAGCGGCCGGATCTCGATCCACGATCCGCCCGTACCGGAGCATTCCGGAGGGCTGGAGGCGTTGGCGGTGGTCGATATCGAGCCCGAGCCCGAGCCCGAGCCTGAACTCGAGCCTGAACTCGAGCCCGATTTCGACGACGACGAGGTCGAACTCGATGTTGACGACGAGCTGGAGTTCGACCTCGATCCGGATGAGCAGGCGACGCTCCCGGGAATGCCCCCACCCCAGCCACCGTCCGACATCGAGGGCACCACCGAGGTGGTGCACGTGCTCTCGGACGAGGAGTTGCTGGCGGGCGCAGCCCAGCTGAGTTCCGAGCACCGCGACGGCGCGTTTCAGCTCGGCCCGGTGGCGGAGGAGTTCGAGCCCGAGCTGGAGCTGGAACCCGAGTCCGAGCCCGAGCCCGAGCCCGAGCCCGAGCCCGAGCCCGAGCCCGAGCCCGAACCCGAGCCCGAGCCCGAACCCGAACCCGAGCCCGACGAGGTCTCCTTTCCTCCGATGCCCCAACCGGATCCCGACGAGGGCGTCACCGAGATCTTCACGATCCCCCCGCCGGAGGAAGAACCGGACCCGACCGCCGGGGAGAACATCGCCCAGCTCGGCCCCGCGCCGGCCGCGGCCACGGGCATGGACGTGCCCACCGAGCAGGTCATCGCCCTGGAGGAGGAACCGGGCGCCGCGGCCAGCCTGGAGGAACCCCCGGACGACGAGCCACATCCGGTGATCGAGGAGTCCTCGTGGGGTGGAGCCGGGCTGGAGTCCTGGGATGGCCACTCCCTGGACGAGTACATGGGCATGACGCCGGACTCCAGTCCTGCGCTGGAGTCCTGGGACGGCCATTCGCTGGAGGAGTATCTGGGCAAGCGGGCCCCCGGGGGTGAGGACGGGATGGCGTCGTGGGACGGCCATTCCCTGGAGGAATACCTGGGCAAACGGGCTCCGGCCGGGGAAGCGGGCATGGCGTCGTGGGACGGCCACTCCCTGGAGGAGTACCTGGGGAAGAGGACCTCGGATCTGGAGGACGCTCTGGCCTCGTGGGACGGCCACTCGTTGGAGGAGTACCTGGGCTCGGCGCGGCCGGCCGCGCCCGCGGGGGTAGAGCGTCCGCCGGCGTTCTCGCACCCGCCCGCGTTCACCGAATCCGTCGGGGCCGACGAGGGGGGCGTCAGGGACCTGCCGCCGACCGCCGACCCCGACGATCCCGTCGACGAGGTCGACGACTACCTGCTGGACGAACAGGTGGGGGACTCCGAGCTCGATCTGGAGGCGGTCGTCGGGGGGGGCGACGACCCCGATCTGGACGAAGAGCTGGACGAGATCCTGGATCTGGTGTCCGATGGAGAGATCGAGGCGGTGGCGCTGTCCGGGTCCGAAGCCGAGCCCGATCCGTCCACCGAGCTCGAGCGGATGGGCCTGCCGCCGGTATCCGCCGCCGCGGAGGGTGAGCTGGACAGTGCGGACCCCGATACCATCGTGGCCGCCGACGAGCCGCCGCCCGCGGTGGAACCCAGCGTGGACGACCTGCAGCTGATCGAATCGGAGACAACGGCCCCCGGGACGCCAGACGACGTCGGAGTCAGGGAGCCTTCGGACGGCGACCTGCCGGAGTGGCTCGCTGGGGAACAGGGGACAGAGGACCGCGGGGAGACCACGGGGGGCGAGGTCGACCTGTCGATGTCCCTGGAGTCGATCCCGGAGAGTGCCCGGCTCTCCCAGCTGGACGGGACTGCTGAAGAGGACGACGATCTTTCGGGAGATCTGGAACTGGAACTGGCTCTGGAAGTCGACGACGATCTGGGGACCGGCGAGGCGCCCACGCCAGCGCGTGGCGTGCGCCGCCCCACCGACCAGGTGCCGACCTTGCAGGACCACGGCACCGGCGGTGGGCCGCCGGCCGATCCGGACGAGAGCTAGGCGCCCAGGGGGCGCCGGGACCTCGCGGCGCTGTTCGCGCCGCAACGGGATGGAGGAGGGTGATCATGCGCCGATGGATGATGTGGATCGCGACCGCGACCCTGCTGATGGCCGCCGGGTGCGGTAGTTGTGGGGGAGGTGGGCAGGCCCAGGGGCTGGGCAAGACCCCCGTGGTGCTCGAGGGGATGACGACCGAGGGGATCGTCAAGGACGTCGACGGCAAGTCCGCCCTGGACGACGAACTCGAGGAGGGCAAGGGTGGTGTGCTGTTCGACGTGCAGCACGTGGACCGGCTCGTGAACAACGAGATGCTGATGGAGCTCTTCCCGGCCGGCGACACGGTCGCGTCCGCCGGCAAGGTGGCGGGCAACGACCGCTTGACCCTGGCGCCAGGAACCTACGACGCCCACGTGGTCTACAAGCAGGACATCTCCCGCTTCGAGGGGGATATCAGGTCCATCGTCGTCCACGGCGGCCGGACCTCCAAGCTCTCGGTGAAGATCAAGGCCCCGGTCGGCATGCTCGACCTGCGCTTCCTCAACGACGGCGTCGACATCAACGCCAAGGTCAAGTACTCGCTGTACAAGCCCCTCGAGGACGAGGATGGCGTCCGCGAGGACCCGATCGTCACCGACCACCCGCCCAGTGACCAGCTGGCGGTGCCCAAGGGCACCTACGACGTGCTGGCGGTCTACTACGAGACCGACGCCGTCCAGCAGGAGGCGTGGCTGGAGGGCCTGGTCATCAAGGGCGGCATGCAGCGCACCGTGCAGGAGCACGACTTCGCGATCACCCTCCACGGCTTCATCATGCGGGTGTTGAACTTCGGTGAGGACGTCAGCGACCAGAGCACCGTCTATTTCTATTACCCCGGCGCCAACGTGGAATTTGCCGTCGCCGTGGACAAGGGACCCGCGGGTGAGCGGCTGGTGGTCAAGCCCGGGGAGTACGACGTGCGCGTGGTCTTCCAGCCCTCCGGCGAGCAGAGCACCTGGGGTGACAAGGTGATCCACACGGTGGCCATCGGTCTCGAGGAGGAGACAGGCGAGGACGGGGACGCCGAGGCTGGCGCCGAGACCGGGGCCGAGACCGGGGCCGAGACCGGGGCCGAGACCGAGACCGAGGCCGAGACCGAGACCGAGGCCGAGACCGAGGCCGGGGCCGAGGGGGCCGAGGGAGCCGAGGGGGGCGAGGCGGCGGCGGCCGTAACCGAGGAGCGCCCCAAGTCCCAGCTGATCGAGATGGAAGTCGATATGGAGAAGCCGCTGGCCCTGCTCAAGGTGGCCGTGCAGTACGCTGGCGAGGACGTCTCGGAGAAGGCGTCGATGCGGGTGATCAACGCGGGCGCCGACAAATCCGCGGCCTCCGCGGTCCTCAGCGCCGTCGCCCTGAGCGAGCACGTGGTGCCCGCCGGCTCCTACGACATCCTCCTGTCCTACGAGGAATCGGACCTGGCCGGCGAGCTGTGGATCGAGGGCATCGAGCTCGAGCACGGCTCGGTCTGGGAGAAGTCCGTGGATCTGCGAACCGGGACCTGAACGGGTCCGGGCTCCTCACCCCGCGGGAACCACCTCGAGCGAGTTGATCAGCGGCCAGACCCGGCGGCGGAAGAACCGCCGGTCCATGGTGATGCTGCGGTCCCACAGGTCGGCGACCACCATCAAGTTGATGTGTTCCGCCCGGAGGTCCACCGACAGGCGGAAGCCGTTGCCCAGTGCGTTGGACCAGCGGCTGTACCGGTAGGCCCCGTCGCCTCCGCTCCACTCGAACCGGCGCCCCTCCATGAAATCGACGGGCAACTCGCTCGCCGCCGGAGAGCTGATCTGGATCGTCGGGTAGCCGTCCGCTTCGATCTGACGACCCACGAGTCGCACGTCGTCCGCCACGGCGCGAACCTCCCAGTATTCGGGGACGCGCAGCGCGAACCCGGCGCCGCCCTCCACGATCTCGCCCTCGGCGGCGATCGCACCGCTTCGCCCGCACCCGTGCGCGCACGTGAGCATGGCGAGGGCGAGGGCGCCCGCCAGCAAGGCCCTCGGAGATGTCGATGGGAGGGGAGGCCTCTTGATCATTCGCCCTCCGGACCCTAACCCCTACCCGCGCCCGGGTCCACGTCCTAGCCCTGATTTCGGAGCCATTCCACGGTTCGCGCGCGTAGAGGCTATCTTGACACCCACTCGCTGCTCCGTTAGAAATAGGCGCAATTTCGCCCTGTTCGGGCGCGGCTGGGAGAGATCATGCGCAAGCAGCTGTTTCCTCTGGCGGTATCGCTACCGCTCCTGATGCTGGTGATCGGTGGAGCCGTACCGGCCTTCGCCCAGTGCGTGGACAACGACGCCGACGGCTACGGGAGCCCCGGTGATCCGAACTGCGCCGCAGGCCCCGAGGAGGACTGCGACGACGACAACGCGGACGCCTACCCGGGCGCAAGCGAGGTCTGCGACGGCGTGGACAACGACTGTGACGGTTCGATGTTGCCCACCGAGGTGGATGACGACGGCGACGGCGACCTGGCGTGCCTCGACTGCGACGACGGCAACCCGCTGCTCAACCTCGACGACGCAGACGTCGACGGGTACGACACCTGTCACGACGACTGCGACGACGCGGACAGCGCGGTGTTCCCCGGCGCCGACGAGATCTGCGATGGCGTCGACAACGACTGCAACGAGGAGACCGACGAGGCGGCGGACAGCGACGCCGACGGCGTGTCCCTCTGCGACGGGGATTGCGACGACACGGACGCCGCGATCTTCCCCGGCGCGTTGGAGATCTGCGACGGGCTGGACAACGACTGCGATCCGGCCACCGACGAAGAGGTCGACGGCGACGGTGACGGCGAGGCCGTGTGCGACGGTGACTGCGACGACACCGACGACAGCGTCAACACCGCCGGCACCGAGGTCTGCAATGGTGTCGACGACAACTGCGAGGGGTCCGTTGACGAGGGCTTCGACGCCGACGCCGACGGTTTTGTGGATGGTTCGGACGGCGACTGCCAGGACGCGTACGACGCCGCGGATCTGGACTGCGACGACGGCGACGCGGCCGTCAATCCCGGCGCGGACGAGGTCTGCGAAGACGAGATCGACAACAACTGCGATGGCCTCGTCGACGACGAGGACGCCGAGAGCTGCGCCAACGCGCTGCCGGTTGCCGACGCCGGTTATGACCAGCAGTCCCGCTACCTGGCGGGTCCGGTCACCCTGCGTTTCGATGGCTCGGGCAGCGCCGATCCCGAGGGCACCGACCTGATCTACCAGTGGGAGCTGGCCGAGCAGCCCGAGGGTGGCGTCGAGTTCGCCAAGCTGGTCACCTCCACGGCCAGTCCCTACGCGTTCCTGGTCGTCCAGGTCGCCGACATGGGCACGGCGCCCTGGGACTTCGGCCTGTCGCTGACCGTGGTCGAGGATGCCGGAAGCGGCAACGCCAGCGAGCCCGACACCGTTCGCGCCCACGTGTTCATCGACGACCCGGCGATGGCGCCCAGTCGATGCGACGCCTCAGCCTCGGGCAAGCCCTCGCCGATCTCGCTGCTGCTGCTGGTCACCGGGATGGCGCTGTTCACGCTGCGCCGCCGGTAGCGCCCACGACCCGCGAAGGCCGGCGAGCCGTCGGTCTGCCCGATTACTCCCAGCCCTGGAGGTTTTCGCAGGATGTGCGGCATCGTCGGTTACGTGGGCAAGCGCAAGGTGGTTCCCATCCTGGTGGAAGGCCTCAAGCGCCTCGAGTACCGGGGATACGACTCTTCGGGAATCGCGGTCGCCCGCGGTGGCCGGCTTCGAATCCACAAGAAGGCCGGCAAGATCCGTCAGATGGAACGGTCGCTCCCGCCGTCGTTCTGGAACATGGAAGGCCGCTGCGGCATCGCCCACACTCGCTGGGCGACCCACGGTGCCCCGACGGACCTCAACGCCCACCCCCACACCAGCACCAGCGAGAAGATCGCGGTGGTCCACAACGGGATCGTCGAGAACTACGCGTCGCTGAAGCAGATGCTGATGGAAGACGGCTACGTCTTCGTCACCCAGACCGACACCGAGGTTCTCGCCCACCTGATCCACAAGCACTACAAGGGCGACCTGGAGGCAGCGGTCAAGAACGCGCTGCTGTACGTGCAGGGGACCTACGGCATCGCGGTGGTCGCCGACGACCGCGATCACGAGATTGTGGTCGCCCGCAACGGCTCGCCGATCGTGCTCGGCGTCGGCGACGACGAGATGTTCGTCGCCAGCGACGTCACCGCGATCATCGCCCACACCCAACAGGTGATCTACCTGGAGGACGGCGAGACCGCGGTCCTCCACGCCGACGACTACCGTACCACCACCCTGGACGACGCCCGTGTGGACAAGGACGTCCAGGAGGTGGACTGGCGGATCGACCAGATCGAAAAGGGCGACTTCGAACATTTCATGCTCAAGGAGATCTGCGAGCAGCCCCTGAGCATCCGCCGGGCGCACCGGGGGCGCGTGGTGCCCGAGTACGGCACGGCGCGGCTCGGCGGCCTGAACATCGAGCGGCGCGAGTTCTTCGACATCGACCGGATCTGCCTGATCGCCTGCGGGACCAGCTACCACGCCGGACTGGTCGCCAGCTACCAGCTCGGTGCGCTGGCCCGGGTCCCCTGCAGCGTCGAGGTCGCCAGCGAATTCCGCTACCGCAATCCGATCATCGAGAAGCACACCCTGTACTTCGCCATCTCCCAGTCGGGCGAGACCGCCGACACGCTGGCCGCCATGCGGGAGGTCCAGCGTAAGGGGGGGCGGGTGCTGGGGCTGGTCAACGTGGTGGGTTCGACCATCGCCCGCGAATCGGACGGCGGCATCTACATCCGCTCAGGCCCCGAGATCGCCGTGGCGTCGACCAAGGCCTTCACCTCCCAGATCGTGGCGCTGCTGCTGTTCACGATCACCATCGGGAGGATGAAGGACATGTCCGCCGCCACCGGCAGCCACCTGCTCAATGCGCTGGACGCGATCCCCGGCCAGCTCGAGCAGCTGCTGGAGTCCTCGGCCCAGCTCGAGTCGCTGGCGGACAAGTACCTGGCCACGGACTTCTGCCTGTTCCTCGGCAGGGGCATCAGCTACCCGGTGGCCATGGAGGCCGCGCTCAAGCTCAAGGAGATCTCCTACGTCAACGCCGAGGGCCTGCCCGCGGCCGAGATGAAGCACGGCCCCATCGCGCTGATCAACGAGGAGACCCCGGTGATCTTCGTCGCGCCCCGGGACGAGTTGTTCGAGAAGACGCTGGTCAACATGGAGGAGGTCAAGGCGCGCAAGGGCCGGATCATCGTGATCACGAATCCGGATCCCGCCGACACGCGGGCCGAGGATCTCGCCGAGGACGTGATCCACGTGCCGGCCACCTACCATGCCCTGTCGCCGCTGCTGACCGTGGTGCCGCTGCAGTTGTTCGCCTATCACATGGCGCTCAAGCTGGGGCGGGACGTCGATCAGCCGCGCAACCTGGCCAAGTCGGTGACCGTGGAGTGACGGGTGTCCCCACACCCCCGGACCGACGGGAGCGGGGTTTGAGGAAACCCTCTGACAAGTCCATCGAGCGCGTGAAGCCGCTGGCACCGCTGCTGGTGCTGCTGGTCGCCATCGGGGTACGGTCGCTGACCCTGGGCGCACCCCTGTACGAGGCCCATCACATCCGCCAGTGCGATACGGCGACCATGGCACGCAACATGGTCCGCCACGGCCTCGACCCCTTCCATCCCCGCCTGGACTGGACCGGTCCCGAGGCCCAGCCGGTGGAGAGCGAGTTCCCGGTCTATGCGCTGGCCGTCGCCGCGAGCTGGCGGATCCTGCCGTCGCCCAGCGTGCCCGTGGCGAGGGCGGTGACCCTGCTGGGCATGGCGGTGCTGATCTGGGCTGTGGGTGTGGTGGCGGTCCGCCTGGGGGACGAGGACGACCGGGCGCCCGCGATGTTGCTGATCGGGTTCGCGCCCCTGTCGCTGGTGTTCGGGCGAGCGGTGATGCCCGATGTCTGGGCGTTGTCCCTCGGCTGGGCCGGACTCGCGGCGTTGACACGGACCCCAGGCGGGGATGAGGACGCTGCCCGGGACACACGCTGGCTGCTGATCGGCTCCGGACTGCTGGCCCTGTCGGCACTGGCCAAGCTGCCCATGCTGGTGCTGTGGCCGCCGGCCCTGCTGCTGGTCTGGCGCGCAGGTGCCACCCGCCGCCCGCTGCGGATCGGAGCGCTGTTGGCCGCCGCCCTCCCGGTGGCGATCTGGTCGGCCCACTCGGCGTCGCTGGCGGACGCCAGCGGGTTTTCGCTGGGCGTGGGCTTCGAGTCGGGCAAGTGGACGACGCCGGCTGTGTTGCTCGATCCCCTGACCTGGCGTGCGTACGCGGGTGTGCTGGGCAGCGAGGCGGTGCTGGTGATCGGTCTGCTGACCGTCTGCTGGGCCGCCGCCCGCTCGCTGGGTGATCGGTCGCTGGATCTCGCCTGGGTGGGACTGGCGAGCTTCGGCGTGCTGGCGTTGGTCGCAGCGCCTGCCGTGCGGGCCCACGACTACTACTTCCTGCCCCTGGTCGCCTGGGCTTCGCTGGCCGCGGGGCGTGGGCTTCGTCACGCCATGGGCCGGCGGCTCGGTATGGCACTGGTCGCGGTGGCCCTGCTGCTGTCGGCCTGGAGTGGCGCGCTGGCAACGAGGCGATTGCTGAGCCAGGATGACGTGCCGTGGCGACAGGGTCTCGCGCTCGCGGGGGAGGTGCAACGGGACCGGGCCGTGTTGGTCTGCGATCCCTTCGTGCCCTCGATCCTGTGGGCTGCCGACCGCCGGGGTTTCAAGACCCAGGTGTTCGACGTCGACGACGTGGATGGCTATCGAGCCCGCGGAGTGACCGACATCTGGCTGACCGCGGCATGCAACGGCGGCCTGGAGCCCGCGCTGCTCGAGTCGCTGGAACGGGACCATGACGTGACGGCGTCCGGCGAGTGGGCGTGGCACGTGGAGCTGAGGGGCACGAGCCCCGGAGGTGAGGGATGACGACGATCCTGGTGACCGGTGCCGGCGGGCCGATGGGCTGCAACGTGACCCGTTCGCTGCGCAAGGCGCCGGAGGGGTACCGACTGATCGGTACCGATGCCAACCCCTGGCATCTTCCGCTGGGGCTGACCGACGAGATCTATCTGATCCCGCCGGCCAAGCGCATCGACGACTATCTGGCGGCGCTGGAGCGGATCATCGCCGACGAAGGCGTCGACGTGATCTTCCCGACCCACCCCGTGGAGGTCCGGGCGATCAGCGCCCACCGTGACCGGCTCGGCGTGGCGACCCACCTGCCGACCCACGACGCGATCCTCTGTGGTCAGAACAAGTACGACAGCTACACCCGCTGGGCCGAGGCCGGCCTGCCGCTGCCCAAGACCTACCTGCTCGGAAGCCCGGCGGACATCGATCGGGCCTTCGACGGGCTGTCGACCCGCCCGGTCTGGGTGCGGGGTGCGGGTGTGCCGGGCGCGGGCATCGGCGTCGCTTCCCTGCCCTGCCGCGATCGGAAGGGCGCGCTGGCGTGGGTCGAGTACTGGAACGGCTGGGGTGGGATGGCCGCGTCCGAGTTCCTGCCCGGGGACAACCTGACCTGGCTGGGGGTCTACAAGGACGGCGAGCTGATCGCGACCCAGACCCGGGAGCGGTACGAGTACGTGATCCCCCACGTGTCACCCTCGGGGATCACGGGCGCGCCGGCCGTGAGCCGCACGGTCTCCCGCGAGGACGTCAACGAGATCTCCGAGGCTGCGGTGCCCGTGGTCGACCCGCGGCCCAACGGCGTCTACTTCGTGGACCTGAAGGGCAACGACGACGGTGTGCCTTGTATCACCGAGGTCAACGTGGGCCGATTCGGCACCACGATCCACTTCTACACCGAGGCCGGGTTCAATTTCCCGCGGCTGTACGTCGAGCTGGCGCGGGATCAGGATCCGGGGCTGGCGCGGGTCCGCAACCAGCTGGACGAGGGATTGACCTGGGTCCGGACGCTGGACTGCGGGCCAGTGCTCGTGCGCGACCCCGCGCGCTTCGACGTGAAGGAGCTGGATCGGTGGCGCTGATCGATCCCATCGACCCCCCGCTGGGGGAGGGGGATGCGGTCCTCTTCGACATGGACGGCACCCTGCTGTTCCTGCCCGTGGATATCGACAGCGTGCGCGACCGGCTGTCCGATTTTCACCGCGGATACGGCCTGGACATGGCCTTCCGCCCACTCACCGACGACCTGTCCGCGGCTGCCAGCCGGCTGGAGGAGATGCTGTCCCCCGCCGAGGCCCGCGCCGCCCAGCGCTGGGCCCGCGCGACCGTCGAGCAGGCCGAGGTGGACGCCGCGGGCCGCGTGCAGCCCCGGGAGGGCTGCCTGGGCGCCTTCCGGCTGCTGGTCGAACGGGGAGTGCGGCTGGCGGTGGTCAGCAACAACACCCGCCGTGGAATTCGTGCGGCCCTCCAGGCGGTCGACATCGATCCCGACGGGCTGGACGCCCTGGTCAGCCGGGACGACGTCCACAGCCCCAAGCCAGCCCCGGACATGGTCGAACTGGCCCTGCGTTCGCTGGCCGCCGAGGGTTGGGATCCCGTGGGCGACGAGGAGCGGCCTGCCCGCTGGTGGATGGTCGGCGATGGACCTTCGGACGTGATGGCGGCCACATCCTGTCGCGCGGACAGGGTCCATCCCCGACTTCCCCGCGGCAAGATCGTGGTGGTCGGCGGTGGCCTGGCCGGGCGCGGCACCCTCGCCGGTCCCGGGGTGGATCACGTCCTGACGGACGATCGGGCGGCGTTCGATCTGCTGGTGGGAACGGGTCATCAGGGAGAGGCCGGATAAGCTACGGCCTCGGTCTCGGTCTCGGTTCTAGATCCCGACCTCGATCAGGCTGTCGGCGGGGATCACCTCGATGAAGACGCGGGCCGCGTCCAGCACCCGGTTGTCGCTCTCGTACCAGAGGTCCACGCAGATCACGTGCAGACCGATGTCCTCGACCTGGGGCACCCACAGGAAGGTGCCGGCGTCGGGATCCACGTGGGAACCGTCCGGGGCGCCGTTGACGACGAAGTAGGTGTCGCTCGGATCCACGTCCCAGAGGTCAGCGGAGAAGGTCAGCAGCAGCTCCTGCCCCACGTGGACGACGACGTCGTCCTCGACCTGGATCTCGCCCGACGCCCCGGCATCCGCATGGCTCAGTGGGTCGTCCCAATCCTGGGCGCCGAGCCGGTCCTCGGGGATCGAGTCGTCGTCTTCGGCCAGCCAAGCCCCCACGTCGCCGCGGATCTCCGGCGGCGTCTGATCGGGGGAGGGCATGTCACATGCCAGCGCCAGCAGCAACGCGGCCGTGGCGGCGGCGGCGAACGAAGCGCGTACATATCGTCGGGCCGTCATCGTCTCGTCCTCTTCTGTAGGTCGGTCCGTCCGTTTCGCGGGCGTCGGCATCAGGCCGGCGTCACGCCCAGCAGGACCTCCATCTCCTGGATCTCGTCCTCGTCCAGTTCCTCTGTCTTCTGTTCCAGTTCCATCAGCTTGCGGATCAAGGCGATCCGCACCTCTTCTTTGATCTCGGCCATGTCCTCGGGACGAACACGGACGACGAAGCGGCGGGCCAGCGACGTGTCGCGATCACCCTGGACCAGGATCTGCTTGGCGGCCTTGCGCAGACCGGAGAGGAACAGACCGAATCCCTCGATCAGGTTCTCGAACTCGTCGTCTTCGCTCAGGTACATGTGGACCGGCTTGTTCAGGCCCCGATAGACCACCTTGCCGCGGCTGACGAGCTTCTCCTCGCACAGCCCCATCTCCATCAACGTCTCGATGGCCAGCCGGGCATAGTTGACCTCGTAGTTGATCGGCAGCTCGCGGGCGATCTCGTCCAGCTCCATCGGCCGGTCCATGATCATCAGATAGACCTTCTTGCGAAGGTTGTAGTCCTGCCCGGCGACCTCTTCGACGCCGTTCTCCTTGTACCGCTTCTTGATCTTCTTGACGGTGCGAAGCGCGGTGTCGAATGCAAGGGAGATGCGGGTCGACGTGCGGAAGCGTGCTTCGGCGCGATCGTACAGCGCGAGCACGAACAGCTCCTTGGCCCGCGCCATCGTCAGGTCCAGGTCCAGCACCAGGTCGGCGGCCATCTTCAAGACGTTGAAGACGATCTTCGCCTCCTGGGTGGCCTCCTCCTCGTCGGGCTTGTAAATCTTGCGACGTTCGAACACTGGGCTGACCTGGGCCATCGTTCCTCCCGAACCGTGTTCGGGCAATCCAAAGTGTGCCGCCTGGGCTCGCCCCGCGGTAGGGCACTGGATTGCCCGCTTCGAGCAAGAAATGTTCGCAAGGACAGTGCCACTATCGGCGCTGGCGTGGGAGAAAAACGCAACCAGATGAAATCAAAGGGAAAAAAGTGGATATCCGCCCACGCCACGAGCTGGGCGCGCTCGCGGATTCCCGTGGCGTCGACCGGGGTCCGGACATGAATGTCACGGTCCGATACTCAGGTACCTCAGCAGGTGCGTATCCAGGAGATTCTCCTCGAATCCGCGGACTCGAGGCGCCAGCAAGTAGGGCATCGTGTAGTGGTAGATCGGCAGCAGCGGCACGTCGCGCAGCAGGATCTCCTCGGCCGCCCGGAGGTGACGACCGCGTCGGGTCGGGTTGTGGTCGGTGCGGGCCTGGTTCAACAGCGCGTCGAATTCCGGCTCGCAGTAGCCGGTCGGGTTGTTGGACCCGGCGCAGTACCAGGGCTCCAGGAAGGCCATCGGATCCCGGTAGTCGCCGATCCAGCCGGAGCGGGCGATATCGAAATCCCCCAGCTCCTGGCGTTGCAGGTAGGCGGTCCAGTCCAGGGTCCGCAGCCCCACGTCGAGCCCGAGCTGCTCGTTCCACATGCCCAGGATCGCCTCGGCCATCAGCCGGTGCTCGTCCGACGCGTTGAAGCTGATCTCGAGGTGGGGGAATCCCACGCCACCGGGATAGCCGGCCTCTGCCAGCAGCTCCCTGGCGCGCACCGGATCGTACGACGGCCCCCGCGGACCGTCGTAACCCGGGATCCGCGGCACCACGTTTCGCCCGGGCCGCTCCTCGGCCCGGGTGATGTGCCGGACGATGGCCGATTTGTCGATGGCCAGGTTCAGGGCCCGACGCACGCGGACGTCGTCCAGCGGGGGGCGACCGACGTTGCACATGTAGTAGTAGGAGGCCAGGTACTCGGCGATGTGGAAGTCCTCGCGGCTGTGCTTGAGCCGCGGGACGTAGGCGTGCGGGACCGAGTAGAGCCAGTCCAGTTCGTCGGCGACGTACATCTTGTAGCGGGCGCCGACGTCCTCGACGATGGCGATCTCGACCGCGTCGAGGGCCACCTCGTCCGCCCCGTGGTAGCGGGGGTTTCGCTCGACGCGCAGGTGGTCCAGGGGGACCCACTCGGTCAGGACGAAGGCTCCGTTGCCGACGATGTTCTCGGGCCGCACCCAGCGGGACCCCAGCGGCTCCACCACGTGGCGTGGCACGGGCGCGAATCCAGGCGTGGCCAGCAGCTCCAGCAGGTAGTGGGTAGGGGCCTCCAGCTCGACCATCAGCGTGTGATCGTCGAGCGCGGTTACCCCCAACCGCTCGACGGGAAGCTCCCCGGCGACCACCTCGCGACCGTCGAGCAGGTACCATGTGTATTGGGCGACCTTGCTCGCCGTGGACGGATCCGCGACCCGCTGCCAGGCGTACTCGAAGTCGTGGGCGGTCAGCGCGGTGCCGTCGCTCCAGGTGGCGTCCGGCCGCAGGTGGAAGGTCCACAGGGTGTCGTTCTGCTCCGCCTCCCAGCGCTCGGCCACCCCCGGCCGCGGCGGGCCATCGTCCGGCGCGAGCACCGTGAGCCCCTCGAACAGGTTGGGTAGCAGCCGACCACAGGCGGACTCCGCGCAGAGCCCCGGATCCAGGTACTCGGTCTCCGAGTCTGCATAGCGGAAGACCTGGGTCGGCTCGGGCGGCGCGCCGCAGGCTGTCAAGGCGAAGACGAAGCCCAGCGCCAGCACCGGGGGGAGGAGGCGTGCGGTCACCGCCGCATTCTACATGTGGATCACAAAACCGAGTTCGAAGGTGAACTCACCGACACCCAGCTCACCGAATCGGTCGAACGCGAAAGCTGGCGCGAAGGTGTGCCCCGCCTCCAGCACCATGCCGACGGTGCCGTTGCGGATGGCGCGGTTGACCTTGCCCCCCAGATCCTGGTGGCTGCGCTCGCGCACTCCGCGGGGGAACAGGATCTCGGTGCCGCCGCTGAGGGTCAGCTCCGGACGGGTGCTGGACTCCTTCCAGTAGCCGTGGAAACCGCCTTCGGGGGCGTCGAAGGTCACCTCGCCGCGGGAGAGGCCGAACACCACGCGGGCGAACGGCAACAGCACGCCGCGCCAGTTTGGATGGAGCCGGGCGCCGACGGCAAAGCCGTCCGTGCGAAGCCGGGCGGTCATCGATGTGTCGTAGTCTCCGGCCGCCAGGGTGGTCCGGCGCAACATCTGGGCGTGGATGTACTCGACGGTCACGTCGAGGAAGGGCAACAAGTGGACGCCGACCTCGGGGTTGAGCCGGTCCACGTAGTGCCGGTCGGCGAAGAAGGTCATCTCGGGCTCGAAGGCACCCACGGTGGACCAGCGGATGCTGACGTCGACCTCGGGAAACTCCTTGGCGTCCGCCTGAGCGGGCAGCAACGCGAGCAAGACCAGGACGGTGGGGATGGATACAAAGCGGGTCATCGTGCTCTCCCTCCTCAATCCAGCAGCCCGACGAGGCCGTAGCCGTAGACCGTCGGGAAGCCCGCCGGCATGGCCAGCGGTCGATAGGGGTTGAGGAACGTCAGCAGGCCGAGCGGTTCGTCGTGGACCACATAGGCGAAGCTCCGGTCGGCGGCGTTGTCCTGGACGTGGACCATGCCGACCGCGTGGGGGTTCTCGGCGACCCCGATCACCACCGCCTCGTAGGTGCTCAGCGAGTAGCGCACCAGGGTGTTGGAGTCCTTGAGGACCACCATCACGTAGCCGATGGGCTCGATCGCCTCTTCCTCCGAGGGGATGAACGTCAGGTCGTGGGGCGCCGACTCCAGCAGGATGGTCGACGGGTGTCGCTGGGTCAGATTGAACATCGACAGCTTGCCCGAGCCGTAGCCGCTGTTGGTGTGGAAGATGACCGCCGTCTGACCCGTGGGGTCGACCTCGATGCGACTGATGGGCGCGTCGGTGACGTAGGTCTCGACCTCGGGTGCGCCCTCGTCGAACTCGACGGTGGCGAAGCTGCTCTGCTGGTAGCTGGCGTTGTACGCCAGCGCGAAGGTCACGTCGGTGTCGTCGTCGAGCACCAGTGTGTCGACGCCGGTACCGACCTCCAGGCTCTCGGGCTCGAAGATCACGTTGTCGAACACCACCACCGAGGTCGAGCCGCCAGCCACGATCGTGCGCTCGCCGTCCGGCGTGACCTGGATGTCCCGGGGCACGAAGGAAGTGGCGATGATCGTCTCGAAGATGCCGGTGTCCATGTCGATGATGTAGACGTCCGTCTCCCCCGTCACCGAGGCGAAGACGCGGGAGCTGTCCGGGCTGGTCCGCACCAGCGCCGGCCGGGCGGGGTCGGCGCTGTCCAGGCTGAACGGGTAGCGCAACACGTCCAGGGTGCCCATGTAGAGCACCGTCAGGTCGGTCTGCATCGGGATGACTGCCTTGGAACCGTCCGCCGTGAACACCACGTCGGTGGGCCGGGCGTCCAGCGTTCGGAACTCCACGGTGCGGGGGTCGGCCGCCAGATCGATGATGGCGATCTCGTTGGGGTTGACCGATCCCTGACCGACCAGATCCGCCTCGTCGACGTCGCTACCGATGTAGGAGACCACGACGTCCCCCGCCGGCGAGAAGACCAGTTGGTCGAAGAAGGGCCGCAGCTGCAGCTCGTCCGGCACGTACTCGATGGGGTTGGCGTCGAAGGCCTCGATGTCGATCACCGACAGGGTGTGGTCGTCTTGATTGATGGTGTAGATGTGGCCCGGCGCGTCCTCCCCCTCGTCGGTGGTCAGCACCCGGGGGTTGCGGCCCACCTCCACCGAACGGACCTCCAGGGTCACCCGATCCACCTGGATGACGCGGTTGCCGTACGGGGAGAGCAGATACACCTTGCCGTTGATCGAGACCGAATCGCTGGTCACCAGGTCATCGGGAACGTGCCACCAGCTCTCGTCATCGCATCCGCCGCAGAGCAGCAGGACGAGGGAGCCGAGCAGCAACGTGGACAGCCACCTTCGCGCACGCATGTTCACTCTCCTCACTCGATACCCGAGTTGAGCTCGAAACCGGTGACCGTCTGGATCGCCAGATCGTCCGGCTCGATGAAGCTGATTCGACCCAGCGGGTGATCCTGCGAGACCCAGCCCACCGGTGCGGGCAGGCCCTCCTCTTCGGGCATCACGCCCACGTGGACCGGATAGGATGGCACCAGCACGTCGTCCACCAGCCGGGTGTCGTAGTCGATGACGCCCACGTAGCGGTTCTGGTCCATCATGAAGACCGCCTTGTCACCGGCGTCGAAGTTCGCCAGCGACATCAGCTCGTCCTCGAGCAATACGGCGTTGGGGACGAAGGCCCCCTCGTCGATGGTGATGATGGTCATCACGTAATGGTCGCTGTAGATGTCGTTCTCGTCGGGCGTGTCGGCCAGGGTGTGGATCGCCAGCATCGACTCGCCGTCCGGTGCCATCACCATCTGGTCCACCGGTTTCTCCAGCCGCTTGATGGTCAGCTCGTCGCTGGATCGGTCCCACATGGTGATGCGGTCGGTGAGTTCGGCGGTGGTGTATAGCACCGCGCCGTCGCCGACCGGCGCCATCGACACGCTGCCGATGGTCTCGGTGTCGGGCAGGTCCAGCACCCCCGGCTCTTCCTCGGGATCGCTGGCCAGGAAGGTACGTAGCTCCCGGCTGGTGCGGGAGACGACGACGATCTGGCTGCCGTCGGGGCTCAGGTCCATGTCCGTCGGATCCGTACCGGCGTAGAGCCAGGCCAGGTCGCCGGTGTCCAGGTCGACGACCTGGAGCGCGTCCTCGCTCTGGTAGCGGATGTAGGCGAACTCACCGGTCGGCTCCACCTCGACCTCGGCGGCGACCGGCGGATCGAAGGGGTCGGCCTCCAGGTCGATCAGCTGGGGCTCGGGCGGGCTGATGGTCAGATCGACGACGGTGATGAACTCGTCGGAGATGATGATCGCCCGCTCGCCGTCGTCGGCAAACTTGACCTGCTTGGGGTTGAAGCCCACCGAGAAGTCGTGGCTGACCAGCTCGTCCAGATCGACGATGGAGACCTCGGTGTAGGACAGCACACCCTGGAAGTTCTCGCTGCCGTCCAGCAGCGCGGTGTTCAGGAAGCACACCGCGTCGCTGCCGCTGGGCGACATGGTCATGTAGTTGAAGTCCTCGCGCACGGCCACGGTCGCGACCTCGTCGGTCTGCACGTTCACCACCGACACCGAGTCTTCGCCGTCGTTGAACACGGCCGCTCGCGTGTAGTCCGGGGTGACCAGCACCATCGAGGGTTCGTCGCCCACCTCGATGGTCGCGATCTGGCGGGTCTCGACGTTGACCTTGGACACGGAGTCGCGGTTGGGGTTGACGATGAACACGTAGATGTCCCCGGGCGCGGGTGGCACGGAGACGAAGTCGTTCTCGTCCTCGGGGGGGCCGGTGTCGTCGTCGTCCCCGACGTCGTCGTCATCCGCCTGGTCGTCGTCGCCGTTGTAGTCGTCGTCGTCGTAGTAGCCGCCGCCGTCCTCCGCGTCGGGAGAGCGGGCGCCCAGGGCGTACTCGGCGCAGCCAAGGCCCAACAAACCGAGGGCCGAGAGCAGCGCAACCGGCCAGATCCAGACCGCGGGGGGTCGAGCAGGTGTGTTCATGATTCCTCCACGAGCCAAGTGCCCGCTGGCCCGGCGAACGAGACGGATCGCAAGAGCCCCACCCCACAATAGGGCAAGAACATTCCCGATTTCAACGAGTTATACGGTTCGAGCACCAACGCGCAGGCCCTCCCCCAGGGCCGCGTCGGCTTGCTGCCCGACGACTTTTGATTCGCGCTCCCTGGGGGGCAACCTCGATTCCCCCCGAGGAGGGGCACGTTAAACCTCGAGGGGAATCGGGTTGCCCGTTCAAGGGCTAGGAACGCTCAGGGCAGTTTTCAAGCGCTGTGCCAACTCTGTGCGATATTGCCGGATTTGAATGAAACCTTCGTGATCCCGGTCCGTTACCGGTATGGACCTGCCTGCTGGCCGGTTGCGGCTTCCGGGTCGGATCGTGAAGCCGGCGTCTGTGCCGGACACGGTTGTCACGGTACCTGTCGGGGCGGGCCAGGGCCGGGCGCATTCGTGCCCGGTGGGACGCTGTCCCCGTTTGACGGGGCGCGGCAGGTCTGGTGTATTCGGGGCCGCACGGGGCGAGGCGCGCGCGTACCGTTACCTGGAGACCGGAGGCTGGAATGAGAAGCTCTTGGGGCCTGTTGCCACTGATGGCCACGGCGTTGTTCGCCGGCAGAGCCACGGCGACGGAGCTCGAATTACCCGCCGAACTGCAGTGGTGCGAGGACCTGCCCACCGTCGCCGGCAAGCTCGGGATCGGCGACACCTCGGAGACCGGCCACTCCTACCGGGCCGACGGCGTCTACCTGGTGACCGGTGAGCTGTGGGGCAGCGCGGGCAATCACACCGTGATCTTCGAGGAGTTCGGCGATCAGTTGACCCTGGTGGAGGTGGAGTTCCGCATGTTCCGCCTCGACAGCGCCTGGAAGGGCATCGTCGACCAGCTCAACACCAGCCTCGGCGCGGGCATGTCGGAGGTCGTGGCCGAGGGTGCCCAGACGCCCAACGGCGAGACGATCACCGCCCAGCGGACCCGGCACACCTACAAGGACCCCGACGGCGGCTGGGAGGTCGTGGCCCACCAGATGTCCAACGAGATCGACGTGGTGAAGTTCGTCTACGACCGCGAACGCTGCCGGCCCGAGCCCACCGAGGAGACGGCCGCGGAGGTCGCCGACAAGCCCGTCGCGGGCGACGTGGACATCTTCAGCTACGACCCCTACGCCGACGACCCCCTGCACTCCGACACCCGGGCCAAGGAGATCGAAGAGGAGAAGAAGAAGGCGGAGGAGGAGAAGAAGAAGGAAGACGACACCACCGAGATCGACTGGACCGACGTCGACAAGGACGATGAAGACACCGAGATTGAGTGGTGACGGGGACCGGGAAAAAACGACATCGGAAAGCTTGATCCGCCCCCGAACCCGTGCTATTTCCCCCGGTCACTGATTCCTCGGTGCGAAAGTGGCGGAATTGGTAGACGCGCTGGGTTCAGGGTCCAGTGGGCGCACGCTCGTGGGGGTTCGAGTCCCCCCTTTCGCACCAACCCCTACACACGCAAAGGCACTCTGCTCGGGGTGCCTTTTTTTTGCTCGGCCTCGGCCGGGGGCGGCCGTCCGCTCGTCCTCGGATCAGCTCACGGGCACCGAACCATCCCGTCCACGATGGCGATCTCTTCCCCGTTGCCCAGGTCGTCGACCCACATCAGGTCGCAGGCGAAGGTGCCGCTGGTCCCCGGCCAGGGGCCGAGGGTGTCCAGGTAGCACGAGATGCCACCTGCACCCCAGGCGCTGCCGCCGTACCAGCCGTCCCACCACCAGTACATGTAGAGCTGGGTAACGTGGCCGCCGGCGTCGGGCGGAGGGCCCTCGAAGCCGATGACGAAGCCGTTCTCCCAGCTGTAGTCGCTGGTGGCCCAGATACCCGGACCCTCCTCGGTCGGACCGCAGGAGATATCCTCCTCGAAGGAGTAGTCGCCTGCGTAGTCGCCGGACTCCACGGTGAACCTGATTCCCGGCGTCAGCGGGATGTCGTCGTCGTCATCGTCGTCGTCGGCGGTGTCGTCGTCGTCGTCTGCGGTGTCGTCGTCATCGTCGTCGTCGTCGGCGGTGTCGTCGTCGTCCCCGGTGTCGTCGTCGCCGCTGGCGTCGTCGTCGTCATCGTCGTCGAGCACCAGCAGGGCGCCGGGGCGGCAGCCGGCGGCCGTCAGCGAGAGCGCCAGACCGGCGATCAGGAACAGCAGGGCGTGGATGCGCATCATGTCCTCCGTCCGGGGAATCGTGGCCGCGAAGGCCCCGGGGATCAAGGGTAATGTCGGTCACCGCCCCACGCAGGCAGGGCCTTGCCGACGATGGAGCGTGTAGTTCACCTGGTCGGTCCGCCCGTAGGCGCCGCTGCGGAGCAGTTCGACCACCTCCCCGCGGGTGATCAGGAGTCCGGCCCTGTCGATCAGCGGATCGCGGTCCTCCGCGCGGTTGACGATCAGGTAGCAGACGTCCTCCTCGTCCAGGTATCCGCCCAGCCGCCCGGCCATTAGACGCCGGGCGTATTGCCGGTCGTTGACCAGCCCGTCACCGTTGATCACCGCGCGGCCGCTGTAGAAGCCGGTTCGTCCACTGCCGTCGATCTGGAAGATCGGCTCGCCGGCAGGGACGTGGTCGGCGATGGCCTCGACGAAAGCCCAGGTGTCGTCCTGCGCGTCCGCCAGGTTCGCCAGCCGCCAGCCCTTTTGCCCGAGATAGGCCACCGATAGCACCCCGAGTGCCACCATCGCACCTCCACGGACACGGCGGGCGGCGCCGGGTGGCAGCTCCAGCCGGCCGAGCACGTAGGCCGAGCCGACCAGCCCGGGGACGAAGTACCAGTACCGCATGTGGCTGAGCATCAGGTGCGTGGCCGAGAACCCACCCAGCCCGAGGACCAGCCACAGCAGCACCCGGTTGCGCGGCGCCCCCCGGTGACGCCAGGCCAGGACCGCCGCCAGCGCGGGCAAGACGATCACCAGCGCCGAGCGGGCGCTGGTGCCGGCGCCGTAGGTGAGCAGGTTGAAAACCAACGGGGGAGCGTCGCCCTGCAGCAGGGCAAAACCCCGCAGCATCGCCGACACCGTCCACGGTTCGCCGAACAGGGCGAACATCAGGCCAAAGTGCAGGGCCACACCCGCGGTCAACGAGAGGCTGGCAGCCCGCAGCGTCGCCCAGCGCTGATCCGCCACCAGGGCAAACAGCAGCACCACCGCCGCCGGGGTCGCGTCGATCCGCAGCAGGGGCACGAGCGGTGCCAGCGCGACGAGGGTCCACGAGACGCCATCTCGGCCCCCCCCCTCGGCCAGGTCCTCCATCGCCCGGGTCATCCCCAGCAGCACCAGGACCAGCGGCACGGTCTCCAGCAGCAGGTGGCCGGACAGGGCGAGCACGATCAGGACCAGACGGTGGAGGGGCCGTCGGGCGAAGCCGAAGCCGCAGGCGAACACCGCGAACAGCGACAGGGTCAGAAAGACGCCCATGTGCGCGTGGGGGTCGACGGTGAAGGGAGCCAGCAGCCACGACAGCGAGGCCAGCACCCCCTCCCAGCCGAGGTGGTAACCGGAGGTCTGGTGGATGCCGTCGAAGCTGGACTGGCCGGTGGTCGCCAGCTGCATGGCGATCCGGGCGTAGAACAGCCCGTCGTCCATCAGGAACCCGAGCGGCGCGCCGGCGATGCGGCGGTACCCCAGCGCCACGATCGCGGCGGTGACGGCGAGCAGCAGCGCCCAGGGGGCGATCCGGCGTAGGTTCGGCATGGTTGGCCGACAGCCTACACCGCCGCCGCCGACCGGGGCGATCAGCGGACCCTATAATGGGGCCGCTCGCCCCCGCCGGGGCGGCAGGGAGGCACGCCAGTGGGTCGCTCCGCCCCCCCCCGACCGCGCACTCGCCGTCGCTGGTTTCGCGGCGCCCTGCTGGCGGCGGTGCTGGTCCCGCTGCTCGCGGTCGGTGTCGAGCTGACGCCATTGGTGCCGGCACCCCGCGCGCCAACCGATGTGGCTGCGTGGCCGGTGGAGGGCGAGATCACCTTGGAATCCGCGCTGCCCGGAGTCACGTTGCAGTACGTGCGCGCGGGGTTCCTGTGGGCCAGCCGCCAGGCGGACGTGTTCCGCAGCGACGACCTGGGCCGGAGCTGGGCCCGCGTCGGCCGGCTCTGCCCGGCGGAACCCGGGCCTGCTGACCTGCTGCGTCACCTTGCGGGCCGCTCCCACCTGGCCCGCGCCCTCCGGCCCGCCGGGGGGATCGAGACGCTGCTCGTGCTGCGCTCGGGCACGGTGCTGGCGGCGGCGGGGGCGAGGATCTACCGCCAGGTAGAGGGCGAGGGACCGTTCGCGGTGGTCCACCGGCAGCGCACCGATCCCGAGTGGAAGAAGATCTTCCGCCAGTGGGGTGAGGACGGCTCCGGCGACGTCTGGTTCGGCGAGTACGGGGTGGAGCGCCTGGCGGACAGCCGGATCCTGGTGAGCCGGGACGACGGGCTGACCTTCGAGGTCGCCCACACCTTCCCCCGGGCCGGGGAGCCGGGGGGCATCCGCCACGTTCACGGGGTCCAGGTCGACCCCTTCACCGATCGGGTGTGGGTGGTCACCGGCGACCGCCCCGACGAGAGCCGGATCGGCTGGCTGGACGGGGACGGGGGCTTCCGGGCGGTGGGGGAGGGGAGTCGCCAGTGGACCGCGGTCAGCCTGATGTTCACCCCGGACGCGGTGCTGTGGGGCACCGACGCGCTGAGAGAGCCCTGCGGGATCTTCCGCTGGGACCGGGAGTCCAGGGAGACCACCCGGGTGGCCGAGCTGGACGGGCCGGTCTTCCACTCGGCAGTGCTGGCGGACGGGCGGCTGCTGGTGGCCACCGAGATCGAGGGGGTGGGCAGCGACGGGGTGAGCCTGTGGCTCGGCGAGGATCCGGGGCGCTGGGAGCGGGTGCTCGCCGCGCCGCCGTACCGGGACGCCGAGCGGGCGAAGCTCGGCACCTTCAGCTTCCCCCTCGGCGATCCCCTGCCCGTGCCGATGTTCACCGCCGACAGGATCGGTGAGGTGGAGCGGGCGGCCTACCTGGCGTCCTGGCCGGGCAGGTAGGCCGGCGCCGACAGTTCGTCGGTCCGCTCGAGGCTGTACCCCAGCCGGTTCGCGTCGCCCTCGGAGCCCGCGCGGAGCCGAGCCGCCAGCCCCCGCGTCAGTGGATTTGCGCGCAGGCGCGCCCACCGCTCGAGGTGCCGGCGATTGGCGTCGGGCCGCACCGCGAGGGCGTTGGGCTCCCGCGCCACGTCCAGCCAGTCGTACACTCCGGCCAGCATCCCGTCCGGGTCGGCCAGCAGCTCCTCGAAGCGGATCACGCGCGCGCAGCGCAGGTGGGGCAGGTCCGCCAGCAGCCGGTCGTGGCAAGCCGCCCAGTGGGCCAGCAGCTGCCCCAGGGAGGGTCCACGGATGCCGCGCGTGCCGTAGGCCACCGCCACCGGGTGTCGCACGATCATCAGAAACCGCGCGCGGGGAAACACCGCTTGAAGGAAGCGGCCCCGGATCAGGTTGGGGGGCGACTTCTCCATCCAGACCGGGCGGTCCCGGATCCAGTGGGGGCGCCAGGCGTCCAGCAGCCGCCCGGCGGTCAAGGGAGTGGCCCTGGGATCCGATTCGTCCAGGGGTCCGTCGGCGTGCAGGCCGAAGCGCCCCGGCCCGCCCAGGTCCACCGCCGCCGGGATCACCGACTGCAGGTGCTGCCCCTCGTCCTCGGGCACCCCGGTGCCGCGCAGCCCGCTGATCGCCGGGTGCTGGCGCAGGGCGCGGGTCAGCAGGGTGGTGCCGCTGTGGTGCAGGCCGCCGACGAACAGCAGGGTGTGATCGTCGGACATGTCAGGGGTAGGAGCGGGGCTTGGAGGGCACGCCGACGGGGACCTCGTAGGTGTAGAGGGGCTCGATGTCGTTGACGTAGATCGACATCTCGTCCCAGCCGCCGATGCCCGAGCCCCACTGCAGGTTGGGGATCCAGGTGGAGTCGGGGCCCAGGTCGACGACGGGCTCGATGGTGAGGCCGTCGGGGCTGATCCGCATCACCGTCGTCATCCCGTAGTCGCAGATGTACACGTTGCCGCAGGCGTCCACCCCCATGCCGTCGTGGAGCCCGGTTCCCACCAGCCCGGCGAAGTTCCACACCTCGCCAGGCGTGCCGTCCAGGCCAACCGGGATGGCGTAGACCACACCACCGCCATAGCTGTCGACGTACAGGGTCGTGTAGCTCGGATCGAAGCTCAGGCCGTTGGGCTGGGTCAGGTCGGTGGCCAGGATGATGAACTCGCCGCTGTCCGGGTCGACCCGCCGCACCATCCCGCTGGCCTGTTCGGCCACGTAGACGAAGCCGTCCAGATCCACCTCCAGGCCGTCGGGATTGCTCAGGCCGGACAGGACGGTGGTCCGCGCTCCCGTCGTCCGGTCGACGCGCATCAGGCTGCCGTCGCTGGTATCCGCATAGACGATGTCGCCCGAGGGCAGCGCCCGCAGTCCGGTGATGTCGGCCCACGGCCCGGGGACCCACAGCTCGCTGGCGGCCGCGTAGAGCGACCGGAAGATGTTCCCGGAATCGGCGCCGATCAGATACCCCTCGTCGTCGAAGGCCAGGTCCTCGGTGGCCCGCGGGCCGTGGATCACCTCATAGGGGAGGGGGCCCTGCGGCAGGTTCTCGCAGTCCAGGCTGTCGTCGTCGTCGCCGGTGGTGGTGTCGTCGTCACCGGTGGTGGTGTCGTCGTCGCCGGTGGTGGTGTCGTCGTCGCCCGTGGTGGTGTCGTCGTCGTCGGCGGTGCTGTCGTCGTCGCCCGTGGTGTTGTCGTCGTCATCGGTCGTGATCGACCCTGGACCACAGGCGAGCAGCGTGCAGAGCAGGAGACCGGTGGCTGGTGACAGGCGAAATCCCATGACTCGCCAACTACCTTGCCACAGATCCACCCGCGCGCACTCTACCGATCGAGTTCCTGGCGCAGCGCGCGCGTCATGATCCGTTCGTAGAGTCCCGGCCAGTGGGCGCTGAGCATGCGGCTGACGTGGCCCACCCGCCCCAGCACCAGTTGGCGCTGCTGTCGGTCGATGGCGCCGACGATGGCCTCCGCCGTCTACCCGCCATCGTCCGCTCCCCTCCCGGCCAGGAAGAACTCGAAGACCTGGCGCGATGTCTTGCGCGGTGTAAAGCCGAACTCCGCCTTGAGCCGGCGATTGCTCAGCACTGGCCGGTAACGCAGGAAGTCCACCTGCTCCGGACCGTACTGGGTCACCCCCACCATTCGCATCAGCCGCAGCGCTTCGCGCACGGCCCCCACCGGCAGGTTCGCGCAGGGTTTGCCCAGCATTCCCGCCAGCTCCCGCAGCGGGACCGCTCCGTCGCCCGCCAGGTTGTAGATCCCGGTGCGGCGTTCCATCACGCCGCGGGCGAAACACTCGGCCACGTCCTCGTCCCAGATCAGGACGAAGGGCGACTCCGCGCCCCGAAGAGCGAGCACGAGACGACCGTCGAAGAGGTCGGTGATCTGGTTGCGGGTGGTGGCGCCGAGGATGGTCCCCGGGCGGAAGATCAGCTGCCGCAACTCCGGGTGCCTCACCCGCCAGCGGGCGAGCATCTCCTCCACCTGGCGCTTGTGGTCCGAGTACGCGAACTCGACGTTGCCCCGCAGGGTATCGTCCTCACACAGCCACGCCGGATTGTCGGCGTGGTACCCATAGGCCGCCCCTCCCAGCAAGCGCGCAGCGCCTTGCGCAGAACCTCGCCGAGCTGGTCCGGCGAGTGGACCTGGCAGGCCCACTTGCCCAGGGCGCCGAGGGTGCCGACCTGATCGAAGCGCTGGAACGTGCCGCCCCGATCCGGGTACTGGATGCCCGTGCGACGGCAACTGGTGATCAGCAGCACGCGGTTGCCCTCGCCGCTCTCCACTACCGCGCCGCTGAGCACGTTGGCCACGCCGGGACCATTGCTGGCCAGGCATACACCGAGCTTGCCGGTGAGCCGGGCGTGGGCTCCGGCCATGTGGACCCCGGACGACTCGTGCCGCGGTGTGATCAGCCGGATCCCGCGGGTCACGATGCCCTTGCACAGCTGCAGATAGGAGCCGTCCACGATCCCGAAGGCGCTCTCGACCCCCTCTTCGCGCAACACGGCCGCCACGTAGTGTCCGCCACCGGTGATCGTCATCGTCCCTGTCCTTCCCCTGAATCGTCCGTCGGCCGGAGGAACTCCCCCAGCAGGCCGAGGGTTCGCTCTAGGTGCTGCCCCATGTCCGGTTCGGGCGAACTCGCGTCACCACCCAGGTATTCGGTCATGCGGATGTGGAAGTGGCGCGACGCCAGCGGGGCCGCCAGCATCACGTAGGTGTTGTTGATCAGCCAGGCCGCCTGTGCCACGTCCAGGTCCGCGCGGACCGTTCCGGTCTCGATGCCCGCGCGTAGCCGCGCCTTGAGGGCGTCGGCGGTGGGCTTCTCGACGGCGAAGCGCTCCATCCCGGCGGCTCCCTGTCAAGGGGATTCGGTCAACGACGGGCGATGACGCCCACCAGGCAACGGAGGGAGCCGGTGTGCTCGTAGACGTCGGTCACGCGGATCGGGTGGACGGTGAGTCCCTGCTCCTCGAAGACCTGGGCCGCGAGGGCGTCGAGCTGGGGAAGCTCGTAGACGGGCAGGTAGATGTGGCGGCCGTCGGCGCGGGTCTCGAGCAGGGCGTTGTTGTAGGTGACGAACACCCGCGGTGTGGTGGTCAGGAGCATGGGGACGCGGACCACGATCAGCCCCTGATCCTCGAGGATCGTCGCCACGGCGCGGAAGGGGATGTAGCGCTCGTCGTCCGGCTCGATCTCGACCGGACCGGCGCTCGTGTCGCCGGCCAGCTCCCGGCCAAGGTCGGGATCGGCGACGGCGACGACTCCGTCGCCCAGGGGGGTGACGACCATGCCGATGTGGTGGTCCGGGATCTGCGACGGTCGCTGGCCGATGCGCGCGGCGGGACGACCGAAGAGTTCGTCCATCGAGGCCAGCAGCTCGTCCTCGTCCAGGTGGGGATTGCGGCCCAGCAGGTTGGCGGGCAGGTACACCCGGTCCGCGTCGGAGAGCAGGTCGCCACCCTCGAAGCGGAAGGGCAGGGACTCGCAGGACAGCCCCTCCACTTCCCGGCAGAGGATCTCCGGCACCCGGGCGTCGTTGCCGCGGGGGCCACCCACCCGACTGCGGTCGGGCGGCAGCGCGAGCACGGGCTGGTCGCCTCTGCGGAAGGTGCCGAAGCGGTCCTTGGCCCAGGGGGTGATGGGGAAGCCGGTGACCACCGCGGTCAACTCGTCGGGGGGTGAGATCCCGTGACGCTCCAGCTCCTCGACCAGGAAGTCGAACTCGTGGACGTAGGCGACCACGACGCGGACGACGGTGTCGCGGGGTAGGGCATCTAGGAGGTCGGCGATGGTGGCGAAGGAGGCATCATGGAAGGAACGTACGTAGTGCAGCTCGACCTCGGCCAGTTCGCCGTCCACGTCCGAGACCAGCTCCAGTTCGGGCTGCAGCCAGGCGCCGACGTCCAGGGGCTGCGAGGCGACGGCGAGCAGGAGCAGCCCGGCGGCCGCTCCCGCTGCACCCCAGCCCAGCCGCTGCAGGACGATGTACGACATCGGTCCGGTTCAGCCCAAGTCCGGCGACGCGATGGACGATCTGGCCAGAATGACTTGCCGATCCTGCAGGTCGACGGCTCCCTCGCTGGGCGCAGGCGGTTCCGCGCCCCAGATGGCGTCCTGGGCGAGGGCTGAGCGGGCGACTAGCAGGCTCCAGCTCTCCGGGGAGTGGTCCTCGGGCACCTTCTGCTTGCCCGCGCCCTCGGGCACTTCGAGGCGAACGCGCTTCTGGACGGTTTCGCCTGCGTCCGCCACGAGCAGAACCTCCTGGCCAGCGACCTGCATAGGCATGGCGCCCATCCGCGAGAACATGGCCGCAGGTGCGGTGTAGTACGCCGCATACTGGAACTTCATCTCGATCTTGTCATCGGTGGGATTTCGAGCGGTGAACACGACCTCGGTGCGGCCGTCGACCTGGACGAGCTGACCTGTGAGGGTGGCGCCATCGACGAGCACCTCCCCGGACGGCGGCGCGAGGGGCCGATCCGAGACACCGTCCGCGTCCGCTGTGGAAAACAATCCCGCGTAGCCCACGAAGACCACAGCCGCCATCGCGGCGATGAAGGTTCGAATGTTCTGCATGAGTTCCCTCCTTCCGTGGCCCTGTGAGAGGAACACCGCCGGGCCCGATGAGCTTCCGTGTTCCGCACCCTCATTCAAGCCGATCCTGGCGCGTTCGCGGGTAACCGGTTCGTAACAGGAAAGGCCGCCCTGGCCCGGGTCGCCAAGGGACCACAGAAAAGGTAGGCTTTCGGAGCGTGGAAATAGCGGCCGACCTAGATGGGAGGCAACGAATGAAGATCTCGAGGCGTGAAATGATGAAAGCGGGCCTGGTCGTGGCGGCCGGGACCCTGGTCGGGGGCGGCGGCGGCGCCGAATTCGCGCCCGTTGCAACCGCCGCCCCGACCCGACGCGCCGCGGGATCGATCCGTTTTGCGCACGTCCCGGATGTCCATCTCGATCTGAACATGCCAGCCACGGTCGCGGCACTCGAGCGCCTCGTGGACGCGGTGAAGAGCGGTCAGCCGGACCTGGATTTTGTCCTCTTTGGCGGAGACAACTTCAACAACAACGCCGCGCCGGGGGAGGACGCGCAGCTCTTTGGTGAGATCGCTCGGAAGTTACCCTGTCCCGCCTATGCCGTGCGGGGAAACAAGGAAGCCGGGCGGGTAGGCGAGTCGAGCGGATACACCCTGGCCGATTTCAAGGTTCTGCTGGACAACGACGCGACCTGGGTCGAGAGAGACTGGAAGGTCGAAATAGGTGACCATACGGTACTGGGGATCGATACGACCTTGGACGGCATGGACAACGGCACATTCTCCGAGGCGTCGATGTCCTTCGTGGAGGCGGAACTCGCTGCGCATCCGGGCCGATCGCACATCCTGATGACTCACCACGCCTTCGAGAACTACTGGGGTGGCACCGACAGCGCAGATCTACACAAGTACATTCTGAGCAATACCGCGGATGTGCAACAGCGGTTGTTCGGGTACGAGAACCTCGACTTGCTCCTCTCCGGGCACAAGCACAGAAACCACAGTGGCCTGATCCAGGGAAAGAAGTCCCTGGCCACGGTGGCGTTCGTTGTGCCCCAGGACGGGAGCGAACCGGCAGCGCATCATTACCGCATCATCGAAATCGACGAAACCCGCATCACCGACACGATCGTCTCGACCGCCTGACTCTTGCCAGGTTACGCCGGCGCGGGGGTGTTCGGCGGGCGAATGGCGCCGGCACCGTGGCTATTTCTGGTAACTGATGACGTCCATGACATGGGCGGATTGGGGTGCATCGAGGGAGCCCATGCCCCAGGTCTCGAGGGTGATGGCGTTGCCCTGGAGCGAGACGACGACGAAGCCGATCTCGCTGTCGACCTGGGTCTGGACCTCATCGATGGTGGGGTATGCGACCAGGTCGCGAAGATACGCGGATGGGCCGCCGGGTTCGACCACGGATTTAGAGGGGCTGTGGCCGGCTGGCGGTAGGACCATATAACCGACACCTTGGTCGGTAGCGGTCCCATATTCGCCAGACGGCGAAGGAGATGCCTCGTGCCGAAGTGGGATCATTCTCTGATACAGATGTTCGTGACCGGTGAACACCCAATCGACCAGGCCGTCGAACATGGACGAGAGCGGTCGCAGATCGTCCTGCTCTTCGGAACGGCGGGCGCCGACGTTGTAGGGGGGAACGTGGAAGAAACTGAAGATCCAGTCGTGATCGCCGGTCACGTAGATCGACTGCAGCTCCGCGGCCAACCAGTCGTATTGCAGTCCTGAAGGGGCCAGCTCGTCGAAGACCTCGGAGTTGAGGGCCAGGAAGGTGGCCGGACCGTAGTCGAACCGGAAGTGGCACCCACCCACCACCGCGTACGGCAAATCGAAGTAGTAGAGGAAACTCGAGGTATCCGGATCGTGGGGGATGCCGGGGGTCTCGTGGTTACCCACCGCGGGCATCGTGACGACACCGGGGAGGAGATCACGCGCGCGGTCGAAGTACAGCCACCACAACCCTGGATAGTCGTCGAAGGGCATGTCGCCGGGCAGGATCAAAAAATCCAGTTCGCCGCCCTCGTCGGCCACCGCCTCGACCACGTCGGACCACCGGCTCTGACCCTCGCCGCTGTCCTGCATGTCGGCCAGTGCGGCGAAACGGATCAGCGCCGGGTCCGTGGGTGCCGTCCGGAAGGTGTGGACAGCCGTGGCGTGGCCACCGCTGTCCAAGACCCGATAGTGGTACTCCGTATCCGGCTGGAGGCCGGTGAGGGGGATGCGATGCAGGGTCGCCAGTCCCTGGCCCAAGACCGCCTGCCCCAGCGCAGCCGTCGTGCCGTACTCGACCGTCCCCAGACAGGGGATGCTCGTCTCGAAGGTGACCACGACCCCCGTCTGAGGTGTGGTATCCGCGTTCCAGGTCAGCATCGGACCGATGTAGGGGAAGATCGCGGACTGGTGGTAGTCCCGCCCGTCGTTGTCGTCCCAGGTCAGCTCCCCGTCCTCGTCGCGGAAGAACTTGAAATGGAGTGCCTTCAGCTCGGTAGGTAGGTCGACCGTGACCTCGAAACCGCCCGCAACCGGAGCCATCGTCGCGTCGATGAAGAAGTCAGTGTTCCCGTTCTGGGTCACGAGCTGGTAGCCGGTCACGCCCTGGGTCAGGTTCCATCCGTTGAATCCGTACCGCAGTGTCAGGCTCTCGCCGTCGGCCAGACCCCCGCCGTAGTGGACCGTCGCGGTCCCGCTCGGTTCTAGGTCGTGGGGGCTGACGTAGGTCTCTGGCTGGATGTACGGGTCCGCGGTGGAGTCATCGTCGCCGCTGGTGTCGTCGTCGCCGCTGGTGTCGTCATCACCGGCGTCATCGTCACCCGCGCTGGCGTCGTCGTCGCCATTGGTGTCGTCGTCATCCCGCCCGGGGCAGGAGAGCAGGGCGCCAGCGAGGGCGAGCAGGCCGACCAGAGGCCAGGATGGTCGTGGATGGGGCTCCAAGGTGTGCTCCTCTTGGGTTGCCCCCGATCATAACGCGCGGGGTAGGATTCAGTACTCGCAGACGTCGACCTTCCAGTAGAAGCCGTAGTCCGCGCCCACGTTTGCGGCGCAGTGCAGGCCGTCAGCGCACTGGTTGTCGTTGTCGCAGTCCCCCTCGCCGACCCCGCAGGGGCAGGCGTTGCGACAGTAGGATCCGTGGCTGTTGTTGACGGCGTGGCAGGTGGCCGGGCTTTCGGCCACCAGGATGTCGAAGCTGGTGGCCGTCGCGCCGTGGACCATGGCGAAGTAATCACCGTCGCCAGCGCCCGTGACCGTGCACAACTCGGTGTCGGTCCCGGCCTCGGTGGACGCGCAGGTGTACACCGCCAGATCGATGTCCTCGCTGTCGTGGGTGTAGAGGTCCGTGTCTCCGCTGCTGGGCGCCACGATCACGTCGTAGCGGTAGCCGGACTGGGTGGCGAAGGTGTAATCCGCCAACTCGTCGGCGCCCAGGGAGCCGCTCTCGACGGTGCCGGGGATCAGCTCGGTGGCCTCGTTTGGATCGGGGGGGGTGTCATCGAGGAGGCTCTCGACCCAGGTGTCGTACGCGTCGACACGCGTGTTCACGCCGTAGGTCTGGCAGTAGTAATCGCCATAGGAGGTGACGCCGATCAGCTGCCACTGCCCGTCGTAGTCGGCGAAAGCCGCACCCCCGGAGTCGCCGTAGCAGGTCTCGTGCTGGTTGTCGTAGTAGGTGAAGGTCGAGCTATCCATCTGATCGACCGCGATGTCCACCGCCCGGCGCCGGCCGGAACCGCCGCCCCACCAGATCGCCGAACCGTAGCCCACGAAGCGCAGATCGGTGCCGATCCAGCTCGCGTCGAACACGCCGGTCGGGAGGATCGGGGCGGCCGCGACCGGCGCGTCCTCGGCCAGCAGGATCACGCCGATGTCATCGGACAGCGCGTAGGGGTTGAAGTCGGGGTGGGGCCCGTAGGAGTCCACGTCCACCGTGGTCCCGGTGTTGAGGTTGTTGGCGTTGATCCCGAAGAACACCCGCAGGGTGCCCAGGTTGCCCCACACGCAGTGTCCGGCGGTGACCACGACCCGGGTGTCGACCAGGGTACCGGTGCAGACCGGATCGCCGTTCTCCAGGATGGCCACTGTGTACTCCATGTCCGGCTCGAGCCAGCCGCCCACGATGGGCGACGACAGGGTCTCCGTGGCACCTGGCTCGCTGTCCACGCCGGAACAGGCGGTGGAGGAAAGGGCGAGAAGGGAGAGGGCGATCAAGAACCGGCGTCGCATCGTGCCTCCGGGGATCGGTGAGGGCGGTGGTCTCTCTATCCCCGGGTTTGACGCGCGACGGAAGAGGATATTTATCAAGAGATCGCGGGAATGCTTGGAATCCAGCCCTACCTCAGAACGAGTAGCCGAATCCCACGGCCAGACCGGCGTCCAGTTCGACGAACGAGGAGCCCTCGCCCTGGGCGGGCTGGTCGACGCCGAAGCGGATCAGGAGGTCGGGGCCGGCCCGCAGGTTGACGAACTTGCTGACATAGACCACGAACCCGAGGTCGACGCGGACGGCACCGCCGTAGAGGCTGGACTCGATCACGGCTCCCGGGTCGTTTCCGGGCACGTCCCGGGAGCCGAAGAACCCTCAGCCGCTGATCCCCGGCTTCCAGAAGAAGCTGTTCCCCAGACGGACGTAGTAGTTCACCCCGAACAACCCCAGGAAGCCGAGATCCGAGGCGTCGATGGTGGTACTGCCTTCGACGGACAGCTCCCTTTGCGCGAACAGGTCAGGCTCAGGTTGAGCGCCAGGTTGTCCATCAGGAAATACCGGGGCGTGAACCCGCCGATGAACGCAACCACCATCGACGACGACTGGCAGGAGGAGTCGTTGAGGTATCGCAGCAACAGCAGGCTGTCGAAGAACCCGAGGTCGACGACCCCCCTGTTGATCTGTTCGTAACCCGAGCTGCCCGATCCGATGGAGCGACGCGCATCGGCAGGAGCGCAGACCGCGAACGAGATCGAGGCGACCAGAATGAACAGGTGTAACTTGCGCATGGTGTCCTCCGGCGTCGGTTCCTCCCCCGGCTCTGCCAAGAGAATACTGCAATTGAAAAAACGCGCATGACTCGGCACGCTCATCGGCTGGGTCGGGTGGCAGCTCGAGGAGATGAGCGACCGCCGCGGTGTCACCCTCGCTGTGTCATACCCGGAGGCCGCCACAGCATCATCCCGAGCCCGTGGACCGTCGCGCTGAGGATCAGGCCCACGAACCAGGCGTAGGTGTAGATCGTGTCGAACACCGGGGGCACCGTGGTCAGCGCGCCGATCTTGTGGAGGAAGCCCGGGATGTTGGGAGCCACGCCCACGGCCAGAGCCACCATCGCCACCGGGTTCCACCCGCCCACGAAGCGATAGCGCCCCCCCCGCCGGAAGAGGTCGCCCACGTCCAGCTCGGTTCGACGGATCACGAAGTAGTCGACGATCAGGATGCCGGCGATGGGTCCGAGCAGGGCCGAATATCCGATCAGCCAGGTGGTGATGTAGGTCTCGGCGGTCTCCATCAGCTTCCAGGGGAACATCGCGATGCCGAGGCCAGCGGTGATGTAGCCGCCCATCCGGAAGGAGATCCGGCGTGGGGCGATGTTGGAGAAACCGTTGGCCGGCGCGACCACGTTGGCTGCCAGGTTGGTGGTCAGGGTGGCCACCGCCAGGGCGAACAGCGCCACCAGCGCCGCCCAGCCGCCCATCTGGTGCAGCAGGTCGACGGGATTCCACAGTGCCTCTCCGTAGATCACCACCGTCGCCGAGGTCACGGCCACACCGATGAACGAGAACAGCGCCATGGTCGCCGGTAGACCCAGCGCCTGGCCCAGCACCTGATCCCGCTGGGAACGGCAGTAGCGGGTGAAGTCCGGGATGTTCAGCGAGAGGGTGGCCCAGAAGCCGACCATCGCCGTGAGGCTTGGAAAGAACACCGCCCAGAACTCGCTCGGTTTTGTGAAGGCGGAGGGCGCGGACAGCATGGTGCCGAATCCACCGGCCTTCACGTAGGCCCAGATCAGCAGCGCGACACCCATCAGCAGCAGGAACGGCGCGGCCAGGGTCTCGAGCCAGCGGATGGACTCGGTGCCCCGGTAGACGAACCATACGTGCAGTGCCCAGAAAGCCATGAAGCACAGGGTCTGTGTGAGGTCGATGCCCAGGACAGGTAGCGGCGAGCCCACGAACCAGTCGTCGGTCAGGGCGTTGAGGATCGAGTAGACGGCCGAGCCGCCGACCCAGGTCTGGATGCCGAACCAGCCACAGGCGACCAGGCCCCGCAATACCGCCGGGACGTTGGCGCCCACGGTGCCGAAGGAGGCGCGCAGCAGAACCGGGAAGGGGACGCCGTGTTTGGTGCCCGCATGCCCGACGAGGGCCATCGGTACCAGGACGATACAGTTGCCCAGGAGGATGGTCAGGATCGCCTGCGACCACGACATGCCCGCCTTGAGCAGGCCCCCGGCCAGCATGTAGGTCGGGACACAGACCACCATCCCAACCCACAGCGCGGCGATGCTGGTCCAGCGCCAGGTCCGCTGTGCGGCGGGGGTGGGGGCAAGATCGCTGTTGTAGAGGCCAGGGTCCGCGCCCTCGATGGGCGTGCCCGGCCGATCCCCGATGCTCACGTCGTCCTCCTCGCCTCGAGATTCCCTCGTGGCGGATCCTGACGACCGGAACTGGGAGCTGTCAACCGAACGGGATGCACGCCGGTTCCCCCCGGAGCCCGCGGCATCCGCGCCAGCGACCGTGATGGCCGTCAGTGCGGATCCGTGGGACGTGTCTGCTCCGGATCAGTCCTCTACGCGGTGGTGGGTTCTTGACTGGTCTCCATCCCGAAATGCGGGATGGAGACTGGCGTGGTTCCCAAGGCCAAAATGA